>JAPKZK010000035.1 GCA_026393835.1 Candidatus Aminicenantota bacterium | reverse complement strand
CGCGTATGGCGTTGGCGGTCAACCTTTACCGGATGGGAGTGAATACCCACCGGGTTTCGATGAAGAGTTTCAACGCTCTACCTGAGCGAGGCGCATCCCCTCTTCCTGGACTTACCTGGCGCCACAAAATTAGAATTGCTGGATTGATGCCCGGGCGCTTGACTTATGGTTCTGATTTATATAGCATAGTATAATGAAAAAATTTTATAAAAAATCGATTCAAATGAGGATATAATTATCTTATGCGCAAATCAAAAAAATTACCCGATAATCAGATCACGGTATACCAAACCGCGGATGGGAAAGTAAATATTGAAGTCTTGTACGCCGATGAAAATATCTGGCTGACTTAAAAAAAATAGCGGAATTATTCGGATGCACGCCTGATAACATTTCTCTGCATCTGAAAAATATTTACAAAGAAGAGGAACTTAATGAAAATTCAACTACCGAGGTTTTCTCGGTAGTTCAAAAAGAAGGTAATAGAGAGGTTAGCAGGAATGTTACCTGTTATTCGCTGGAAGCGATAATCGCCGTTGGCTATCGGGTTAATTCGGAACGAGGTACACAATTCAGGCAGTGGGCAATCACCATATTACAGCAATACATTCATAAGGGAGGTTACGGGACAGTAAGGAAGAAATCACTTATTATTATCGCTGTTCAGGAACGACCTGATTCTTTGGGATAACTCCATCAACGAAAAGGGTTTCTGGATGAACCCCTTGCACCCGCGCGCCAATATTTCGGCGGCCTCGCCATTGATGCTGTACCCACTTGCAAGAAGGACCTTCACCCGCGGATCGATTTCTTTCAACCTCTCAAAAGTCTCCCTGCCGCCCATACCGGGCATAACCATATCCAGGATCACCAGGTCGATTTCAGCCTTATTTTTTTGATAAATCTCCAGCGCCGCCGCCCCACTTTTGGCACTCAATACATTGTATCCCAGTTTCTCCAATAACTTTCCCGCAACATCCACAACCTGGTCCTCATCATCCACCAGGAGAATCGATTCCCTACCCTTTAAATACTCTTTCCCGGGCGCTTGCTTTTCCTTTACCTGTCCCTTCTGGGAAGCCGGGAGATAAATGGTGAAGGTAGTCCCTGCGCCTTTTTCGCTGTGGACCTCGATGATACCGGCATGGTTGGAAATAATCCCGTAAACGGAAGCCAACCCCAACCCCGTTCCCCTACCCAACTCCCTGGTAGTAAAGAAAGGTTCGAATATTCGCACCCGGGTTGCTTCATCCATACCCACGCCGGTATCGGTAATAGAAATCTTGACATAATCGCCCGGTTTTAGCTCATAAGGCTTCACCACATTCTCTACCAGCGTAACATTTTCAGTTTGGAGATAGATATTGCCGCCGCCGGGCATTGCATGCCAGGCGTTGACAAAAAGATTCAACATTACCTGTTCGAGCTGCCCCCGGTCGACTTCCACCGGCCAAAGACCGGGTTCATATTTCCCATAAATGACGATCTCTTTCCTGGTACGATTAAACATTTTGGAGCTTTCTTCGATTAATGGGGTCAAATCGGTGGGGACCGCTTGATATTTCCCGCGCCGGGCAAAACCTAGAAGCTGGCGTGTCAGGCCGGCGCCATTTTGAACGCACTGCTCGATGGCCTTTAATTCCCCCTCGTAGGCCAGGCTGAACTCTTTGTCCGAAAGTATAAGGGATACATTTCCCAGGATGCCCATAAGTAAGTTATTAAAATCATGGGCAATACCCCCGGCCATTGTCCCGATGGCTTCCATTTTCTGTGCGTGTAGAAGTTGGGCTTCCAGTTCCTTTTTCA
Source organism: Candidatus Aminicenantota bacterium (assembly GCA_026393835.1). Taxonomy (GTDB): domain Bacteria; phylum Acidobacteriota; class Aminicenantia; order UBA2199; family UBA2199; genus JAKAGC01. The sequence continues at coordinate 60,164 of JAPKZK010000035.1, read as the reverse complement.
GGGTTATCTCTTCCTGCAAAGCCCGGTTGGCCGTCACCAATTCCAATGTCCGCTCGCGAACCCGTTTTTCTAATTCGAGATTTATTTTATCTACTTTTTCTTTTTCTTCTTTTATCTCCCGCGTGCTTATCTTTACTTTCTCTTCCAGTATTTCCCGCTGCTTTTCCAATTTTCTCAACCGGATTTTAATGAAAGCATAGATACTCCCCATCACGACGACAGCCCCTATTAAATAAAACCACCAGGTCCGCCAAAAGGGCGGGGCTATTTCAAAAGAAAACGAAGTGGGTTGTTTATTCCACACGCCGTCGCTGTTGCAGGCTTTTACTTTAAATGTATAGTTCCCCGGCGGTAAATTCGGGTAATTGGCATAAGAACCTTTCCCGCCAGGCGCCCAGAAACGGTCAAAACCTTCCAATTGATATCGATACTGCACCTTAGCGGGGGCGGTGAAACTAAGACCTATGAAATCGAAAACCAGGTAATTATTATCATAGGGCAACCTCAGTCCAACCGGCAAACCGTCTTCGCGCGAAATACCCTCTGCATAATCGAGCAGACTTTTTCCCCCGGCTAAGAGACGCAAACCGGTAATGTGGGTAATAGGTTCTACCGTATTGGGTTTTTCATTGAAGGGATTGTAGCGAAGCGCCCCCTTAATCGTGCCAAACCAGGTATTGCCATGGCCGTCTTTACAGATTGAATTGTGGATACATTCGACGCCGGCAAAACCCTCTGCGGGGCCATATGATTTGAATGCTTTTTGACCTGTCTGTCCATAGATTTCAGTATCGAAACGGGAAATTCCTTTTTCAGTACCGATCCATAATTTTCCGCGATTATCGAAACATAACGATACCACGTTATCATTAATCAAGCCATCATTACTGCTGAAAATTTGAAAGGCGCCATCCCGGTATTTAAGAATTCCATCGCCATATGCCGCAAACCACAGGCCGCCCTTTGGGTCCGGGATAATCGAAAAAATATTCTTTTGCCTGAGGCCGCATTTTTTAGAAATATCGCTGAAGGTTTTCCCATCATACATGCATATGCCGTTTAAGGTGCCGATCCAGGTTATTCCTTCCCGGTCCGCGTCAGCAATGATGGTTGTAACCTGGTTATCCGGTAAGCCATCTTTCATGGTGAAATTCGTTATGGTTTTTCCATCGTATCGATCGATGCCGGCTTTATTGGTTCCAAACCATATATTCCCGGCCTGGTCCTCGAATATTGTCCTGATGACCCTGTCGCTCATGCCATTCTCCAGGGTCAGGTTAACGAATTTTTTCCCGTCAAATTTACTGACCCCGTTATAAGTTCCGAACCAGAGATTCCCTTTGCGGTCCTGGAATATGGCGAGGACAAAATTGTCGGCCAGGCCGTCTTTTTGGGTGAAATTTGTAACGGTTTTGCCGTCGAAGCGTCCGACGCCCCCCCTAAAAGTGCCGAACCAAAAATTGCCGGCGCGGTCCACAAGGATCGACCGGATCACATCATCCCCCAATCCATCCTTCGAGGAAAAATAGGTAAAGGCATCGCCGCTGTATTTATTTAAGCCGCCCCTGTACGTCCCGATCCAGATATTCCCTTCCCGGTCCTCCAGTAATGACCAGATCACATTACTGGTCAAGCCGTTTTTTTCGGTAATATAGGTGAAAACTTTTCCATCAAATTTGCATATCCCACCCCCATCCGTGCCAAACCAGAGACAACCCCCACGGTCTTCCAATATCGTTTTTACGGCATTACTGCTTAAACCGTCTTTTACCGTATAGTTCCGGAAAGTCTGCCCGTCATATTTGCTTACTCCCCCATAAGTCCCGAACCAGAGATTTCCTTTGCGGTCCTCCAGGATGGAATATACGGTATCGTTGGCCAGACCCCCGGAAGTTGTGAAATGAGTAAAGGTCGTACCGTTATACCGGGCGGCGCCCCCGGTTTCGGTCCCGAACCATAAGTTGCCTTTACTATCCGCCAATATCGATGTTATAACTTCGTCCGGCAGGCCGTCTTTCCCGGTAAAACGACGGAATGTTTTCAAGTCATACTTCCAGGCCCCTGCGTCTGAGCCGATCCAGATGTTGCCGGCGTTATCCCGGCAGATGGCGCTTACCACGCTTTCGCTTAGGACATTCCCCGCATCCGGGCGCTGAAACGACAACCCGTCGTATATACATACTCCTTTATCGGTTCCAAACCACAGCTTGTTCTCCGCATCCTCGAAAATTGTTCGCACCTGGTTATCCGCCAGGCCATCCTTTGTGGTGTAATTGGTAAACGTGACGCCGTCGAATTTCCCGACGCCGCCCCCTAAAGTACCTACCCATAGATAGCCATTGCCGGCCTGGTAAAGACAATGAACCTGGGATTGGGGAAGGCCGTCCTCGACGGTATAATTTTTAATGTTATAATGCTCAGCCGGGACTAAAACGGGAAAAACGAGAATAAACCAGGTAAAGTAAAAATATCTCTCGAGAACTTTTTTGAAATCCATTCATGTATTTTAAAATAAATAAATTGGATTTTCAAGGGACCGAAGTAAAAATTTAATCGATGGTGGCATCGAAGTCCAGCAGCATCAAGAAATCCCTGGGCGGAATAATGATGCACTGGGCGCCTTCGGTAAATGTCCAATAGAGGGCCTGGGCTTCTTTTTTATCTTTTAATACGATATCGATGAGTGTGAAGGGTTTCTTTTTTTTATACTTGTTCCATAAGGTGAGCAGGGGCGGGGCGGTATACCATTTAATGTTTAGCCCGATATTGGCAAGCCTGGCAAAGAAACGGGTTTCGGGTTTCGTCCGGATGGAAACCTTTATTCCGCCGCCGATAATGAGGGTATATGTAGAAGGCATGCTTCCCATTTCGAAGGCTTGTACTTTGGCTTCCGTCGAATCTTTTTTCTCCTCTTTGCCATTGGGCGTAATGTTCTCCCTCTTTGGCTTGTGAAGAGTACTTTTTTTTGCCAGGGGCAGGGGGGTCAGCGGGATGGGATTGCCCCAGAAACGCATGGACTCGGATTCCCACTGCCTTAAAACAACGCCTTTCGCCTTCATCCGGATTTTTTTCTCTTTTAAATCGATGATGCAGTAAAGGTCGGGATTTTTAGACAGCTCAAGCTCTGCATCCAGGAGCAGTTTTTCCTCTATCGCATTTATGGCGTCATTTTCAGGGACATAGGAAACCGCACCCATGGTAATGGCGAGGATAATAATGAGACCGATTAATTTGTAAACCATTTCAGTAGATATATATTTTGGTGCCGACGGTCGCTTCCTTGTACAATGCTTTGAGGTCGTCATCCCCGACTCTTATACAGCCGTGGGTGACATTTCTGCCCAACATCCTGGTATAGAGAGTACCATGTATGAAATACCCGTCGCCGAAACCCAGGGCATATTCGCCTAAAACGCCCTCCTCTATCCGTTCATCGGATTGTTTGGGCGGTATTTCTTTTCCTTCTTCGATAAAGGCCCAATCGGGTTTTATCCAGACTGGGTCCCTCAGTTTCGATTGAACCGCAAATTCACCCCTGGGGGTATCGAATATCCAGCGCCTATTTCCCTGGAGGTCTTCGAGAAGATTGCCGCTCCCGCAGGAAACAGTGGCCTGGCGTAAGGTAACGGTCCCTTTCCTGAGGTAAATAAGATTATAGGCGGTATCGATAACCAGGTAAGCGCCCTTGGGGGAATACCCGGCCATTTTTTTTTTTAGACTTTCGTTGCTTTTCAATAACCGGTTATAAGCGTCGGCATCGATTTTTTGGTCTTTTAAATAATTCTGCCAAAACGCACGGTTGTCGGCGTTTAGATAGTACCCCGCGATTTCGAGGGCAGTGAATACTAAGATCAGGAAACCCACGAAGATAAGAAGAATGATGAGAATTTTTTTACCTTTTGGCATTTAAGAACTCCGATGCACCGGTAATAGCAGAGAATATCTCATGGGGGTAGCCCATACTACCGACAATGGTCACGGGGTCGCCGTCAGCGGCGAGGGCGAATATTTCTTCCATGTCGAGGTTCTCCAGGGAGACGCAGCCGCGGGTGACATAATCCTTGCCGCCCCCATGGATTTCGATCCAGTTGCCGATACTGACCCTCCTGGGGATAAGCCCCCTTTTTTTGGCCAGTTCAAATTGCCTCTTATCTTCATTATTGGGGTAATTCAATAATAATGCTTTATAATATTTGCTGGAATGGAGCTTTTTAATAATATTATAGCGGCCTTCGGGGGTGGCATTGTCGCCGGCGTGGGCTTTATCGTTTAAGCCGTTGCGCCCCAGGCCCACGCTGAACTTCTTAATGAGCGAGCCATTCTTATAGACGATCAGTTCCCTCTGGATTTTATTTACGATGAAAGCGGTGCGTCCATTCTTCCTGGATTCGTAAAGGGTCTCGGCTATCCACCGGCTCCACCTGTTAATCTGGGAATTATCTTTATACCGCTTTAACACATTATCCAGGATTCGCACCGAATTCCTGAGGTGGAGGTCCGCCTCATCCAATTTTTTCCCGGCCGTTTTGTAACTTTCGGCTTTATAATCCCGTTTTGCATCTTCCAGCATCAATTCGGCCCTCATGAGCTCGCCCCTGGCCAGGCGACCTTCATTTATCTTAAAAGTGACGTCCTTAAGGGCCTTTAATCTCTTAGCCAGGTTGGCTTGCTGGGTTACAAAATAGTTGGTATTATCTTCTTTAAGTTTACGAATTTTTTCGCCGATTTGCTCCCCGGTTTTTAGAATTTTTTTAAATTCATCGGCAATCGGGCGATATCTTCTGAACCAAACGAATTTTGATTTTTCTTTGAGGAATTTGAAATTTGCTTCCCTGAGATCAGCCTTGTATTTGCTGTACTCAGGGGCGGCATGGATAGGGGAGCCAGCCCTCCAGAGAGCGGCGTTTTGAACTTCCGCCTTTTGTATCTCCGGAGGGACTGGCGATCCACTGCAGCCCATGAACCATAGGCTGCTCACGAAGAAAGGGATTAATAATAAAATCCGCATTCAATTGAGTTTCTCAAACTATTTTACCTTTTTTTGCCTTTTTTCAGAGCGGCCACTTTTTCGATAGCGGCATTAATTTGCTCGGAAATACCGGCAGCTTTTGCATTGATGGTTTTAGCTTTGTCGGCTGCACCAAAATAATCTTCACTGTCGATTAATGTTTGCACTTCGGCAACGGTTCCATCCAGGGCGGTTAAGTCGGCGTTAAAAGCCTCGATATCAGCCTGTTGGCCTTTACCTTTGGGGGCTTTTGTAACCAATACCTTCGCTTCTTCTACCTTGGCTTTGGCTTCAGTCAGGGCGGTTTCGGCAGCGAGCTTGGCGGCGGCTTTCTTGGCGGGGATTTCAGCTTTTACAGCTTCGGCGTCCGCTTTCACTTTTATCAGTTTTTGCTTCGCCTCGTCATTGGATTTAAACAGCTTCCCGGTTGTCGCTTTGGCTAAGTCCACAGCGGCGGTGTAATCATCATTCAACACTTTGAGCTGATCGGGGGAGTAGGTCTGGGCCCCTTCGGCTACAGCGGCATCGATAGCAGCCTTGGCATCGTTGATTTCCTGTGTCGGCTCTTTGGCGCAACCCACGTACACAAACACTAACACTAAACTTAAGATTAACAATTTAGTTAAGTTTTTCATTTAAAACCTCCTTTAAAATCATCTTATCAACCTTTTCCTTTATAGTATGAGGATAGGCGATTGATTTATTAATTTTTTTTTCGTTTACTTTACTGTTCAGGCTTAAACATCTGCTGCTCCTGTCATCCTTCCCGGTGAGATAAACCCTTTCCGGCGACAGAAGGTTCCTTGTTGACAAAAAACGCTTTGGGAAATTTTCCACTTTCCGGCCTGGCTCAAAATTTCTAACATGTATTACTGCATTTATCATTTATATCCTTTACAGACGCCAATATATCACAGATAAAGTAATCTGTCAATATCCAGGTGGGGTAACTGTCGTACCGACTGCGCCGGAAAACCTATTGAGGCGCTATAATATAGGGTTTACAGGAATTAGGAAAAAATAAAATTTTACATTTTTACCGGTCTACATGATTTGCATCCGGCCCTTTTTCCTGTTATAATCCGGGTTCAATACGGAGGTGTTCATTGAATAAAATAAAAAATCATGTAAAGCTGAAGGCTTTGATCTTATGTTGTTTCTTGATAACGGTTCTTTTCCTCTTTTCCCCCCTGCCCCCCCTGTGTGGCCAGGATAATAAAGGGGAAAATTTTTCGCTGGTGGCGGAAGTTCAACCGGTCCCGGAACAACTTAAACCGGGTTTCGAATCGATTACCGCGCAAGAGGCCGGGAAATTTTTGAAATTCCTTTCTTCGGATTTGCTGGAGGGAAGGGAGACGGCCGGCAAGGGGTATGAGATCGCCGCTGAATTTGCGGCGACCATGTTTAGTCTCTGGGATATTAAGCCGGCCGGCGACTTCCCGGTAAAAACGGGCCATGCCGACTTTTTCTCGCTCACCCCTGAAAAAAAAGAGGAAAAGAAAGAGCGCGGTTACTTCCAGGAGATGGAAATAAAAGAACTGCTGAAAGCGGACAGTCAAATAGGGGTGGAATACCAAAAGGGTTCCCAGGTTAAATCCAGGTCTTTTAACCCGGAGATCGATTATGAGTTTCGCGCCTCCACGGCGGGAACTTTATCCGCGCCGGTGGTTTTTGCGGGTTACGGCATCGTGGAGAAAGGGATCAATTACGATGATTACGGTAAACTGGAGGTCTCGGGCAAAATAGTGATGCTGCTTACGGGCGTCCCGGGCAAGGATAATCCCAATTCTCCTTTTAATAAAGAGGATTTAAAACAAAAGTATTTCCCCCAGAGGCCGGATCGGCACATGGCCTCGCCGCAGGTTAAGCTGGCCATGGAAAAAGGGGCGGTCGCGGTGCTCCTGGTGGAAAGTTTGTTGGAAGAGAAAGCGGATGTACCTAAAGAAAAGCTCGCCTCGCACCGGCCCAATGATAACGAACCGATTTACCCGGGCGAACGACGGCGCATGAGCCTGGCGCAGGGTTCCGCGGACCCCTGGGAAACGCTGCCCACGGTACGTGTTTCCCGCGGCATGGCAAACGAGATACTGGGATATGCCGGGCAAACGGTGGAGACGCTCATGGCAGGGATAGAAAAAGATTTCAAACCTCATTCCATGGCGCTCCCGGGCGTTGCGATGAAGATTGAAACCCGGTTGGAGGAGCAATTGGTTAAATGCCGGAACGTGCTGGGTTTTATCGAGGGTTCGGACCCGGAATTGAAAAATGAAGTGGTAGTCATCGGCGCCCACCTGGACCACCTGGGGAAACGTGGTGATTATATTTTTAACGGGGCGGACGATAATGGCTCAGGTTCCGTGGCGGTCATGGAAGCGGCCCACGCTTTTGCCGTGAACCCGGTGAAGCCGAAACGGTCGGTGCTTTTTGCCCTCTGGACCGGCGAAGAGAAGGGTTTACTGGGCTCGCGTTATTACACCCTTCATCCTTTCTTCCCCCTGGGAAAGACGGTCGCCTATATCAACCTGGATATGGTGAGCCGTGAATGGACCATGGAAAGGCTTATGCTGGCGGCGAAACGTTTCGGTATGGAGATCCCGGAAGGCGTCGATAAAGTCATCGATCCCGCGAAATTTTTCTCTTTGCAGCTTTCCCGGACGCCGGGAATTAAGGGGGCCTTGAAAGAAAACAACCGCTATGTGGGGTTGCATATTTTTTTCAGGGAATCGGACCGGGGCAGCGGAGGCAGCGACCATGCGTCTTTTAGTTCTCAAAAAGTCCCCTGGGCGGCTTTTTTCGGCGCCATGACCGACGACTATCATCACGCCTCGGACAGCATTGAAAAGGTCAACCTGACCCTGATCGAAAAAGCGGCCCGTCTGACCTGGTTGTCTGTTTTTTCCCTGGCCGATAAGTAAAAATAGAATGATGAATGATGAATGATGAATGATGAATTAAAGGCCCGTTATGCGGCGAATCCCGGCTCCGGGGACCTGCTGATCCTGGTGGACGGCGAAGACGATATCAAGGGTTACCTGGATAAGGTGGAATGTCACCGGGGAGAAGGGGTGCTGCACCGGGCCTTTTCGATTTTTATTTTTAACGGCGGCGGTCAATTGCTGCTGCAGCGCCGGAGCGCCGCAAAACCTTTGTGGCCTTTGTTTTGGTCCAACAGTGTTTGCAGTCACCCCCGCAAGGGTGAGGAATACGGGGAAGCGGCGGCCCGGCGTTTAAAAGAGGAAATGGGCATTGAAACGTCTTTGCATTTTCTGTTTAGATTTCAATACCGGGCGGTCTATGAGTCTGTCGGTTCAGAGAACGAGCTTTGTTCTGTTTTTATCGGGAAATCGGACGGTCCGGTAGTCGTGGATCCGGGTGAGATTGCCCAGTGGCGGTTTATTGAGCCGGGGGAATTGGACAAAGAGCTCCGGGCCCGGCCGCAGGACTACACGCCCTGGTTCAAAATGGAATGGATGCGTATCCGGGAAAATCATATGCAAGAAACCGTCAAGTAGTGTCTTCGACGACCAGAAACCTTTTCGAGAAAAGGTTTCTGGACTTCCCAAAGCTTTTGATTATTAGAAGTTTTAGGGGGTGTCGGGACCCTTTTTCAAAAGGGTCCTGACCTGCCGGAGGCGCGAAGTTTGTCCAGCAGTTCGCCGGAACCGGCGCCGCAGCTTATAATGGAACGCATGGCGGCCTCAACGGACACCTGTACATGTTGAACATACTGTTTTTCCAGGTGAAGTATGAGGCCGGTGGTAGGATTAAGGGCGGAAGGGACAAATACGGTGTACCGACCGTCGCCGTCCGGCTGTTCATGGGTCACAAAGCCGGTCATCAAGGTACTGCTGCCGCTGCCGAAGGCTTGCACCAACACCACCCTGGAAAAAGGGGTTTTCTCTTTCCCTAAGAACTGTTCAATGGTATTCCTGAAAAGGGTGTACCCGGGTACGACTTTGAGTATCCAATTTTCCACCTGGCGGTGCAGGAAACGGCCCAACCGTGTTCTGACCGTTAAACCGACAAAAAAACAAAGGGCTATAATGACCAAAATCACCAGCAGGTCTGCCAGTTGTTCTTGCATGTGGGCCTTCTCTACCACCAATTTGGTAACCGGGCTGAGAACGCGCGTAATAAAGTTAAACAGCCACCTGAGAAAAAAAATGGTTAAGAAAACGGGTAAAAGTACGACCACACCGCCCAAAATTGTGGTCTTGATGAATTTATTTATTTTTTGCATTTTCGCGCCCCCATTTACGGTAGGGAACAGGCATTGCCTGTTCCCTACAGCTACGGCGGTCTGCGTAATTTTTATTTGGCCATTATTTTTTCGATTTCGTCTACTGTCTTGGGAATGGGTTTACCCAGCACGCGGTGGCCATTATCGGTTACCAACACGTCATCTTCGATGCGGATGCCGCCGAAATCTTTAAATTTTTCTACTTTTGCATAGTCGATGAATTGTTCGAATTTCTTTTCGGCTTTCCACTGGTCGATCAAAGCCGGGATAAAATAGATACCCGGTTCTGAAGTAACAACGTATCCCGGTTTCAAGGCCTTTGCCAGGCGCAGGTAAGCCAGGCCGAATTGTTTGCTTCTTTCTACTGTTTCGTCGTAGCCCACGTAGTTTTCGCCCAGGTCTTCCATGTCATGGACATCCAGGCCCAGCATATGGCCCAGTCCGTGGGGAAAGAAAAGGGCGTGGGCGCCTTCTTCGATAGCCGCGGCGATATCGCCTTTCATCAAACCTATATCTTTTAATCCCTGCGCGATCACGGCGGCGGTAAGGAGATGGACCTCTTTATGGGGTTTGCCCGGTTTAACGGAATCGATGGCCGCCAGTTGGGAATTGAGCACCACCTGGTAAATGTCTTTTTGTTCGGGTGTAAAGCGTCCGCCCACCGGGAATGTCCGGGTGATATCCGAAGCATAATGCAGGGGCGATTCGGCGCCGGAATCGGTCACCAGTAAATTATTTTGTTTTAACAGGTTGGCGTGGTGGTGGTTGTGGAGGGTCTCTCCGTGGATGGATAGGATAATGGGAAATGAGACATACGCGCCGTAAGAACCCACGGCGCCTTCGATTTTACCCACGATTTCCCGTTCATAGATACCCGGTTTGGTCATTCCCATGACCAGGGCGTACATTTCATAGGAGATTTCCAGGGCTTTTTCGATCTCCCGGACTTCCGCGGCAGACTTTAGCGAACGTTGTTCCACTATGGCTTTAATCAAATCCACCGAGGCGTTTTCTTTAATGCTGTTGATGGGAATATCCAGGAGTTTCTCCAGTTGTATGGCGTTTTCCGCTCGGTAAGGCGGGGTGAAATGGGCCTTTCGTTTTTTTGATAGGGCGTCTTTTAACTTCTCGGCCAACTGGGCCGGGGAACCGGTGTAGGAAACCCCTACCTCGGCGGCCAGTTCTTTTACGCTGGGCTGTGGGCCCATCCATATGACATCATCGATGGTAAAATCTTCGCCGTATAGATAATCCTTATCTTCTTCGACATCGATGACCCCGACAAACCCGGGTTTATCCTGCCCGAAGAAATACAGGAAGTTGCTGTCCTGGCGGAAGGGGTATGTGTTGGCGGGGTAATTCATGGGGCTTTCGACGTTGCCCAGGATAAGGATGACCCCGGATTTGACTTGTTTTTTCAATAACTTGCGTCTCTCGATATAAACGGTTTTATCGAACATGTTATCTACTCCTTATTATATTGGTTTTATTTGCATTCTATATAAAGGGTGTTGTTTAAGTTCTTATACTAATGCAGCCGGGAACAAATGTCAAGAGTTCGGAATAAAAGAATAAGTTGCGTTTAAATTGTACTTTTGGTCTGTTCCTGTCCCGGTTCCAATATAAACGAAGGGCCGGCCTTTTTCACCGGCCATCAAGCGTCAAACGTCAAATGCCGGACCTCCGGCATCACACTGTGCCTTCGCTGGAGTGGGAATTCGTTCCATTCTCCGTAGTAGGATCCGTCGTTTTTCGCTTATAGCCCTCTGTTAAGGCAGGGATGCCGATCATTTCAAGCAGTTGGGGGTCCTCTTCGAATTCATTGATGCAGGCTTGTTTAAATTCCAGCATGCGGCGGTACAGTTGGGTGAACACCTTGTTCCTGTAAAATGTCGCGACTTCCGATTCGCCATTTTTGAAAGTCTGGAAATCATCCGACGCCTCGACATCGGTTATTAATTTCAAACCGTTTTCCAATTTTTCTTTGGTAATGGCAAACCTGCTGATTTTCTCCATGAGAGCCGGGTTGTTAATGGCGTTATTATAGAACTCTTTGGCCTGGACCATCCAGCCGGTTTTGGTTCTTTCACGTTCCCCGAATATGCCCAGGCTTTCCATGGCAATTTCATCTTCCCATAAGGCTTTTCGAAGCAATTTTATATACTTCATATAATATTTATAGGCCTTTTTAAACATACCACGGAATTCCTTACCGGCAATAATTTTATCCTGATAGGATTTGTCTTTTTCCATGAATTTCAGTTCAGCTTGCTGGTAAAGGGAATCCAGGCCTTTGAGTGTTGTTTCGTCGTAGCCCTGGTTGATTACCCTCCCCGTGATGATGGGTATTGTAAGGGAGTTCCTAACGCCGATTCGCGCTTCTTCTAAAGTTTTCACCAATTCTAGTCTTGTAAATTTCATGAATACCTCCAAAGGTCATTTATTTTATTTCTAGCTATTGTTTTGCTTTCCAAAAATAGTGCGGTTTTAAAGTTATTATTGATCTTATCGTAGGGGGGTTTTACATGAGCATATTCCACTGTTACATGAGGACTTTCCACTGTTACATGAGCAAGTTCCACTGTTGCATGAGGACATTCCACTCTTACATGAGGAAGTTCCGGCGTCACATGGGCAAGTTCCACTCTTGCATGAGGACATTCCACTGCTGCATGAGCAGGTTCCGGCGTCACATGAGGACTTTCCACTCTTACATCAGCAAGTTCCACTGCTGCAGGAAGACATTCCATTCTTACATGAGGAAGTTCCGGCGTCACATGGGCAAGTTCCGTTCTTGCATGAGGAATTTCCTTTGCCGCATGATGAAGTTCCGGGGCCGCGGCGGTCGATGGAATTTTTGCTTTTGTGATTCCCGAATTTATCACGAATGTTTCGGCCACACCGCAAAGCATATCCGTCTGTATGATAAATATTAATCCAATCGTCATTTGAATTTATCCTTTATAAGAAAGAATTTATACCATTAGATTAAAACCATGTCAAGAAAAAAATAAAAATTTATTTTAACGATTTAAATGGACGTTGAGATGTTTGATATATCTATCTCTACGAAAATTGAAAGGATCGCCGCGAAGAACGCGAAGGGGCGCGAAGAAAATAATGCCATGTATCTCTAGCCAATGAACTATGTGGTTGGATGTAGGGTCGCCGGCGGCTCCGGTGGTTCGTCGATGGAAGAAGGGAAAATCCCCTAAGGTCTTTATCTGACTTTAATTGAATGAAAATCTTCCATATCCATCTCTATGAGATTTTTACTCTCGTACCTTAACTTGGCGGCAAAGCCCAAAATCTGGTGACGGAATAGCGGCGAGCGTACCATATACCAGCATAGGTCTTCAGTGGTCCTGATATTAGGGAAATTGGGGTCGTCGGAATCAGTTGGGCGAGTGGTCTCTAAAAAAATCTCTCCTTTCCCCAGGAAGAGGTAATTGAGGTTTACATCATAGAGTTTTGCCAGTTTGAAGAAAAACGAGTGGCCGGGGTTTCCCTTGCCGGTTTCGATGTCCGACAGGTAGCTGTTGGTAATTTTAATGGTTTCGGCCATTTGCAATTGGCTGATTCTTAAACGTTTGCGTATGTCCTTTATCCGGGCGCCGATGTCTTTCAAGTTTTCCCGGATCAGGTCGTCTAAACTGGTATCGAGATTAATATCCATGCGCCTTGATCTCCACAGCGACTATTATATACACAAATGGATAAAAAGTAAAGGGATTGAGTTCGCCCTTCCCTGGATTGGTGGCCCATAATTTTGGAACGGAAGGGGACAGGCAAAAAATCCGCCCCCCGGAGCGGTGGAAACTTGGTCAATAAGTGGTGGAAAATGAGTTCCGAAGTAGTGGAAAATGGTTCAATGAGTGGTAGAAATCATATCCCGAAGTGGTGGAAATGGGGTGCCCGGGTGGTGGAAATGGTGCGGCGAATCCATAGAACAGGGAAATTAAAGGAATTCTTGCTTTTTACCCGGGCAAGACTTGACATGTCCCGCTCTACTATTATAATATCCATTCTTAATATTATGAGAAATTTAGAAATAGGAGCAATGCTATGGAAAAACTTGAGATAAAACCCGGGGAAAATGAAATTAAATCCCCCCACCACATTCCAATGTCGATCTATATATATGAAGCGGATACGCTTTATCATTGGGCGCTTGAAGATAAGGAAGCCCTGGCGGCCGCCGGGTTACCCATGGATTTGTTGGACTCTCTCCCTATTCTATCCGATACCGCCACTGCCGCCGAAGCTCAATGGTATGTCCGACTGAATTCCGCAAAGAAAAGCGTGCTTGAATGGGAAAAACAGGCCGCTCTTGGTTTCGATTTACGGAAACAACTGCTGCACCATTTTCGTTTTGCCTTCTGCGGGTACCCGCATCTGCTGGACTACCTGAAAGTCATTTCCAAAGGGGAGAGTCATGCGAAAAGAATCCAGGACTTGAATGACCTGGCGGTGTTGGGAAGGGCCAACCGTGTAATATTGGAAGAGATTCCTTTCGATATGTCGCTTCTTGACAAAGCGGCCCAGGCATCCTTTGACCTATCGATGTTGTTGGCTAATGCCACGCGGGACAGGATGCGGCCCAATGAAGCCAAAGAAATCCGCGACCGGGCTTATTCGCGGTTAAAGGAAGTGGTGGATAAAGTTCGTTTCTATGGCCGGTATGTATTTAGTGGGAATAAAGAGCGGCTTATCGGGTATAGAAGTGAACATATGCGGCGCTTGAAAAACAAGCAAGCCAGGAAACATAAAAAGAATACGATCGATAAAAATAGTGTATCAGTAATAGGGGATAGTCAATTATAACGGGGCCACTATGAAAATGTTGGCCCCGTTTATTATAGGGGCATGGATCTGTAGGGGGCTTGATTTATCAAGCCCTTCCAATGCATTCATCTTGTGAGAAGGAAGGGGCAGTTAAAAAAATCCACATCCGTAGAGACAATATCACCGGGAGTTTGTTCAAAAGTGTCTTCGGTATTATCGGCAGTACGGACCACTTCACCGTTTTTTTATTTGACATTAAAATCGATTTGTTTTATACTTCACGGATTGAATAGGATATATTATCTAAGAGAAAAGATGCAGATAGACCCTGAAAAAAAAAGATTTTATGTTCAATGGCATTTTATGGAGCGCTGTAATTTACGGTGTTTGCACTGCTACCAGGAAGGACGCCAGTTCAAGGAACTTGACGCGAAAAAACTTTTAGAAATAGCACACATACTGGAAAGCACCCTGGTAAAGTGGAATCGAAGTGGCCGGGTATCGCTGACCGGCGGCGAACCTTTTTTGAGAAAAGACCTGCTCTTAAAATTACTGGAATTTTTTGAGACTTCCACTGCTTTCTACTGGACCGGCATCTTAACCAATGGTACATTGATCGATGAGACTATCGCAGACCAACTTAAGAAATTCTCAAAATTAAAAGAGATACAGGTATCGCTGGATGGCGCCAACGCGGAAATCCACGATAGCCTGAGAGGGGAAGGCAGTTTTAGCAAATCGGTGGAGGCGTTAAAGCTTCTGAAGGATAAAGGGTTTAATGTCAGCATCATGTTCACCCTGCACAAACAGAACCGGGGCGAAGCGATTAAAATCATCGATCTGGCTGAACTTCTAAAAATAGATTTCCTCACCATTGAACGTATGGTTCCACAAAGTAAAGAGGATATGGAGAAATTTTACCTGGAACCCGGGGAGCTAAAACAGGTTTATGAAGCGGTTTATAACAGGAAGATTGAAATTGAGAAAAGGGGGAGTCTTAAAATACGGGTATCCCGGCCGCTTTGGGGGCTTATTGATGAAAAAATAGGCGGTTTTTGTCCGGCTGGTTTTAGTAGTATTGCCATCCTGCATGATGGAACTGTGTTACCCTGCCGAAGACTGGAAATCCCTATCGGTAATATCCTGGATGACGGGTTATATAAAATATGGTATACTTCGGACATGTTGTGGAAATTAAGAAATAAAAAACTGGTGGGCGAAAAATGCGGCGCCTGCGAATTGCTGGGCAATTGCGGCGGCTGCCGGGCCATTGCCTACAGTGTGACCGGCGATTTTAACGCCGCTGATCCCCAATGCTGGAAAGAAAAAATAGAGTCTACGAACCGGAGGTAAGCAGTGAACCAAAGTCTGGATGATAAAGTATATAGACTGGCGGATGATTTTAGTCTTTTTAAAGGCGATTTCAAAGAGAAACGGTTTCAATTGTTCAACATCGCCAACGGCGCCATTTATAAACTGAACGAAGTTGCCTATGACATGCTTTCCCTTTTCGATGGAAGGAAAAATGTTAAAGGGGTATTCACCGAACTGAAAAATTTGTATGATGTCGAGGATGAAAAACTGAAAGAAGACCTGGATCGGCTTCTAAACCAATGGGTCGAAAAGAAGGTTTTGATTGAAACGGAGGATAAAGGATGAACGCGAAGAGGTTCTTTCTCACTTTGAGGGGGGTATGTGTGAAAATAAAAAAAACAATAAAAAATTTTGGGGACTGGATTTGCGACAAGAAAATAGAAAATTTTTCAGACTGGATTTTCATGGCTGAAAAAGGCTATGGAGAAAAGTTCGAAGAGAAACATAAAAAATGTTTAAATATCATAAGAATAGTAGGACTCATATTAATAATATGGAACATTCCTCTTTTATGTTGTCATTTAGCTGAAATGGACAAGCCGATTTTTTTTAAAGCGGCTATAGCATTCATCGTTTTATACATTCTGATTGTTGTGTATAAAGCATGGGTAAAGGGATTTTGGAATTTCTTGAAAAAGGATTCCATTGTTCATTATATCTTCCTGGCCGTCATACCGGCGGCAATAATATTTTTAGGTTATCAATATATTTATCGAAATCACTGGCCATATTTTAACCAAAGTGCTAATATCACTCAAAGCGATAAGGTTTCAAATGAAATTAATGCCGATAAAAACGAGATAGCAATAAAAAGTGAATATGACGAGATCATCGATCGCCTGAATGGATTTTACTCTGCTTTATTTACTGCCATTGCCATTATTGCAGCCATTTTAGCCCTTGGAGGCTGGCGAACGATAAAAGAACTGAAGGAAAAACTGGAAAAATTCAAAGAAGTTGAAGAAAAAGTCGATTTTTTGCATGAGAAAAAAAATCTAGCAAGATGGGCTCAAGAGTTGTTCGATAAGGATGAAAAAAACCGAATTATTTCATCTGCAGAGCTTATATTAAACCCAGACGATCAAAAAAAGTATGAGAGAATTAGAGAGAAAATTATCGAGGACGCCACAGATGACGGTTGGCTAATGATTGTTTATGCCAAGTTATTAACACAAAACAAAAGTATAGAAAACTTTGAAAAAGTAAAAAAAATATACGAATACATTGGAAATCGGGATTTATTAAAAGAAGATTCGGATATAAATAGCACGTTGTTTCATTTGTGTGGCCTTTTATATTGGGATTTGTACGATTTTAAAAAGAACGAAATAATGGGAAAATCCATTAATGCAAAATGGCGTGACTGGTGGTCTAATAATAATGAGAACTATGATTTGTTAGAAAAATCCAAAAAGTATTATGGGAAGTCGTTGGAAGTTAGAAATACTAAAAAAGAAACAAGTGATGAAACACTAGGTAATATAGCAGTTGTTCTCATCGAATTATCAAAATTTCAAGCGGAGGAAAGTGAAAAAAGTAAATATTTAAATGAAGCCTTAGATCATCTTAACAAAAGAAAAAAGGATTATAATACCTACTGGGACAGTGCCAGAGCAAAATATTATATAGACCCTAATGCGAATGAGAAGGAATACAAGCAATTATTAATGTCAGCGGCAGAAGATATAGAATCTATAAAGGATAAAAAGTTCTTCATCACTAAAATGGAGGAGGCAATAAAAGAAATCGGATTATCTGGTCAAAAAGGTTTCCCCGGAGATGATGCTCTGATAAAACGCTTAAAAGAATACCTTAATATGAGATATCTCACACCTGATTAATGACGATGTACCTGGAATTACAGTTTAATTTTGGGAAAAAGTAAATGGCAACGCTTAAAATTATTGAAGGAAGAATTCAGGATATAAGCGACCGGGTAAACCTTATCTTGTTTCAAATGGAACTCCCCCAGGGAGAATTCCGGTTGGTTGCAAAGAAAGAGACCCTGGACGCCTTTCTTTACGACCAACTAAAATCCTTCCAGATCGATGACTTTTGTTCTTTTGAGGTGACATTGGAAGAAAAGGACCCGGCCATCTGTAATTTGCTCTCCCATATAAAGAAACAAGGAGATTATTTTTGGAGTCACAAGACAAAAGAGGTTGCCAGGGCATACTCTTTCCTATTAAACTCATTAAGAGAATATCTCGCTCTTAACGGGTACACCGAAGTACGACTGCCCGGGATTCACTTCGGGAGAAACAAAAACGAAACCTTCGAATTGGCGTTTTTCGGTAAAACGGCAAGACTCACATCCAGCAATTCCCTATTCCTGGATATTTACGCGATTCAGTTGCAAAAAGCCTTTTCCATACAGAAATGCTTCAGGGCTGAGAAGGTACAAACCAACCGGCACCTGGCTGAATTCGACTTGCTGGAAGTTGCCGGCCTCAACCGTTCTCTGGAAGAAACCATGGCGGAAGTGGAAAAACTGGTTAAATTTGTGCTGGACAAATTCGAAAAAAGCCCGTTTGCCTCATTAAGCCCGATCAATTTCACCGCCGTAAAACAAAAAACCTTCCCCATACTGCCCTACCCCGAAATAGAAAACCAATACCATCTCAATGGACAGTCGGTGGGGAAATACGAAATAGAAATCGCCAGTGCAGGGCCTGTCTTTGTAACTCATTTACCCCGTAAAATAGCATCCTGGACCGCACTTCCCGTCAATCAAAAATATACCCGTACCTTTAACCTGCTGCTCCCTGGTGTTGGCGAAGGAGTAGAAGGAAATCAAAAACAAACCGATAAAAACCTGTTTCGCCAAAAACTGCAGGCAGCAGGAGTAGAAAAACAACTGGGGTGGTATCCCAAAATGATCCCATATTCGAATTTCCTGCTGACTAACTTCGGTTTAGGAGTCGAGCGGCTGGCCATGTGGCTCATGGGGCTGGAAGACATCAGGGAAGTCCACCCCATCTACAGGGATAACGACTTCTCCGAATTAAAGGAAAAGGATTAAAAAACATAAAATGAGTTTACAAAAAATCAAGAAAGTAGTATAATATAAAAGGTAATCGAATGGGTCAAAAATAGTTTTTTTTAAAAGGAGTGAAAAATATGAAAGAGAAGAAAGTGTACGAAGCGCCAATGTTTCAGGAAGAAAAGGGAATGGATTTCCCCGAAGAAATCTGGGAAGAATTCAACGGTGGTAATTGGTGTTTTGGCTGCTCTAACTGCAACTGCAATTAATCATTAGAAAAGGCAGACAAGATAATAGGGGTAGAAGACCCGGATGAGAGGTGGTGGTTATTGCCTGAAAACATGCTGATCAAGAAAGTCGGGGGTAACTGGCATAAAATCCAGGTATGGAAAGAATGGGTTCTCAGTTATAAATCCGGCGGCGTGGTCATGGTTAATCCAGACCATCCAGTAATAAAAGATTACTATATCCCCTTTTACCATTTTTCCGATTTCACTTTAGACAAGGACTACTTGTTTATCCGGGATAATAAAGGTGATATTTTTAGAATGGTACTGGATAATGTGCAGCAAACCCATGCTCTGCAACCCCTGGAAAGAGTACAGGGGTTTTCCTTTACAGGAAAGGATGAAAAAGCACAGATCAATGTCCGCCGCCTGGAAGGCTTACCGGAAGAACCGCGGGCAGTAGACGCTGATAATAGGATAACGGCTGTTGCTTATACGCAAAAGGGCATTGATTTTTTCCTAAAAGACTCCGGGGAAAAAATCGCCCATTTTGATTTTCCCGGTTACTCGTTTGTCGACGATATCAAACTCCAGGGAAACCGTCTTTACATTGCCGATGTATTTGGCCTGCGTATATTGGACATTTCCGATTTAAAACATATCGTTTTGGATGACCGGTTTGCCGCTTTCAAAGGCTGGCCCAAAGATATGGCTTTATACAAACATTATCTCCTGGTGGCTGACGTATTGGGGATTAAAATCTACGATAAACAAAAGGATTTTGCCATGGTGGGTAAGATTGAATCGAACCGGAACAGGGTGGCTAAGGTGATCACAAAAGGAGATTATGCCTTTTTATCCTGTGAAGCCATCGGCTTAAAGGTGGCTGATCTATCCGACATTGGAAATCCCCGTTTGGTCAGCGGTATCGTACTGCCTAAAGGAGTATGGGATTGTGATGTTTACGAAGGGTATGCGTACCTGGCCGCCTACACGGGCGGACTTTTAAAGATCGACTGCTCCGATAACAAGAATTTAAAAAAGGTGGGCAGTTATACGGGGGATGAAGAAGAAGTAATTGGGGTTCATGTGAATGACCGGGCGGTATATGCGGCCTGTTCTCATGATGGCTTTAAAATATTCGATCACCAACTTAACCTTAAAGCCGAAGTAAAAGGAATCCAGGGCCGCTGCTGGACCATACTGGAAAATGACGGCTATTTGTTTATCGCCGCCGGCAAAGGCGGAGTATTTATATATGATGTGAATGAACCGGATAGCCCCATGTTGGTGAACAGGGTACAAACGGTAGAAGCCCGTGATCTTTTCATTCAAGACCAATTTCTCTATATTGCCGATGGCCAAAATGGAGCATTGATCTACAGTATTGCCGATGTACTTAATATAGAATATATAAATAAAATACCCTCTGCCGCATTCACTCGAGGTATAATGGCTGATGAAAAGCATATTTACAAGGCTGATGGAGATGGAGGAGTGGAAATCTATGAACGATTTGGAAACCCCGAAAAATGCACTTCAACCTCCGATTGAGGAGATCAAAAAAGTCATTGATACTATATACCGGAAGACTTGCAATAAAATCATTCTCACCGGAGGTGAATTTTTAACTATCCCATACTGGAGAGAAGTACTAGCTTATATAAAAAACAAAGGCATTACTATCCGGTTGGAGCTCAACGTTACCCTGTTAGAACCCACAGATATTCCCTACCTGGAAAACCATGTGGAACGCATCGATGTCGCATTCCATTCCTCAGAAAAAAAAATGTACCGGCAGATCATGGGGATTAAAGATGACAGCATTTTTGTTAAAATTATAGAAAATCTACGATTATTGGGAAACTCAAGGATACAAACCGGGATATTTTTCTCTCCTTTAAGAATCAATTACAGAACCTTTTATGATACTATTAAATTCCTTACGAACTCAGATATCAAACTAACCCACATTAATCTTAACCGCATCATTCCCACTCAATATATCCTGAAGTCCATTGAGGAAGAAAATCCCCTGGGGTATTTTGAACACAAAGCATCGATTGAACAGCTTTTAAGAATACGACAGGACTTTCATATCGAAGCCATTGCCAAAGCTTACCCGGTATGCTTTCTCAATACATTCATAGAAGATGGGGGCTTGATTAAACAAATCAACCAACCCTGCTTCCTTGGAAGACAAGAAGAGACTTTAAATAGCGATTGCATTCTAAAACTCTGCCCTGGCACAGGATTTACTATTGAAGAAAAGGAACCTTCCGATTTTAATAAGACAGAATGGAGATACCCAACTTGCCGTGAATGTCCAAACTGGGGAATCTGTCTCGGAGGGTTTCATGCCTCAAACGGCAAGGTATGCAGAGATGATTCGTTGATTATCGACGATCAAATCGAATTAAAAAAAGGTATCGATACTGTCTTTTTCGATCTCCTTGCTAAACTATACAAACCTTTCCTTTCCTCAGTCTATAAAAAAGCCCGGTTCCAATATACTATTTTTTCAAAAGTCAAATATAAACATCCAGTGGGACTCATTGCCGTAAACCGGACAACCGCCAATGCTAATTTTATTGAAATTGCTCTTATACCGGACCTCAAAGAAAAATATTATACCTTTTTAACTATGAACAAACTATTTCAAACCCTTCCTATTGAAAAATACGGATGGACCGTTCATAAAGCAAATTATCCTTCTATCCGGCTTTTAGAAAGGATGAGCGGTGGTTTTTATGAAAACACGATCAAAAATGCAAAACGCATCGAAGCCGAGGGATTCTTTAAAGTTCATCAACCTGCGCCTAAAAAGATGCAGGATGCATTAAAGCAGTTAAAACCTCTGGCAGAGGGAAAATTTCGTGAATGGTTAACAGACTTTAATACCAGGAAAAACGAAAAACAAGAACTGCAAAAATATCTTGAGGAATACAAACCTTGAAAACCATAGACGCTCACTGTCATATTCATAAACTCCAATGGAATTTGCCGGGAAAAAGGGAGAATGATTTTTTTAAGAATTTTTTGGCTGACGAACATGCAGAGAGTGAAATTCTGGCCAATATGGCCACAGCCGGGATTGAGAAAACCATCATATTCCCTTATCCTTCCATATATGTCGCTCTTGAAAAAGCTAA
This sequence comes from Candidatus Aminicenantota bacterium, assembly GCA_026393835.1. Lineage (GTDB taxonomy): Bacteria > Acidobacteriota > Aminicenantia > UBA2199 > UBA2199 > JAKAGC01. The sequence goes on along the minus strand of JAPKZK010000035.1, from coordinate 38,395 downwards.
CCATTATACAGTGGCTATCAGTCGCAGATACCCGGATAAATTTATTCCCTTTACCGTCATCGACTACAAACCCGGTTATTGGCTGGAAAACGGGGTAAAGGGTTTCAAAGAGCATGTCTACGGCCAGAGAATTCAGAAAGACTCCAATGGGAAAAATATCTTTTCGCAAGAGTTTAAAGATACCTATCGATACATGGAACAGCATGGAATTCCCCTGCTTTTGCATGCGGGAGTGAACCGGGTTGAACGTCTCAAACAAGACATATTCAAAGATACACCCGGTCTTGTTGTTATATTGGCCCATCTGGGCGCGGATTTCCCGGAAAGCAATAACCATCGCCCACAATTGGAACAGGTCAAAACCACATTGAATGCCCTGAAGGATTATCCCACTCTCCATTTTGACATCTCTGCCATAAAGGAACCGGATATCCTCCAGGCCGGTCTTGACATCGTGGGCAGCGAAAAACTCATTTTCGGTTCCGATTTCCCCTTTAATAAACCCCTGGAATCCCTTCAACTGTTGAAATCAGTAAAAAATTTATCCGCCAAAGACCTTGAAAATATTCTATACAATACTATAATAAAGGTGTTGCTTCAGGAACACGGGAATACAAAATGAATGACCTATTACCTACTTTAATGTCCCTCCGGAACATGATGGCAGAGATGAACCGGAAAAACCTCGACCTGAAACGCATCACTAAAACCGCATCGCTGCTGTTATTAAGCGGGTTATCCCGGAATTCGATTCCCCATCAAATCGTGGACCGCTGCCTTAATGAACAACACCCGGATGGCGGTTGGGTAAGCACCGTAGATACCATGTGGAATGCATTCTTTTTAAAGCTGGTGGATGAGATCGGGAGCCGAGCTGCGGTTCAAAAAGCCCTTGGCTTTATCTCTTTCCAGGAAAACAAACATGGATTATGGGGACGGTCGCAGCGGGATATCAGCCGTATTCCCGTCACCGGCATACTTTTTTATCTCTTTCCTGAGCTTGCTAATGAAGAAAAACTCTCTCTACTTGAAGAATTATGGAAATCGGAAAAGAATTCCCTCACTTATAAAGCGTCATATACCCTTATGGCCTTCGGAACAGCGGGATACAATCCGAAGGACAAGAACCTTATCGATGATACACTTGAATGGCTCAGGGAAAACCAACGAAACGACGGTGGTTTTGCCCCCTGGAAAAACCACCCCGCGGCCCCTGATGTATTCTGTACCTCAATTGCCCTACTGGGACTGCTGCAATACAAAGAATCGATACCGACAGAAGTGTTTCAGAAATCCTACCGTTGGATAATGGATAACCGCTTACCCGAAGGGATATGGCCTTTTCATGAAATAGAAGACGGCGCCTCCTGGGCGCTGTATGCCTTATCCCAACTATTAAAATATAACATGGTCACTGCGTAACCAATGGCAAACATATTATTGGTTTATCCCGCCCCAGGTGAATTTAAAGAACGGCGGTTCGGGTTTTCATTGGATTTACTTTATCTCTCCTCCCTTTTGAAACAGGCAGGACACCATATTATTAATTACCTTGATTATTCCATCGAAACTTTTGATATGGAAAAATTCTCCCGAGGCTTAGACGAAGCAGATGTGGTGATATTCGAATTGGATAGCTTTCCCCTCAAACGGGCCATAAATATTCACCACGGGGAAAAATTGATCCGTGAGATGATAAAAAGGGTTGGCAGCGGCGCCGGACGAAAAAAGAAAATTTTATTATTTGGGAATGATATTGCATTAGGGGGTTATTCCACATTTAAAGAGGGGGGCTCTTTTCGAGAAAACCGCCCCCCTAACCCCCCCACAAAAGCTTTTGATTTAGAATTTGACTATGCGTTAGCCGGGAGTTATTCCAATAGCATTAATATCATCGTGGAAAGTCTTATGACAGGAAACCCACCGCCGGAACTCCGGCCCCTTACCGACCTTGACCAATTGCCGTTCCCGGACAGGAGCCTATTAACGCCCTATGCCGAACACGGCGGAACAGTAGACCAAAAACCCGGACTGCAAAAATCCACTTTGATACGCACCTCAGCCGGCTGCCTTAACAACTGTATCTTCTGTCAGCGAAAGGCCTGGCACAAGAAATATCAAGCACACTCCATCCCTTATGTATTAAATGAATTCTCTGAACTTAAAAAGCATCATTATCGCAACATCTGGATCACCGACGATAATTTCACCTATGATCTTAAACGGGCAAAATCATTATTGAAAGAACTTTCAGACCGGGACCTGACTACAGATATGAAAATTGCCGTGAGTAGTTGGACCCGTATCGATGCAGAGTTCCTGGAGACAGCAAAAAAAACGCATGTATCCATCATCAGTTTTGGTGTGGAGACAGCCAATCAAGAGATACAACGTTTTTACCGGAAAAAAATCTCACTCCGGCGGTTAAGCCAACTCATCCGGTATGCCGATAAAACCGGGCTTTATACGGTTGGGAATTTCATCATTGGGGCGCCGATGGAAACCCGGGCAACAATAGAAGAGACGTTTACTTACATCCTTGACACCCCGTTTGACCGGGTAAATGTGAAAATACTGGATTATATGGCGGGTTCAGAGTTATATGAAAGTTTACCGCCGGAAAAGAGGGGCGTTAACCGGCATATATTTGCTTGCAAAGAGAATGGTTTAAATGAATTTCCTTTAGAGGAACTCCGAGGGAAGGTTAAAGATTTTTTAGAAAAATTCCGGCAATCAAGAGAGGATCATTTAGAGGAAAAGATAAGTAAATATGGCCCGCCTTACTATCTTTTTTAAATAATAAATCCGAAATCGCGTTATGTAAAGCACGAAATTGTGTGTACAAACAAATACAAGAGGGTAAGAGAAGAATAAAAAAAATGGAATGATGAATGAAGTCAATATATGTCCGGGGCTATATTTTCCCTGAGGGAATAGTAATCACCCAATACCAGCTTATCCTTTACCTGGCTTTCCCTACCCCTGATATACCGGTCAAATATCTCCTCCGCCCTTTTGGAATTCCTGCGATTGACATAGATTTTCAGCAAAGGTATAACGGTATAATTGAGTGAGTCTTCATTCAAATCTTGCCCTTTCCCCAGCAATAGCAATTGCTCTTCCAGGAGTTCAATTTTCAAATCTTCATCAGGATAGAGTTCTGTTATTGAATCATCGATTTCAATGATTTCTTTCTTCTCTTCCACGGTTCCGGTAAAATGGAAATCGGGCAAATCCCGCATTTGATAGAAGTCGGAAGCTATCCGGATGATTTTTTTCAAGCTATCATTATTGACGATGAAAGCAATGGGCAATCGAAACTTCTCAAAGGCGTCACGGGCCTTGTTGAGTTTGGATAATGTTTCCTGGGAATTTTGATATATCAATAGGTCCATACCGCTTAACAACAAACCGTTGCATGGGGTTTCCGACAGGAACCGTTCGATTTGAGAGTAAATAGAAATTTCGTTTTCCTCTAATTTGAGATGACCGATTTCTTTGCCCCTCCCCTTAAGTTCATCCCTGATGTTGAGAATAAGCTGTTGGGCCAACGGCTCATTGTCGATTACCGGGAAAATATACCTGGGAATTTGGTTCTCAAAAAATCGGGATATGATGGAGAACTCCAGTTGGGTATCTTCCATGTTTTTTATCTTCCGGGAGATTTCAGATATAGGATCTTCGACCCCCTGGCTTCCTGGGTGGCCACATAGGCCACATAGTAATCTTCGTAATTATTCTCATTTAAGGCTTTGCTATCCAGCGTATTATCGATCTCATTGAGGTTTCCGGCAATCATCGGCATTTTTGCTCCTTATTAAATAATTATACATCGATTCTATCATAATGAGAATATTTTTTCAATTTTGCCAAACCTTTGCCACCAAGAGACGGCGCGCCAAGACACCAAGAATTTTTTAATACTAAAACCTCCTGGTGAACCTTTGTGCCTTCGCTCATGCGTGCCTTTGTGGCTATTTTCTTAGCGGGTTGATTTCTTGTAAAATTTGAGTGAAAGCGGCGGATGGGTTTTCGTGTTGGGTAATGGGGCGACCGATCACCAGGTAATTACTGCCGGCGGCCACTGCCATTTCCGGCGTGAATACCCGCTTCTGGTCCCCTTTAACCGACCACTGGGGCCGAATACCCGGCGTCACCAAGACGACATCCTTGCCAAACCGCTTCTTGATGGGTTCGATTTCCTGCGGGGAACATACAAACGAATTTAGGCCATTGTTCAAGCCCAACTCACATAATTTCAAAACCGCGTCTTCCGTGGAAAGGGCTATCCCGGTTTCCGCCATGTCTTTGTCGGAAAGGGAAGTTAAAACCGTGACGCCGAGGACGGTTAAACCCGGGTTTTCCCCGGCGGCTTCCAGGGCTTTTTTGATCATCTCACCGCCGCCGGAAACATGAATGGTTAAAAAATTCGGTTGGTATTTGAAAGAGGATTTTACCGCGCCGTAAACGGTATTGGGGATATCTTTGAATTTCAAGTCCAGGAAGAGTTTTTTATGCTTGCTTTGCAAATAGGCGATCACCTGCTGCCCATATTCCAGGAACGCCTGGAGCCCCACTTTAAAAAATACGGCCCCTTCCAGTTGGTCCACGCATTTTTTGGCTTCCTCATAACTGTCATAATCCAGGGCAATGATTATTTTTTCTTTTAGGTCTTTCATATTTTTAATCTCCCTTTAATTTCGTTTAAATTACTTATAGCCAGTGTTTTCATGGTCTCCTCCAGTTCGTTGATAATACGAACCGAAGCGCAAGGTTCTACCATGTTGATGGTCCCGGTTTGAACGGCGGAAGCGCCCACCAGGATGAATTCCAGCACATCTTTCCCCGTGGTAATGCCGCCGATGCCGATGACCGGGATGGAAACGGTTTTAGCTACTTCCCAGACTAATTTTAGCGCCAGGGGTTTGATGGCGGGGCCGGACAGACCGGCAAAGATATTCTTGAACACGGGGGCCCGTTTCTTTAAATCCACGGCCATGCCCAGGAAGGTATTGACCAGCGATATACAATCGGCCCCGGCCTCCTGCGCCGCCAGCGCCACTGCCGGTACATCATGGGTATTGGGGGAAAGTTTAACCATTAAGGGTTTTTGGGTATTTTCTTTGACCAGTTTTACCAGGCGGAAAGTATGGTCCCGGTCCTGGGCCGGGCATTTGCCCCCGGCTTTCACATTGGGGCAGGAGATATTTAATTCCAGTATGGAAACTTCTTCCATGGCGTCGAAGATTCGTGCCACTTCCAGGTACTCTTCATCCGACCCGCCGCAGACATTGACAATGATCGGGGTGTGTGTTAATGCGGCGGTGCGTTTGATGATTTTCTTTAATTCATCGGCCCCGGGCCCGGCCAGGCCGATGGAATTCAGCAGCCCGGCGGCGGTTTCATGGATGCGGGGGGGCGGATTGCCTTTCCGGGGGTTTTTGTAAATCCCTTTCAACACGAACGCGCCCAGTATATCCAGGGGAAAAAAAGCCTGGAACTCCTCGCCGTAACCGAACGTTCCGGAAGCCGGGATAATGGGATTTTTCAGTTGGATGAAACCGAGGTCCACGGAGAGGTCTATTGTTTTTGCCATGCGATTTCCTCCATCCTGAAAACCGGACCGTCGGAGCATACTTTTTTATATTCATCCGCCGTTGTTTTGACCGCGCAACTGTAACAGATGCCGAAACCACACCCCATCAGCGCTTCCAATGAGACCCAATTCTCTGTCCCTATACCGCCGATTTCATGGGCCAGGCTTTCAAACATGGCGTCCGGGCCGCAGGAAACTGTGACATAGATGTGATGTTCCGCGATAATGCGGCGGATGTCGGTAGTAACAAACCCTTTTTGATAAGCGCTGCCGTCGTCTGTGTACAGGAACATTTTTTTCATATCCAGCGCTTTTAACTCGTCCACCAGGTTGAGGTCGCCGGCGGAGCGGGCGCCGTAGATAAGGTAGACATTATTAGTCGATATATAATCGCTGATGGCGTAATGAATGGGGGCAATCCCCCTGCCGCCGGCCACCATTAAGATATTCTTACCGGTTAGCGTAGGGAACCGGTTCCCCAGCGGACCCAGCGCCTGGACGTTATCATCGGTCCTTAAGTTGGCAATCGCCGCCGTTCCCTTGCCCACCACCTCGTAATAAATCCAGGTAAAGGGATATTTTGTATTAAAAACCCCAAAGGGTCGTTTCAGCAGGGGGTCGATTCCGCTGGAGGCTTTCAGCATCACGAAGTTGCCGGGTTTGGCATTTTCCGAGATGTATGGGGCCTTGATTTTCAGCATATAGAATTTCTTGATTATATGCTTGTTTTCCATGACAATACACGTTTCGTCTTTCATGCTTATATTATCCCATATTATGGGCGTCGATGTAAAGAGCAATCGGAATGGGCTCCCCTCTTTTCTATCGTTCGTGTGCAGCACTCTCTTCAGTGCGACATGCGACGTGCGACATGGAACAACGAAATAAATATATTTTCGCCGACAAAGCAACATTGGTCTTGAGGTCAATGATCAAAAAACCCGATAAGAAAGAGGCGAAATTTAGCTGTCCCCTAAGCTTTTTAATTAAGATATGGGTTGGAAAAAGGCTTGCAATATTTTTCAATTTGTAGTTTAATTGTTTTATGAAACTCGAATGGATAAAAAAATGCGTCGAAAACGAAGACTATTACTTTTCTATGCATGGAGACCGAGAACGAATGAATGATGACCTGATGATCTCAGATGTCGAAGAAGCAATATTGTCCGGTCGAATACTTGAAAACTACCCGGAAGACAAACGCGGGGAATCTTGTCTGGTGGTCGGATTTTCCGATTCCGGCGTCCCCATTCACATTGTTTGCGGTGAAAAGGATGACAAAGTGGTTATCATAACCGTTTATATTCCGAGACCACCGAAATTTAAAACACCTTACGTGAGAGGATAAAATGGCAAAATGCAATTTTTGCGGCAATAAAAACCTGGTTTTTAAAGAGGCTGAGTATATCTATAAGCATGATGGACATTTTATGCTTTTTGAAAACGTACCTTGCGAAGAGTGTACTTTTTGTGGCGAACGCTACTATGAAGTAAAAACCTTAAAAAAAATAGAACGTGATTTTTTTGACATCCTAAATCAAAAAAGACTACCCTTAAAGAAAATTGAAATGCCTGTAGAAATATACGCCGCTTGAACTCCTAATAGGTTCCCTTTTGAAAATTGTAGGGACAGGCTCCCTTGATACATAAAAAAAGGGGCAAGCAAGGCTTGCCCCACAACACTCTTTTATGCTTATAATTACTTTTTCTTTTTAGGACATGAAGCTTCAGGACCTTGCCCCTTTTCAACTTCCTTTTCACACTCTTTCTCTGTTTTCACCGCGCAGGTCTCTGCGCATTTCTCCTTCATCCCGGGGCAGCAGGTAAACTTTCCATTGGCGATAATGAGATCCTTATCGAAATCTTTCATGCTTTTTACACTATAACACTGGGCCTGCTCCCAGCCATTGAAAACACCGTCCTTACCGCCGGCCCCGACAGCATATTCAGCCTTGTTAGCCCCGACGCCGTGGGAATATTGGAAATCATTCCCCCAGGCGTCTTTTATAGGCATTTCCTTAATATATTTGGGTTGCAGCTTGCCCTTGATGTCGGCCAGGGTTTTCCCCGCCGGCGCGGCCTTATGATCGACAATATACGCATCGATGGCCATGGCCAGCGCTTTCATATCGGACATGGTGGCTTTTTGTTTCCCCTTTTGCATGGCTGTCAGGTAGTTCGGGACGGCAATAGCGGCCACGATGCCTACGGGCGCGGCTATAGGCAGCAATAGTATGTTTTCCAGGTTCATGGTGTGGTTGAAGGTGTAAATCATTCCTTCATCGGTGTTTTGCAGGACGCCATAGGCGGCTATTTCTTTGGTGAATAAACTTAAAAGCATTATTATAATACCCTTTTCATCTCCCTGGGGTTTTGATAATTCCAGGGCTTTTTTCTGGATATCCATAATGGCGGGCATAAGCCGGGGACTTACGTAGCGAAAACTGTTTCCCTGCGCGGGGATATTGGCCGACAGTTTTATGAAATCGGCGGAAGCGATTAATCCATCCCCTTTTTCTTTTGCGGCAAACATGGTTTCCACTACCTGGTTATTGGAAGCGATGATCAACAATCCGTCCTTTTGGAGAATGACCGGCGCCAATGGAACCGGCAGCGGCGGCAGCGGGATCTGGAGTTTTTTCACCGCGGGATCTTCCGATTTCACGGCAAAGGTCAGCTTGCTTTGCAACAGGTTGAATACCGTATCATCCTTGACAGATAAAATAATGGCAAAAGCGGGTTCCGGGATTTCAAGGGGCTGCGGTCCCAGGGGAATCACGGACTTTTTCGTACTGTCCAGCATCAAGACAAACCCCATGCCATCGATGGAGTTCAACATGCCCCCTAAGGGGATGCCTTTTTGCAGCAGCATGGGTTCCAGCGCCAGGATGAATTCCTTGACTTTGGGCAGGTCCGATGCGGCGGCTTCTTTTTTCACCCAATCCCATAGGGCGTTTAATTTGAAATCGGAGAAGGTGGCCGCCGCGGTACTGGCCGGCAGCATTCTCAGTAAAGTTAGTTCATGGGGTTTCGCTTCCAGCATGCGCCAGATAACGCCGTTGTTTTTTCCCTGGTAATGGTGAAGCACCAATTTACTGTGGTTGAGATTGGCGTCGATGGGAATCGAGCTCATCCCGACGCCGCTGATTTCCATCAGGCCGCAGTCTTTGATTAAGCCATAGGCGAAATCGAAAACCTTCAAGCCGTCGGTCTCTTTGGCCCCGGATTTGGAAACCTCTTTTTCGATCATTTGGCGCAGCTTCGCGGCCAGTTCATCCATGGATTTTACCGCCCTCTCGGCGCCGACATACAGGTAGATGTTTCCGCCCTGGTCCAGTTTGGATGTTACTTCAGTGAAACTGTTTTTCTCAATGGGTTGGGTTGTTTGGGTTTTGGCGGCGGCAGGATAGATATATGCGGCCCCCACCAGGATACCGGTTACTAAAAAAATCATTACTTTTTTCATCATATTATGTTACCTCCTTTTATTCTACAGACATCTATTATACGTTAAAAAACGTGAATAGTTCCTTTTCTTTTAAGAAATTTACGGGGCGCGTTCCGGTATCTTGACTTTAAGTGCGATTAGTGGTATTTTCACAACTAATTCCTTTTGCGAAAGTGGCGGAATTGGTAGACGCGCCAGATTTAGGTTCTGGTGCTGAGAAGTGTGGGGGTTCGAGTCCCCCCTTTCGCAATTTTTTTCTTTTTATCTTTCACCTTCTTTCCATTTGGGATATAATGAGCGGTGGTTGCAATACTGACTAATACTGACTAATACTGAATAATGATGAATAATAATGAATAATTCGAAAAAACATATAAAAAATATTCCTATCGGCTTGCTTGTTCTGTTATTTTTAACCATACCCTTTTGCCGGATCAGGAAAGAACCGGAACCGGTATGGGATTTGCGGGGTAAGCTGGCAGGACTGGCAAAAAGCCTGGCCGGGCTTCCTTATCGATATGGGGGCCAGGAGATCGATGGTTTCGATTGCAGCGGGTTTATTTACTATGTGTATGATTGTTTCGGCGTCAAGGTGCCGCGTACGGCGGAAGGCCAGGCAAAGTTGAAGGATAAGATAAAATTAAAGTACGCCAAACCGGCGGACATCCTGGTGTTTAAATTCGGACGCCGCAGGCACACAACGCTTTATATCGGCGCGAATTCGTTTATCCACGCCCCTGAAAAAAATGACCGCCTGCGGGTCGAGTCTTTGAATGAATTCTGGAAAGATCACCTGGAATGCGTTATCCGGGTTATCGGGGAATAACCGGGAGGAACCTGTAATGCCTGAATTGCCCGAAGTCGAAACCATTGCCCGGGAGTTGAGGCCGTTAATAGTGGGCAAAACTTTTCGAAAAATCACCCTGCCCTGGCCCCGCACCGTGGAAGATGGTCAAAAAGAGTTTCAAGCGGCGTTAATCGATAAAAAAATAACCCGCATCGACCGGCGCGGTAAATATCTTTGTTTTTACCTGGAGGATGAACTGCGCCTGACCATTCATTTGCGTATGACCGGGAAACTGGTTTTCGAGCCGGAGGAAAAAGATAAAAAACATATCCGGGTGGTTTTTGAGTTTAGCGACCGTTCAGTCCTTTATTTTGTGGATATACGAAAATTCGGCCGGATGAAATTGTGGCCCAAAACCGAACCGCTGCTTCCCCACCTGGGACCCGATGCCCTGGAGGAAAACACGGTTTTTCGGGCGCTGGTAAACCGGGAGTCCCGTCGGCCCATCAAAACGCTGCTTTTGGACCAGGAGGTTTTGGCCGGCGTGGGAAATATCTACGCGGATGAAGCGCTTTTTATGGCGGGAATTCACCCTTTAACGCCCGCCCTCAGGGTATCGAAACAACGGCTCAGGAAATTGAGCCGGCATTTGCCCGAGATTTTAAAAAAGGCCATTGAAAACAATGGCACTACTATATCGGATTACCGGAGAACAGGCCGTTTAAAAGGGGAGCATCAATTTTTTTTGAATGTTTACGGCCGCACCGGCGAGCCTTGTAATAAATGCAAGACCCCTGTGGTCCGTATATGTATCAATAACCGCGGTTCCCATTTTTGCCCGGAATGCCAGCCGGCTCCAGCCGGTATGAAAGCCGCCACAAAGGCGCGAAGGCGCAAAGGGACGCCGGGAGTTTAATTATAAGAAAATCCTTGGTCCCTTGATTATTTAAAGTGGACTTCATTGTCAAAACAAAACTTTTAAGAAATCCGCGGAACTCTCTGAAAAACTTTTTATTTATGTTATAATATGGTATCATACATTCGGGCGTTCGTCTCAAACGTTTGGATGCACAGCCGGAGGAGTTTCGATATGGCATTTAAAATCTCCGTCATAATGGCCTGTTTTATTTCCATGTTTCAGCTCTTTTTAAATGGGGAGCAAGCCCAAACTGACGACAAATTTATATCACACACGTACCAAATCAAAAAGGCGGCCGGTAAAATTAAGATAGACGGTCGCATCGATGAAGAAGCCTGGGGAAACGCCCTGGTTCTCGATGTAAATAACGAAATCCTGCCGTCCGAAAATATCGTGGCGCCGGTTAAAACTGAATGCCTGGTCCTTTACGACGATAAAAATTTGTATGTGGCGTTTAAAGCCTACGACCACCAGCCGAAGCAAATTCGCGCCTACATGTCGGACCGGGACAATATTTACCTCGATGACATGGTGGGGATCTTTGTCGATACGTTTAACGATCGAAATCGCGCTTTTGTCTTTTTCTGCAACCCCCTGGGAATCCAGATGGACGAAATCCTCAGCGACGGTGGGGCCTATGAAGACGACTCCTGGGATGCGATCTGGTTGTCGGCCGCACACATCGACGACAAAGGCTATGAAGTTGAAATGGCCATTCCTTTCCAGGCCCTCCAGTTCCCGGGGAATACCGTTAATCAAACCTGGGGATTTGTTCCTGTAAGGCTCTACCCGCGAAGTCAGCGGCATCAAATCACCAATATCATTCATAACCGCGACAATCCATGCCTTCTCTGCCAATCCCATAAATTGACCGGCATCGAGGGCGCTTCTCCCGGTAGGAATATCGAGCTGGACCCCACGCTCACCGCTTTCCGTACCGATGAGAGGAAGGTTTTCCCGGACGAGCCCATGAAAAAAAAAGAGGCGAAACTGGACGCCGGGATTTCCGCCAGTTGGGGTTTTACTTCCAACCTGACTCTCAGCGCCACGGTGAACCCTGATTTTTCCCAGGTGGAGGCAGATATCGCGCAGCAGGACATCAATACCCAGTTCGTCCTCTATTACCCGGAAAAACGCCCTTTTTTCATGGAGGGCAAAGATTTTTTTTCAACCTTTATCAATGCGGTGTACACCCGGACCCTGATGGACCCTTCCTGGGGGGTTAAAATATCCGGGAAAGAGGGGAAAAATGCGTTGGGTTTCTTTCTAAGCCGGGATCAAATAACCAGCCTTATTTTCCCCGGCGCCGAAGGTTCTAAATACACGACTTTGAACCAGGGCGCCACGGCGGGGGTTTTTCGCTACCGTAGGGATATCGGCCCCTCTTCCACTGTAGGCATCCTCTTTACAGACAGGGAAGGCAAAGACTATTACAATCGGCTGGCCGGTGTAGACGGACTGGTAAGGATCGGCAGGTCTGATTCCATCCGTTTCCAGGTCCTGGGGTCCTCTACCCTTTACCCCGCCACTTCCGCCAGGAAATTCCTGCAAAAAGAGCAGCGGATGAGCGGTTACGCGATGAATTTTTCCCTCCGTCGAGACGCCCGTACTTACGGCTGGAACCTTAGCTATGAAAATTTTAGCCCGGATTTTCGCGCCGACCTGGGATTCATCCCCCGGGTTAACTACTGGAAAGGCTTTGTGAGTGGTAATTATAGCTATTGGGGGGGGGCAAATTCTTTTTTTCCCCATATCGGTTTCGGCGGCGACCTGTTCCAGGTAAAAGACCACCGCGGACATCTGCTGGAGCGGGAAGTAGAAATGTGGGTGGATTTTGAAATGCCCCTCCAGTCCATTATTTCGCTCTACGCCGGTAAACAGAAAAAGATATATAATTATGTCCCTTTTAACCAGGATTTTTTGCATTTATATTGCCGGGTTCGTCCCAGCGGCAATATTAACCTGGCATGTTATCTCGATATCAAGGATGATATCGACTATGCCCACACCCGGTGGGGGAAATATTTTTGCATTGAACCGCAGGTGAATTACAATATCGGGAAACATCTCCAGGCGTCCCTTTCTTATTCTTATTCCTATCTCGATGTGGAGCAGGGGCGGCTTTTTCGAACCCATCTTGCCCAGGGCAAGTTGCTGTATCATTTCAGCAGGTGGGCCTTTTTAAGGGGCATTATCCAGTACACGGATGTTTCCCGCGATATCACCCTCTACAGGAGTCCCGAGAACCCGGAAAACCGGCGCCTGTTTATGCAGTTCCTCTTCTCTTACAAACTCAATCCCAGGACGGTTCTTTTCCTGGGATATTCGGACATTTACGATGGACTGCTGGATGTCCCCCTGAAGCAAACCAACCGGACTCTTTTCTTAAAAATCGGCTATGCGTTATCCATGTAAATATACAACCGGAAATTTTTGCCGGAAAAGGAGGAATGATGAATCATTTCAAAAAGTTAATCATTATTTTTACGATAGTGGGTTTAGGGACCCCGTTGTTTTGTACTGAAAAAACCTCCCTGAAGTACCCCGTTACAAAAAAGATAAACCAGGTAGATGACTATCACGGCGTTAAAGTTAAGGACCCTTACCGTTGGTTAGAAGATGTAAATTCCAAAGCGACGGCCCAATGGGTGACGGCGCAGAAAAAACTCACGGATAATTACCTGGAGAAAATACCGTTCCGGGAAAACATCAAAGCGCGCTTAACGGAAATCTCCAATTATGCAAAGTATTCGCATGCCTCTAAACAAGGAAAATATTATACTTTCTGGAAAAATACCGGTCTCCAGGATCAATCCGTGGTTTATATTCAAAAAGGGTTGGCTGGCGACGCCAATGTCCTGCTGGACCCCAATACTTTTTCCGCCGGCGGGTCCGTCACCCTTACGCAGGTTACTTTTTCCAATGATCAAAAATATGTCGGCTATGAAATTTCCCCGGGCGGGTCCGATTGGCGAGAATATTTTGTCATGGAAACGGAAACCGGGAAAAAATTGAACGACCATATCCAATGGGCGAAGTTCTCTGAAATGTCCTGGTATAAGGACGGTTTTTTCTACAGCCGTTACGATGAGCCCAAAGAGGCGGATAAACTAAAAGCAAAAATCGAATTTCAAAAAATTTTTTATCACAAAGTAGGAACGCCCCAATCGGAAGACAAATTGATATACTGTGATAACACCAATCCCCTATTGGGATTCGGCGCCAGGGTGACAGACAATGAAAAGTACCTGGTTATTACTGCCTGGGAAGGTTCTGCGACTCACAATTTCTTTTATTATAAAAACCTGGAAACGGATTCGGCCGTGATCCCCCTTATCGAAACACCCCTGGCTCAACTGGCATTTGTGGAAGAAATCGACGGCCGGCTCCTGGTAATGACCGATTATGAAGCGCCCAATTTTAAACTTATTCTCATCGATCCCCTGAACCCGCAAAAAGAGAACTGGAAAGTGATTATCCCGGAATCGAAGGATAAAATGGACGATGTTTCATTTGTGGGCGGCAAGTTGATCGTCTCTTATTTAAAGGATGCCAACACGGTTGTTTCCGTGTTTGAACCGGGGGGACAAAAACTGTATGATATCGCGCTGCCGGGTATTGGAACAGTCGCCGGTTTCAACGGTAAAAAGGAGGATAACGAGGTATTCTATACCTTTTTTTCTTTTACGGCGCCGCCCACTATCTACCGCTATTCGATAAAAGAGAACAAATCCGAGGTGTTTCGAAAAGCCGATGTTAAATTTGACCCGGATAAATTTGAAACAACCCAGGTATTTTATGAAAGTAAGGACAAGACCCGGGTTCCTTTGTTTATCGTGCACAAAAAGGGTTTGGAATTGAACGGTCAAAATCCCGCTTATCTTTTCGGTTATGGCGGTTTCAATTCATCCATGCAGCCTTTTTTTAGCTGGACCATCATTCCCCTGCTGGAAAGCGGCGGTGTATTTGCCATGGCCTGTCTCAGGGGCGGGGGTGAGTATGGGGAAGAATGGCACCGCGCAGCCATGTTTGAAAAGAAGCAAAATGTGTTCGACGATTATATTGCCGCCGCTGAGTACTTGATTGCCAAAGGATATACTTCAGCGCGGAAACTGGCTGCTTACGGCGCTTCCAATGGCGGTTTATTGGTAGCTGCCGTTATCAACCAGCGCCCGGATTTGTTCCGGGTGGCTTTTCCCTCGGTGGGTGTATTGGACATGCTTCGTTATCACAAGTTTACTATCGGTTGGGCCTGGGCAGGGGAATATGGCTCCAGTGAAAACCCCCAACAGTTTAAATATTTGGTTGCGTATTCGCCGCTCCACAACATTAAAGGGGGGATCGCGTACCCGGCCACGATGGTGGAAACGGCGGACCATGACGACAGGGTTTTCCCGGCCCATTCTTTTAAGTACATTGCCGAGATGCAGGAAAAGTACAAAGGGAAAAATCCCATCCTGCTCCGGGTTGAAACAAAAGTCGGGCATGGGACCGGTTCCACTACCTCAAAGACCATTGAACGGTATACCGATATGTATTCATTTATGTTCTACAATATGGGAATAACCCCGGTATTCAAATAAATAAAAATCAGGAGCTTACGATGATAAAAAAAATCGATCATATTGCCATTGCCGTTACGGACCTGGACGAAGAGATCAAACGTTACCGGGATGTGCTGGGATTGGAATTCCACGGCGCCGAGGTGGTGGCAGACCAGAAGGTTAAAGTGGCGTTCTTTAGCGTGGGGGACATCCATATCGAATTGACGGCCCCCACGGAAGAAGACTCCCCGGTGGGAAAATTTATTGCTAAACGGGGCGCCGGCATTCATCACATCGCTTACGAGGTGGATGACCTTGGGGCGCAAATAAAAGCTTTCCAGGAGAAAGATATCAAGATGATCGACAGCGAACCGCGCACCGGCGCCGGTAACTGTAAGATTGCTTTTGCACACCCCAAAAGTTTCTCCGGCGTCCTGGTGGAATTGAAACAGAAGTAATTACCGGGTACTTGAAAAATTTTGGGTTTTGGTTTATTATAAGCAGACAAATGAAATCAGCGTTTAAAAATGGGACTTATAAATTTTATTCAAATAATATAATATAGGAGGATCATTCATGGATTATACATTTTCCAATGTTTCAAATCGAATCGTGCGGTCGGAGATCAGGGAGATACTAAAATGGACCCGGAAACCGGGAGTTATTTCATTTGGCGGGGGTTTACCCGACGCATCGTTATTTCCTCTCAAGGATATAACCCAAATAACCGCCGATGTATTGGAGAGCAAAGGATTCTTAGCTCTCCAATACGGCCCCACCGAAGGGGAGCCGCCGATGCTGGAGGCCCTGGCGGCCCATATGAAAGCGTATGGCGACGATACCACGATGGACCAGATATGCGTCACGTCGTCTTCACAGCAGGGGCTTGATCTTATGGGGTTATTGTTCCTGGATGAAGGGGCCCCCATTATCATGGAATTGCCGTCTTATCTCGGGGCCATCCAGGTATTTCGCCGCTGCCTCGCCGATATGCGCGGCGTCCCATTGGACGAAGAAGGTATGGATTTGGGCGCCCTGGTAAAGGAACTGGATAAACTGGCAAATGAAGGCAAAAAGCCCCGGTTTATTTACGTTATCCCGGATTTCCAGAACCCCTCCGGCATTACCATGAGTCTTGCCCGCAGGAAAGAACTTATTAAAATCGCATCTGAAAGAGGCATCCCCCTGCTGGAAGATTCCCCTTACCGTGAACTGAGTTTTACCGGCGAAATACTACCGAGCCTGTGGAGCCTTTCCGGCGGGAAAGGGGTGATTATGATGAAAACTTTTTCAAAGACACTCTTTCCCGGTATGCGCATGGGCTGGCTCGCGGCCGATCCTTTTGTGATCGATAAAGTGGTAATGCTCAAACAATCCGTGGACCTTTGTACTCCCTCTTTTACACAGCTTATCCTGGCTGAGTTTATCAAACGGGGCAAGATGAAGGAAACGATTAATAAAGCCATCGAGTGTTACAGGCCGAAACGGGAAGCGATGCTAAACGCCCTGGAGAAATATATGCCCAAAGGGATCAAATGGTCGAAACCTTCGGGCGGGATGTTCTTGTGGGTAGTGCTGCCTGAAAAACTGGATACCAAAGAGATTTTTATGACGGCCATCGAACATAATGTAGCCTACGTTACCGGCAGACCGTTCCACTGCGACAATTCAGGCGGCAATACGCTGCGCCTGAACTATTCTTTCCCATCGGTAGAACAAATCGAAACAGGCATCAAACACCTCGCGGATGCGATTAAAGAGGTTTTATAAGTGGGTTTCCGGACTTCCCAAAACTTTTGATAGCTAATTTATATTAACCGATGCTTCTTTTTTTAATACACAGGGTCCGGAAGTACGTCTTACCGTTCCGCTCCACACGTTCAATCCCATGAATATCGCTTTCGTAACCCGGGAACTCATTTTCAAACTCCTGCCGCAGTAACAGGTATTCACAAATTGGATTAATATCCTTGCCCGGCAGCTTCTCCATCAATTCGCCCCCCATCATTATCGGTATACCCGGGGGATAAGGCGTCAACATTACAGCAGTGACATGCCCCGTCATTTTCCCGATATCCATATATTCGACTTTCTTTTTTACCACATGATGATAAGCTTCAGCCGGCGTCATCACCTGCCTGGGTATAAGACTAAACGCCGCATCCAACTTCTTCAACATCTTATGGTCGCTGAGAAACCGATGCATCTCCCGGCAATGATCCTTAAGCCCCAGGCTTTTATATTTCCCCGGGTACCGGGCCGCCAGGTCGGGAAACACTTCCGCCAGGGGTGTATTGGCGTCGTATAACTGTTTAAACCTAAATAATCCCGCCAAAAGGGTTCCTTGTTTTCCTTTTGTGGTTCCCAATGAATTTAGCATTAGCCAGGAATAATAATCTGTTTTTTCGGCCACAATACCCCGGGTAATCAAATAATCGGTAACCACCGCGGCCGGGATGCCTTCCTTGCTAATATTTCCTTTATCATCGAGCCCCGGACAGGTAAAAGTCAATTTAACCGGGTCCAGCATCGCATAATCATCTTCCATATCTTCGAACCCGTGCCAGTTATTGTCCGCCGTCAATGTCCAGGCCCCCTGGTCGCGGGCCAGTGCTTCCGTGGGCGCATCTTCAAGATGAACCATTTTCCCTTTAAATCTCACCTTTTCAGGCTGCCACATCCCGAAGAACCAATCCTTTTTCTTTTTCAATTCTTTCTTGATGGAGGCCATTTTCTTTCGCAGTTGGACGGCTTCTACAATAATATCGTTCCAGATCATTTCGCCGTTATCGTGCATCATTTTCGTCGCCACATCCAGGGAAGCGACCATATTGTATTGTGGGGAGGTTGACGAATGCATCATATACGATTCATTAAATTCAACCGGATCGATCTTTACCGAGCCCCCGTTTTTAATATGGATCATCGAAGCCTGGGAAAAAGCCGTTAACAATTTATGCGTCGATTGAGAGCAGAACACAGGCGGGTGGTGGGGTTCCCGCGGTACATCCTCCATGCCGAAATGGTTTTTATAAACCGGGTGGAACTTTGCATAGGCATACCATGCCTCATCAAAATGTATGTTTTCTACACGCTTCTCCAGGCGTTCTTTTATCCTTTTCACATTGTAACAAACCCCGTCGTAAGTGGAATTGGTTAAAGCCGACATTTTTGCTTTAGTGGCGGACGTATCCGCGCCGCGCCCCGACGAAGTTTGCCTTTCGCTGATTTTTTCCAGGATCCATTTATCGCCAAACTCATCCAGTCTCACGGGACCGATAATGCCCAGCCCGTTTCTACGCGGGTGCATATAATGCGGTTTCGCCTCGGTAATTACCATCGCATAGTTCAAAGATTTGTGGCAATTCCTGTCTACAAAGGCAATGTCGCCCCTGGAAACCTGGCTTCGCCAGATAACCTGGTTGGCCGTGGAGGTGCCGTTGAGTATATAATAAGTATAATCCGCGCCAAAGACTTTTGCCGAGAATTTCTCCGCCTCGCCGGTCACGCCGCTGTGGTCCAGCAGGGACCCCAGTTCCGGGACAGAGATCGAAAGGTCCGCGCGGAATACGTTCTCGCCGAAGAATTTATACAGGGCAACGCCTGCCGGACTGCGCAGGAAACCTTCCCCGCCCATGTGCCCGGGCGTATGCCAGGCGTATTTGTATTCATTGGCGTACTTGACCAGCTCGCCGAAAAATACCGGCAAGACGCCGTCGGCGTATTGGGAAACCTGCACCGCAATTCTTCCCGCCAGGAAGTCCGGGGGTTCCGCCGTTTTCCAGAGGTAGCCGTTAATATCGGCCAGGACCTCCACCGGGATTTTTTCCGTGGCCAACCGGTCGGTTAGTAATAGGATGGGGATTGTTTTGTTTCGTTTTCTCATTTCATGGATAAGGGCCACGCAGCTTAATTTTTCCGCCATTACCTTTGCAAACCTTTCGGGCATATCCCAGTCCACCACTACTGCGCCCAGGTCGGTCCTGGACAGGAAAATTTCATTGCCATCGTGGTATGTAAGGGAAATAATGACCCGGCAGTCTTGTTCTTTGGTTAGCTGTTCGATCAATTCACGAAGGCGGAAGCCTTCGTCGTTTTTTTCGTTTACCTGGCCGGAGATTATCAGTATCGGCCATGAGGACGTATCAAATTTTTTCATCGTTCGTAATCCTTCCTTCTGTTTAATTTTACAGGTTAATCTTAAATAAAAGGGATTCATATTTCAATAGCACCGCGTGGTTTTTTTATTTTTTGCGCGGTCTATTGAATTTAAGCGCGTTTTTCCTTAAAATACCTTTATGACTAAACCTGATTCTTCTATTATGAAAATGTCTTCCCAATGGTCGAAAATTAAGGCTTCCTGGCGCGGCTTGAAAAAGATTCGCCGGCTTCCTGAATTGGATGACCTGCAAATGCAAAATCGACTGCTCAAGACGGAAATCGACCGTTTACGTGCTTCGCTGGAAGAACTGAAACGCCACGCGGAAACGGAATGGGACCTGGCCCTGGACGGTCCGGGCGCTGGAACTTTCGATGATTTTTATTATGCTTTCGAAGAAAAATTCCGCGGCAGCCGCGAACTGGTAAAGTCCCGGCTGGCAATCTACCTCCCCTATGTGGAACGAACCCTCGGCTTGAATGCCCCCCTCGGGTTCCTGGACATCGGCTGCGGACGCGGCGAATGGCTGGAACTTTTGAAAGAAAACAACGTCGCCGGACGCGGCATCGATCTCAACCAACGTATGATCGATGAAACCCAGGCCCGGGGTTTGGAATCGGAACGGGTGGACGCCCTGGCTTTCCTGCGCAAAATGCCCGATGAATCTTTATCCGGCATCAGCGGTTTCCACATCATTGAGCATCTGCCCTTCGCGGCGCTGATGACGGTACTGGCCGAGGCCCGGCGGACGCTGGCCCCGGGCGGGGTGTTGATCCTGGAAACGCCGAACCCGGAAAACTTTATTGTAGGTTCATGTAATTTCTACGTAGACCCCACCCACCGCCGTCCCATCCTGCCTGTGGCTTTGGGGTTCATGCTCTCCCAGGCGGGGTTCAAGGAACACGAGTGCCTGCAAGTCTCATTGCCGGATTACCTGGGCGGAACCGACGGGGTTCCGGCTTCCGGTGTGTTGAGGTCCCTGGCGGAACACATGACTGTGGGCCAGGACTACGCCATGATTGCCTTCAAGCCCCAGGCCGGTTGAGTTTATATTCCCATGAACCGCATATTTTATTTTCTTTCTATCCTGGCTTTTATTGTCGCTGTTCTCACCATTGGATTCCATTTGAATTTCCTTGTTTTGGCGGTGTTTTTCTTTGCTATCGGTGCTGCCGCTGCGTTTTTCGGCGGGCAAACATTTTCCCTTTACTTATTTATATTCCTCTTTCCATTTATCAATTCAAGTCCTGCGCTTATGGGCAGCCGGTTGCCATACAATTACATCGCGCCGGCGTTGTTCCTGCTGTGCGGTGTTTTAACAAAAGTTT
Source organism: Candidatus Aminicenantota bacterium (assembly GCA_026393835.1). Classification (GTDB taxonomy): domain Bacteria; phylum Acidobacteriota; class Aminicenantia; order UBA2199; family UBA2199; genus JAKAGC01. The sequence goes on along the minus strand of JAPKZK010000035.1, from coordinate 17,614 downwards.
TTGGAGGTGCAGGAACCTTTTTTCAAAAAGGTTCCTGCCCGCCGGAGGCAAAAGTGATACACCGGGATTTTTATCCCTACTATCTATTTTTGCTGCTGCTTTTCGTATCGTCAATCTTTGTTTTCCTGCGCTGGTCCAATATCACACTCGGCATTACTTCGCTTATTGGCTCGGATACCCCTGTTTCCGCTCCCTTGCCCCGCCTCTTTGACAAAGGAACCATCACATGGATCGAGCAACGTTTCTCTTCAGCCGTTATATTTCCCGTGATTTCCTTGTTTCTCTATTTTATAGCCCCGTACATCTTCTTTTATATTAAGAAAATCAAACCGGAAGAAAAAATGATTTTCCAATGGCTGTCGTTTGGATTTTACGTTTCCACCGCTTTAGCGGCGCTGCAAAAATTAGCAGGGAAATCCTACCTTTCCGACCGGCTGGGAAAAGGATTCAAACAATTTAACGGCGGGTTTTCCGATTTCAATGCTTTCGGCGTTTTTGCCGGCATGATGTTCCTGTGGTCTACCTATGAAATCAAAAAAAAAAATCCGTTGGGTTATATCACTTTTGCCGTTTCATTGGCCGGCGGGATACTTTCCGGTTCCAGGACCATGTTTTTCTTTGCCGCGGCCGGTATCCTGAATCTTTTGCTGGACGCCATGAAAAACCGGGAGAAAAAGCAGAAGCTGATTGCCGGTATCTTGATTACGGTTTTCCTGGTGTTTATCATCTTTGCCGGGGGCACGTTGAAAAAAAGATTGATGGGGGCGGATTGGGATGAGAAAGAGACCTTGTTCGATAAACTGGACGCCATGGTAAACGGACGTCTGAAAATGGCGGTGTTTTCTCTTGAAACCCTCCAGGACAATTTCATTACCGGCGTGGGAACCGGGAACTATACTTTTTACCTGTCATACAAAAATTACCTGCCTTATAAAGACAGCTCCAAGGTCTACCTGTACGATTTGCCCATGAATCAGTACCTGTGGATATTCGTGGAAAACGGGGTACTGGCGTTTATATTTTTTACCTATTTCCTGGTCCTACTGTACCGCCGCAGCAATAAGAAACTGTTGACGGGAACGATGCTGGCGGTCTTGCTGTTCAACAATTTTTTCTGGTTCCCGGAAGCGTTTTTGTTGTTCTGGATACTGGCGGCCCTGACCTATACCCACGAAGACACGGAAAAAGAACGGACACCGGATAAAAGAAGGGTCCTAACCGCGATTATCTCCCTGGCGGTTCTTATTCTTTTCAATGTTATTTCATTTAATAAACTTCATCCCAAAACCTGGGCGCAGGAGACCGGTACCCATTACGATTACGGGGTCTGGCCCGGGGAAAAAGATTTTAAGGGCATGCATTTCAATTGGACCAAAGAACGCGCCGGCGTCTACCTTACCCTGGATAAAAACGGCGAATCCCCCCAGGTTAAAATCATTTGCGACGCACCTTTCAAGTATCTCAAGTCAAAAGAACAAAAAGTTGAAATTTACTGGAACGGGAAACTTCAACATAAGAAGGTGTTTCTCAATAATGATGTCCTGGAATTTAAGATCGATTCCACGCCCATGGAACAGGGAATAATGGAAATCAAAGTTAGCCCAACTTTCAACTTGAAATCACTGGGCGTCGGAACCGACAACAGGGACCTGGGGGTGCGGTATGCTTTTTAATTGCCTCCGGCGGCCAGGAACCTTTTTGAAAAAAGGTTCCTGGACCTCCAAAAACTTTTGGTTATGATACTGTTTATCGAGTTTACCAGCCACTGCAACATGCACTGCACCTTCTGCCCCTCCGACCACCTAAAAAGAAAAAAAGAACATATCGACGACGCCCTTTTACAACGTTTCCTACACCAGGTGCATGAACTGCCGGAAAGACCACCCATCCTATGCAATGTCCTTGGCGAACCCCTACTTAATAAAAAAATCTACCAATACCTGGACCTCTTCGAAAAACACGGCCACGAAGTCACATTAATAACCAATACCATCCCCCTGCAAGATGAAAACGTGCGAAAAGAACTACTGAAACACAATAACCTCACCCTCGCCCTCAGCATCCAAACCGTCACCAAACAATCATACAAAATGCGAGGATGTACAACCGCCACTTTGAAAGAAATGCTAAACATACCTTTCCAGGTCATCGAAGAAAAATTCAAACAAGCCGGTTCCACGCGGATTGAAATACACATCGCTTCCAATTATGCACTGCTAAACGATCCCACCATCGCCATGGACTCGCCGTTAAACATATGGGGCAATTTCCCCACACGCAAAGCAGAAGAAAAATGGACCCGGAAATACATTAAAAAACTCGAAGCTTTCGCAAAGAAAATAAAGAAAAAATATCCCGGCCCCTTTGCAGCCGAACAGGACTACACCCGGCAAAAATACAAAGAGCATATCGGGACCAAAATAGCCGTTTCCAGGGAGACGCTCCCGCAAAATTTCCGGGATTTGACAGAAGAGACCTTCTGGGGGTATATGTTTATGCCCAATGTATTCCTGCGTTTCAAACCCTTTGCCCTATGGAACCGGGAATACACTTTTCTGCGAAGCGTCATCCAGGACGATAAGTTCATCTACAGCGAAGAAAAATGCGAGCCCCAACCGTGCGCCATGACCGACAACCTCGGAATATTGTCTAATGGCGATTTAGTGCTTTGCTGCCTCGATTATGAAGGGGAGATGAACCTGGGAAATATCAAGGATACAAATATTAAAGAGTTGCTGCAATCCGACCGCTTAGCGCGGATACGGGAAAACGCAATGTGTGAAGCCGTATGCCGGCGCTGTAAAGGTAATACATTTATCCTGGATACCGCCAAACTGGCCGGGAAAAGTCAAAGGGTGGACAAGTTCGGTCGGGGCTGGGAAGGCTATGAAGAAGGAATGTACGGCCTCGGCGGTAGGTGGACCCGGGGAACCGCCAATGCCTATGTCTATGCCCGTATAGCGGCCGGGAAAATAAGCATCAAGTTTCGCTCCGAACAAGACAGTGAGATAGCGTTTAATATGGAAATACATTCATATGATAAAGAAACGGGAACGTTTAAAAAGGAGGAGGCGTTTATATTTTACGGGCGGAAAGGGGAAGTCGTAGAAGTAGAATTCCCATTTGCTTTTACACTTTTTACCTTTTATAAAATCCTATTGAAAGGAAAGACTTTTGTGCCGGATGAAGAGTGTGGGAATGGCGATAAAAGAAGTTTGGGGATAGCGGTATTTGAAATGGAAATCAAAAAGGCTTAAGCCGCGAAAAAATTATCGGTTTCTGGGACGTGCGAAATTTATTCCCTGTCAGGGCATTGTTCTTCGAGTAAAAATGAGAGTTTTTGCGGTAAATAGCCCTTTCTCAATTCGCACTCCCATAATCTAACCACTTTCCATTTTTTTTCTTCCAGAGCGTGAGTAACCTTCCGGTCATGATCTTTATTGCTTTCGATTTTTTTATTCCAGTATTCTTTGTTACTTGCAGGTTTTGTGTTTCGGCAATCGTGGCCGTGCCAGAAGCATCCGTCGGTAAAAATGGCCGTTCTTTCTTTTGGGAATACGAAGTCCGGGCTGCCGAATAATTTGAATCGTCTGCGCCATCCTTTGACGCCGTTTTTTTTGAAGATTTCGATCAATTTCAATTCCGTGGATTTATTTCCTCGTCGTTTGTTCGACTGCATGATCTGGAAACGTTTGTCTTTCGAGAATATGTCAGCCATCAATTTACTTATTCGATAATTCGATGTCGATTTCTTCTATTAACCGGGTTAAATTCCCAGCCTCTTGATTCTTTTTAAGGAATTCCCCATATGCTCTATACGCATCTTCGATTAATTTTTGATAGGTTATTACTCTTGTATTATAAGCTTCTAAAGACTTTCTCGAGTCCTCTTTATCTTTATCATTTTCCCAATCTTTTAGATTTTTACCGATGAGTACAATCACTTCGACGGGTTCATTTCCCCGTCCGTTTAAAGCCAGTAATGATACGAGGGCTTTTTTATATTTGAGAATTTGCTCCGTTATCTTCGGTGTAGATAAAGTAACGCTGGCGCGTTTTAATTCTATAATGATATGCTTTCCGGCAGAATTTTTATATTTAATGTCGACACGCCCTCTTTTTTCTTCTTCTGTGAGATTATTAGTGATATTACCAAAGTCTCTTTTTATTTGTTGCTCCATTAATGGCGTTTCCGTCGCTCTATCCCATGACGGATCAAGTAGCCATAAATGGTCGAATAGATATTTTTTTATTATATCTTCCAGCGCATTGTCAATGACTTTATCCTTGAAGTTTTCTATTATACAGAGCCTTTCTTTAATTATCTGATAATATAAAGTAGCTTCGATATCATCGAAGTCGGCAAGCGCTTCGGTAAAGGAGTCCAAATTTTCGGCATTTATTTTTTCTAATTTTTTTAATTTCCTTTTATATTTGAGATTTTCAAATGCAAGTACGCTTTGTTTAAATAGTTCATTTTTTATATCTTCATTTTCGGTGGGAAGTTGGTTTAATTTTCCAAAAAGAATTTTTGCATATTCTTTATCGTCTCCTGAGAGTCTATTGAACCAATTATTTATGGATTTTATCTCCAAAGCTTTTTCGGTTCCACCTTCTTTTCTTAAATCTGTCCATTTATTCCCGATGTACTTCAACTCGGTATTAACCCATGCTTTTAATGCCTCATACCTCGGATCATCTTTAATGATTTCCTGCCGATTACTGGTTGCAGCATCGTCCTCATCGTCATTATCCAGAAAATCTGCATGGATAACTCCAACCAGGTATTTCGAGAAAATTCTTCCTTCGGAAAAATCTTCCAATATGTCTTCCTGGGCCAACTTTCCACGCACCATAATTACGATTTTATTCAAATGCTCCGCTTCATCTTTCAGGTCTCCTGAAGAATTGACCGACCCGATCCACCCCGTAACTTTTAAAACTTTTTCATTCTCATCCGGTTCGCCGTTAGATCGAGGTTTTATTTCATTTCCTCTTTGTTCGGAATGTTTTAATTTATTGAGATCGCAACACTCTTTATATTCCTGGCTTTCTTGTCCGAAATACCATAAATATTGGTTTTTTTTGAAGTAATCTCGGTCCGCGGGGGTTACATACTCTCCATTTATTTTTACCTTAAAATTATATTTTTCTCCGATAATACCGAAACGCCAGGCGATTCTTTTTCTTAAAGCGCTTACCGCCTTCGTTAATCCCTTTTTCCTCAACTCCTTTAGTACGATAATAGTGCCCTTTTCTCTTGTTATTCTTAGTTCATTATCACACAATGGTGTGGGGTCGTATTCAGCGTTCCCTTGAGACTCTTTAATTTTTTGCTCGATCTCGCTAACGTTCATTCTGAATCCATGCCTTTCGCCATTTTTTGCAGTGTGAACTTCGACTATGTTTGCGATTGAAAATAAAGATAACTTTCCGATCCCTTTCCGACCCATCACTTTCCTTTTGAGCCTGGGAGTCACCGCGCCGTCATCTTTGCGTCGTTCATACCCGATAAAAAGATATTTCTTATTGGCATCTTCTACAGTCATGCCATGTCCATCATCTTCGATTACGACTTCTCCGCCTGAAATCGTAATTTCGACTTCCTCTGCATCGGCATCCCATGCGTTTGCGACCGCTTCGGAAAGAACTGGGGGAATTGCGCTGTATAGATTAATTCCTAACTGCTTGAGGACGCTTAAACTCATACTCATCGAATATCTTGGTTCATTCATTTCGGTTATTCTCCAGATGTTGAATAATACTTCTGCCGATTACAGTCCCTAATCGAACAGGGACCGCATTTCCGATATGTACTCCTAAGGATTTTATCGATAATGAATTCCTGTTATCGAAAAATTTATAAGATTTCGGGAATGTCTGTAAAAGCGCTCCTTCCCGGATTGAAAGCGCTCTATCCTGTTCCGGATGTCCAAACCGGCCTGTTCCGAAACCGTAAAATTGTGTCGTAATAGTCGGCGCGGGTTTATCCCATTCCATCCTGGCGTAAACCGAACAATAGGTTTTACCGGTGGATCGTTTATGACAGGGAGATACCAATTTCTTATCCCAATCTCTCCATGTCCCACCGGCGGTAGACCGCCGGATCCTTTCTTTATTTATCGGAGAAAGCGCAGGTGAATGATGCAATGGGTCTTTTATCGAGGATTCGCCGTCTTTAATCGGTTCCAGGCTTCCGATCGCCGATCGAACAGTTCGATACCGTGTGGGCGAGTGAGTTACGGGAATCAATTTTATTTCGCCTAACCTTGATGCAAGTAACACTAATCTTGTTCTCGTTTGTGGAATTCCATAATCCGGACAAAAAACAGGCTCCCAAAAAACACAATATTCGAGGGACCGAAGCCGCGTAACGAAATCTTTAAACACGTCCTGGTAAACGATTTGCGTGACGTTCTCCATGGAAACGATCTCGGGCTGAATCGCGTCGACTAAATCCATAAAAGAATAAAGTAAGCCCCATTTCTCATCATCCTGCCGATTTTTGATTTTCTGAGTGTGTTTGGAGAATGGCTGACACGGCGCGCAACCTGCAAGGACCTTAATATCTCCTTCGGGGAATAGTTTAAGGATTACCTCCCCAGGAATATCGCGGACATCGATATTCATAAACCGGGTTCGATTATTGGTCTCGTAGGCATAGCGGCAGGATTCATCGATATCGATTCCTGCGTTGACGGGAATTCCCGCTTTAATAAGGCCATGAGTGAGTCCACCGATTCCACAGAATAAATCCACTGCCGAGTACCTGATTTTTTCCTCCATCTGTAATCTTAAAGTATTTTCTTTTTTTTGTAAAGATCTTTTTAGTAATTCCTGAAAAATCATGTTAAAAGAATAAGGCTTTTCGTTATCAGTTGGCAGAAGGGGACAAGCAATACCCGGTTAAACCGTTTTTGCTGTTTTCTTTAGCGACAGGATCTGGTTAGTCAATATCGCTTTATAATCCATTACATCTTGAATCACTTGTTGTATATCATCGGCCTGGAGCACTACAATATCGCCGTCAGATGCCATCTTCAGGGCTTTCTGGGTTGCTTCCCGGCCATCGAGAATAATGGCGATATTCTCTTTTGCAAAGCCGCCTTTGAGAAGGCCTTCTTGCACCAACTCACAGGTCTCCCCGGGGGGTCTTTTGCGGGGGTCCGTATCGGTAATCACAATATAATCATAAAACTCGGCAAGGCTCTCTCCAAAATCGATGATATCCTGGGTTCTGCGATTTCCAGTGCCAACCGCCATCCTGATCTTTTTCCCCGGCGCAATAAAAGGAAGCATCTGGCCGATAGCTTTAACGGCCCCGATATTGTGGTTGTAGTCAACCATTACCTTAAAATTCCCCATATCGATAATGTTCATCCTGCCGGGAGATTGACCGACGGAAGGACTGAAACTGATGACGCCGGCTCTTATTTGTTTCTCGTTTAATCCCAGTGCATAGGCCGCGGCAACCGCGGCCAGGGTATTTGAGACATTGAAGAGGGCATAGCCGCCAAAGGTGAGCGGTATTTCGATTAGTTTGGCGACAGTGGATACCAAAGATCCCTTTTGAATGATAAGCGAGTCATCGACAAGGGTTACAATAGTATTTCCATCGGCATGGTGTTTAAGCAATTCAGGGTTATCGTGATTGAGAGAAAACAGGATTACCTGTCCTTTGGTTTGCTCTTTCAGGGTCAATACCAATTCATCATCGGCGTTCAATACGGTGTAACCGGTCGGTTTGACTGTCGCAAGCAGGGCGCCTTTTAACCTGGCGAGGTCTTCGAGGGTATTGATCCCCCCTTCACCGAGGTGATCCCGGGTGATATTTGTTATCACGGCGACATCGCATTCCTCGAATCCCAGTCCCCTTCGAATAATTCCTCCCCTTGCCACTTCTAATACGGCATGATCTACGGAAGCATCCATCAGCACAATCTTTGCCCCTTCAGGTCCGCTGTAGTCCCCTTCGATAATCGAGTTATTGCCGATGACTATGCCGTCGGTTGAGGTCATACCGACAATATTTCCGTTCAGCCCAAGGATATGTGAAATGAGCCTGACGGTTGTTGTTTTGCCGTTTGTACCGGTAACAGCGACAATGGGAATGTTGAATTTCGATCCCGGGGGGAAAAGAATGTCTACTATTGCGCCCGCTACATTCCTGGGTTGTCCTTCGGATGGATTCGCATGCATACGAAGACCGGGGGCGGCGTTAACTTCAATAATGCCTCCATTGTTATCTGAAAGCGGGATTCTATGATCGGTGGTAATCAGGTCGATACCGATCACATTTAAACCGATGATCTGGGATATGCGCTCCGACATTGTTTTTGTCATTGGGTGCACTTCATCGGTGACGTCAATGGCTATTCCCCCGGCGCTTAAATTCGCGGTGGTTTTGATATAGAGTTTTTCGTCTTTGGGGATAATCGATTGAAGCGTCAAATGTTTTTGACTTAAAAGACACTCCATCATGTAATCGATTTTAATGCGGGTGAGGGTCTTTTCATGGCCAAACCCCCTTTTGGGATCGAGATTAACCTTGTCTATCAATTGCCGAATAGTGGATGTCCCGTCGCCGATAATAAATGCCGGGTCCCTCCTGGCGGCGGCGGTGAATTTGCCATCGATAACCAGGATGCGATAATCGGCGCCCGGTAAGAATTTTTCAACCAGCAGCAATTCGCCGAATTTTTTTGCATATAGGAAAGCGGTTTCCAGGTCCGCGGGCGTCGATATATTGGTGGTAATGCCACGCCCATGGTTGCCTGAAATAGGTTTGATAGTAACCGGGTATCCGATTCTTTCAGCCACATCCGTTGCTTCGGGCAAAGTATCGATCGCATAACCTTCGGGAACAGGTATTCCCATCCTCGCCAGCAGTTCTTTTGTCCGCTTTTTGTCATCGGCTATTTCGACGCCGATGGCAGACGTGCTGTCAATTATTGTCGCCTGGAGTCTTCGCTGACGAATACCAAACCCCAGTTGAACATAGCTTTCGTTATTTAATCTTATTTCCGGGATGCCCCTTTTTTTCGCTTCGTCCACGATGGATTGTGTCGAAGGGCCGAGGAGGTTGTTTTCCCTTATTTCCTTTAAGCGGTCGATTATGGGTGGAATTTCTGTTTCCTGGTTTTTAAATAAGCCATTGACAATTTCCACTGCATACTTTCCGGCTTCAATGCCGGCTTCTTCGTCGCGGTATCTATACACTATATTATATATTCCATACTCATCGGTGCTATATGTTTTTCCAAAGCCGACTTCCATTTGCGCCAGGCATTGCAGTTCAAGGGCAACATGCTCGACGATATGACCGGCCCAGGTGCCCCTATCGATGCGCTCAAAGAATCCGCCGCGATGATCCAGAGAACATCGATGTTCGATAAGAGAAGGAAGGATTTTCTCAATCCTGGCCTTGAAACCGGGAATAGTATCCGAAGGTTTTTTTTCCAGTTCGCCAAGATCTACTTGCATGTAGATAACGGGGTACCTGGAAAAATAATTTGCGCCCCTCAAGGCGCGGGTTTCAAGAATTTTCATATCCATAATAATATACTCAGGAAGTCGAGATGTGCGCTAATTCTACCGGCATGAGGAATTTATCGGTTAAGAGGTCGTAACCGTACCCATTTACCAGGGTATGCACGTGCATATTTTCAACCGCGATGGCTTCGCCGCTTTTAATCGAAGAAATATTGGAATAGCGGATGTGCTTTCCGTCAAAAATGACCACCAGGCCATTTCCTATGGCCTCAATCAAGCATCCGTTCCTGATAATGATGCCCGTGTCTTCACCCAACCCGATACCGATGTTACCCGGGTTGGTTGTGATTATTTCCATTAAACGACTGAATCGGCCCCTTGTAATAAAGTGGCTGTCTATAACGACATTTGGAATTAATCCCAGGCCGGCCGTCACTTCAACGGATCCCTTTACCAGGGCTTCCGAACTTTCTCCGTCATAAATCATTGTTTGGCCCATGGCGGTTGCTCCGGCGCTTGTTCCGGCCACAATGCAATCTTCAGTATAGTATTTATTTATAATGGTATTAAGAAATACCGTACCCCCAAGGGTACTTGTAATTCGAAGTTGGTCCCCGCCGGTAAAAAATACGATGTGGCTTTTTTTTATTCGTTGAATATATTGTTCATCCTCTGCTTGCGTTCTTTTATTAATATGCATGAATTGCACGGTTGTATTGCCGATCCTATCAAATGCGCGTTGGTACATCTTACCGGTTTCTTCAGGTATTTCACTGGCAGTGGTAATGACCTCGATAATAATGGGGTTGTTTTTAATTAAAGCAACCATTCTTCGTAATACAAGCAAGTCATGTTCTTTGTCTTCGTTTCCGCCGACTGCCACTACCACACCTTTCGGTACTACGGCGCCGTTGAGTTTTTCGAGACCTTTATTCTCTCTCGTATAATTAGGAAATCGTTTTGCATCCATGAACCCATTATAGTGAAAGAAGATGTAATTGTCAATCCCAGGTTTTCCCGGCGCAGGGCTACGTCATTCTCTTTTGGGATTAATTGTAAAACATGGGAAGATGCTCTTCAAATAATAAATTCGAAGCACGTCTCCTGAAGCAGGAAATTCGAAACAAATTCAAAATTTAAAAATTCAAAATTCAAAACAAAAGCAATTTGCCGCCGATGGAACAGGAATGTCACGAATTGGGTTTAAGAGTAGTAATCTTCCAACATTTGATTCCTGGTGGCCCAGATTTGCTCAGCCAATTCAGCCATTTTTTTTCTTATTTCTTTATGACTCAATGCGCTTAAATTATCAATGTAGGCACGTTCGGTAATTTTTTTCTTCCAGGGTCCATATTTTGGGTGGGGTACTCTGGGGAAAACCACATCCGTTTCATTGGTGAGGATGAAATAATATCTTTTATACTTCTCAAACTTCGTTTTTGTCACCCACCGGTCGAATTCCTCGAATTCATGGAAACACCAGTTGGTTTTTCCTTCATCGTATTTTAAAGTTTCTAACTCCACTAACTGGACAAAGGCATAGACCGCAGTGCAGTGTTTATATATTTCTTCTTTAATCACATCCCCGCATGTGATGTTGTCTTTATCGAAAAAGCCTTTTAAACCATGCCCATTTAGGTAATGAACGATTACATGCGGGACGCAATTGGCTTTGTCTTTAGTCCGGGTATAGAATTCATCTCCAAGCACGGCAGGGATAACATCTTCAAAATCAGTGTTGGTTTCATGTAGGTTCCGGTTGGTGTAAGATATAAAATAATCCTTCCACTCCGCGATCATTTCACATCCGTTGTCGAAATAGTCCTGGAGGTCTTTAGTCCAGGTTTTATAAATACCTTTTTTAATAACATCCTTGCACAACTGGAAATCGTCATTCTGCCACTTTGCATGAAATAAAGAAAGGCATCCTTTTACCTGTTGATCGTCTACCTCACCGTCAAGGGTGACATCCAGTTCATGGCGGAGATCCTTTAGCGCCTTGAAAAAACTTTGATATTCATGGTCTTTGATGAGAATCTCGTATCTTTTTCCAACTCCTGTTTTTAATTTTTCAAAGTCATTTTCTTCAAGCTCATCGCTGCTGTACCGTGCATAAATATCGATTAATTTCTCTTTTTCCCTGTTGTCCATATTCAGGCCCCTTTGGGTCCTTCTTTTTTTTCCAATTCTTTAATCTTGTTTTTTAATTTTCGGTTTTCGATCGGCGCCAGTGAATATTCCATTCGCCGGCGGTATTTATCGGAAACTTTACCGATGTAAAAAACGTCATCATACAGACGGGATAACTCGTCTTCCTCTTTCTTTGAGAGGGGCTTCTTTTTACGTTTGTTTTCCAGTTCTTTTATTTTTTCTTCCATTTCTCCTTTAAACGGGGCCATGGCAAGATATCGAAGATAGGGCTCATCGCTTTCCTCGATTTCGAAGACTCTTTCGTACAATTCTTTTGCTTCAGTACCGATAAAATCCTGTTCGGACACTTCGACCCTGAAGCCATTTTCCCCTTTTCTTAGTACAGCCACTTCGCCCTCTTTGCATCCGGCAACAACCAGGGGGCTGTGGGCGGTAACGAAAAACTGGATATTGGGGAAGTTTTCCCTCAGCAGCCGGATGATTTTTTGCTGCCATGAAGGATGCAAGTGTGCGTCCAGTTCATCGATAAATACGATGGCCGGTTGGAATAAAAGTTCTTTTTCAGGTATATCCGGGAAAATGGCTTTCAAATACTCGTAGATCAAACCGAAAATCGCAAGGACGGAAAGAGTCCCCTGGGACGCCTGCTGCAAAGGTAGGGGGGCTTGATTTCCTTCCGTGATAACCTCGATCCGGAACCTGGCTGTACCGAGCGGATTTATTTTATCGAATGTAAATCCACTATCCGTTAATTCGCCGATGACCTTATGAATAAGATTAAAAACAGGTAGATCGAAGCTTTTGCCTTTATCCAGGTAGGTAACGCAAAGTTGGTAGAGAAAATTTTGAATCATTCCTTCCACGGATTCCTGGTAAAGGAAACGATCTGCCCCGTGAAATTTCAAATCGGCTTTTTCCACGTTAGGAACGCCGATATTGGTTTTGGCTTTATCTACATATCGAAGGGCCGGTATCGCTAATACCGGTAATTTACCGGGAGTTTTTTCGAATACCGACATGCCGCGGGATATTATCCTATTTTCTGAGTTAAGGCTTATTTCGAGCTTAGCCAGGGGGTTCCCGCCATTTTGCTTAAAAAAATCACTGGAAATGGCCTCCTCTTTTTGTACGAGGAAAACCAGTAATCTCAATAAATGACTCTTGCCATAGCCGTTTTTCCCCAACAGGACATTCATGCGGGGTTGGAAATCCCAGGAAAAATCATCGAAAAAGTACAAATCCCGCAGCTCCAGGCGCTGCAAAATAATAGTTTTGGAAAGATTGAATTCGAATTCATTTTCCCCGGCTATTTTAGCCAGCCTTTCATAAAACTCCAATGCTTTTTCTTTCTCTCCCAGCTTTTCATAAATTCGGGCAAGGCTGCTTAAAACTTCAGCATTTTCAGGTTCATTATTCAACAATTCCTGGTATTGCTTAAGTTTTTCCCCCAGAGTGGTTTTGCCCAGGTCCTCTAATATATATCCCTTTAATCTTAATAGTCTTTTCTTAGATGAACTAAAGAGAAATAAGGCTGATATAAAAAACACAAAAATGACGAAAAATAAAGAAAAAATTCCCAGGGAGGACTTTAATGATATGGGAGGGTCTTTAATAAGAGCATAAGTGAAAGAGATATAAAAGCCCATAATGGAAACCAGGAGATAAGGCACTAAATCAAGCAAGATAAATAAATTTTTTTTACGCACAGGAATATTTTATCCAAAATTTTTCGATAAGTAAAGTGATAAAGGCAAATATTGACGTTTTTCTTTTGATAAAAATTTTTTCGCCTGTCCCGAATGCCACTAAGTTAAGGCTATATTCTCAATTTATGGGGTTTTCCAGACCAATCGATAAATCGCACACTAACGGGAGGCTGAATATTGTCCCAGTCAGTTTTATCGGGTGTCATTTTTCTAATCACTTGATGATTTTGAAAAGGCACATTATTCAACCATGTAGGCTTAACTTAGTGACATTCTTGCCTGTCCCCATATTGCCACTATCTTTATAACTGAAAATCGAGTAAAATTCAACCCCTTTTTGAAATATTGCTCTATAAAAAAGGCCCGCGAATTACTCAAATTTACACGAAGAAAACCTGAATCCACAGGGAGGAACGGATGGGGGCAAGCGAAGTTTGCGTCCCCCAGGGGGTGTGCTTTATTTCGAGCTTACAAACAAAAGTATATTATTGCCCAACCATTGTTCTATAGCCCGCATACATCATCTATCAAGACAATGTTATTTTCACCGACTATTTTTGCATATTCCTGGTTTGTGGCATGACTGCCTCCCCAAATCTGTACCTCGATGCCTTTATTTACAAGAGTACGTAGCATCGATGTATGATCACCGTCACCGGGCACGATAATCACTTTTTCAGGATTGGACTTTTCCAATATGGGCTCTAATTTTAAGATGATTATCGGCTTGCATCTGGGTCAGCAGCCATCGTTTTAAAATATTGCCGCGAATTTTCAGCGTGCTTGTTTGCGCTGAATCAAGCACTTCACAGGACTTTAAATTTTCTATTGCATTCATATATACCAACTTTTCCCGGGTAGGAATACCGGTGAAATAATCTTTAATCGAAACGGCTTTTGAGTCGGGATAGTCGCGGAAAAGTCTTTCGATAACCCTTTCTTCATCGATCCCTAATTGTTTTACCGGCCACCAGTACTCAAAATTCTGGGCATCGGTAAGCATAATATGATCCGTAATATATTCCACATCCAGGGGTGTGGCAACAATTCGATGCTCATCAATGAGTATATCCACCAATTTCGAACCGTATGACTGAACCAGCCAGGGATAGCCCCCGGTGAGTTCATAAATACTCGTGATGGTCTCGTGGAGAATTTTTACCGGCGCCTCAAAGCCTGCTCGCAAAACATTTCCGACGCTTTCCGCGGAGAGGAATGAAATGGGCAAACGTGTCAGTGATCCGAAGATACGGTGCTGAACGATATTCGATAAACTGTCGAATCTTATGAAGCCTGTAGTTATCATGTACAATTGGCCTTGTTCCAGTAACCCGCGCAATTGATCCAGCACTAATGTATCCTGTTCTTCTTTCGAACCGGTTCGTGAAATGGCAAATAGCAAATCCTGGAATTCATCGATCATAAGAAGGGGAGTTTTATCCGGGAACTGTTGTCTAAATAACGCAAGAAACTCCTGGAAGGCTTTTCCCGCGTCTTTTTTGAAAGCCGCCGGATCGACAGCGGGAAATCCGGCGCCGGTGTGATCAATCGTTTTTTTCCTTATTTGGTCGCAAAAATTTTGCAATACGGAGGCCGAATCGATGGGACCACGCAGCCCTGAAGATTGTAAATCAAAATCGATAAATACTGGGATGATATAGCCCGGGAGGTATGACGGCAAAAAATTAATAATAGTGGTTTTACCTACCCTGCGAATACCGTCAAGAAAATATCTCTCATGCTGTACACCGCCGTGGATACTTCCCAGGATTTTTCTAATAATATCATCTCGACCTTGAAAAAGTTTCGGGTTGGGGCCTGCGGGTTTCAATGATTGTCCCACCTGGAAAAATTTTATGATTTGTGGTTCATTTATCTCCTGGGAAAAGGTTTTATGGATAGGCAATTTTTCGGCCACTAGTTTATTTATATCCGCGGGCAAATCATCCCTGCCTACCTCGATGTATTTATAGTCTGAAATATTCCTTTCCTTTACGCTAAATCCTATTCCCAATAAAATTATGGTTTTGGATTGAGCCATGTATTGCTCATAATACTTCTTTTCCAGGATTTGTTTAAAAGCTTCATCAGCGCTGCCCATCTTGAATTCAAAAATATAGATGAAACTGCCGGTCTCTACGACGGTATCGATCCTACCGAGGTTGGTATATTTCTCCGGGTATGCTTTCCCAATCAATAATTTCAGGACCAGGTAAAAAACCAGGTGATAAAATCTCTCCACATCGGCCTCGACAAGATTATAGGGAATAGAAGCGATGAAGGCTTTCATTTGCTGGATAAAGGGGTCCATTTGCTTTTTTTCCAATGAGTCCTTTATTTCTTTGATTAATTTTTCCGTATCCTCGGGGCTGTGACTTGAATACACCTCCATTAAGTTATTTAATAATGCATACTCAACTTCCCGGTTGGGGTACGACAGGACATAGGTATCCTCGAGGCGTTTCTTAACCGTTAAATAGCCGGTCTGGAAAAGCATTAAATTAATATTAATGTCGGCGATATCGAATTTATCGAAGAATTGCTCTCGAACCTCCAGGTGCTCCCAATTTTCGACGGCGATATTTTTTTTCTTGACCATTTTCACCAGGGAAGTCGTGGTTCCGCTGGCAAACCAATAATTTTTAAATTCCATATTGTCGAAAAAGTTGTTGATGGAATAGGGATTATAGACAAAATCTTTCCCATTCCAGGAATAGCCGTTGTAATAGTCTTTTAATTTTTTCATTAATTCGGCTTTCGTGCTTCCGTCGGGCTTATGCAGTGTCAGCCATTCTTGGATATAGGCATCGAAATATTTTTCTATCTCTTCCCCGGTATAGCCCAGTAGTTTTGAGTAATCTTTATGGAAAGAGATATCGGTGAGGTGGTTCAGGTCGCTGAAAATCGATAGGCGGGTAAAGCGAGATATCCCGGTCATAAAGAGGAAATCGATTTTTTCTTCCTGTCCTTTAAGAACCGAATAGAAGTTCCTGAGGATATCCCTATTTTTAACGGCGGTGTCTATGTCTTCGATATATTCGGTGACCGGTTTGTCATATTCGTCCACCAGGACGGCGATACGCCGGTCCTGGGCTAGTTTCCCGATTAAAAAGGTGAATTTTTCAGAGATGCTGTCCCCCCTGCATGGGATGCCGCAGTCCTGGGAAATTCGCACCAGTTCGTTGTCGATGGCTTTTTCAAGTCCCAGGGCCCTGAAATCGATATTCATGAAGTCCAGGTGAACTAGCGGGTATTTTTCCCACTGGATCCGGTCATAAATCCAATAACCTTTAAAAAGGTCTCGATGGCCCTGGAATATTTCCTTTAAAATGGAAACCGTTAACGATTTCCCGAAACGGCGGGGCCTGGATAAGAAATAAGCGCCCCCTTTCCTGAATAGGGGATAGATATACCGGGTTTTATCCACATAGATGCAATTGCCTTCGACCAATTTTGAAAAGGAGGATTTACCGAGGGGTAATTCCTTTTTTTCATTTTGTGGGCTGCGCTTTGTGGCCATGAGGGTACCTCCGATACCGGTTGAATTATACTATACCCCTATTCTTAAAGCAAGCATGAAGTTTGGAATTCCAGCAATTCTATTTTTGTGGCGCCAGGCAAGTCCGGGAAGAGGGGATGCGCCACGCCCGGGTAGAGCGTTGAAACTATGAGTGGTTATTTGTTCTTCACGAAGTTTCTTTTCTATTACCAACTGTAACGTTTTTTTTATTGCATCATAAAAAACCTCCCTTGATCTCGGCTTGGGGTCGCGATAATCGGTAAACCGGGTGATTAGGCCCGTACTTTCATAAACAATCGGCAGGGGGGCATTATCCAGGTATTTTAGTTTGCCCTCCGCATAAGCTTTCGATTGCCCTTCTACCGCGGTTAAATGGACGCCTTCGGTTTCCTTTTTCGCTTCGATGACGCCGATAGGGTATCGGTCAAGAAACAACACATAATCGGCGGGTCCGTTGTCGGTGGGATATTCGCGAACCGCCACCGCACAATCGGGAGCAAGTTTAATTTTGTTTCTATCCTGAATAACCCAACCGGCCTGGTCCAGTTGGTCTTCGATGTTATCGCGGGCCATTTGTTCCGGTGTTTTATTCATTATAATATTCTGGTTCTTTTTCAGATTGAGTGGGTAAATCCAATTTTTTATAGTCTGATTTTTACCCATTGAATCTTTATGCCGCACCTTCCGGCATATATATTAATCCTGCCTGCCTACATTTCATAGCTTATTGAGCTTATATCGATCC
>JAPKZK010000089.1 GCA_026393835.1 Candidatus Aminicenantota bacterium | reverse complement strand
CGAATTCCTCCATCAGTTTATTTCGCCGGGCTGTTGCCGCCTGGGCCTCGCCGATGGCTTCCTGGTATTTGATGCTGGCAGAGGCGACGGCTTTCACTTTTTCAAAATTGGCATTCAGTTTAGCGGCGGTTATGGAGGATGTTTCCAGGCTGGTTACCAATTCGGTGTCGAGGAACACGTTGGTGTAAAAAGTGTCGGTCTGTCTTATCCAGCCGTTGACATTTTTTTCCCTGGGGGTGAGCAGCATCATATGGGCGAGTCTGGCGGTGTTGGTGCGGCAGTGCAATTTTGCAAAATTGGCATGCTCCATATACACCGGGTGGGCCTCTTCAAGCAATTTCACCAGGTTATTCCGGGCCATTAATTGCGCGCCGTGGACTTCGGTCTTTTCCTTGTCGGCTGCGATCAGTTGGCCAAGAAGCGTTAGGCCGCCCTCAAGTCTTTCCGTGGTCAGGTTGTATCCCGAGATAAGCGGGTAAATCCTCTGGTTATCTTTAGCATTGGTCAATGCTATCCTTGAATTTTGAAAATAGTCTTCTAAACTACTTTTTTTAAACATCGTCATGTTCTCCTTTGTTAATTGTTAATATGATTCGTTTCCTTGTCCGAAATACGCGGATACGCGAACCGGACCCGATACTACCTGTTTGAATTCCTTTCCCATTTTCCCCGGTTAATATCGAAAGCCTTCCATTTTCAAATCGTTCCCTTACTGGAAATCGAGTCAACCTACCATGCCTTTTCAAAATATGGCTATTTTGTCCGCATCTGGCGAAGGTGTTAGTGTAATATTTTCGCTCATCTCGGCAATTACAAGACAAGAAACATATTTTATTTGACATAGCGAAACAGTTTTACCATAAACCGTTTAGTTTTGTCAATAGGGAGGGAAATATTTTTTATTTTTTTTCTTTGCGGATTTTTTTGATGAACCGGGTGCCGGTATGTATTTCTATTTTGTGGGTTTCGCTTATTCCTGGGACTCTTTGCCTTTCTTTTTGAGTTTCTTCAATTCATACTCGATCATCTCATTGTGGTCGAAAAGGTATTTTTTGAAAAACTCCAGGACGGCGTACTTCACTGCCGGCACATCGGTAAAGTACCGGAACATTTCTTCGAAGATTTCTTTGTTTTCGGTAATTTCAATTCTCAGGCCGGTGGATTCCGGTTCTTTGATTTCCCTGGTAAAAGTGGGACCTTCTCCGGTGAAAAGGTACAGGGGGTTCATATCGAATATAACGATGAGGTTTTTAATGAAATCATAGCCGGGCTTGGCCTTACCCTTTTCGACTTCCGATAGGAAGCTGCCGGACATCCGGAGTTTTTCGGCGAAATCTTTTTGCTGGATATCCAGGCTTTTCCTGATATCTTTTAAGCGCTGGCCAAAGGCGATTAATTCAGGATTCTCAAGGCTTTTATTCTTCATAGCGTCTTCCTTTTTTTGTCTTCATTAATTATACTGATTTTTTTGTGATTGTAAAGACATGCTTGCCTGTCATGAATCGCAGACCTATCTATTTATAAAGAAGGGAAAAAATCTTTTTTTGGTCTTGACAAACTTTTTTTGTTTTGTTATTCTAAAAAATGCTGGGAAATAAGGCTATTTTGAAACGCTTAACAGGCTATGCATTGCACTTCTTGAGGAGAGTCCATGAAACCGTCAAACTATAATATCTTTGTCCATTATAAACCGGATAATATCTACATCGGTTATAATGCCGTTTCCAATGGTTTTTATGTTTTCAATGAAGAGCAATACAGACAGGTAAAGGATATCCTGGATAATGCCGGCAACGGCGGCAACGGCGGCGCTAACACACTGAAAGACACCCTTGTAAAAGGGAGGTTCCTGGTAGATGATGAAATGGACGAGCTGAAAATCCTGAAATTGAGAAACAACATCAGCCGGTTTAACTCTGAGGGGACCGCGCTGGTTATTGCGCCGACGCTGCATTGCCCACTGGAATGCCGCTATTGTTACGTCGATAGGAATAAAGCCGCCATGGACCGCCCCACCATCGATGCGCTGAAAAAATTTTATCTTAAGAAAATTGAACGCAGCCAGAGTGCCACGGTTAGTTGGACTGGCGGGGAACCTTTACTTGCCCTCGACACGGTAGTAGAACTGAATTCGTTTTTTCTCAATGAAGCTAAAAATAAGAATATCCTGTATCGATGCATTATGGCAACCAACGGTTACCTGCTGAATGCGGATGCCTGTGAACGTTTAAAACAGTGTGGGATAGACAAATTGCAGGTCACACTGGACGGCTGCCGGGAATACCACGATAAATTAAGGTATACCCCGGGCGGTGGGAAAACCTTTGACCGGATAATGGCCAATCTTGTTACGGCCGTGAACAGCGGGTTGAAAATTACCCTGCGCTCAAATATCAACAAGGATAATTACGACGGCATCTTCAACCTGATCGATCACCTGGATGAAGTTTTTAAAGATAAGGGCAACCTGGTTTTTGCTCCCTGCATGGTGACGGAAATTAAAGAGGTAAAAAGTTTTTGTCCCTGTAATGTGTATACCAACAGGGAATTTTCTCGGTTAGAACCCGGTATACTTTATTATGCGCTGCAAAAGGGGTTTAAAATGGGGACTGATAAATTATCTACCCTGAGGACATTTTGTGGGGCCAATACATTGAGTTTACAGGTTATCGATCCCCAGGTCAATATTTTAAAGTGCTGGTGCAACCTGGGCCGGGCCGATAAGAATAGGGTGGGGTATATTAAAGAAGACGGAGAAGTTATTTATACCGATTATTCAGCGTTGGCCAGATGGATGGATTGGAATCCATTCGAGATCGAAGAATGTTTAAAATGCAAGGTGCTACCCATTTGTATGGGCGGCTGTATGTATCACAATCTCATGGGAGAGACAGACGCCATCGACATGGGATGCTCCCACCGACGGCATAATATCGAAGAGATTCTTAAGTTGTTTTATTTAAGCCGGACAAAAGATGTTTCCCGGTTGAACGATATCAACCTGGGGAACGTTAAAAATTAAAAAATAATATAGGAGGAAAGCATGAACAATTTACCGCAAATGAGTGAGCCGCTGGAGCTAATCGCGCCACTGCCGATCCAGTGGGACATTTCCCCGGATTTTGCGTCCTGGGACTGTAAGTCAGGTACCGATTGTAGTGATGGCACATGATGAAACGAAGTTACATTATCTAGCTTATCAAGTTGAGGGCTGCGTGACTGTGGAGAGTTCGTATCATCCGTTAATTGGGAAAGCTCTTACAGTCTCGCGCCCTCTATTTTTTCAAGTTGAAGAAAGTTATTTATGAATATTCAAAGGAGATCTAATGATGAAAATAAATGTTTGGATTTTGTTCGTTTTGTTTATTTTAATGGCCGTACCTAGTTTGGTTTTTCCTGCGGAAGCCATAGACCTATCCGATAAACTGTTAAAAATTGATAATGCTCTCCATAATTTTGGTGAAATTGGCTTCGGTTTCTACGATCGAGGGGCTAACACATTTAAAATTTTCGATTGGACTTTCAAAGTTAAAAATGAAATCCCCATTAAAGCTGGGGAAGGGCCGGGCGAGACCAGGGGGACTATACCTACCGCATGCTTATATAAGGATAAGCTTTTGATATGCCAGACGGATGATAACAAGATTAGCGTATTCACCCAGGAAGGTAAATATTGCAAAGACTTGAAGCTTGATATTTATCCCAGGAAGATCATGACCGTCAAAAATATGGTTTATGTGTTCAATTCTCGATTCTGTGCACTAGAAAAGTCACCGCTCCTTGCCATAATCATAGACCCGGATTCGGGAAAAATAATAAAAGAAGTTCGATTAATAGAGCAGATAGTAGCGCCTAAACCCGGTCCAGAAAGAGATCTCACCGTTATGGGAAGCTACTTTGCAGTTGACGACAGCAATCATATTTATTTACTACTTAGATACGAAAATGCTTTGTATGAGATCGATGAGAACGGGAAATGCCTTGCGAAGACTCCGCTGCCGTATAAATGGCGAGAAAAAAGAAGGAATGAAATAAGTGAGGGCGGCAGTGTATTTGTGGTTTCAAACCTGGATCTATTTTGGGATATGAAAATAATTCAGAATACAATCTACGCTTGCTTTGTTAAAACTATAAAGGAAGGAATAACTTATAAAGAAAATATCCATGAGACCTACGTTATTAAATTCTTTAAAAATGGAAAACATTCTGAAAAAATATTTGATGGAAGAGTTAAGATACTAGGAGAGGCCACTGGGAACCTATATCTTTTCAACCGTGACGATTATAAAGTGTTGCCGGTAAAACTCAGCGACTGGGATTAGAGAAGACCCTTGAAAAACGCGGCGAATAAACAGGAACTCGTTATCATCTATCCCCAGGGAAAGGGAGAAACCTTTGATCCGGATTTCTGGGCCTTATTGTCTTTTCTTAAAGGCAATCACATTGATTACCGCCTGATGACCACCGACCTAACCGGGGAATGTTCCCTGGATTTTGAAGGTTTCCTCATTTATCTCCATATCAGCGATATCACCTACCTTCATAAATTGAACGCCCCTTTATCCCAATTCAAAAAAAACAACTCGTTGATTATCGCCGGGGGGACTGCAATCCTTTCCGTTGAAAGCGATAAGATACTGGACACATTTAAATCCATCGATATCATTGCCAGGGCCCCTGAAACAGAAAAAGTTTTGGTTCAACTGGTCAAAACCATTTTTAACCACAAGAATTGGCAAACCGTAAAGGGTATTACCTATCGGCATCCCTCCCGTGAGAATAAAATCATCTCCACTAAAAACCGGCCCCTGTCTAAAAATCTTGATTACCTGGACAACCTTGGTATTTATCAGCAAAATATCCAAAATGCCCCGGGGGATCAATGGTTTCCTGTGATGGTTAGCCGTGGGTGCGACGGCGATTGTATGTATTGCACCCTTCAGACACCCTACTGGCTTGATTATAATACCGGAAAAACGACCTGGAGAAAAAAATCGACACAGAAAGTGGTAGATGACATCGAGTTCTTGTTTTCCAAAGGAATAGATAAATTCATATTATCCTGCCACCGGTTCTTCGGTTCGAAAAAGAACCACGCCTCAAGCGCCACTGCCCTTGCCCGGGAAATATTAAGACGGGAACTCAAAGTGAAGTTTAAGTTTATTGCCCTGGCCGGGGATTTAAAGAGGAATCTTCAGAGCCTTTTTGTTTTAAGGGAAGCCGGTCTTGATGAAATCCAGGTGGGGATCGATTCCGGGGCGCCCCGGTTCCATGACATGTACCGCACCGGTTCTACCGTTCAAGATTGCATGGATGTTTTAAGGTTCCTCCATGAAAACCGTTTCAAATTCAATATCTCCTATATTTTCTATGATCCGTATCTCACTATCCCGGAGATCAAGGAAACCGTTATTTTTTTAAAGAAGATAAAAGAGTATTTTTCCCACCTGGAACTTCCATACAGCGCATATCTTGATTCAAGAATATTGAACAGCGCCTTGATACTGCGGTACGGCATGCCGATAATAAAAAAATTAAGAGAGGACGGCCTCCTGGTGGAATACCCCGGTTATTCGGCCCATCCCGCATCTGTCTTTCGCGAGCCGGCGGTTAAAAATATATATCGCGTTTACCGGCAGGTTAATGAAACCATTCTTCCAAAGATCAGACATTTTTTCTATGACAAGGAATTGGTTACGTATTTCAATAATAGTTTCGAGCTTTTCCCTCTGATGGTGATGGAGAAGATTGTTCACTGGGTAGAGAATGAAAAATCCGCAGATTCGGGGCAGATCGTTGCCGGGATAGAGCGGTTTACAAAGGATTTTTTTGGACCTTTAATCGATAATATCTGCGATGCCTTTCCAAAGTACAAGAATCCGGTTTTGAGTTCGTGGGTAAAACAATAAAGGCTTAAAAAGATAGATGAGGTTTATATTGAATTTGAGGATGAGGCTTTTCAGGAATTCGTAACCGGGTTTGGCTTTCCCCTTTTCGACTTCCGATAGGAAGCTGCCGGACATTTGGAGTTTTTCGGCAAAGTCTTTTTGAGGGATGATCAGTTTTCGTCTGATATCTTTTAAGCGCCGGCCAAAGGCAATTAATTCAGGGTTTTCAATAATGGCTTTTTTCATGCGATCTTCCTTTTTTTTTCTTCATTAATTATACTGATTTTTTTGTGAGTGTAAAGGAGGGATAGGGACAAGCGAGTTATGTTTGCGGAAAAAAGTTAGTTATCAATCTTTATCGCATGTAATTCCCACAGTTGAGTCTCATCATTGTCCGTCAAATAATAAAACATACCGTCTAAAATTTGATACGCAGCATCCAGGGGAACAAATTGCGCCACTTGTTTTAGCAGCTTCCCTTGCAAATCAAGGATGACTATTTGCTGCTCCTTACTTGTCATCGGATGGGGATTGTGAAGAAAGACATATATCCTATCATCGGCTATTAGAAATGAGTCAAAGGCCGGGTAAAATTCGGGAAAAAGGAAATTATATCGCTTTTTTACTACTTCCCCGCGCCAATAAGCAAGCTGGTTTATATATTCCTCTTTTTCATCGGCTTTTATAGGCCGTTTTTCATAGGGCAAATCGATTTCAGATACCTTTTCCCCGTTTTCATTGAAAACGATGAAATAAAAACCTTTCATAGTATTACCCAGATACAATTTCCGATTATAAACAATATATTCCACGCAATCGGTTATCAGACAGCAGTCATTCTTTGGCTCTTTAAATGTCCAGATTGGAGTTATTCGGGTGCTGTAAATCTCTTTGATTTTTTTCCCGTTTTCTCCTACCAGGTTTATTTTATTATAAAGGTCTCCGGGTGCTTCCGGATCTGAGTAAGATATGGAAACGATATTGTGCCCTAAGAACATATAATTACCAGTATTGGGGTCTAGCCTTATTTCTCTTTTCAATTTTCCTGCTTTCGAGAATAGGGAAATTTTCCCACTTCCACTGACATATATAACTTCCGGGTCTACCTGGAGTGAGTGAATCCACATGAATTCCGCGGGGCCTTCCCCCTTTTTCCCAAACTGTTTTAAGAATGAAAAATCCTTCCTGGAATAAATATTAATCGAAAACGTCCCTTTATCCCCTATATAAATACAATCTTTGTCGAAAACCAGGAATGGGGCGGTGAAGTTTTCTTTCAGCACTGCCAGCCGTTCCGCATGGGCGATGTTCATTAGTACAAACAATATGAATGCGGCTATTTTAAACTTATTCATTTTCCCCTATTCCGTTCTATTATCAAAATAGAGTCCATTCTCTGTCAATTCCAGCACTGCATGAAGGCTTCTCTTAATTTGTTGGGCTTCCTTCAGCGGGAGTTTTGCCAGTTCTGCCGGGGTGTATTTTCCAAGACGGAGGGCTTCCAATTTTGTCGAAGCCAGGACCTCGAGCTTATAAGCTTCGCAATGAAAGGTAGTCCGGTTGCCAGTATCGCCATTTATTTCCCAGTTGAAACCCGCACAAGTCGGACATGAAAGAATTAATTTGCACTCGGCGCATTTATTCGGCTGCCAGGTCGGTTGACGATTTATTAAATGTTGAGGGGCTGGTTTTCCGGTAATCCAGGGTACGAATCGATGGCATGGGTACTCGTTTCCATCGACATCGATCACCACCATTTCATGACCGGCCCCACAGTAACGAACGATATTATCTTTTGTCGATTCATTGACGCCTGGTAATTCAAGATATTCGGGAACCGCATCCAGGAGCGGAGATACCGGGAATAATCCCGGATGGTCGGCATAGTAGTCAACCAATCGGGATAACTGTTTTTCATAGGTTTTTAAAAGTTCTTCTTTTTCTTGCTCATTTCCCCAGAAATTCTCAAAAGCAACATTTGCCGTGAATTGGATTCCCATCTCTTCAAGCTCGATTACACCCTCCGCGGCGAAAGGAATCGTCTCTGCGCTGATTGTCATTTTAGCAGCCTGATCCGGCCAATTTTCAATAAAAAACGGCATATTATTTCTTACACTATCGTAGGAATTGCTGCGTGTCAGATTATGGGCAGTTCTCGTGCCATCAATGCTAAAAGCCACTGTAACGATATCTTTGTGCTTGATAAGCCAGTCTTTGATTTCTTCTGTTAAGATTGTTCCGTTTGAACTAATTAAAAAGTCGAAAATGTGGGACCATTCGTTCTCGATCACCCATTCTACAATATCTTTAATCAATGGAAATGCCAGGAATGGTTCCCCACCAAAAAACTCGATTCCTACAGAATGAAAATCATCTTTTGCGTTTAAGTAACCGGTTAAAGCCTTTTTTGCAATTTGTAATTCCATAATTTCATTGTTTCTGTTTTCGTGTTTTTCGTAGCAGTAAGAACATTTTAAATTGCAGTTTTTTGTCACTATCAGGATCAATGAGCGTTGTTTTTGACTGAAACTTTTATGATCGTTTTTTGTTTTTTTTGACGGCATTATTTATTTTCCCGCATCTGGCACTATTTCCCGGAAGCTATCTGAAATAAACCTATCTTTGAAATTTGATTTCAGCTTACTAACCCGGCTGATTCTTGCAATTGGCATTCCAATGGCCCGAACAAGATTCTCCGCATGTTCTTTCACAATAATAAGAACATGTGTTCTTGCAAACGCCGCCACACCCTGCGGCAGAAACATCGAGCGAATTGTCATTAGGCACTCCACCTAAGATACGTTTCATTTCTTGCAGTTTAAATTTGAGCTCTTCGCTGATCTCAACTCTCTTTTTCTCCATGTATTACCTCCTATTTGTTTTCACTTTTTTAAATAGATATATAGCATAAAAACAAAAAAATGTCAACACAGATTGACTATAGGATTCACGGATAAGTCATCCTTGATAAACATTTTGGAATTAGCGCGGATTTTGCACTTCAAGGCTGTCCACTTTCCTTATGCGAATTTCGATTATTCCTGGAATTCTTTGTCTTTCAATTTGAGTTTCTTCAACTCATAGTCGATCATCTCTTTGTGATCGAAAAGGTATTTCTTGAAATACTCCAGCACCGAATACTTAACCGCCGGTACATGGGTAAAGTACCAGAACATTTCCTCGAAAATTTCTTTGTTATCGGTGATCTCTATTCTTAGACCGGTGGGTTCCGGTTCCGTGATTTCTCCGAGGAATAAGGGACCCTCTCCTGTAAAAAGGTAGATGAGGTTTATATTGAATTTAAGGATGAGGCTTTTCAGGAATTCGTAACCGGGTTTGGCTTTCCCCTTTTCGACTTCCGATAAGAAACTGCCGGACATTTCCAGTTTTTCGGCAAAGTCTTTTTGAGGGATGTCCAGTTTTCGCCTGATATCTTTTAAGCGCCGGCCAAAGGCAATTAATTCAGGATTCTCAATGATGGCTTTTTTCATTGTATTTTCCTTTTTTGTTCGGGTTATTTATATTTTTCCTTCAGTTTGTTTTCCAGGTATTGGCCGATGGGATCGTTCGGTTGAATTTTCAAGTTGCGCGGGTCTTCGACATATTCAAGGGTAAAATAATAATCCGACGTAAGGACCAGACCATAAACTTCTTGCTCATTCAATTGCCTTTTCGCGTCCGTTAATTTCCTGGGGTCCACGGACTCCATGAAACCGTCAAATACAGCGACTTTAAAGGTAAGGGCATATTTTAACAGGACTTCCCATTTTTCCATATTTTCATCCGGTTTTTCCCCGAAAAAAAACAGGTGCAGGTTGGTGGGGCTGATATGTTTGAAGCAGGAAACGGGGCCTAAATAGAAGAAAGGGGCTTTTTCCATGGAGTCCAATTCTCCATCCGGGATAAAGCCGATATCCCCTTTAAGTTTTTCTTTGCCTGAGAAATGGTTATACAGTTTGGCTTTAACTAATTCGGAATTGGTAAAGAAGGTGTTGGGTTCGCCTTGCCGGATAAAGGTATGGACGTTGTCTTCGTCTTCTAATTTTTGTTTGACCGGGAAGACTTTCTTGTAGGTGAAATAATGGGTCAGGGCGATTAACCCGACGCTGTAGAGAAGAGTTAAAATGATACCGG
Organism: Candidatus Aminicenantota bacterium; assembly: GCA_026393835.1. GTDB lineage: Bacteria > Acidobacteriota > Aminicenantia > UBA2199 > UBA2199 > JAKAGC01. The sequence continues at coordinate 23,030 of JAPKZK010000089.1, read as the reverse complement.
CCCAGAGGTTTGAGGGCAGGCTGCTCCGGCAGCGATAAATATTCTCGTCACCCTTGATGAAGGATTCGACTTTGCCAGGGACAGGTTTGGTAAAATATTCCTTTTCAAAAAAGAATTTGATGAAACCGCTTTTCATTTCTTCTGTTAAGCCATAGAAGCCAAAGTAAGTATCATAGCCATTCCCACAAAGTTCATTGACTGTGGTCAGAAAAAATGTCGATGGTACTAAGCATGACAGGGTTTTAAATAGGTCTACCCTGTCAACAATGTCTTGTTTGTGTTTGCGCTCTATATCTTCAAGAATTAGCAATTGATTGTCAAGATAACTTTTGACCAGGTTATTGAATTCCTCACCGCTTCTTACATCTCCAAATCGATTTATTCCTGCTCTTTCAAAAGCCATAAGAATTTTCACTTTGTCAAACTCGGTTTGAGGCTCTGAGATATTATTGGAAAACCCTTTCACCAGTTTGACGATGATAAATAACGAAAGAAGAGTCACACTTAAGAAGAGACATACGAAGCAAGTTATTCGTTTTAGCCGGCTCTTTAACGCCCCGGAAACAGTTCCCATGAAAAGAGGAAAATTAATGACAAGTATGGCCAACCCCCAATAAATCAAGAAATAGAAACCTGGGATGCTTAAGCCATTGGCCCAGGTCAAAAAGTAAACACTTAAAGCAAGGCATATGAGAACAACTGTAATGAAAATCATACGTGACAAAATGCGTGTTGCAAAAGCCTGGGAATAGTTTTTTAAAGTACACAGAGACCTTAACTCCTTGACATCGTTAAAAGCCTCGTATCCCAGCAGCATCACTAACAAGTAGCCAAAAATAATCAGCATCCCGGTAAAATTCAATAACCAGTCCGATGGATCAGGAAGTATGTTATATTCCTTTTTTGTTTCATATATTTTTAAAGCTGTTCCTGAATCCACGGCGGCAATTAAGCCACTGTCTATTTTAAAGATAGACAGAAAATTCAAAGGAGAAGGCATAGTAAATAAACGGATTCCATATACTGAATAGGGGACGTACTCATTAAATTGCTCAGCTTTCAATTTTTCAAGTCTGTTGGTGATTTCAAGTTCTTTTAATTCCACTTTGTCTTCAATGATTCGAATCTGAGCCAATCCTAATAACAATACGTATAGAATGGCAATTATAAACAAGTTTCGTGTGCATGTGAGTTCTTTAAAATCAAGATAAAATGAAGATTTACTCGGTTTCATACTATACCTCCTCCATTCAAATTTCACTTAATTATAGATTATTGAAAACATCAGCCATATATTGGCCGAACAACATTGTGTCATGGTAAGCCTGGTTTGCCCGGTAAATTTGGTTGATGTCCGGGAAAACATTGGCATCCAGGCTGGCTTTAATCGCATATAATTGAGCGATAATGGCGTCCTTAGACGCTTTCATGCTGATATAGGCGCCGGTTACATTTCCTTTAGCCAGGAAACCCTGTACCTTTAAAAATACATCACTGGTCAGACTTTTCTTTTTCATAAACCCCTGGTAATCGAACTTCATCAACTTATCGATAACCGCCGGGTCATAAGGCGTTTCCCTGGCTAACTGGATAAGGTTCTTATATGTACCGCTGGCGCTCTCCATGTTGGCAATAGCGCTGATGAGAATTTCCTGCAATTCCAGGTAATTTACCCCGTTCACCTCGGATAATTCTGTTTTATACAAAAACCTCAGCATTTCATAATGAGATGCCAGGAAATAGCCTGCCCCTTCGATTATCAATTGACCTATGTTGGGGCTGGTAAAACTTTTAAACCCTGGGGGAGGGAGGCAATTGTTATAAGCATCACAGGAATGATTGGCATAGACAATCGCAAGAATCTGCCCTGTGAATACTATTAGCACAAGCACTGAGATTAAAAATATTTTTTTCATGGTTTTTCTCCTTTGTCTTTATTTTCTTTATTATTAAACCTTTCGATTTCACTGTCGATAAAGCCCTTATTTTCATAAATGTACCGGGCGGCGAAACCCACCAAAGTATGCATCAACATGGGCGAGCGTTCCAGGTACCATAAAACGTGCTTGAAATTTTCAATGTGCCCCTTCGGGTCCTCGCTGTTGCTAACGGAATCATCGAATGGGTCCAGGAACATCTTACCCTTCCCATACAGGAGGAAATACAGGTTCACCCGGCATTCTTTAGAGATGCTCATAATAAAGTTATAACCCGGCTTAACCTTGCCGGCCTCGATTTCAGATAAGAAACTACCGGATAGACTGGGCTTTTTGGCAAAGTCCTGCTGTGAAAAATGCAACTCATTTCGTATTTTTCTGACCCGTTGACCTAAACCTTTCAGATCATAAGCATTCATGGGCTTTTCCATGGTAGGGCGCCTCCTTTATTAAGGAACCAAGAGCATATTATACACAACAAAAAATAAAAGTAAAGCAAAAGGTTGTGAAAAATGCATTGTCACCGATCGCCCAGGAATGAAAACAATTAATTTAAAAACAATCCGATGGATATTTCAACGAAATTGACCGGCACCATTGCGCAATATTCCGAAGCTTGTTCGTCTAAAGCGTACTACTCTTTTATAATATTGAGTTTTGTAAAAATTATTTCGCCATGCTATTGACAAATTGGAAAATCCGAATTATAATATCCGGCGTAGGATGAAATGATTGTGAAATACGTTAAGATGAACACGCTTGTGGACAGAAAAGAGCGCACCTTCTCGGGGCGCTCACTTTTGCCGGGATTCGCAATGGCATTACAACTCTCCATATATTCTCTTGTTCCAGCGACGCATGGGTTGGGAGCAATTTGTTCCGCTTCCCCCTGGCTCTCAACCCATGCGGCGTTGGTTTCTCAAAATAAAACTGCCCACGAATTACTCGAATTACCACGAAAAAAGATGAGCCACGGACGAACACGGACAAAACACGGACGATCAGCCGCGAAGGTCCCGGCGGGACACCCTAAAAAAACGAAGACACGCGAAGTAGGTTCAATTTTCATCATTCATCATTCATCATTCATCATTTTGCCGCTTTATTATCTTTATATAAAAAAAAGAAGGAGCCCCAACAATGAGTACAAAAAAATTTAGACTGACCATCGACATTAAAGCCATTATCCATGACAAAATCCCCATGAAATTAATCGAAAGTCTTGTTAAAGAAGTTGACAAAAACAATCAACTCCTCATCGACCTGCCTAAAACAGAAAAGCACCAGGCGGTTATCGATTTCATTAAAAACAACGAAACTTTCCATGAGAAAAGCATCGCCGCGGACTTATGCTTCAAAATTAATCATGACGGCATAGAAGACGATCTAGATGAACTTCTGAATCCGAGGCTTTTCGACAATGTCGCCCTGGATGCCTCAAGGGAAATGGATAGTGAAATTAAAGGTTTCATTACCCTACTCTATAAAAAGGCAGACGCCAAAAGCGTTGATGAGAAAATCGATGAAGATGGCAAGCCATTACCACATCGGCTTAGTATGAAAGATTCGTTGGAAGCAATAAAACGGGAAATCGACAGACGGATTATCCAGGACAGCCTGCTGGATTACAAAATAACAGGCGCCTCCCTAAAAGCGGTCAAAAACGGAGCGCAGAAACTCGAATAAATTCTTCTTGCATGTCCCTTTTTCCCTTCCCTTTGGTATGTACGGGACCGTTTTTGAATGGGAGCTAATCCATGGAGATATCGAATTCGGTTTGCAGGCGATGCAATGTCTCAAAGCAGGGCAAAGATATCCCGCGCTCATGATTATAATAGCTTTTTTTGTGAATACCTAACTTCAGGGCCATCATCCGGCGGGTAAGGCCCGCCTCATTCCGTATTGTAATTAAACGCTGGCCAATTTCGAATAAATGTTTTCCTTTTAATATTGTTATTGCTTAGCGTGGCGGGGGGATTCAAACTATTTTTTTCATGCTTTTTTTAATGATATCATCATCAGAATACAATAATTTATTGGCGGCAGCCATGACCGCCGTATTGAAATAGGGCGACATATCCATAATCCAGGCCATTTTTTCAATGGAATCGATCCCGGTCCCGATATCGAATTCCTGCCTCTTTACTTTATTTTCCCCCTGGAGAAACATGTCGCCGATGCCCAGGAACAGGTAATTCAGGCTAAAATCGTATTCGGAAGCCAGCTTTAAAAAGAAATCAGGACCGGGATTCCCTTTGCCGCTTTCGATCTCACTAAGGTAACTGGCAGGCATACCCAGGGTCGCCGCCATCTCCTTTTGCTGGATATTCACCGATTTGCGCGCCGCCTTGAGCCGCTGCCCTATTTCCTAGAAATTCACCTGTCTTCTCATGCCCTATTTACCTCCCTGTAATTTTTGTCAAACCTGGCTCCAGACCGGGCGCCTTTAGCAACATAAAACTTACCGCCGGTTACTTGATAAATGCGTTTCACTCTAAAAAAGCACATTGTCTGCATCATGCTTTAATATACATTATCTACTATTTCAAGTCAAGCCAAAAAAAGGGAAAAAGGGACATGCAGGAATTTTATAGATTTACTTTTCAGCTCCAATATGATATACTCCTATTTAAAAAAAGTTGAACCATATTTTTACCGAATATAAATGGGCGTAAGTAAAACAATTATAGCGATTTCATACGGACAGGAGCGGAAGCCTGTTTAAAACGATTTACCCAGGAGACCCCGGATGACCGAAAGCACCCTGTATAACCAACAAATTAGAGGGTTAAAAAAAGAAATCAGCGATGCAGAGGTCTTTTTAATACGGGATAAAGGGGAACTACGCTCAGTAACGCTGGAAGTGACAAAGCGCTGCAACTTCCGGTGCGTGTATTGCTACGCCAGTGAAAACCCGGCAAAACTGGCGGGCCGCGATAATTTGACCCTCGCCGACTTCAAACGCATCGTCGCTGAAGGAATAGAACTGGGCGCCCAGCTTATCAACTTAACCGGCGGCGAAGCCTTACTCTATGAAGATATTTTCGAGCTGATCGAATACATATACCGGCAAGACGCCGATATCCTGCTCTTTACCAACGGGATAGCGATTAACGATGAAGTCGCCCACCGGTTATTCGATAACCATTGCTCGCTGTGTTTAAAATTGGATTCATTGGAAAAATCCAAATACGAATATTTTACCGGTTTCAATGGGCTGGAAAACACGAAACGTTTAATAGACAAGCTCTTGAAGTTGGGATATAATGAACCCGGCAATCCCACCCTGGAGATTAACGCCATTGCCACAAAAGCAAATACAGCGGAAATCCCCATCATCTGGCGCTGGGCCAGGGAGCGCAATATTAAACCGACCTTCACCCGCTTCTGGCCCGTGGGCGAAGCGGCAAAAAATTTAGACCTGCTGCTGCAGCCCGATGAATTAAAAAAATTGTATGAAGAAGCCGCGCGCATCGATAACGAATTCGGCGTCCCATGGGAAGTAAAATTCCCGGGCTGCGGAGGCGTCGGCTGCAAAAACTTCTATCTAGACTGTGCGATAAGTTCCGAAGGCTATGTCCGGCCGTGTCCCTGCATCCAGATATACGATTACCTGATCAAGGGAGCGACTTTGAAAGAAATTATCGCCCATTCGGAACTGTTTCAAAAGACCCGCTATATCGAGAAATACATCAAGGGCGATTGTAAGAACTGCGAATATTTAAGCAAGTGCTACGGGTGCCGTTCCATTGCTTTCGGATTGACGGGCGATATGTTTGCCCCGGACCCGCTTTGCTGGCATAATTCGCAGTGTTATAAACATCAAGAGTGAGAGAGTGAACGCCATGCCAACGCTGAAAAATGAACTCCTGGATTTTTTAACCCGCCGGAGAGTCCCCGAAGCGATCGAGGGACTGAGGAATTACCAAAAGGGAATCAAATTCTCGGACGTCCGCTATGGAAATTTAAACGGCAAACCTGTAAAACGGGTTTGTTTTATTATAAAATCCAGGGGCTGCGGCTGGCTGGCAAAGAACAGCGCACATGAACCGGCCGGCTGTACCATATGCAGCTATCCCTTGAAAACCGCCATGGGCGGCGAACTCAGCGAAAACCACGTAATGGAGAGTTTCCGCGAGGAGTTTTGCCGTTACGATTATGACTATTACCCGGTCGTTTGCCTTTATAATTCCGGTTCTTTTCTAAACGATGACGAAATCCGGGAAAATGTTCAATTGAGTATCCTGGAACAAGTGGCCCAAAATAAACATATCAAACAAATCATAATCGAATCCCGGGCCGAGTATATCGACGAAGAAAAGTTGGGGAAAATAAAAAAAATCCTGGGCGATAAGGAACTGATCATCGGCATCGGGCTGGAATCCGCGGACGATTATATCCGCGAAGTCTGTATCAACAAGGGCTTAACTAAAAATAAATATGAAGACACGCTGCGGCTTGTCAATAAATATTTCAAGTCCTTAACGTATATACTGCTTAAACCCCCGTTTATTAATGAATATACCGCCGTTACCGACTCCGTACGTTCCATACATTACGCCTTTACCGCCGGGACCCGGCTCGTTTCCCTGGAAGCCTGCAATATCCAGGATTTCAGTTTGCCTTTTTACCTAGAAAAAGCCGGCTGTTACCGCGCCCCCTGGTTATGGAGCATCATCGAGGTTATCGATCGTTGTTTCCACCTGGGGCCGATATTTATCGGCGGTTTCAAGATTACCCCGCTGCCCCGGTCGGCCGCCCATAACTGCGGCAAGTGCGACGCGAGACTCACGGATTTAATGGATCGCTACAACTTATTCATGGACAAGAGAATCCTGGCTAAGGCCGGCTGCCGCTGCAAAATGGAATGGGAAACCCTGATGAAAGATAAACTTAATTCGAAAGAGGATATTGATCAAAACATCGGCGCCTTTCTTGAAAGAGCGGCTGTTTTATTTAAACCAAGAACAAAGGAGGAATGAACGATGAAAAAAGTGCTGCTGTCCTTTTCGGGCGGCCTTGATACTTCCGTGTGTATCAAACTTCTCCGGGAGAAGTACGATATGGACGTGACCACCCTGACCCTTAATTTAGGATATATCGATCTTGAAAAAGAGAAAAAAAAGGCCCTGGAATATGGGGCAACCGAAGCGTTTACCCTGGAGGTCATGGATGAATTCGCCAATGATTATATATTCCCTTATATCCGTGCGGGACGGATGTATGAGGACAAATACCCCCTGGCCACGGCCCTGGGCCGGCCGCTGATTGCCAAATACCTGGTGGAATACGCGCGGAAGCTGGGTATCCAGGCAGTTGCCCACGGCTGCACCGGCAAAGGCAACGACCAAATACGGTTGGATATTTCCATCGGCATCCTGGCGCCGGGGCTCGATATCGTCGCCCCGGTCAGGGAATTGAATCTGAACCGGGAATGGGAAATGGAATACGCCCGGGAACATCAAATGGATTTCGCGCATATAAAGTCCGGTTACAGCCTCGATGAAAACATCTGGGGCAGGAGCCTGGAATGCGGGATTATCGAAGATTTATGGCAGGAACCCTTGCCCGAGATGTTCAAATGGACAAAAGGGCCGGCCGACGCGCCGGACGAACCGGTTTATATCGAGATCGATTTCGAACAGGGCATCCCCGTCGCCCTGGACGGCGTAAAATACAGCGGCGTCCGGTTGATCGACCGTTTAAATGAAATCGGCGGCGCACACGGCGTGGGCCGGATCGATCACGTGGAAAATTACGTGATCGGGCTGAAGTCCCGCGAACTTTACGAATCCCCGGCCGCCACCATCTTACTGGCCGCCCACCAGGCGCTGGAAGAAATCACCCTCGCCAAGATGGCCCTGGGATTTAAAAGAAATATCGCCTATGAATATGCAAAGTTGGTATATGACGGCCTGTATTTCACCCGCCATAAAGAAGACCTGGACGCCTACCTGGCCAGTAATCAAAAAACCGTCGCCGGCACGGCCAGGGTTAAACTGCATAAAGGCAACCTGACCATCGTGGGCAGAAAATCTCCTCACTCGCTCTACAGCAGGGAGATGGCTACTTACGATAAAGAAGATAAATTCCAGCATTCCTATGCCAAAGGATTTATCGAATTATATGGTTTCCAGTTTACCGGGAAATGATGAACAAACACAATACGGAACAAGACCGGGAGCAGGTGAACTCCTTTAGAAAGAACCTGCTGGCAAACTTCTTCAAAAACGTTCACCTGAAAAAATGGCAGTGGCAGAAGTGGTACCTTTGGAATGACGCGGATGATTTACTGGAGAACCGCGTCCCGGATAAGGAATACGCCGGTTATTTTAAGAACGGCGGGACCATTCCCGCCGTGTTGTCCGGTAATATCGAAGCCCTGTTGGAACCGGACGCCAACGTGTTGGTGCTGGGCAGCGCCGGCGGCGATTACCCGGTGCAATTCGCGGCAAAACTAAAGGAAAAATTCCCCGGCGGCAACCCCAAAATAATCGGCGTCGATATCTCTTACCCGCTGCTGGAATTCAGCCGCAAGAAACTCGATTTATTGACGGCGCCGGCCCCCGGCCATCCCAGCCATTTCGCTGTATTTTCCGGGCAGACCAACCTCTCTGCCGTTTTAGCGGAAAAGAAACCCTTTCGCAAAGGCCCCCTTGTTTATTTTTCCCGGCCCGAACTGCTGGAGGCGGGCGCCGGGCGGGTCCACCTGGTGAACAGCGAGCTATTGACGCTGCCCCTTAAGGACCGCTGCATGGATATCGTGTTTGCCGATAATACATTATACTGGCTGTCCGATTTAGCCGGGGCGCTGCGGGAGGTTAACCGTGTATTAAAACCCGGCGGGCGTTTCATTTTCCACAAAGAATTCACCGGCATGAACGATGACTACCTGGTCGGTACGGATGACGGTTTCGGGAAAATACCCCTGGGAGAAATATTGAAACGCTGTGGCTTTTCTCCCACAACCGTGTGCGATTACGAAAGCGAATCGGGAAATAAAATATTAATCGACCATTTAAAGGCCAATGACGCCGTCGAAGAAAATATCCTATTGTCGAAGGCGCAGTTGAACCTTTGCCGCCGGGATTTGGGGGACCGGGATAGATGCGCTGGACGCCAGGGCGTGTTTAGCGAGGGCGTCTTTTTAATCGCCCAAAAAACCGGTCCGGGTATCGCCCCCCCAGGGGAATTCATTTTACAAACCGTGGCCAACCCCGGGTATGATGAATTTTTACTGGGAAGTATGATGGCGGCGGCCGGCAAATACCGCATCGCATTCGTGGACCCGGATGGGACCTTTTACTCACCCCGGCCGGACAATTATAAAAAAATATTCAAGGATGGCGACCTGGCATGAAAACGAAAATCATTCATCATTTTTTTTTACACGGAGATTGCTTATGAACATCGATTATAAAATCCACGACATATTTCCACAAATAACCGTGGGAAGAGATTTCCGGGAAATGACCGCGGAAACCTTTATCATCATCTCCAATGAGATTGTTTACGGCATATTTAGCAAAAAATACCCGGGTTTTCCCTGCCGCCGGTTGTTCTATTTAAATGATAACACATTTGAAGAGATAGAACCTTTACTGGCTGAGATCAAAACCATGGACGGCCCTATTTTAGCGATAGGCGGCGGGGCCGTTATCGACGCCGCCAAATACATTGCCCATGAAACGGGAAAATCCCTGGTGGTGGTTCCCGGGGCCGTCACCACCGACGCCTTTTTAACGCCGGTGAGCGTTATTAAAAACACCCGGACCCGGGTGGAAGAGGTATGCCGGGCAAAGAAGCCCGACCGGGTTTATTTCGATATGGATATCCTGGAAGGGGCCCCGGTCCGTTACAATGTCGCCGGGTTAGGCGATGTCATCTCCATGTATACCGCCGCGTACGATTGGCGACTGGCCCACCAAAAAACCGGGGAACCCTTTGACCCCCTGTTGGCGGAAATGGCAATGGGTTTGGTCAAAAGCCTGGAACCCGCTGCGGCTGAAATCGCGAAAAATTCGCCCACAGGAATTAAACATATCATCGACGCCTTGACGGCGGAGTTTTTCATCTACAACCTGGCCGGCGGCAATCGACCGGAGGTCGGTTCCGAGCACCTGTTTGCCAGGTTATTCGAAGAAAATCACATCGGCAATTTCTTACACGGCGAGATCGTAGCCCTGGGGGTGTTGTTGATGACTTACTTTCAAGGACGGGACTTCCGCTGGATACGAATGTTGATAGGGGGCCTGGGCATAAATTATAAACCCCAAACCCTGGGGATACCCACGGCCGACTTGATTCGCCTCACCGCTTCGTTGAACCGGTACGTGCAGGAACGGAACCTGCGTTATACCGTATTAAACCAATGCCTGTTGACGGAACAGGATGTGAAACAAGGACTCCGGGAAGTCCTGGGAGAATAACCATGCAGCGAATACTATTTGTTACCGCCCATGATGATGACGCCGTGTTAATGGCCTCCCATTTCCTCGCCGGCGACGCCGAAAAAGTCATTTTGACCTTAAGTTGCAGCGGCGCCGCCGGCGGGTCCGCCGGCGAATTCACCGCGGCCTACGCCGGGATACCCCGTTTACGCTGCTTACTCCTGGGAGGGGGCGGCGACGCCGGGGACGCGGGAGACGCCGGGGATAAGGACAGGGATATGAATATTCACTGCGATAAACAGACTACCCTGGCGGTAATGGAATATATCCGGGACTTTAAACCCGATACCGTCATTACCAATTCCCCCGGCGATATGCATAACGATCACAGGGAAACCTCTAAAATAGTCCAACAGGCCGTGTTTCATTTGCGCACCTGGGGGAATTATGACCGCCCCATCCAGTTGTACTGCGGGGAAATATTTCAACCCCTGGCCGCCCCCCACATGGTCTTGCCCGCCGATATCGATATGAAGCGGCAGGTGATGACCCGCTTTCCATCGCAAAATAATCAATATAAATGGCTTGAACTGGTAGAAACCTTGAACCGGTTCAGGGCGCTGCAGTTTAACAGCGATTATACTTATGCGGAAGCTTTTTCATTGATTTGTAAATGGTAAGAAAGTATGAGTTCAAAATTTAATTCGAGGTTAAAAAATGCTTAATTCGAGAAAAGTCCTTAAGATCGGCGACTTAAAGTACTCCATGTCGCTGCAAAAATTTTGTTTATCCTTCAAAAGCAGCTTTCCACAGAGGGATGAATATTTTAAACAATATTCCAACGGAAAACTAAAAATATCATATTACTGTCATAATATATTGGATAAAGATTCCATCAGTAAAGAAAAATCCAGGTTGGCCGCATATTTAAAGGAACACCGGGGAGAATACAAGGGCATATTATTCGACAACCCCTTGAGTTTTCAAATCTTGCCGGGGGAAATCGATATACCGCTAGTTTTCGATATGATCGATTGGTACGAGGAAATGTATAAAACCGAATTGGTGGATGGAACCGGGGAGAAGAACCGGGGAAATCTCCAATTAATCAGTTCCTCGCTGAGAGAACTGCTAAAGGTCATCGACGGCCTCGTGGTGCAAAGCCCCCTGATGCTGGATTATGCCAAAAGCATCGGCTTCGACCCGGCGCGGAAAAACATCGTCATTCCCAATGGCTATGACCATAAAGTATTTTTCCCCTATGAACCGGTAAAGATAAACGAAATTAAGAATGAATTGGCGGAGAAATTCAATATCGACTTGAAAGACAAAATCATCGTGGTCTACCAGGGTAAATTGGGGAAATGGTATCAAGACCTGGAATTTGCCGTCGCCGACATGAATAATGACGCGAAGATCGTTGCGTTTATCATCGGGGACGGCGCATTAAAGGATAGGTTGCAGCGGTTATCCGCCGGGAATATCATCTTTACCGGCGCGCTGCCGTTAAAATCCGTTCCCGTTTATACCAATGTTGCCGATGTTTGTATTTTCCCGGTGAATGATTGCTCCCCCATCGCCATTTCCGAGTATATCGGCGTGGGGAAGCCCATCGTGGCCCGTAAAGGGCGTATCTCCTGGTTGGTAAAGGACGCCCGAAACGGCTGCCTGGTGGATGATCATAACCGGTGGAAGGAAAATATTTTTAAGGCCTGGGAAAACAGGGCGGAATTATCACGGAATAACCGGGAACTGGCCCTGAATTTAAGCTGGAAATCCCTGGCCCGGGTATATGAAGACTTTTTAGCGGATGTGGTTCATCCGTCCGGAGAGAACTAATGTAATGGTAGAGGAAAACGAAAATGAAAAACAATGTAGGACAACTCACTGTTTTTTTCGTCGTGTTTTTATTAACACTTCATTTTGTTGCCCCGGCAGAAGAAACGCAAGAAAACGCATGCGGGTTTCATGCCAGGGATGAACAAATAGTTTTACCGTATATCCCTTCGCCCCCCAGGATAGATGGGATCTTCGAGGAAGAAATATACCGGGACTTTTTAAAACTGGGAAACTTTTTCCAGGTAAGTCCTAAATATAACCAGCCGGGCTCGGAAAAGAGCGAGGCCTTTCTCGGCTGTGACGATAAAAATATCTACCTGGCCGTTAAGGCTTACACCGGGAATCCCCAAAAAATAAGGGCCTCCGTTGCCAGGAGAGACAGCATCGAGAATGACGACCGCATCGAACTCATCCTGGACACCTTTGTAACCAGGCAGAGAGGGTTTGCCTTCGCCGTTAATCCCTACGGCGTCCAGATGGACGGCATTTTCGATGAAGCCATCGATGAAGTCAATATGGATAAGTCCTGGGATGCCCAATTTTTTTCAGGCGGCCATATCTACGACTGGGGCTACTTCGTGGAAATGAAAATCCCTTTCAAATCCCTGCGTTTTCCCCGGGAAAAAGATATCCAGGGCTGGGGTTTTAATATTACCCGGTTTATCCAGGATAACCAGGAAATGGACTTCTTGTTTTACTGGGACAGGACGGATCGGAGCTGGATGTCCCAGGAAGGGAAGTTGATCATCGGGGCGCCGATTAAACCCGGGTTGCACCTGGAATGGGTCCCTTATATCTCCACCTTGAAAAACAAAAATGAAGATTTAAAACTGAACAGCGGATTTAGTTTTAAATACGGGATTAACACGGACGCCACGTTAGACCTCACCTACAATCCCGATTTTTCTCATATCGAAGCGGACGCCTGGCAGATAAATGTTAACCAGCGATATGCCCTTTATTTTGAAGAGAAAAGACCATTTTTTCTTGAAGGCAAAGAAATCTTCAAAACGCCCCTGGAATTATTTTATTCAAGGAGGGTGGCCGTGCCCCGGTTTGGGGCAAAGGTAACAGGGAAAACCGGGAAGTCGTCTTTCGGATTGTTTTCAGCGTATGATACGGCTTCCTTTAGGAGTGTATGGGATGTTCCCGAGGGTGGGGAAGAAAAAGCCTTTGCCACCGTGTTCAGGTACAAGTACGAGTTCAGGAAGGAAAATTACTTCGGCTTATTAATTACGGATAAGAGAGGGGAGGAGCGCTCCTATAACAGCATTATCGGTCTCGACGCCCATTTAAAACACAAGAATTTTATCGGCGATTTTCAAGCCGTCACAGTGAAAACAGACCAGGAAGACAAAATCACGCAACAGGAAAAGAAAGCCACGGGGCAGGCGTATTACGGTTCCTTTTCTTATGCCGATGAGCATTTACAGGCATCGGTTTTCACTGAGCAATATTCGCCCGAGTTCGACGCCCAGTTGGGTTTTATTAACCGGGTGGATATGAAAAGATACGGGGCCAGACTGGGGTATAACTTTTTGCCTGAGAAATCGTATTTTGTACTGGGGGGGCCAAGAATCAATTACGAATATATAACGGATTGGAAGGGCGGCGTCCAGGACAAGTGTCTCATGTTTAAATTCGTTTGCCGGACCTATAAAAACACAATGGCTTCCGTATTCCTGGAGAAAAATTTTGAAAGATATAAAGGAGTGGATTACGATAAAAATTTATGGGGGTTTAACATTCAATCGGCGCCCTTTAAGTATTTAGCTTTCAGCGCTTTTGTCACTTTTGGGGACGGCGTTCATTATGGGGACAACCCATACCCCGGTTACAGGACAACCGTCATGTTCACGTCCACCTTTCTCCCCGCGCCCAGGATTTCTATTTTGACCGATTGGACTTCGGAATATTTTTATAGGAGCAAGGGCGAAGAAGTGGCGTACAAAATAAATATTTACCGGGTTAAATTGACTTACCTGTTTAACCGGAACCTATCGGTAAGAACCATATGGGAATTTAATGATTTAGAAAAAAAGTACTACAGCGATGTGCTCCTGGCTTATGAATATACCCCGGGCACCGTATTTTACCTGGGTTATTCCTCCGATGCGATAAAAGAAGGGACGCCGGGAAAGATAAACAAATTTTGGCTGGGAAAGGATTCTTATTCGATCTATTTCAAGTTCTCCTATTTTTTTAAAAAGTAGGGAAAAAGAGCGCTTTAGCGGTTTATTTTCTTACCCGGCAATCATCATTAACAAAGGTCTTTAAATACCATTCGGCGGTACGTTTTATTGCTTCGTCCAGGTGGACCCGGGGGCAATAATTTAAAAGCCTTTGCGCTTTGGCGATGGAAAAATGATAATCAAGCCCCCCATTGCCGACCCGGTAGCGAGTAATCACCGGCCCATTTTTTATTCTCAATAACCTGTAAATGCCCTCCGCCGCTATTGCCACGGCATATCCGAAACCATAAGGTATGGAAAAGCGCGGTTTCTCAACCCGCAGCGCTTCCGCCAATTTATCGGTAAATTCTTTCCAGGTAATTTCCAGGCCGTCGGTGATAAAAAATGTTTCCCCGGCCGCCGCCCCGGCGTGACAGGCCAACCATGCGCCGTCTACCAGGTTATCGATGTAAACCGGGCAGGTCAAGGACTTCCCTTTATTCACATAAGAAAACTTCCCGGTATAGATCGCCTCCAGGTATTTGTCGATAAAGGTATGATCGTCCGGCCCGTAAACATTCCCCGGCCTGAGAACCGCCACTTCCATTTTCGCGGTGCGGGCAAACCCGGACAACCACTCCTCCGCCATTTTTTTCGTTTTGCCGTAATCGTTCAGATTCTTTCCCATGGGATAGTTCTCATCGATGTCCCGGTAACCGAACCCGTGAACCGCCGTGGTGCTGATATACACCAACCGTTTGACGCCGGCCTTTTCAGCCGCCGCCGCCACGTTGCAGATCCCCTGGAAATTGGTTTTATAAAAATCCTCATAATTCCCCCAATCCCTGGCCATGCCCGCTGCATGAATAACGATATCGACCCCCCGCAGGGCTTTTTCCAGGGTCCCGGGCAGGGAAACATCGCCGTAAACCAGTTCGATATCAAGGTTTTTGATGTAATCCAGGTTGGATGTCTTGCGCACCAGGCCCCTTACTTTATGGCCTTCCTTCAAAACACGCCGCGTCACATGGCTGCCGATAAAACCGTTTACCCCGGTAATTAAATATAAATCCAACGTAATCTCCGCTACAAGAAAATTATAAATAGGTCGGTCAATACGCCGATGCCGGCATGGATGGCAAAAACATACCAGATAGACCGGGTCCTCAGGGCGATCACACCGAACAGGATACCTACCACGATGGACCCGATGATTTCGCTTTCGGGTTTGCCCAGGTGGATGAGACAGGAAGAAATCGTCTGGATCATGATGGCGGTCATATCGCCGTATTTCTCACGCAGCCCGAATAACAGGAACCCCCTGAAGAAAAATTCCCAGGCCGTATAATAAAAAAGCACATAGGCCAATTCATACCAGACCACCAGGTCATGCCTCTCAAGTAAAATCCCGGCCAGTGGGTATTCCGCCCGGAGGTCCGGGAGCCGCGATCCGATATAAATAAGCGGCGCAACGATAAAGGGAATCGATACCAACGCCAATCGCAAGCCGAATTTCTTATCCCCCAGGGAAAACCCGAAATTTCGCAATGGGGTTTTAAGCCGGTATTTGATAAAGAATAAGGGGATCAAAAACATCAGCGCAAAGAATACCCCAAACTGCCAGAGGGTGTTGAATAGACCTATTAACGGGTCTTCTTTAAGAGAGGGGAAGTATTGGGCAAAGCGGGGGGCGCAGCCGTGATAATAATACAGGGTAAGCAGTACAGGGGCGCTGAGCAGGAGGATAAAAGCGTTAATATCCTTTTTCTCTATTTTAAAACCATTAATCAAGGCCCTCATTTTTGTTCCCCGTTTTTATTGCCGCCAAAGTGGGGGAAACACCGGGGGTTAAACCGCGAATATAAACGGGTGGAAACAAAATAGGCAAATGTAGCCCAAACGGCCCCCGCCGCCATATCGATAAAATAATGGTACCGGCAATAGATCAATGATATCAATATCCCCACCGACACAGGCAAAAAGGCCCGGAACATTTTTTTATTATGTTTAAAACAAAGAAACAGGGTCATTAAGACGATGGTCGTATGCAAGCTGGGGAATGCATCCAGTTTATTGGGCTCGAAAAAATCGATCAGGGTGCGGATGGGTTCCGTAAAAAACACCCCGTCTAAGGGAACGGTATGCAAGTTCTCCATGAAAAAACGCGGCCCCTGGACCGGCACGAAGAAGTAGGCGATATATGCCCCGAAATAAGTAAAAATAAAAACAAAAAATGCCTCCCCCAGTTCCCTTAACATTTTTTTACGGTACAACCAGATCACGATGAAAAAAGGCATGGGAAAATAAAAGAAATATAAAACATAAAAAAAATCCGTGGCCAGGGGGCTTATCCAGCTCTGGAACCAGATGGTGGGGTCCACCCCCAGGAGCATTCGATCGATGCGAACCATCAGGTCATCGTAACGGTTGGAATTGAAATAGGATAGGGTCATGAAAAATGTTTCAAATATCCCGAATACGAAAAATGCAGGGTATACAAAGTTTAAGAGCTCCTGTTGGCGGTCAAACTTGTTTTTACTTCTCAAATAGATCATCAGGGTCATGAATAAAAAAAGTCCCAGGTAGGCCAATGGCGCCGCTATTTTATAAGGCGTCCGCTTGAAAGCCAGTCCATAGAAAACCACTACCACAGCCAGGCAGGAGAAATTTAAAAAATCGATGATGCTGAATTTCTTAAAGAAAGAGTTCATGGTATCTGCTGCAATTAACTATAGCGAAAAAAGCAATTTTATACTCCTTATGCATAGGGGGATTATATAGGAAATGGCTTCATATTTCAACTTAAGGAAAAGTTTTTTTTGAAATTTTATCGGGATGATGGTGGGGCGGCAGGATTCGTTGTCAATATGTCGGGATCCTTTTAAAAAACGCCCTCACGGATGGTTTTTAAAGTAGTGGCATTTTTTTGCCGGCCATTAATCTGTTCCGGGGTCTTCAAACGGGATAGGATTTCAGTAATTCTTTGCTTCAGAACCGGGTGAATCGCTGCCGGGGCGATTTCATTTAATGGCGCCAAGACAAACTCCCTGTTGTGCATTTCTTTGTGGGGAATGGTGAGCTCCCGGGTAGCGATGACCCGGTCCCCTGCCAGAAGTATATCGATATCCATGGTTCGTGGTTTGTTGTGTGATGCAGTGGGAGAAGTCACATCCCGGCCCATTTTTTTTTCAAATTCTTTAGCCGCTTTCAAGAGGTCATGGGGAGAAAGGTGGCTGTCGAGGCAGAGCACCTGGTTGTAAAAATTCTCGGCGTCCGGCGCCATTGCCACGGGTAAAGTCTCATAGATGGAAGAGGCTTTTAAAACCGTCCCGATGGTTTTTAAGAAAGCAGTGGCCCGCCGGATATTGGAAAGCCTGTCGCCCATGTTGGAACCTAAAGCAAGATAATATAGCATACTCAATTATATCATAATGGAAAAACCTTTTAATAAAAATAATAAAAAATTTTTGGAAGTCCAGGAACCTTTTTATAAAAAGGTTCCTGGTGGTGAAGCCCGGTTTTGAATTGTTGGAGAAAGTATTTGACCAGGTTTCGAACGTGTAGGTCTGCGATTTTGTCGGCGTGAATTTCCAGGTCCATGATATTTTTTAAGTCCCATCTTAAGTACCTGTGATACAGGGTGGGGTTCCGGAAGGCGGCCAGGTAAGTCATGGCTTTGTCCTGGGGGACGAGAAAGAGGGCCAGGCATGCCTGGCCCCTAAGGTAGAGACGTCGTGCGCAACGTCTCTACTTGATGGAAAACCAACTATCGCTGATGTCGTTGAGATTTACGCCGGTGTCAACACAGGATATTTTAATTTTAAATTTCGTTCCCAGCGCATGATTCGCCGGTATGGCCCATGTGTATTTCCCTGTTGCAGCCGGAGTGCTTGCCAAAATCTCTGTTTTCAGCACTGTTCCTTTGTACAATTCGATCTTGATATTGTCGATCCCCAGGGAACGCCACGTAATGTCAACACCCTGTTTCACTTTCCATATTTCGCCCCCGTTGGGTGAAATCAAGAAAATGGAAGGTGCTGGTTTTATAGAAAACATCATGGATAAATCTTTCGCTATCACCCCCGGATCAACGCAGGACACTTTCACCTGGTAATCGTTCCCAAAGGGCATTCGTTCGGGTATCGTCCAACTGTATGTGCGTGAACCCGCCGGAACCGATGCCGCGATAACCGAATACGATCTCCCGCCTTTGTAGAGTTCGATTTTGACATTATTAACTTCGTAAGCGCCCCATGAAATGGTACAGGTTGCGCCCATCTGCAAGTTGGCTCCCGGGGCGGGCGCGATGACCTTCACACTGCGCGCCTTAAGATTGTAGGCGGATTTAAGTGCATCGGGTTGAAACGCCAGGGAACGGGCCACATCATATGTCTTGCCGCTGGCGCTGTTGTATAATTTGAATTTTATGGTCTCGCCGCCGCTGTTGCCCAGGATGGTGGAGAAATAAGAGCCGTCGGTTCCAATAGGGCTGAAGGACCGGTTGTCTTTTTCGCTTTTGGGTCCGATGCTTACCAGGTAATAACCGGGGCCGGATATGGCTTTGCCTTCGAAAAAGACTTTACCCAAGGTTACCATATTATACTGGTTGCCTTTGATGAGCGGCCAGGAAACTGCCTGTGTTTTCACCGCGGTTGTTTTTCCTCTTGCTTGATCCGGGAATATGGAAACTCCCTGAGGGAACTGCAGGACGCCCGGCTGGTTCATTAAAATGGTATAACCTTTATTGGGTTCCATTTGAGTTAGATCGCCGAACAGGGTTGAACCGATTTTAATGACGGATTGGGTTTGACTCTTGACCTGGCTCACCGGGGTTATAATGGAATTGACCGCATCGTCTACCGGCTGTGAGAGTGTGGGCAGGTAGGCCGTCCAGTTCCACCCGGTGACCAGGGAAAGGGGGGTATTATAAGGTACGGTGGTCCCGGTCACGTTGAAGGCGTAAGCTTGATTTGTTTTGACTTTGTACATGATGCCGTCGGCAATCCCGTTCATGCCGGTTAAATCGCCGATCCAATTTTCGCCCGTATAAATGGCCGCCTGGGTTTGACTTTTGATTTGTTCGATGACGCCGGGGGTTCCGAAGACGGCATTAAAAGACGTATCGGTGGGCAGCGTATTGAAGGAAATCCAGTTCCATCCGTTTACTAGGTTGAAAGCTTGTTCCCTGGGGCCGAAATGAAGAGGAAGGCCGTCGTAAACGCTATTATTGACAAAGGTGATGGATTCGCTGCCGTCGATGGCGGGGCCGGAGGGAAGGGGCCACAGTTTGAAAGTGATGATTTCGTCGGAAATTTCATTGCTGACGATAGTGATGTAATAGTTGCCATTGGCTTGTACGGCAACGATACCCCGGCAATCGGAAATTCCGCCGGGGCCGAAAGCGCCGAGCCAATCGCCGGCCGCCGCAGGGTTATTGCCGTTAAAGGATTTCCCGTACACGATCATGTTATTTTGAAGCCCCACAACCGGAAGCCATCCATCAGCGATCTGTATAAAATTGGCGGTTATGGTCATATCGGAGGTCACATTGGTTACGGTTAAGGGGTTATCGGTGGTGGTTTCAAATCCACTCGTTCCGGTCCAGTTGACAAAATAATACCCGGTATTGGGTACAGCCTCAACCGCTGAGCAATTGTATCCTTGCAGAACTGTCTGGCTCGTGGTCCCGGTCAATGTGCCGCCGCTTCCGGCCGCAAAGTTTACTGTATAATTCATGGAAATTTTGGCCACGAAGACATCCCTGGTTCCATTTTGGGTCAGGTCCGGCCCTACAGCCACCGGGAACGTGGCTTGGGTGGAAAAAGTATCCCCGGCCACATAGACGCAGCCTGAAGCGTCCAGGGCAATGTAAATGATCCTATCATCCCCTGAACCCCCGATATACCCGCAGTAATCCAATGCGATTCCGGCGGCGTCGACCTTCGCCGCAAATGCATCCTGGGTTCCATTGAAAATTAAATCAGGTCCTACGATAACCGGGAACGTGGTTTGGTCGGATTGAGTTCTCCCGGCCACATAGGCGCAACCCGCGCCATCCACTGCGATTCCATAACCATTGTCAGTCCCTGAACCCCCGATATACCCACAGTAATCCAATGCAGTCCCGGCGGCATTTACCTTCGCCACAAAGGCGTCTTCACCTCCATTGAAAACCAGGTCGGGCCCCACGGCCACTGGAAAAGTGGCCTGGTCGGAATTAGTATATCCCGTCACATAGATGCAGCCCGACGCATCCATGGCGAATCCATGATTATAATCATCACCTGAACCGCCGATATAACCGCAGAAGTCCAATCCGGTTCCATCGGCTTTGACCTTCGCAACAAATACATCACCAGTGCCGCCATTGTAGGTTAGATCGGGCCCCCCCACTACAGGGAACGTCGTTTCAGTGGAGTTCGTTTGGCCGGTTATATAGGCGCAGCACGATGCGTCCACAGCAATTCCATAACACTTATCATCACCTGAACCGCCGATATAACCGCAGAAGTCCAGTCCGGTGCCATCGGATTTGACTTTCGCCACAAAGGCGTCATACGAGCCACCGTTGAAAACCAAATTCGGGCCTCCGACCACCGGGAAAGTGGTTTGGGAGGAACCGGTATACCCTGCCACATAAGCGCATCCCGACGCATCCGCTGTAATTACAGTGCCAAACTCATTGTTTGAACCCCCGATATATCCGCAGTATTCCAGTCCGGTTCCATCGGCCTTGACTTTCGCTATAAACGCATCGACTTCTCCACCATTATGAGTCAAATCCGGTCCCACTATCACGGGGAAGGTGGTTTGCGTGGAAGCAGTATACCCGGTTACATAGGCGCAACCCGAACCATCTACCGCGATACCGCAGCCCATATCCCACATTGAGCCCCCGATATATCCGCAGTACACCAGTCCGGTGCCATCGGCCTTGACCTTGGCCACAAAGGCATCATGACTACCGTTATTGTAGGTCAGGTCCGGGCCGACGGTCACCGGGAAACTACTGCCGAAGGTCTCGGTATCCCCGGTCACATAGACGCAGCCCGATGGGTCCACAACCATTCCATTGCATACATCATCTCCTGAACCACCGATATACCCGCAGTAAACAATAACCACCGGATCAAGAATCAATGTCTGATTTCTGTCATACTTTCCTACTGAAAAGCCATAGGTCACATCCAGGCTATGTTGTTTTTTCCCTGCTTTTTCTATTTCTGTTTCTACAGCATATTTTAACGACACATTTTCCCGCTTCCCGGCGATCTCTTGCCAGGCCACCGGCGTGTCGTCGATAAATCCTCCCGCCGGGGTTTGAACTTCCAGTTGACCTTGATTGTTTTCTTTCACACTGTCTGCGCCCAGGTAAGCCAACTTGATTTGAGAGGGATCAGCGCCGGGATGCACGATGAACTCGTATTTCATTTTATTGACGGTTCCGTAATAGACCATGTCGATGCCGGGCCAGAGTTCACGGTAAAGGATTTTCGACGCCGCCTGAAGTCCCGCATTCCAATCTTGGGGTTTTCCCAGGAAATACGAAACCACCGTCCCGCTACTTTCCAGGCATTCCGGTTTCACGTTCTTCCTGGCGCCCACAAACTCCAGTTTGACGACCCAACGTTGCGAAAGTTGCGAAGGGTCTTTGAAGTTTAGGGAATATGTCACTCCTTCCGAAGTGAAATAAACGGTTTTATCTTTGCCCTGGACATAATAATATACCAGTTTGTCCATCTGTCCGTTATTGGGAATAAAGTACAGCGGCATTTTGCCGTAATCTTTCTCAATTTTTACATTGGCTTGATTGCCTCCACTGTTTGCGTCCAGGGACAAAACATTCTCTTTTTGCGCCCGGGATTCGGATGATGAACCCGCAATTAAGCATACAATCAACATCACTAACACTAACCACCTCTTATTCATAAAATTACCTCCTTTTTTTAATATAAATGTATTATTTTACTCTGAAACCTTTATCCTTAACCATTTCTCCTATATTTTAATTCTTTTTTCATCCCATTTTGTCTTCGTTAATCTCTCCTTAAGCAACCTTTTGCTTTAGCCGATATAATAACTCTTTCAATGGCAGTTGTCAATACTAAATCGGGAGAATTTCGATAGGGATACGGGACAGGCCGATTTTCACCTTTATACTTCAGCCTTATATATCAACCGGGTTCCACTGAAGATCAACACTACTTTTTTCAGCGTGGTTTGCCCGATGGTCTTTTTAAATTTCTCATCACGGCTGTATTGGTTTAATTGGGCTTTGGCTTCTTCCTTAATGTTTTTTAATTTTCCCGGGGTTAATTCTTTCTTTTTGTCCTGGGGTTTACTGTATTTGATTTCGATAAGATAGGAATACTTTAACCCCGGGTATTGGGCCAGGAACGGTTCCAATACCAAATCGGAATAGCCTTTTTCCAACTCTTTTTCAGAATAGACCAGGTATAGGGCGGATAACCCCAGGTAAACATTCAAAAACGCCTGGATCGCTCTTTCCCCGGCGATTAAATCCCTTATTCCCATCGATGTCTCCATCTTTTGGACAAGATATTCGATTAACGGTTCCCATTTCCCATTAAACGCCATCTCTTTCATCAAGTCTTCATATTTGCTCAAATCGATGGCAAATAAACCGGTTTCCTCGTAGGTTTCTTTGATATAATCGTAGTACAGGTGTTTGA
>JAPKZK010000014.1 GCA_026393835.1 Candidatus Aminicenantota bacterium | reverse complement strand
TTATTTTTCAAATGTTTTTTTTTACACTCACCACCCCTTGTATGACTGGTCCCATAAACGCTGATTATAAATGAAACCATCGCTGGGGGCCACCGGCGATCGGTGGTAACGTAAAAAAACTAAAAGTTTTCGGATAGGGTCTAGCTAAGAGTTAAAAAAAGACCTCCTTTTTGTTAAAATATGGTTTTGAAACAAATTTAGCAAAAAGGATGTCTTATTAATTTATCTAACCAATATTGAACCGGCAATTCTCAAAAAAACAAAGCACGTCAGTCCCACCTGAATTCGCCGTCAATTATTGTCTTCGACCACCAGAAATCTTTTCGAGAAAATTGATAATTGTTGATTGTTAATGGTTAATGAACGTTACGGTAGGAAAGGGGACAATCAAGAAAACGCCCTACTGAAATCCCCGAAGTTTTCCCAACGGTCCGGAGAGTGGGACCGGGGAAAAGACCAGTTATTTTTATCATGGACCATTCCATTTTAGGACTCCTGGAAGCGCCCGTTTTCTCTTTTCCCATCTTCCTTTTCCCGTGGATTAAAAAAAGAAAAAATATGGAAAATGTTGACAAATAATCTGAAAAAGTTTATAAAGAAGAAGAGGTTAATGATGAACAGTATTGCGAAAATAGTAAACACATCCGATCAACTTCTCATACAAAAAAAAATGACGGAAAACCTCAAGCAAACATTTGATTTAATCCAACTCCACCAGGAATTAAAATTTGCCCTGTACAAAAAACTGTACCCCACTAAAAGCGATGACGAATTGAACGCCACCGGTATCCCTTACTGCGTGACTGGCGGATTCGCAGTCGGTATGTGGAGCCCTCCCAGGGGAACTTCCGATATTGATATTGTGATTAGGGGACATTCAAATAATATTTCTCTAAGGATTTTTCTTTTTTTCTTCGCGGCTATTTTCGTAACCGCCCTTCTTTTTCTCCCGGCTCGTCGGGACTAAAGTCCCTTTTTTGAAAAAAGGACTTTCGGCCCAGTGCCAAAATAACAGAAACCATTTATTATTAGGTATTATCAAAAAGAAAAAGGAGATTACAATGAAAAAATGTTTGTTAAGTGTATTGATTGTTTTTACGGTTTTTGGGTGCGTTTTACAGGCAGAGGACGTAAAAGTAACGACCGATCGCCCGGCGTTTTATTTTAACATGGGGGCTATCACCGCTGTCTCCGGGGAGTATTTTATTCCTTTGCCCTACGGAGGCTTTGGCCTGGATTATCCCCTGGGGAAAAATGTGATGATCAGCCCGGAGTTAAATGTCATTTTTTTGTTGTACCTTCCCGTTTATTTGGCTCCCGGCGTCCAGGTTAACTTTAAGGACGATACGAAATTTGTCGGTGGTGGAATACTCTATTTGACTAACTTTCATTACCATCATTATGAGGGGAATAGTACCATGCTGTGGAAATTCAATGCAGGAGGATACATTGGCGATCGTACGAAATTTAGCGTATATTTGCTTACCAACAAAAATATGGATGGTGGAATTGTCCTCGGGGCTACCGTAAGTTTCAGACTGGGGGTGGATTAAGGGACAGACCAATTTTTCCCCCTATTATATTTCCCCATGATAGACCAACCGGGTTCCACTGAAGATCAATACCACTTTTTTCAGCGTGGTTTGCCCGATGGCTTTATGAAATTTATCATCCTGGCTGTACCGGTTTAATTGCGCTTCCGCTTCTTCACGCACTTTTTTGATATTTCCCGGGGAGGGGGACAGGACTTTCTTTGTTCCCTGGGGCTTGATGTATTTGATTTCGATAAGATACGAATACTTCAATAGGGGATATTGCGCCAGGAACGGCTCCAAC
>JAPKZK010000128.1 GCA_026393835.1 Candidatus Aminicenantota bacterium | reverse complement strand
TCGAAAAAATCGCCTGTCCCGTATTACCTATAAAACAGGCCCACGAATGACACGAATTAGCACGAATATAAAGATTGAGGTTGAGGTTGAGGATAAGGAAGAAAACCTCGCGTTCTCTGTCGCATATCGCCAACCTCAACCGGGGACCCGTGTTAGACTTCAATGGGAGTTACTATTCCAAGTTTTTCTTTCATCTGGGGGTCCTCTTCCAGCACCGCTTTCATCACATTATAGAGGGATAGGGGACAGACAAATTTTGAATACAATCGCCTGTTCCCATTGGGATGCAGTATGCGGTGAAGACGTGGAGAGGTGGAGATATTATGTCCAGGACAGCGTAGAGACGTTGCGCGCAACG
Organism: Candidatus Aminicenantota bacterium; assembly: GCA_026393835.1. Lineage (GTDB taxonomy): Bacteria > Acidobacteriota > Aminicenantia > UBA2199 > UBA2199 > JAKAGC01. The sequence goes on along the minus strand of JAPKZK010000128.1, from coordinate 33,590 downwards.
TCTCTACCACCTCTACCACCGCATATTTTATCGCGGGAATTTTTCCGGACCTTGAAAGCTTTAATGACTAATGAAATTTCTTTAAATTTCCCCAATGACCATTGACCAATAGCCAGTAGGGGCGGATTCTAAATCCGCCCTTTTACTCAAAAAAATCGGCCCCCCGTTATTATCTAAACCGGTAAACCGTCGTATGGGTATATTTTTTCCCCGGCTCCAGGATGGCGGAAGGAAAATTGGCTTTGTTGGGCGAATCCGGGAAATGCTGCGTCTCCAGGCAAAAACCATAATGCTTCTCATACTTCTTCCCGCTTTTCCCCGTAATCGTTCCGTCAAGGAAATTCCCCGAATAAAATTGCAGCCCCGGTTCCGTGGTCCATACCTCCATTACCCGTCCAGATACCGGCTCGGAAACGCCGGCCGCAAATTTCAACGAACCGTCCCAATTATTCAACACATAGTTGTGATCATACCCCCCCACCACCAGGCTTATCCGCTCGCCGATCGCCCTGGGAGTAATGAAATCCATGGGCGTGTCTTGAACATTCTTTAACTCGCCCGTGGGAATAAGTCCTTCATCCACCGGCGTAAACCGGTCCGCATGGATGGTTAGTAAATGCCCCAGGATGCCGGCGGAACCGCCGGAATCCCCGGAATCCCCGGGATCCTCGCCTGCCAGGTTAAAATAACTGTGGTGGGTCAAATTAACCGGCGTGGGTTTATCCGTTTCCGCTTCATAGTCGATTTTCAATTCATTGTTCCCGGTCAGCGTATAAACCACCACGACCGAAAGATTCCCCGGGTACCCCTCTTCGCCGTCTTTACTCAAATAATGCAATCGTAGGCCCACCTCGTTCTCTTTCCTAATCGCCTCCGCCTGCCAGACCACCTTATCAAACCCTTTGATCCCTCCATGCAGGTGATTTTCGCCGTTATTGACCGCCAGCTTGTACTGGCTGCCGTTCAAAGAAAATTTGCCCTTGGCAATCCGGTTGCCGTACCGGCCCACGATGGCGCCGAAATAAGGGTGACCGGCCAGGTATTTTTCAAGCGTATCGAACCCCAATACCACATCGCTGAATTTGCCGTTTTTGTCCGGCGCCGTTAACGACGTCACAATGCCCCCGTAATTGGCAATCTTAACCGTCATGCCCTTGCCGTTGGTCAGTGTGAATAAATCCACCGCCTGCCCTGTTTCCGTTTTCCCGAAAAAAACTTTTGTAATGCCCATTTTACTATCCTTTTCTTGATTTTTACCGGTTTTACCGCAGCAGCCGCCGAAAATAACCATTAGCAGGGTTAAGAATATTGCCGCGCCCCGGGAATAAAAATTTTTTTTCATCGGTGCCTCCGTATTTCATAGAAATTCTATTATAGCCATTTTCGAAAAAAAGTCAAAAGAGATTTAAAAGGGCATTGCTATTTTAATTCATTTGTGTTATTAATATTTTTCAGGAGGATGGCTGATATGTATTATAAAAAGTCCATCGATGAGTTAATTAAAAAGCGGTTCTCTTGCAGGATTTTCCTGGAAAAGAGGGTCGAGCCGGCGAAAATAAAAGAGTTAACAGAGGCCTGTGCGTTTTTCAAGGAAGGCCTAGCAGGTGAAAAAGTAAATTTGCACCTCGTAGATCTGGATGATGAGGATATCAGGAAAATCGATCCTGACGATTTCAGTCTTATCATCAACCCCATGACTTTTATCGGCGGTTCGATACAGAAATCGGAATTGGCTTATGAAAGTTACGGATACCTGGTGGAACACCTCGTCCTAAAGGCCACGGAAATGGGTCTGGCAACGTGCTGGTTGGGGTACTTTAATCACGATTATTTCAAAAAAATCCAACCGGCGCCCGATGAGATCTTACCGGCCATCTTCGTGGTGGGCTACGCCGCGGAAAAAGGATTTTCCTCCAGCAGGAAGAAATGGGGGGATCTCTTTTTTATAAAAGACTTTAAAACGTCGATGTCCGCGATCGTGGCAGGGAATTATGCCGAACCGCTGGATATGCTTCGCATGTCCCCTTCCGCTGGAAATTTGCAACCATGGCGGGTTCTCAAAGAGAAAAACAAAAATGTTTTTCATTTTTATAAGAAACGCCTCGATCGGGAGTATGAGAAAAGAAAACTGCACAACGTCGATATCGGCATTGCCATGTGTCATTTTGAACTGGGGGCAAAGAAAAATGACCTTGAAGGAAACTGGGAAAAGTTAAAACAAACGATAACCCCCATTCCCGAAAGAACAGAATATATCATAAGCTGGGTCGGAACATTGTGAGGGCTGCCGCCGCAAATTCGCGAAATCGCAAACTCGCGATCCGCGAACAACGCGGGAAAAGAGGGTAAAAAAACCCTGTATCGAAATGTTACACTTTCGGTTTCTCGAAACCCTTTATTATAAAGGGTTCCAGGGGGTTGTTTTGAGTGAATCAAAATAATACACTGTTTGGTAAGCTACCCCCAAGAGGCTTTATAGTAAAGGCAAGAGGGCAGGGAAAGAGAGAAAAAATGTAACGAATGGATACAGTTCAAACGAAAGAGTCCATGCTTTAAAAGGAGGGATTTATTTTTGTAAAGGGATAACAGTAAAGGGTCCCGGACTTTTTTGAAAAAGTTGGCACTGATTTTGCTATAGGTAATGTTGAAGAATGAAGGCTCCCTAAAACCGGGTAACTTGCCTCCCCAAGGTCCGGTTAAGTATTAGGGGAGGCGAGTACGGAAAAGGGTAAGGTCTAGCGAGTAGGTATGTATTTTTATGAAGGGGAAGAGGGATGAGGGGGAATGCAACAAAGAGGGCGCGCCTTGCGCGCCCTCGCGTTCCTCTTATTTAACGCTTTTCACATTTTTCCCAATCTGCAAAAATTGTCAAATCATCGATTAATAAAAAACTTCCCATGCTTCCGGGGCGGACACTGTTGCTTTTTTTTTTTGAATCTGCTATTGTTAACTTACCAAATATATGGAGGTAATAAATGGGTTTAAAACAAATATTTCAAGAAGGTATGCAAGAGTACAAACGAAAATCCGCCTTAGGCAAAGAGAAAAAAAATCTCTCCCAAAAAGAAAAATTGCTCTCTGAACAATTAACCGCATTGGGCAAAAAAGCCTGGGACTCCAAACTGGACCTCGGCGGCTTCGGTAACGCAAAAGATTTGATCGCCAACGCCCAGGAACAAATGGACGGCGTCAACAACAACCTGGCTGAGCTGGAAAAACAAAAACTAGACCTGGAAAATAAGAAAAAAGAACAGAACGAGGCATTTAATGCCCAACGCAAAGAAGTGGAAGACAAGAAAAAAGACGTGGATACCCGTTTAAATAACGAGAAAAAACAATTGAAAGATGCGCAAAGGGAAGCGGACAACGCCGGGAACCGGTTGAAACAAATCGCCAGGGAAGAAGAACAATTAAATGCACGCGCCGCCGCCCCAACCACCACCGAAGAACAAAAAACCGAAATCCGGGGCAAACTGGAAGCGTTCACAAAGGAAAAAGAAGACCTGGAGAAAAAACAGGCTTCCGCCGCTGAAACAGCCAAAGCCCAGGAACAAAAAGTAAAACCCCTGGAAGAAGAATCCGCCACCCATCAAAAAGAAATCGACCGGATCAAAGGTGAACAGAAAAAAACCATCGGCCAACTGGATGAATCGCTTGCCAAAATCGGCAAAGATATCTCCGCCGACAAAAATAAACAGGCGGAACTTACCAAAGAGCAGAACGGGCATTTCGGGCAGTTGGGCGACAAACTGGCAGCCGCACAGGTTACCGACGGGGCTGTGGCTTCGGAATTGACCGCGATAAATACCACCAAAAAGGAAATGGAAAACATCCAGGTCGGTATTCAATCGCTGGAGCACCAGGCGACAGACGCTTCCAAAAGCGCATTCTCCAGGATGGTCGGGCTGATTATCCTATTTGTAGTGGTGATAATCGCCATTATCGTTGCCCTGGTTATGCTGCTGGGACCCAAAAAAGAACCGAAAACTATCCTGGATGTTGTGAAAAGTTACGGCGACAACGTAAGCCAGGGTTCGGATCAAGCCCCGGCCACCCCGGAAGAAGCGATGAAAAAACTGCAGGAAGCCACGGGATTGCTGAAAAAACAATCCGAACAAATCCAGGGTAAAGAAATCACGGCGGCGGATAAAACCACGCTGGTTTCCGCTTTGCCCACAGTCAGCGGCTGGGAAATGGGAGCACCCAATTATAACAAAGCAAAATTCGGCGAAATGGAGTACTCTGCTCTTGAAACCACCTATTCCACTCCCACTGGAGAAAAAATCCATGTTACTATTTCCGATACCGCCAGTGCATCCGCTATGCTGGGTATCCTTAAGATTGCGTTCCTTACCAATCTATCCAGGGAAGACGAGAACGGCTATGAGAAAATCTCCACCTATAACGACATGCGGGTCATTGAAAAATACTCCAAGAACCCACCGTCCGCGTCTTTCGGATGTATCGTTAAAGACCGGTACATCGTCGATTTAAAATGTAATGAGACAGGCGGCATCGATCTCTTGAAAGGATTCATCGCCGGGTTCGATTTTTCCAAACTGCAATAAAAATAGCCACAAAGGCACGAAGGCACAAAGGTACACCAAGGGGTATATTATTAAAAAAACCTTGGTGTACCTTTGTGTCTTTGTGTCTTGGTGGCAACTCTTACTTCTCCCTTTTTCTTCTTCATTTGCAGACTTCGTTTTTATCTGGTAGAATAATGGACAATGAAAAATTTTACGGATATTTTAATGCTGCTGCTGGTCCTGGTTCTGCCCATCGGCGTGGGATACCTCCTACGCCTTACCCGCATATTCAACGATAAAGAAACCGACGTCCTGCGGAAATTCGTCATCCGCGTGTGCGTCCCCTTCCTCGTCTTCAAAAACCTCTACAAAACGGAAACATCGGTCCTGGATCAATTATTACCGTCCATTTTTGCTTTCGTATTATTATGCATCCTTTATACGGGGGCCGCTTACCTGTTATCCCAGGTTGTCTCCCATGTTAAACCCCACCGGGATACCTACGCTTTTGCCGTATCCATGGGGAATTACATGTTCCTGGGATGGGGTGTAGTGCATTCGTTTTACGGCGAAGCGGCTTTTACGCGGGCTGTTTTCTTCACCATCTTTTTCTGGCCGGTGTTCCTGCTGGGTGGATTCTGGCTGGCCCATCGTCAGGGTTCAAAAGACGGTAAGCGATCGTTTCTCTCATTGATTATCAGTAACGGGGGAGTTGCCCTGGCGGCCGCATTGCTTGGAATTGTGATGAACCGATTCCATATTCCTATACCGGGAATCATCTCGGATCTGGTGGATAAATTTGCCGTGTTTACGATTCCCATGATCCTGATGGTCATCGGGCTGAATTTCGCTTTGATCATGCCGAAAGCAAATTTCAAAATCATTGCCGCGGCTACATTTACCCGGTTGATCGGGGGATTTGCCCTGGGCTTTGCGACGTTGGTCATTACCCGTTTCCTTTTCTCCCCGGATCTGTTGACGGGGCGGGTTATCCTGATGGAATCCATTATGCCGACGGCGGCCCTGACGGTTTTCTTCGTGGACCATTCGGAAATGGATAAAGAACTACTGGCAGGCATTATTACATTTTCCACGTTGATCTCGTTGGCAACCATTCCCTTGTGGTACGTGGTCATCGAAAAATTTTTCCCCGCTTTATAATACCCACAATTTAACTGTCCCGAATTTTTATTGTAGAACTGGGCCGGAAGATTTTACTTTCATAAAAGGATCAGACACGAAAGCGAATAAGGGGGCAGTTTTTATAAAAAACGCCCCCGACTCACTGTCTCTTCTATGCCTTCAACGGCTAGAAACTCTTTTGAAAATGGTCCTTACGGATCACAAGAGGAAAAAATAGACAAAGACGAAGTCTAAACTGAACTCCTTAACCCTCTACTCGACGACTTCTCATATTGAGACCAGTTATTGGTCACAAAGGTCTTGACAAGAAGTGCAGATCGAAAAACATGTAATGAACGAATTGCAACCACCCAGGGGGCCAATGGATTGAGCTCCGCCAGCGATGCCTTTCATCTGTTGGTTGTTTAAGGTGGCAATGGTGACCTTTGATAATTTGAGCTTTTTCTCCGGTTGTTTTGTTTTCATGATCGTAATTCTCCTTTTATTTATTTTATATTTAGCATCATAATTCATCTATGTTTATCTAATCCCAGCCGCATACAAAATCTGGATAGCTGCATATAGAAGTCACAGTATTACCACATACTGCCCCAAAAGTCAAGAAAAATTTGACTGTCCCCAAATTTTATAGGGTTCAGTCGTTTCCCGGGAAAGGTTTAACAGGCGTTGTCTTACTGACTGTGCCAGACTCATTGAGCGCTCTCCAGGTAAGGACGCATGACATTGGAGACCCTACAGAGCCGGGCATATTCCCAGAGTTGATCTATGGTGCATTGCTTTTTATCCAGGCAATCTTTAAGCGCTTCCAGGGCCACATCCAAACCGATTTTATTGCGATATTTAAAACAATCGGCAACAGTCTTGGCAGGATTATATACCCGTATTCTTATATTTTCTATAATATGCTCTTCTACGCCGGCATTCAAGGCATCCCCTGAAAAGCGCACTACCCGCAGGGCCAGGGTTTCCTGTTTTGGTTTCCTTGCTTTATTATCGATGGCAATCCAGACTTCAAAAGGAAGTTGAGTAGTCAGGTCATGGAAATGCAGCGCCGACAGCAAACATATAGTCCCATGGGGAATTTTTTACATGCCTCCACCAGGCTGTGATGTTCGGTTATATTGAGGTCTCTAAGAGTATAAAGGCCCCTTCCTATTTTATCGATGAGACCCTCCCTGTAAAGGCGGCGGAAGTATTCCCGTGGGATGCTGTAAACATCAAGGTCCCGCGGGCGCAGGATACCCCCTCTTCTTATAAGCTCAATAACTTCGCTGACTTTAGAAGTTTTCATGACGTCTTCACCTTGTTACAAAATGTCGGTATTTATTTTTATCTACCGACATATTGTAACATTTTTTTATGTTAATTTCCATAATTCCTTAAAAGAATCTCTGCCGAAGCCCCGCGGCGCGGGGAGCATATACCCCCCCCTGCCGGCAGCCTAACTTTTGGTAGGGGCGGACCTTCGTGTCCGCCCCTTTTTCCTATTAAAATGAAAAGGGCAGGCGCAACAAAAAAATTTTATCTTGCCTGTCCCCAAATTTACCAAATTCAAGAGACGGCACGCCAAGTTTTTTTCTTCGCGGTTCTTCGCGTTCTTCGCGGCTATTTTTATGGCATAATATTTTTTTTCTTGACAAAAATCGGATAATACATTATGATTTTCCCATGATAGTAGGATTTAATACAGACGTTAAGTTTAGGGATGAAATGTTTCATATCCAGACAGAGGATAAAGGCCAGGATAATCCACTGGTGGAAACCCTGGTCTATCACAGCGGCGAGATACTATTATCCAGGCGCATCGGGTACGCCCACCTGCTGAAAAAAACCGACATCAGGAAACGCATCAAAGACATTATGAAAACCCAACATGATGAAGTAATTACCGAACTGAGGGGCGGGAAATTCATGCACCTGATTTCCATGGAAACCCAGGTCATTGACGATGTCCCCCTGGACGAAATGGTGCTGGAATACCTCATTAATGAAGAAACACATCCCGGGTAAACGTTAGCGGTTGACGCTTGACGCTTAACACTTGAAGAATGCTGCGTGATCGATGACAGAGACAATTTTATTAATAGATGGAATGTACCTGGTTTTCAGTTCCTTTTATTCGTACCGGGAAATGAGAACCCTGAAAGGCGAACCCACGGGCGCCACCTACGGATTTATCACCCGGGTTGAAAATTTAATCCGGGACTTGAAACCCCAGCGCATCGGCGTTGCCTTCGATGTCAGGGAAAAAACGTTTCGCCACCATTTGTTCAGCGCATACAAAGCCAAACGCCTGACCCCGCCCGAAGAATTAGTGGCGCAGCTCCCCCATATTAAAGAGTACCTGGAAGCCAGGGGCATCCCCGCCTTTGAATTCCCCGGTTTCGAAGCCGACGATATCATCGCCTCCATCTCCAAACGCGAAGCCGCCCTGGGCAACCAGGTGGTCATCTTTACCGCGGATAAAGACCTCTTTCAATTGACGGCCGCCGGTGAAAATATTGCCATTTTTCACCCCAAATTGAAAGAGAAACTCTATGCCCAGGGGATCAAAGAACATTTCGGCGTCTTGCCCGAACAAATCGTCGATTATCTATCCCTTACCGGCGATTCATCCGATAATATCCCGGGCGTGCCCGGCATCGGCGAAAAAACCGCCCTCAAACTCATCGAACAATTCGGTTCCGTAGACAATTTACTCCAACACCTCGAAGAGGTAGGCGAAAAAGTCAAAACCAAAATCCAGGAAAATCTCGATTCCCTCCATATCGCCAGGCAATTGATCGACCTGGCCAATGCGCCGCAATTGAATATCGATATTGCTTTCGAACCATTTAAAGACCAAATAAACGAGCGGTTAATCGCCCTCTATGAAAAATTTTCTTTCACTAGCCTTTTGAAACGCTTAAGGGGCGGCGAAGAAGGAGAAAAAGTCAAAGAAAAAGAAAAGGCCGGGACCCCACTGGATATAAAATACGAAATCATCAAAAACCTTAACCAACTCAAAGAACTGAAAAAGAAAATATTGGAACAAAAATATTTCGCCTATGACCTCGAAACCACGGGCCTCGAATTTTTCAAAACAGACGTCGTGGGACTCTCCATCTCCTTTGAGAACGAAGGCTATTATCTCCCCTTAATATATCAAAAAAACCAGTACCCGGACATTACTCTTACCCTGGCCGACTTTAAAACCGAATTGAAAGACGTTTTCGAAAGCCACGACATCAAAAAAACCGGCCATAACTTAAAGTTCGACATCTTACATTTGAAGAAATACGGCATCGATGTGAAAGGAATCCGGGACGACTCCATGATCATGTCCTATTTGCTCCATGCCAACCGCCGGGCGCACGGCCTCAAGGACCTCACCCTGGAACTGCTCAATTACAAACAGGTGGAATACAATGAACTGGTGGGCAAAGACAAAGACCAGGGGCTTTTAATCGCCGTCGACATGGACCGATTAAGCCGCTACTGCATCGATGATTCCAACCTTTCCCTCCGCTTGATCAAGCGCATGGAAAAAGAGATCGACGAAAAAGATTTACGCCGTTTGTACGAAACCATCGAGATGCCCCTGGTAAAAGTGCTGGCCGACATGGAATATGTGGGCGTAAAGTTGGATGTGGCATTCTTAAAGGAAGCGGCGCGCCGGTTCCAAAAAACCATCAATGAGATCGAAGAGGAAATATATTCCCTTGCCGGACATCGCTTCAACGTCAATTCCTCGCAGCAGTTGGGGGAATTATTGTTTGAAAAAATGAACCTCCCGGTAAAGAAACGGACCCGCAAAACCAAATCCTATTCCACCGATAATGAAGTATTAAGCGAGTTAAAAAGTTTCCCCATCGTGGCGAAGGTCATCGACTACCGGACCTACAAGAAAATATTATCCACCTACCTGGAGGGATTGTTGGCCACCGTGGATGCCGGCGATCGCGTCCACACGTCGTATAACCAGACCGTCACCGCCACGGGCCGGTTATCTTCTTCCGACCCCAATTTGCAGAATATCCCCGTGGGTGAGACCGGGGGGATCGATGTCCGGGATGCATTTATTTCCCAGGAAGGGAAATTGCTCCTGGCGGCCGACTATTCCCAGATCGAATTAAGGGTCATGGCCCATTTTTCCAAAGATAAAAACCTGGTGGAAGCCTTTGAAAATGATTTCGATATCCATCAGCATACCGCCGATACCGTATTCGGCAAAGACCTCTTTTTAAGTGCGAAAGAGCGGCGCAAACGGGCCAAGGTGATCAATTTTTCCGTCCTTTACGGCAGCGGCGCTTTTTCCCTATCCAAAGAATTGGGCGTCAGTTATAAAGAGGCCCAGAGTTTTATCGATATGTACTTTGAAAAATACATCGGGGTGAAAGCCTATATGGAAGAAGTACTGGCCGGGGCCGAAGTCTATCCCGAAGTGAAAACCATTTCCGGCCGGCGCCGGCATATCCCCGAGCTTCTCAGCTCCAACAAAACCGTCAAAGAGAACGGCAAACGCATGGCCATCAATACCACTATCCAGGGAAGCGCCGCCGACATCATCAAAATCGCTATGCTCAAGATCCATAAAAAATTGGAAACTATGAAAACCCGGTTGATTATGCAGGTGCACGACGAATTAGTTTTCGAATATCCCCCTGAAGAAGAAGCAGAGCTTTTTCACATCGTCAAAAGTGAAATGGAAAATGCCCTGAAGTTGAATGTTCCTTTAAAGGTGACCTTGAAAAAAGGCAAAACCTGGGGCGCCATGGAAGATATAAAGTTCAAATAAATAAAGTAAAAACACCCCCAAAAATTCTTTATAATTAAAAGCTTTAGGAGGACCAGGAACCCTTTCTCGAAAGGGTTCCTGGTCGTTGATGACAACTTAATCTTTCTTTTCCTGGGCTTTACCGCCAGAGTCGCCGCCTCTACTGCTGCTGATCGAGGTGGGGCCGCCGAGATTCGAACTTCCCGGCGCGCTTGAATGTCCGTCGCTGCCTATGCCTACCGATGAACCGAAGCCCCTGGAATTCCCCATACCGGAATGTCCCTGGCTCCCCATAGTCAACGCGTTCATTTGTCGCTGTGTGACCTGGCTGGAACGAAGACCCAGGGTTGGGCACACCACTTCATTGGTTTTGCTGGAATATTGAACTTTAACGCCATTATTAAAGGCCCACGCCTTATCCGGGTTCCAGTCGCGGTATGTTTTCACATTTTTTGCGGAGTTGTCTTTCGTCATATAGGAGTATTTGAGCGTGTTGATGATATTGGAAGGGCTGGTGTTCAGCACTTTTTCAGACCCGGGAACAGCCGGTTTCGCCGGGCTTGCCGGTTTGCCTGCCCGGTTAGCGTGCTCGGCCATAGAGTTCACTTTCAACATCGCTTGCTCCATTTCCGGGCCCAGTTTACCCAACCGGTTTTGAATATTGAGCACAGGAGTTTTATCCATTTTTTTGAAAATAGCGTGGATTTCTTTAGGAACATCCTTATACGAAGGTTTGGGCGCCGTCTTATTATATTTTGTTTCGTAAGCCATCCGCCAATGGTCGATGCCGTAGTTGCGGTAGGAACAGTAGTAATCAAAACCGCCGTAAATTCTATCCATCCAGTAGTAAAGGGTGGAATAATAAAAAGGGTAATTGAAATCTTCAAAGGCGTACCAGCCCATACCCGGGGTGAACGCATTGCCGGGGATCCATGTCCATCCCCATTTCATCCAGACCCATGTACCCATGTGCGCCGGCACCCAGCCCCACGGTTCATTGGGGACCAGGAATACCTGGCCGTTAATTTTCGTATAGGAGGCATTGACGAAGAGGCGTCCCGGGTGAGCATATCTCGGGTCCAGCGGTTTCCACACATAACCGAAAAGATCGTCATACACCCATTCGCCCACCAGTGAAGACCATTTTTCCGCCCAGGTTACCAGGCCTTTGGAATATTTATATAATTTTTGGGGAACCTTGCTGATGCCGTAATGCAGTTCCTTGAAATTGTTATTGATATACTGGTTCCAGGCCAGGAAATCGATGTCCCGCTTTTCATTTTTTACAAACTTGTTATCGGCGGTTACGATATAGCCTTCGCCTTTGCGAACCGTATCAGCTTGCAGGTTTTTCACTTCGCCGCCGTACATCACCTCGAATTTACCCCTGTCGCAGGCCAGGTGGGTTTCCCCCGCCTTGAGCATAATCGTGGCCATGGAATTGTTTATCAAGTTAATGGCCGCGTTGGGAGTAATGACCTGGAAACGTTCGCGGTTATACGATTGGTTAATGGAATACAGTTTCCCTTCCTGGAGTTCCAGGGTGGTAATTTTCCAATTGGAAGTCAGGGATTTGGCCAGGACCGTGGTCACTTTTAGCCGGGATTGTTTGTCCAGCCGCATGACGGTCCCGTTGTCGAATTGCAGTTCGCAGCGGGAATTATCATCGGTCAGCAACAAATCGCCCGGGGCCACCGGCATGTTGACTACCGCGTCTTCCTGGGTTTGATCCGCCCTGATAACTTTAGGGTTTCCTTCTATATAAGAAATGTGCCCATATATCGACCCTTCGACGGGGTCGGAAGCGTAGCCGTTTCCTACCGCGACGACAAGGGCCATTGACAACATCATTAATATCATCAGATATTTTTTCATATTTTCCTCCGTTGTATCGTTTTTAAACTCATGCAAATATACAGCAAGTCGTTTGCCAGGAAAAAGAGGGGCCTTGTGTGCCTCGATTGGTACATTTTTCAATATATGTCATAAAAAAAGGACAGGACTGCCGGCAAGTGCCCACGAATTAAAAGCTGAGCCACGGACGAACACGGACAAAACACGGACGATTAGCCGCGAAGAACGCGAAGGACCGCGAAGATAATAATAGGAAAAAACCTCTAATCAAAAGCTTTTGGAAGTCCAGAAACCTTTTCTCGAAAAGGTTTCTGGTCGTCGAAGACAATAGTCGGCGGTGAATTTAGGCGCTAACGGCAGGTGCGGAAATGGCTGCGGCACTTTTAAACATGACGCCGGCAGGTTTAAACATGGCCACGGCAGAAATGGAAATGGGAAAGACAGGTGCATTTTCTGAATGTACCGGAATCATCAAGGTAATAAAGCACGAAATCGCGTTACGTGAAATACGAAACTCGAAACAAAGCCCAAATACAAAGGTTCAAAATTCAAAACAAAAAACAGGCTGCCCACGAATTACACGAATTTCCACGAATAAAAACACCTGTCCACAGATTACACAGATTTACACAGATTGTTTTTTCTTACCCTCTTACCTTCTTACATTCTCACCTTCTTTTTTTCATCATTCATCATTCATCATTCATCATTCATTCCAAATCTCACCATTGACCATTGACCATTGACCACTGACCAATGACCACTTATCTCATTCATGTTCCAGGTTCCATTGAGAACAATTGACAAAAAGAATCCGTTGGGGTATTATAAATTCATGATGAACGAAATACAAGAGCTAAAACAAATCCCCTATGGGGTGTCCGATTTCAATGATTTCAAAGTAAAAAATCTGTATTATGTGGATAAAACCCGTTTTATCCGTGATATCGAAAAAAAAGGAAGTTACTTATTCCTCATCCGCCCGCGGCGTTTCGGGAAATCCCTGTTCCTGGGCATACTGGAAGCTTATTACGACATTGCGTTTAAAGACCGTTTCGATTCCCTTTTCAGCGGCACCGATATCCGGCAAAACCCCACCAAAGAAAAAAACAGTTATATGATTTTAAAACTGAATTTTTCCGCGGTCAATCCCGAGATTTCAAGAGTTGAAGAAGCCTTTACAAATTATATCAAAGATTCTGTTTCCGATTTCATTCTGAAATATGAAAAACAACTGGATATTGATACTAATAAAGCGGAAGCTGAATTTGACTTAAGAAAAAGCGCCCCGGAATTGATGGTAACACTCTTGAAGTATTGTAAAAGGAAAAAGCAAAAATTATACGTCATTATCGATGAGTATGATAATTTTGCCAATACCATTCTATCGGAATCCGGGGAAAAGGAATTCGAAAGAATAACCCATGGGGAGGGCTTTTTCCGTGCTTTTTTTAATGTACTGAAATGGGGAACCACCGATATGGATGCCCCCATTTCCCGCCTGTTCATGACCGGCGTGTCTCCCGTTACCATGGACGATGTTACCTCCGGGTTTAATATCGGTACGAATATATCACTTCATTCCGATCTCAACGAAATCATGGGCTTTACAAAAAAAGAAGTGGAAACCATGATCGAATACTACCGGCAAACCCGGAAAATTCGCCATTCTACCCCTGAGTTAATGGAGATCATGAGTCAATGGTATAACCATTACCGGTTTTCGATTTATGCTGAACAATATCTTTTTAATACTGTTCATGTTTTATACTTCCTGGCAGAATATATGGTCAACTCCCAGATACCCAATGACCTGATCGACCGGAATGCCCTGATCGATTATAAAAAGCTGCGCCATTTGATTATTATCGATAAAAAGGGCACCCCCACGGTCAATGGGAATTTTTCCCAACTCCGGCAAATCCTGGAAACCGGTCAGGTCATCACGCACATCCAATCCGGTTTCCCTGCCGAAGAATTGACCAAACCGGGAAATTTCCTTTCCCTGCTTTTTTATTTCGGTTTATTGACCATTAATAAAACAACCCTCACCGGGCAAACCGTCCTTACTATTCCCAATGAATTCGTCAAGCGGTTGTTTTACGATTTTATCAGGGATACCTATGAAGATATCAAACTATTTTCATTGGACATGTTAACGTATGGTAATTTATTGGAGGATTTTGCCATATCAGGGAAATGGCAGCCCTTTATTGAGTTCATTGCCGGTCGTATGGAAGCATCATTGGGCATACGGGATTTAATCGACCGGGAAAAAGCTCTGCAAGTTTTCTGGAATGTATACCTGGGTTTGAATTCATTATACATTGTCTATACGGAAAAAGAATTAAACCAGGGTTTCGCCGACCTGGCATTGGTCCCGATGCTGCTCCAGTACCCGGCCATCAAATATTCCTATTTAGTGGAATTGAAATATATCAAACCGTCGGGCGATGAACCGGTAGACCCACAAAAAATAGAAGCACTGAAAAAAGAGGCGGAAACACAATTAAGTCGCTACGGTCGGGATGAGAAATTTCAAAAGGCCATTGGGCCAACGACCCTTAAAAAATTGATTTTGATCTTTTGTGGAAACCGCATGGTATATCATGATGAGACGGCTTGCTAATTCCCTCGTCCACTGATTACACAGATTAGCACAAATTAAACGAAAAAACGGGATGTATAAAACATGTATCGGGCGCACACGAGGGGCGCGCCCCCCTACGTTTTTTAAATCCGTGTTAATCCGTGTAATCTGTGGACCAATGATTCTCATTCCAAATCTGACGCTTTATTGGACTTGCGTGGCTTTGTCTATTAATTCCCCGAGTTTTTTTCCTTCTATTTTTTCACGAGTTACCCCATCGATTTTCATCCCCCGGCATTGAAGGGTCATTTTAAACTCTTTCACATCGCCGACAGGTTTCCCATCAGGACTAAAGGTGAGCAACTTGATGGTTTTATCAAGGCTCCCGGAAACGATCCGGCCTTCATCGATAAAAGAAAGGTCTTTTATGGGTTTCCCCTGTTCATGCAAGGGCTGCTCCGATAATTTCTCCAGGTTCCATCGATCTACCTGGATTTGCCATATTTGAACCGAGCCATTATACAATCCAAGTCCTAATAAATACCTTCCCGGTGTTTGGTTACATTTACATGTGGCCAGGCATGAGATTTTCCCCTGGGCAGGAATAACCAGGGCGGCTCTTTTCTCCCCGGAGATATCCATCACTCGAAGCTCTTCCTTTTCATTACAAATCACCAATGCCTGCCGGTCCAGGTGGTCGCATAAGGTAAAGGACGAACAAGGGAAGGATTTTACAATGGCCGGTTCGTTCAAATCCACCAGGATAAGCCGGTTTTGCTTGCCATTGACTTCATTTAATAACAGGTAATCGCGGCTGGCTTTTATTAATCGGATTCCCGGATTTACTTCGATGGTGGCTTTCAGTTTTAATTTCTGTCCCTCGCGATCGTAAAAGTAGAGATACCGGTCATCCAATATGCACAAATCATTCCCCGGCTGTGCGATCATTTTTAAATCTTTCCCGCTTATGCCGGGGCCAGTGTCCAGGTTGGTTGAATGGGGTCGTTGTCGTTGTTGGTATTGCCATTCACGAATGATACCGTCATGGTACAACGCCAATATATTATCGTCGGGAGAAACGGCAACACCCTGTACAGGGGCGGTTTCTTCAATTCGTACATCCGTGAGGTTGCAATTGCAGAAATTGGAATCGGTAAAATTAACATTATCCAGGTTGGCATATTGAAAAGACGTATTGGAAAAATCTTTCCCGGATAAATCCGCATCCGGCAAAATCGCGCCGTCCAGTACCAGGTTTCTCCAGTCATATTCGGGCAGCATATCTTTATATTGGTAGAGCAGGTTTACCGCATTACTTCCCAGGTGCTTCAAATCCATCCTTTTTATATTTTCAACATTCCTGGTTTTCTCGATTAACTTTAAAAGGTTCTTCTCATAATTGTAATCTTTGTTTTTCATTATTTCGCCGGCAAAGACGATGATCTCATAACTCAAGATGCAACCAGTTAAAAACTCTCCTGCTTCTTCCGGGTCTTTTTCCAACATATTACAAACCGCCCTGGCGACGAAATATTCCCGCATGGAGCGGTGGCAAAAATCCACGGGCCATTGTTTGTCATCGGGATAGCCACTAACATCGACACGTTTCAATAGAGACCGCGCCGCGATATGGCCGGTCTCATCCGCTATGCATGTCTTGTCCGGGTCACTTAATTCCCACAGCCACGCTTTTAGCTCCTCCTTTACCCGGATTTCGGATAAAAAAACATACTCCTCTTTGGACTGATGCAGCCTTTGCGCAATAAGCTCCAATACATTTTTTAAATTTTCAATGATTTTTTCCTTTGGGGTTTCCTTTTCATTATCGAAAGAGTATTCTTCTTTTCGTTTCAGGGCCTTTTTTATGTAATCCTCATAAAGAATATATTCATTCAAGCTTTTTCCGGGGGGTTCATTTAACGACACCTGCACCATTTCCAGGAACAGCGGTTTTGAAGCAAGACCGATAGGATCATGGCACTCTTTTATTTTGTTGAAATTCTCTTCTTTCCCGATTCTTGCCGCATACATTCGTAAATAATCTTCCGTGGTTTTCCTATCGATGGGTGAAAGGTGCAGCAATTGGGGTTTATCGAGTTTGTCCAGCAATTTGTCTTTGTCTGTTTGATTTTCAAAAAAATGTTTCCGCGAGGTAATTATTAACTTCATATCCGAGAAATATTCACTGGTATAGCATTTGATTAAGATATCGATATTTTGTTGAATGGTTTTCGGGTCAAGGGCTTTGGAGATTTCATCAAAACCGTCGAGTATGGCAAGAATTTTATAACCTTTGTTTCTCAGTTCATCCCATCCCGCGATGTCGGCCCTGAATTTATTAAGGCGGTGTTGAATGAAGTCTTGCGTGCTTTTAAATCCTTCGGATTCAAAATTTTTTAAGGCAAATCGGACCGGCAGCCAGCCATTTTTTGGGGATGCGCGGAACTTCTCCGCCAGTTTACGAGTTAATACATAGGTAAAAAAGGTTTTTCCATCCCCAAATTCTCCCAGGAGGAAGATGGTGGGGGATTCGGATACTGGTTTTTCAAGCCATTGCAAGATTTTTTCTTCCAACGGTCGGCCGAAGGCAGGCCCGGTTTCATCTTTGTAATTCATTTCAACATAATCGTTGTTCGCGAATCGTTTTTCAAACTCCTTTTCTTTTTGTTCAAGGAGAAGTTTGTCCGGTTCAAGCAAATAATCCTGCCATCCCTGGGGTAAACGGAGCGGGGGTTCTAATTTTTCCTTCCAGTACTCGATGATTCCCAGTCTTTTTTCCGCACTCCACTCTTTAGGATGAATTTTAAGGTCATGGGCTTTGATAATCCTGTCAGAGATTCCCTGATAAATATTATTCCCAATCGGATGTATCTTCATCGATATTTAGGCGAAGCAAATCATCTGGAAATTCCAATGGTGGAATGTTTTCTAACACTCTACGAATTTTATCGATATATAAAAATTTATCAGAATCCTCATTTGCTTCACGTTTCCATATCGATTCAGGCAAATCATAAAAAGCTGACCATGGATTTGACCTCTTATCATAATCTGGAAGCTCGTTTTTTATTATTTTTAGGTTATTTGGATAGGAACTATCCAATTTTAATGCATTTTTAAGCTTTCTCTCCATGGGGGTAGCCAACCAAAATGCCAAACCTCCATAACTATAAGTTACTTGCCCTTTAAATAAAGATAAACCTTCTATTGAGGCATTAGGTGGATATAATAATGCAGTGCACGTATTCTCGATTGTAATAAGTTTGCATCTATCAACAAATTGTAGTTTCCGATGAATCCTTGGATATAAATATCCAACATATGGTATATCAATGTTCCAGGGGCCATTCAGTGCAATATTAAATGGTACCAACAAAAACCTGCTAAATTTTACTAAAATATCCTCCTCCGTTGCCCATCCCGAATCTCTCCGAGTACGGAACGGTAATAAAAAAGGAGGTAATTCTTCTTTGTCATTGATATCAATAGGTAAGCGCCATAAAGGAAGTTCAACCGGATACTTTACCCTGAGATGGTCAAATAAATAATTATAAATGGATTGTGCGGCTAATTTTGATATTTTCTCTTTCAATTTTTTTATAATAATACTCCGTGTTATTCTACCAGCCGACAAAATATTTTTGGGGATTTTGAAAAAATTTAGATTAAGATGATATCTTTCTGAAGAAGAGCCTCCAAAAGCTAATAAAATACCTAGACTGGAAATACAATAAGAGTTGTATTCAAAAGATACTGAATATTTTGGAAATATAGGTAAATTGTTTTTTGACAGTGCGGGTACTGTGAAAT
The DNA here is from genome assembly GCA_026393835.1 of Candidatus Aminicenantota bacterium. GTDB lineage: Bacteria > Acidobacteriota > Aminicenantia > UBA2199 > UBA2199 > JAKAGC01. Next base: position 14,908 of record JAPKZK010000128.1, on the reverse strand, counting down.
TTCCCTCGGCAAGTAAAAGCCCTTTTTTGCCATAGACCCAAAGAGGAAAGGTATGAAAACTTCCTACAGCGTCTTGATTATTTAATAATGCATTAGCCCTGGTTATTTTTCTCGGCCCCCATGCTTTTCCATTTATCAATAACTGAAACTCTATCCAGGGACTCCATTGGTAGGATGCCTGGATGAATTTCGATTCATTCAAATTATTGGGCAGTGATAAAGCCTGCATTAAATAATTTTCATTAATTGGCAATTCATCCCAGCCCTTTCGACGTTTGATCGTTTGATTTATCCATAGCTTCACCGTAGTTCCGAACTTAGCAGCAGTATCTTTTTCTATTAAGATTTGGTAATCTGGGCTCTTGAGAGTGAGCTTCAAACCAAAAGCTTCGTTCCTTGGTCTAGTTCGGACTTCAATAATATCTGCTACCAAAAGGCATGATAAAAAACCAATCCCGAATTTGCTAATACTAGAATGATTGCACTCTTTCTTATACGTATCGCTCTGATAATAACTTTTACCAATTTGCAAAAAGTAATCCTTAATCTGTTGTAAGGTCATACCGATTCCCTGATCGCAAATGGAGAAAGTATCATAAGAAATGCCATTTTTTTCTTCACTACCCGTAAGAATCTCAATGGCATAATTATTATGCCCCGTAATACTTTCCGGCCAGTTCCATGGTTCAGCGGTGGATAACTTGAGTTCATTGTCTGACTTGCTTTGATCACGAATAACTTGAGTACGAGTGGCATCCACTGCATTTTGAATAAGCTCACGGACAAAAACACACCCATGGATATATATTTCTTCTCCCAACAATTTAATAATCACTTCAGGATCTAATTTAAATTTAAGATTACCTTCGAAAATAATCCCTATGGTTTCAAGGTTTTTCCTCAGTTCCAATTTTCCCAGCTTATAACGATCCTTAATTTTTTCGTCACATATGCTTTGTAAAATTCGAACCTCATTTATTTCCTCCCCCAACCATTCTAACCATTTACAGGCGAGGTTGTAAGCTTCTGCTACAATGGTTCCGCCGTTGTTTGTGTCAAAGGTACCGCTGATCTCGATAAGATCGGGACTACAAAAATCAAATCGAAGCAGTTTTTGTTTTTGCCAGTGGCTTTCAGATACAGCATTAAAAGGGCCTAAATATTTCCACAAAAAAGTTGAGACACGGCCTTCATCCAGGTCAAGCAAGTCCCCCAGCCTTAATAGGAAAGCAATAAGACGAAAATTTACCTCCTCACCATTGATTTGACGAAGTCTAAGTTTCTCATCCTCCAGCACTTTGCGTCGATCCCAGCCATGAGCTTCGCATACCCAAGCAACAGGGTGAATATAGTCTTTACCAATTATACTTCTCAATTCTTTTAAACTTTCATCCGAATCTTGTGATAATAATAAATCTGCAGAAAATTTGTTATGATTTGCGCGACCGTAAGCTGCTGCTAGATATTGCAGGCCACGTTTTGCCATCCACTCACGTTCCGGCGAGTTTAAATCGCTTTTTACTACCTGGAACTGCTTTTTGTAATGCTCATCGCAAAAATTGCAGAAATTGTTGTCCTCCAATAAAGATTCTATTTTATCATTAGGTATCCACATGCCAAGATCATGCAGCAATGAAGCAAGCAATAGGATATAAAGTTCCGGTTGATTTAGCTTAGTAGTTTTAGGAATAATCTTTCCGATACGTTCAATAATCCTGATACTGTGCTGGATACCATGGTCGGTATATTCCTCACCTCCAGGTGGATTTTTTACTAGAAGGGGCAGTACAAGCTTATAAGCACCATCCAGACATGATTTGAAATTTTTGTGCAATTTTTTGACAAGATCAAGATTTTCCCAGGTAAGCATGGAATGTGGTCCCGATGAAGATTGGCTATTACTTTTCACTCTAACCTCCTAAACTTTTTCGTATGTAATGTTTGTGCGTTATTTATAATTCTTTCTTTAAACAGCAATGCGATTACTTCATAAAACATACTATAATAAATGCGATTGACCGCTGAAAAAAATCTATTGTTTCTAAAGAGTAGGTCTGCATCTTCAAGGGTATTGATCGCTTTTTCTCTCCTGTACTCAATCAAATCTTCTCCCCAATTCAAATGCGAATTCCTTCCTGTTTAATGCTTTCATATAAGGGCATTACTGCTGCACGCGGTGTTTTCCAGAATCTCCTGGAATAAACAATGACACCGAAAACGATATCATATTCCAATCCGACTTCAAATGCCAGATCAAAAACCTGTTCCTCAAGAGAAATATCCACTTCCTGAGGGACCAGTACCAGCACATCCACATCGGAAAATTCCCCGTACTCACCCCTTGCCGCGGAACCAAAGAGAAATATTTCGGTACCGGCGCCGAAATTCTCAGCCAGTTTTCCTTTTAAACGGTTCAACGCTTCGTTTATATTAACCTTCATGTTTTTTCTTCCACGGGAAGAATTATACCATATTTGAAATTCGAAACAAATCCAAAATAAAAACTGCCCCCGAATGACACGAATTAAAGAAAAAAAAGGGACAAATAAGTTTTTCTTCCCTCAAAGATAGGTAGCATCTCTATCGGTCTCTCTATATTCAGGCGGCATATATCACTTCCCGGGTACGAAGGATTTCTCGACGCCGAAACGGATTCCGGATCCCCTCTTTCTCAACTATATCAACTTCCCTACCGAAAATTTTTTCCAATTCTTCCTTCATATCCACCAAATCGAACAGTCCCCATTGGGCGCTCTCCAGGAAACTCAGCAATACATCTACATCGCTTCGAGAACTGAAATCCTCACGTAAAGCTGATCCAAATATAGAGAATTCCCTGATCTTCCAACGCTGGCAAAAATTGTCAACCATCAATATGGGCAGTTGTAATTGTTTTTTGTTCTTCACTTTGAAACTCCATCGCTATATATATACCTGTACCGGGAAAATGTCAAGAGGAATCAATGCTGGTAACCCCCCATTTTTTTTCTTCCTTTTATTACGAAACCTTTCAAAATAAATATTTCAAACGCTTAATGCTTAAGCGGGAAGTAAATTTAGGGAATTTTCGGGATCAATCGTCATTTATTGCAATTCTTCACCCCGGGAATGGCATTCTTACGCCTGAAAAATACCTTCCCATAGCTAAAAACTATCTTCCCATTACTAAAAAATATCTTCCCATAGGTATCCGAATATCTTCCCATTATGGAAAATTGTCTTCCCATCACGGAAAAATACCTTCCCATCACGGAAAAACATCTTCCCATTGGGTAGGGATAGCTAAAATGATCGAAAGAACGGCAAAAAATCACCCCAAATCTGCATTGTTGAATATAGCTCCTGCCTCGTCCGCCTAAAAAATGGGGGGTTACCAGGCAAGTTTGGATTTCAGTAGTTCGCCTTTTAGCCGGAACCTAGCCGAAATGCACCCCGTCGCCGGGCAACAAAAAGGGAGCCACGGACCAACACGGACAAAACACGGACGATTAGCCGCTAAGGTCCCGGCAGAACAGGCGACACCCTATAAAAGCGAAGACACGCGAAGAGGAAGAATAAACCCGGATTTCGGATTTATTCTTTTACAAACACATCTTTCCCACTGAAAACTATGGCTAATTTTTTTATATTCGTAATGCCCTTTTCAAGGAGTTCGGTTTCGTATTTTTTATCTTCGATTTGTTTCAATGCGGATGCTGCAGCCGCTTCCACGGTTTCATTTTTCCTGGTCTTTTTAAATTCGATGATATAACCGATCCGGGCCGGATCGCGGGGAAGAATCATGATATCATATCTACCATAACCCGATTCCCGGTTGGATTTTATCTCATGGGTATTGGTAATCCAGGTAAGCATCCCGGCCACCAATGCATGATAGACTTTTTCCGGCTCATCACCGAAATCATGATAACTGAATACCACGGTAACGACTTTTTGCAGCATTTCTTCAAAAAGCTCGACATCCCCTTCCACCAAAGACTTGAGCATGATCTCCAATTTCTCGTTTTCGATTTTGGCAGTGAAATAGCGGTCGATAATGCCGGTATAAGTAATCCTCACTTCTTTATTGGGAATCGCCAGGGAATAATATACTTTGCCGGCAGCCTCATCTCTTCTTTTGGCGGATTGCTTCAAATACCCCCCCATCAATAGGAAACTCCAGAGAAGATTCTCCCGGATAAGAACATCTTTCAAGACAATATTTTCTTCGATGGCTTTTTCAACGCTTTCGCCCTGGATCAATTGTTCCAGTTCTTTCTTGAGTTCTTTTCCTTCCTTTGTCAATAAAGTTTCCACGAGCTGGTTGTCGGAAGTATTGACCCAGTAGGGTTGGGGTTCTTTGCTCTCGCTGGCCAGGAAGTTGATGATGGACCAGGGATTATAAATTGTTTCTTTGCCGAAGGTGTACCCATTATACCATTGTTGGACCTGGTCATACATGTGGGAGAGGTTAAAGTCCTTCAGCATTTTTTCAACTTCATTTTCCGTGAACCCGAATTTATCGTCGAATTCTTCCGCCAGCAGTGTAAAAACCCCCAGGTTATTGAGACCGGAAAAAACCGATTCTTTGGCGATTCGCAAAATGCCGGTTAGAACGCTTTTTTCCAGGTATTGGCCGGTATCTTTCAGCCCGCCGCTCAGGAAATTCCGGGTAAAACTGATAATCTCGTCATAATAGCCGTTGTTAAAGCCGGCGTGAATGGGAGCGTCGTATTCATCGATCAAGATGACTACCTGCTTGCCGTAATAGCGGTTTAAGAAGATAAGTAAGTACTCCAGGCTGCTTTCATAGTCTCCTTTATTTCCTTCCAGGTTGATAATTCGCTTAAAATAATCCAGTTCATGGGGCAGTAGTTTTTTACTTTCAAGCAAGTAGTAATGGCGGGAATATTCTTTTTGGATAAGCTGTTTTATTTTAAAAAAACACGTTTCCCAGTCGAGTTCTTTAATGTCTTTAAAAGTTAAAAATATAACCGGGTATTGGCCCATTTTGTCGGTGTACTCCGGGCCGGCATCCTTGATGGCAAGGCAAGCGAATAGATTTTTAAAGGTATTGTCCGATCCGGGTTGATTAATTCCCGGGGAAGGAGGGGAAAGGGAGGAAATTTTGGGGCAGCAGTCGTAAAAATATTTCAGCATAGTAATGTTGAGGGTCTTGCCGAAACGCCTGGGCCGGGGGATGAGTATTATTTTATCGCCCCGGTCGATAATGTCTTTGATAAAAAGGGTTTTATCGACGTAATAGTAATTGCCCGAGATTATTTCTTTAAAGTCGGATTCACCGACGGCAAGTTTTTTCATTCCTCTGTTCATTATTGTTCACCATGGCGTCAAGTATATCATATCGCACTTCAATATACAATATAAGGAAAAATTTCGACTGTTCCCAAATCTTCCCCCAACTGCTCCCTTTAATCCATATTAAAAACACAATTAAAAGGGGACACACAAGTTTTTTCTCCTTAACATGAACACGGAATTATGGTATCATTTGTACACCATGCAGGAAATTGAAATCATCGGCGCACGAAAACATAATTTGAAAAATATCAGCCTGAAAATCCCGAAACGCCAATTGATCACGATTACCGGCGTCTCAGGCTCCGGTAAATCCAGCCTGGCCTTCGATACCCTCTTCCAGGAAGGCCAACGTAAATACCTGGAATCCCTCTCTATCTACGCCCGTCAATATATCAAATCCCTGGAAAAACCCGACGTCCAGGCCATTAAAGGAATTTCCCCCACTATTTCCATCGACCAGAAACATTCCTCCTTTTACTACAATTCCACGGTGGGCACCATCTCCGAAATCAGCCAGTATCTGCGGCTGCTGTACGCCAAAATAGGCGAAGCCCACTGCCCAGGCTGCGGGAAAAAGATTGAAAAATATTCCCCTCAAACTGTAATGGATTATATTTTCGAGACTTTTTCCGATAAATCCATCCACATCCTGGCGCCGGTGGTCAAAAACCGGAAAGGAAATTACAAGGCGCTATTCGATCGCTATACTAAAAGGGGTTTCTTAAAAGCCCTGGTGGACGGAGAGGTCCATTACCTGGACGATTTGCCGGTGTTGGACCGGAACCGGCCCCACTACATCGCCGTCCTGATCGACGCCGTGCGCGTCACGCCCGAAAATCGCCAACAAGTGGAGGAAAGTCTTTCGTTGGCCGCCTTTGAAAGCAACGGCGAAATCATTATTATGCACGATAAGGAAGAATACTTTTTTTCCAATAAGCTCTACTGCCCTACCTGCAACATCTCCATCAAAGAACCCCAGCCCGCTTCTTTCTCACTAAATTCACCCGCCGCCGTATGCCCCCATTGCAGCGGCAGGGGCGTGGAAAGCGAAGACGATGAAAACGACAGTGGGGATATCTGCCGTCACTGCGGCGGCAGCGGGTACAACGAAGAAGCGCTCTCATTTTATTTTAAGGGGAAAAATATCCATGAACTGGGGGAAATGGAGGCGGCGGATTTACTGGACTTTTTTAAAGGGGCCCGCTTGACAAAGTCGGAAGAGAAAATCGCCGCCCCACTGATCCCACATATTACGGGCAGATTGGAAGCATTTACCCGGCTAAACATGGGGTATATTTCCTTGAACCGGAAAATCAATACCCTTTCCGGCGGCGAATTGCAGCGCGCCCGCCTGGTGTCGCAAATCGGGTTCGGTTTAAGCGGCATCATTTATATTCTGGACGAACCTTCCATCGGCATGCATATGTCGGAACAGGCAAACCTGGTAAATATTCTTAAAAAGCTAAAGGAGAAAGACAATACCATCATCGTCGTAGAGCACGACGCCTATACTATTCAAGCCTCGGATTACGTCATCGACCTGGGTCCGGGGTCCGGGGAAAACGGCGGCAATATCTCTTATGCCGGGTGGTACCGCGATTTCGGCGACGCCCGGGATTCCCTCACCTCGGATTATATTTTTAAAAGGAAAACCGTGGGCATCGATAAAACATACACCCGCTCCTCGCCGGAAACGTTTGCCGCCATTTCCGGCATCTCCATTAATAATATACAAAATGCCAATGTAAAAATACCTTTAAATGCCTTGACCGTTGTTACCGGCGTTTCCGGTTCCGGTAAAAGTTCCTTGATAATCGATGCGTTTTATCCCATTGTCAAAATGTGGGCGGCGTCCGCCCCCCCGTTCAAAAACAGGCGGTTGGCTTACGGGGAAGTCTCCGGCCTGGAAAATGTCAGCCGGGTATCCATGGTCAACCAGACCGCCATCGGGAAGAACGCCCGTTCCTGTCCCGCCACCTATGTGGGGTTGCTGCCTTTTATCCGCCAGTTGTTTTCCGGCTTAACCGAATCCAAAATCAGGGGGTATGGCGCGGGCCGGTTCAGTTTTAATACCGGCGGCGGCAGGTGCGAGGCCTGCCGGGGACTGGGGTACAAAAAACTGGAGATGAGTTTCCTCCCTGACCTGGAAGTCCCCTGCCCTGTTTGCGCTGGGAAACGCTATAATTCCGAAACCTTGCTGGTAAAATACAGTGGGTTATCCATTGCCGATGTACTGGAGTTGACGGCCGATGAAGCTTACCGGCTTTTTCGTAATATCCCGATGTTGTCCAGGAAAATCAAAATGCTGTTGGATGTGGGGTTGGGGTATTTGCAGTTGGGCCAGAGTTCCGTGACCCTTTCAGGCGGGGAATCGCAGCGGATCAAGTTGTGTAAAGAACTCTCCCGGACTTCCGCCAAATCCACTGTTTATTTACTGGATGAACCGACGGTGGGGCTTCATTTTGCCGATATACAAAAATTGCTCGAGGTGTTTCATGCGTTGATAGCCAGGGGGGCGACGGTGGTGGTGATCGAGCATAATATGGAAATCATCAAGGCCGCCGATTACATTATCGATATGGGACCCGGCGGCGGCAGGAACGGCGGGAAAATTCTTTACCAGGGACCGCCGGCTGGGCTGTCAAAGGTAAAGGAATCGGTCACTGGAGTTTGGGGGGGCTTTTTGAAAAACGCCCCCCCTTGCCCCCCTTAAAACTTTTTGTTAAGTTAAACAATCAAAAGTTTTTGGAAGTCCAGAAACCTTTTTTCAAAAAGGTTTCTGGCCGCCGGAGGCATAGAAAAAACATTTCCTTGCCACCATTGAAATAGAATTTAAATTCTTATAAAATATAATCATGACGAATATGAATAATTTATCGATGTATGAAGATATCCCTTGCCGGTATTTTAAGAAGCCCGGCCCCGAAAACACCCCGTGGGTGATGGAGGCCGCGGCGCGCAGGGCAAAGGAACTGGGCATTCGAAACATCCTTGTGGCGACCTGCAGTGGGAAAACCGCCTTTGACGCCCTGGAGATTATGGGGACGGGGTTCAAAATAATTGCCGTCAGCCATGTGGCCGGGTTTCAAAAACCCAATCACCAGGAATTAAGCATCGAGGTGCGGCGGCAATTGGAAGCCGGGGGTGTGACCGTTTTAACCCATCAGCACTCTTTCGGCGGCATCGGCCGGGCCATTCGCAATAAACTCTCCACCTATCAAAACGATGAGATCATCGCATTTGCATTGAGGACCTTCGGCCAGGGGACAAAAGTGGCCGTCGAACTGGCCCTGATGGCGGCGGATGCAGGTCTTGTCCGAACCGATGAAGATGTCATATCCATCGGTGGAACCGGCAAAGGCGCCGATACGGCGCTGGTCCTTCAACCCGCCAATAGTTTTCATTTCTTCGATCTCAAAGTAAAAGAAATCATATGCAAACCCACTTTGTATTGATAATAAAAAATATCAAGGGAAAAAAACTTGTAAAAATAAATGATAAGTAGTATGATACATTTTACGATTATAAATCATGAGACTTTTCAAGCACCTTTTCATGACATTTAGGAGTAAACATAATGAGTTTAAAACGGTTGTCCGGGATTAAAATATCAGGTTTCAAAATGCCCAGGGTAAAAATGCCGCAGTTGAAAATCGGCAATTCAGTGGCCAGGGTTCCGATTGTCCAGGGAGGAATGGGCGTCGGAATTTCGCTTGCCGGGTTGGCTTCGGCTGTCGCCAATGAAGGCGGCATCGGGGTCATTGCCGCCAATGCCATCGGCATGCTGGAACCCGATTACTATACCAACGGCAAAGAGGCGGATAAACGGGCGCTTCGAAAACAAATAAAAAAAGCAAGAAGCCTGAGCCATGGAATCATCGGCGTGAATATCATGGTGGCTGTCAATGATTTCCACGATTTGCTGCAGGTTGCGATTGAAGAGAAAGTAGATATCGTTTTCCTGGGTGCGGGGCTCCCGCTCAAAGGAATCCCCGTCGCCGAGATCAGGGAAGCCGGCGTTAAAGTTGTTCCTATTGTCAGCTCGGCAAGGGCGGCCAGGTTAATCTTTACATATTGGCAAAAAAACTATGCCACCATCCCCGATGGAGTGGTGGTTGAAGGCCCCAAGGCCGGTGGGCACCTGGGATTTAAAGAAACAGAGATCAATGACCCGGGGTATGCCCTTGAAAATATAATACCCGCGGTGGTGGCAGAGGTCAAAATGTTTGAAGAGCAATTCGCTAAAGCGATCCCTGTTATTGCCGCCGGCGGGATATTCGACGGCGAAGATATTTTCAAATTCTTTAAACTTGGCGCCAGTGGCGTTCAAATGGCCACGCGGTTTGTTGCCACCCATGAGTGTGATGCGGATAAGAAATTCAAAAAAACATATGTGGATTGTAAAGAAGAAGATATCGTAATCATCAAAAGCCCGGTGGGGCTGCCCGGCAGGGCCATAAAAAACAACTTTCTCAGAGAAGTGGATTCCGGGAGTCGAAAAGTATTTCGTTGCCCCTGGCGGTGCCTGGAAAGCTGCAATGCCAAAAGCGCCAGATACTGTATTTCCGAAGCATTGGACAATGCCAGGAAGGGGAAACTTGCCAACGGGTTCGCTTTTGCCGGTTCAAATGCCTACAGGGTTGAGAAAATCGTCCACGTGGACACCCTGGTCAAACAACTGAAAAAAGAATATTTTAAGATGGTGGAGCATGGGACGGTTCATTTGCGGGATGAATTTGAAGAAGCGCTTAAAAACTTCATTGCGTTAAGAGACCAGTATATTGAAACTGCCAGGAAAAGTGTGCGGTCTTTAAAATCGGAATTGGGTGAAATATTGGAAAAAGGAACCGCGGCTTTCCAGGAAGAATACAAAAATGCCATGATAAAGCTTGACGGTTTGAAAGACGAATACGCCAGCCATTTAGATAGGGTTAATGAGTTGAAAGAGCAGTTATCAAGGTATTTGGACACCTCTTCCTTAAAACTGCCCATCCCGGCTATTAGTTGAGATTTTCAGCCAATCCCCCGAAAAGTTGAAACTCGCCTGTCGCGAATGCCGTTAAGATAAGCGAATAATAAATCAGAAATCGCGTTACGTGAAATCCGAAATCCGAAACAAATTCAAAATTCAAATTTTCAAAATACCAAACAAAAACAGCCTGCCGCCGGGAGTCATTTGTTTTTGTTTTGGCCATTTCCCCTTTTTCCCCCTTCCATTCTCCCGGCAACCGGATTTTATTTTTATCTTTCCTCTTGTATTCTGAAACTTTTTAGGGTAAAATAAACTTTTAAATGTGACCTTTTTTAAATAATAACATTCTAACCCGGGGGTTAAGATATGTTATATCGCTTTTCCCGGGCAAGAGAAAAAGGAGAACGATAATGGACCTTTCATTTGCGGCGCTTCATCGAATATGTGAACGAGAAAAAAACAAATTTAGTCCCAGGGAGATTGAGGCAATGGTTTCTATTCCTGATGGAAGAGCTTTGTCCGACGAGAAATTAGTTGAGAAACTTGAAAGTTTCGGAATTAAAATGAATAAGGAGTCCTTTTTGCAAATGGTTAATCGATTCTTATCCGCCGAAGAGATGTTTTATTGGTATTTTAACCAGGAGAATGTCAGGGTAAAACTCACAGGCGATATGGCTGAGGATTGGCTGTGGACGTGCCTGGTGGTATTATGGGAACGTTGGGCCCCGGATCAACCTTCTTTTGAAATGATCGATGAACTGATGCAAGATGGCTATGATGAACTGGAGAATGAGGATGTAGAAAAAGTCTGTGACATGTGGTTAAAGGTATGGAAATGGATATTGAAAATAATGGATGAAAGGAATTTAAAAACCCTGGATGATTTTGATGATAAATTCAGGGGAACCCAGAGCGTATGGAATTGGGTGCAGGATGTAGAAATGGAATTAGGGAATGCCGGGTGCGAAAACTTATACTATTTAAAAGCCAGGATCGAATTTACCGGCGAGTATATGAAAAGATTTTCCTGCGAAGATAAAAATGTACTGAGAAATATGAAAAGGGCTTTTGCAGAGTCTCATTTTAAACTGGGGGATACAAAAACAGCGGGATCGCTGTTCGAAGAGTGGCTGGAGCAAGACCCTCAATGGGGATGGGGTTGGATCGGATATTCAGACTACCATTGGCTGGATTGTGAGGAAAATCAGGATTTTGAAAAAGGGGAAGAAATTCTCACAAGGGGTCTGGCCGTACCACAGGTGGAAGATCGTGAGGAAATAATCGATCGGCTGGTCATGCTGTACGAGGAATCCGAGCGACCGGGTGAAGCTGAAAAATGGATGGCTCTTCTACCTCCTCGTCCTCCCCTGGGTATAATTTCAAAGGTTAAAAATCTAATACCCTCGAAAAAGAGAAGAAAAAAGAAAAAAAAGAAATAAGGGATTTAGGGGCAGGACTTATCTTTCATTAACAATTATTCCTTTTTCATTTCCTTAATAGGGCAGACACGCAGGTCGCCGGTACGCCCCATCGCGTTCTTCGCGGCTAATAAGAAAGTCTATCTAACCGCTTTACACCGAATTGATTTTCTTTCCCATTGGCCTTTAAAGTTTATTAACAGGGTGACGATATTTCCTTTCCGCTGTACCGCTCCTTCCGGGCTGAAATAAAATTCCAATGTGATATCGGTTAAGGCATGGACGCGGTAAACCAGGAAAACGACGGGTTCATTATAAGCGTGATAAATTTGCTGGGAGATGGTCCATTTTTCCCCAACCCACTCTCGTTGGAAAAGGGTATGGGAAAACTGGAAACGGCTGAGCCGGGCGTCGGGGTTTTCATCCGCGCCGTCCACTATCACTTTGAATTGGAGGTCGTGGAGTACTTTGTAGGGGTATATCCATATTTCAAAGGCGGAGCCGTCCACTTTGCCCATTACCGACGCTTTTTTCCTATAGCCGCCGAAAAAGGAATTGGAATAGTTTTTGATCTCTTTTGCCTGTACCTGGGTTGTTAAAAGAATAATTGCCAATATAAAAACAAAATATTTTTTCATCACAATATGTTTTAAGCGTATGCCAATCTACCCCTGGCAATAGGAATTGGGCGTCCCAATTGTTTTGCGGTTTGGAGCCATCGATCGAACCTTCAAAGAATGATAAACCAAATCTCAAAAAAATGCAACCGACGCCCTGGATAATTATTAATTGTAGCCGCGAAGAACGCGAAGGGCCGCGAAGAAAAAGACAAAAAAACTTAGTGTCTTGGTGCGTCATCTCCTGGTGGCAAAATTTCCATAGTCTCCGAGTGACGGCGCGACGGTGAGCCGTCATGATTGGCTGTCCCTTCTTTTCATCCGACGGTAAGGAACCAATGTCCGGTGGTAAAGAATTTATGCCGACTTGTCCTGAATTCTCCATTAACCATTAACAATTGACAATTATTCCATCGCCGCTTCCTTAATCGAGAATAGGGCAGACACTTTCAGGCACATGCACGAGACTCTCGTGCCACTGAAAAATCCTTATGAAAGGTTATTTTTGCCATTTTGTTTCCAATTTGCTTTAAGGGTACGGATATAGTATAATTCAACCGGTATCGGAGGTTCGCCAATGGCAACAAAACGAAACGCAAAACATGAAAAAAAAGACTTGCCGCTCAGCAAATCCACTCTCCCAATATTGGTGGAAGATAATTGCATCTATGTCGATAAAACCCAGTATCTTTATCCCCTGGTTCGAAAAGGCGGCGCTTATTTCTTGTCGCACCCCAGGCGTTTCGGCAAAACCTTAATGGTATCTGTCCTGAAAGAAATTTTCCAGGGCAACCGGGAACTCTTTAAAGATTATTGAATTTATGACCGGATCGATTGGCAAAAATACCCGGTTATCCACCTGGACTTTCTTGGCATCGATTTCAGGGCCCTGGGTATTGAAAAAGGCATCGCCAATGAATTGGAGCGAATCTCCCAAAGCTTCGGTCTCCCATGCAGCGGGGACAGCATCTCTGAAAAATTCGCATATTTAATCGGAAAACTGGCCCAGGACCGGCGTATCGTTGTACTGATCGACGAATATGATAAACCCATTACCGATTACCTCGAAGATATAAAAACCGCTGCCTATAATAGGGATATCCTCAGAAACTTCTATTCTGTTCTTAAAAGCCAGTAAAGTAAAATCAAATTCCTTTTTATGACAGGGATATCGCGTTTTAGCCGCCGGTCGATTTTCAGCGACCTGAACCACCTCATCGATATCACTTTCCATAAGGATTACTCAAAACTCCTTGGCTATACCCACGAAGAGATTGAAATTTACTTCGCCGACTATATCCAGGAATGGCTGCAACTGCATAAGGACAGCTCTAAAACCGAATTATTCGAAAAATTAAAAGAATATTACATTCGATATCGCCGATATTAATATTAATTTAATGCTGTTCCAGACCGGGTATTTAACGGTAAAGAAACGTCATGAGGGGACCTATGTTTTATCGTATCCCAACAAAGAAGTAGGGCACGCCTTAGTAAATAATTTAATGGAGGCATAGGGTTTAGTGTAAAGGATAGGAATATTTCCGGCTTTAAATCCATCGAGGTAGGCAAGAAGTGTCTGCCCGATTCCCTATTTAAGGAAGTGGAAAAGAAATAATTGTTAATTGTCAATTATTAATTGTTAATTAAAACGGCCTCCTGCGGGGATTTTGAAATGGGAATCGGGCAGACACTTTTTTATTTTAGCCATCCCGTCATCCGGCCATTCCGCCCACGGATTTCACTGATTAGCACAGATGAAGAACCAAATTCACGAATACAGTTTGCTATTTTTTTTCTTTTGTGGTATATAATAGGGCATGGAATACGCATTAGAAGAACGCATCGGCAACCCGGAGTTGTTCACCGGGAGACACAAAGAACTGGCCTTTTTCCTTAAGTGGATAAACGATATTAAAGAGAGAAAATCCCATAGCACCGCCATCCTGGCTCGCCGCAAAATGGGAAAAACCGCTATCATGGAACGGTTGTTCAATATCACCTATTACAAAAACGATGGGGTGATCCCTTTTTATTATGAGGTCAAGGAAACTGAAATGTGGGTAGTGGATTTTTGTAAGGATTTTTTTCTCACCTTCATTTACCAGTACATCGCCTTCAAATCCCGGAAACCCGGATACCTGAACCCGGAAAATAAGAGCGATTTTGGGAAAGTAATCGAAATCGCAAAGCAAGAGGGGCTTGATTACCTATGTGGAATGATTGAAGGGGCAGCCCACGCCGTTGCCCACGAGGAGATCGGTATCCTCTGGGAGATTACACGCGAAGCCCCGAAAAATTTGGCTTCCAGGCAGAATGAATTTATCGTCCAGATGATCGATGAGTTCCAGTTCTTAAACGCCATGATCTACCGTGACAAAAACCTGGATAAACTTCAAAACGACATGGCCGGAGGGTATTTAAGCACTGCCGAAAGTAAAATCGCTCCCCTCCTGGTATCGGGCAGTTGGGTGGGCTGGCTGATGAAGGAACTCAATAGTATGCTTCCCTCCCGGTTCTGGTACAAGTACCTTAGAACCATGCCGGAAAATGAAGCGGCCGAGATGTTATATAATTACTCCCGGTTTTTCGAGGTCCCG
>JAPKZK010000071.1 GCA_026393835.1 Candidatus Aminicenantota bacterium | reverse complement strand
AATTGAAAGGTTTTATCTCAAGACGGATCAATAAGCAGCATCGATTGGTATACGAGGTGCTTGAGGAAGAAAAAATAATAAAAGTACTCCGGATGTGGACTCATTACGAGTAATTGAATTTGTTTTTCTCTTCTGTTTTTTCCGCTCTTCCGCTCTTCTTCGCTTCCTGTTTTTCTCACCTTCTCACCTTCTCACCTTCTTACCTTCTTCTTTTCCCTTCCGCCGGGAGTTGAAGGAGTTAACAGTGGTGGATTTGATTTTTTTTTCAGCAATATAATTCCGATGCTGCCGAGTTGTCAACGCAGGAGAAAGAGGAACAGATTCTTAACCGAATTCACGTTCGATATCTTCAATAGTTGGCAAGCTGCTTTTTAGTTCTTCCGGTAGTGCTTGGGTCAACTGGTATTCAGAGACGCCTATGGCTTTATCAAGCCCCCGAAGAGCGTATTCCGCTACAATTTTGTTTTTATCCTGGCAAAGAATCAAACCGATAGTCGGTTTATCATCTTTATGGCGCAGTTGATCGTCTGCTGCATTCAAATAAAGATTTAATTTGCCTGCATATTCAGCTTTAAACGAACCTTTCTTTAATTCTATAACAATGTAACATCTCAATTTTACATGATAGAATAATAGGTCGATATAAAAATCCGAATCGCCGACTTGAATGTGGTATTGCCTGCCAACAAATGCAAAACCAACTCCCAACTCTATTAAAAAGTTCTCAAGGTGTTTTACCAATTCAACTTCCAGTTCCCTTTCACGGAAGTCAGTATCCAGGGTCAGAAAATCAAATATATAGGGGTCTTTTAATGTCTGTTGGGCCAGATCGGACTGTATCGGGGGAAGTGTATAGTCGAAGTTGGTTATCGCTTTTCCTTTTCTTTCATATAAACCGCTTTTGATATGGATGTCCAGGATATTTCTACTCCAGCCGTGTTTAAGGCTCTGTTCCATATACCACAACCGTTTTTGACGGTCTTTTATTTTTTCTATGAGGATGAAGTTATGCCCCCAGGGTAGTTCGGTAACAGTCTTTAATATTTCATCTAATTTTGCCACAGGCTGTGGCAAATTTGACCTGGTGTTGTCATTGTTGGCATTTTTAACCTCAGCATCTTGCAAGCATGTATATTCCTGGTAGAATGTTTTCATCCGTCCGATATTTCGCTCGGAGAATCCCTTAATTTCAGGGAATTCGTTTTTTATATCCTTTGCAAGCATGGGAATGATTCCTTTTCCCCATCCGACAGATTCATGAATTTCATACACCATTTTCCCAATATTCCAGTATAAAAGAATCAATTCCCGGTTTACAGCGAAGTTAGCCTTAACCTGGGCTATTTGAATTCGTTTTTTAATTTCTTTTAGAAAGGAGGCATAATTTTTGAATTCTTCAACTTTTTTTTCATCTGTCATCGGCTGTCCTGATTGCAACTTTTTTTACTCAGTGTTTTGTACATTTTAGTATTATATATCAACCACTTGTTTTTTTCAAAATTTTTCTTCCTCATTCCTCATTCCTCATTCATCATTCGATCGCTTCCTCATCTCTTGTTTTCTTGCTCTTTCTATCATATAATGAAGGCCTACGGAGGTTTTTATGACAGATATTGAAATCATCAAGGAAATGGAAAAGATACTGAAAGTACCGCTGCTTAGGCTCGATCCCGCCGAGGTCTACACGGAATCAGAATATTTTTGGGGTATAAAACGTGGATACACCCTGGACGGGACAGGGGCGGTCACCGGGTTACGGCTGAAATCTCTTCTTATAGAGCCGGTTTTATATTATATTGGGCAACTTCGTTGGGTAACCAAATTAAACGTAGAAAGCTGTGATTTGGATCAAAGCTATTTCTTGCGTGGCCGGGGTAATTTAACCTATTTGAATCTTGGCAATAATCCAGACATTCAAGATTTTTCCTTCCTACGGGAGTTGAAGGGATTAACGGCGTTGGATTTGAGCTGGAATAATTTAACCGACGTCTCCTTCCTCCGTGAGTTGAAAGGGTTAACGTCGGTGGTTTTGGGAGGGAATAAAGGCATAAAAGATTTTTCCTTCCTCCGTGAGTTGAAGGAGTTAACGGCGGTGGGTTTGAGCAAAAATAATGTAATAAATGTGTCCTTCTTCCGGGAGTTTAAGGCGTTAACATCACTATATTTGAATGAAAATAAAATAAAGGATGTCTCTTTCGTCGCAGATCTGGACCATCTAACCGATCTCGACATCGATAAAAACCCCATTGAAAATCCGCCTCCGGAAATCGCTAAGCAGGGCCTGGGTGCCATCCGGGATTACTTCCGCTCATTAAAAGAAAAAGAATTATGCCGCTTAAACGAAGTAAAAATACTCCTGGTGGGCAGCGGCGGCGCAGGGAAAACCTCCCTGCTTAAACGTCTCAGTAACCTCGAATTCGATCCCAATGAAGACAAAACCCATGGCATCGACATCCATACCATCGATATGGAAATAAACAACCCCGACAAAGCCGACGCCGGCGCCAGTCCGCAACCCACCATGATCCACGCCCATTTCTGGGATTTCGGCGGGCAGGAAGTCATGCACGCCTCCCACCAATTTTTTCTTTCCAAACGCTCCCTGTATATTTTAGTCGTAGACTCCCGCGAAGAACAAACCGCGGAATACTGGCTCAAACATATCGAAACCTTTGGCGGCAGTTCCCCGGTGCTGGTGGTGATCAATAAAATCGACCAGAATCCCCACTTTGACCTGGACCGCTTTACCCTCCAACGAAAATACCCCAACATCCTGGACTTTTACCGCATCTCCTGCCAAACCCGCGCCGGCTTGCTCGAACTCCAGGACGCCATTAAATCCGCCATCTCCAAAACAGAATTGCTCCAAACCCCGGTGGCCGCCTCATGGATGAAAGTCAAATCCACCCTGGAAAACGTCACCAGGGACAAATGCTATATTTCCCACGGCGAATTTCACGCCATCTGCGACAACTTCACCATCCCCACGGATACCACCCGGGAAACCCTGGTCCAATTTTTAAACGAACTGGGTATCGTACTTCATTTCAAATATTTCGAACTGCAAGAATACCACGTACTCAACCCCCGGTGGGTCACCGAAGGCGTTTACCGCATCATTAATTCCCCCACCCTGGCAGAGCGGCACGGACTGTTGAAGAAAGCTGATCTTAACCATATCATCAACGAAGAGAAAACAAAAACCTGCCCGTATATGCAGGAACTGGAAAACCGGCCCTATACCCCTGGGGAACAAAATTACATTGTGAAATTGATGCAAAAGTTTGAACTGTGCTACCCGCTGGATGATGAAACCATCCTGGTGCCTGCCCTGTTGGACACCAAAGAACCGCCGCTTCCGCTGCCGGAGGAAACGCGCCCCACCCTGGATTTTATATTGACCTATGATTTCCTACCAAAATCCGTGATATCCAGGCTGCTGGTCAAATTGCACAAAGACCTAACAACCGGCCGGAGTTGGCGTACAGGCATGGTACTGGAAAGCGAACTCTTTCACACTCACGCGCTGATCCGGGCGGATGAAGTGGAAAAAACCATCGGCATCCAAATTAGTGGGGACCAGAAACGCGAACACCTCAGCGTGATCCGCAGCGCCCTTCGGGAAATCAATAAAAGTTTCCAACTGATGAGAATCGAAGAACTGATTCCATTACCTCTACCCGCCGATATCCTGCGTGATTATAGGGAGAAAAACAAAGGCGCCGGCAAATATGCGCGGACCGTATCTTATCTATTTCTCCTGGGTTATGAGCGAAAAGGTCTCAGTGAGTATTACGACGGCGAAACCGGGCAGAGTTACCGGGTGGCGCAATTACTCGATTCGGTCACGCTGCCGGAAGAACAAAAACGGGAAGGTTTCGATATCGATGGCCCACAAAGGCATTTTCCCAGGTCTATGCCTGAACCGCTCTCTCAAAGAGAAAACGACAACCGGTTCGATAAGCTCAAGGAATTAGTCCTACGTATCGACACCCTGGAAAAAGAGGTAGGGGAACAACAAAAGCGAAAAGACCTTTTCGATGTCCAGGCCAAAAAACATATACGCAAGCATTACCTCTGGATACCCACTGTTCTGGCTGTTTTAATCATAGCTCTATACATACTTATAAAAATGAACGTTCTGCCATGGAGTAATATTGAACCCGATACATATATTCTCGCTTTACTCCTGGCACCTGTCGGTCTGGCGTACTTGTTGATAAAAGGAAAGCCCTTCGGCAGTTCTGCTTCATATGAGAAAATCCTGGAAAAGGAAAGAGAAAAAATCTATTTGCGCAGCAATTTCTCTACAGCCGGGTTTGCAAAGTTGGAGAAAGAGCTTGAACAGGCGATAAAGGAACGAGACAGAGTGTTGTAAGGGCGCACAATTGGTTTGCCCCGCAAGCCCCCTCTATTGTATGGTTGCCCCTTCCAGTAGTTTAAAATATTCTTCCCGGCTAATTCCTGCCGAGCGAAGGTTGTTCTTAATGATAAAGATCGGTACTTCCGGCCAATCCGGGATTATAATCGGTCGAATAACTCCCTCTTTGGTATACACAAAATGGTCACCTTTGGTTCTAACACATTTGAAACCTGCTCTTTCGAAAACGCTTCTTAGCTGTCTTGCCGGTAAAGGAGATATCTTTGGCATAATCGATTCAATATGTTAACACGCTGTACTCATTAACTCAGTTGCAACAATGCGCGGCGCTTCCCAATAATCCGACTCTTTCAGTTCATAACCGGCTTCATCTAGAATATCTTCCAGTGTGCCCATATTTTCTGCTTCTTCAATGAAAAGGCTTACAGCCATTTTTAAATTATTCCTGGCTTCATCAATATTATTGCCGCAACTGGAGACATCAAGTTCAGGGCAATACGAAACATACGTGCGCCCTTCCTTAAAAATAATTCCGTCATATTGTATTTGTAGCATCGTAATTGCCTCCTACAGGTCATTTCTTACCTCTGGGAAATATAAACTAAAATTAAAATGATGTCAACTCTTTTTTAGCGTTTCTTACCTTTCACCTAATCCTTCACCTGACTCCTGCCTCCTAATTCACAGCGATAAAGGAACGAGACAGAGTGTAGAAAAGGCGCACTGTGCTTGCGCCGGACATGGAAAAGCCTCCTTTCCCCTTTTATAGCAGGCGTCCGGTAAGAAATTCCCGGTAGGGGTTTGATTTATCAAACCCTTTTTTGGTGTCCCCTACTTCCCCCCCTTTGCATCGTTTCCGGAGGCCGGGAAAGGATATAAAGCACCCTTTGCGTCGTTTCCGCGGGTCGAGATGCGACAGATAGTGTGAGTTGTGTCCTTTCTAAGGGTCGAGATACGACAGATAGTATGGGTTGTGTCCTTTCTAGGGGTCGAGATACGACAGATAGCATGGGTTGTGTCCTTTCTAAGGGTCGAGATGAGACAGGTAGTATAGGTTGTGTTCTTTCTAAGGGTCGAGATATGACAGATAGTATAGGTTGTGTCCTTTCTAAGGGTCGAGATGTGATAGATAGGGTGAGTTATATCGCATCCTGGGGTCGAGATGCGATAGGGAGCACCCTTCTTATGGCATCCGGGAGTCGGGAAACGATAGGAGGCGCACAATTGGTCTGTCCCAAAATATTACGTAGGGGCAGACCCCCGTGTCTGCCCTTATAAAAGGGAAGATTTTTTAAAGGAGGTTGAATTTTAGAGCAATTTCGTTTATAGTATGGGTATGACAATTACAAAAGAAACCCACTCAGGAATCCGCACAACCCCGGATTACAATTCCGCCTGGAAAGAAGTGATCGAAGAATTGGCAGCTACTGCCCAGTAAGGAAAAATAAAGGGGCAGTCAGGGAAAAATCGATTAAATGGGATTTTAGGGAAGAAAAGCACCAGGACTTAAAAGATATTTTCGCGTTTTTCGCGTGTTTCGCGGGCCTGTGTTTTTATAAATGCGTACTCTCCCATTCGTTGATTTCGGCGAGGGCCTTTTTAGAATTTTTGGCTGACAGTAACACGTTCACCATGTGATTGTTGCCGGCAATTTTGCTGGCAATCGCCAATATCCTGGCCTGGGTTTCAACATGGTTGACGGATGATATCACCAGGAAAACCAGGCGAATCGGTTTGGTGGTGGAAATATTGGCGATGCCACCGGGAATGATGCCCAGGGATAGCCTGGGGGAAAAATTACCCTCCAACCTTAAATGGGGAAACGCCACCCCTTCATTAAAAAATGTGGAACTCTCTTTCTCCCGCTGCATTAACGCATTATAGATTTCTTCAAAACCCTGGCCTTCATCGTAAGCTGCCCGCGTTAAATCCCGTATTACTTCCTCTTTTAAAACCGTATCTTTCCAGGTAATGATGGTTTTTTCACTTAAGAAATCACCCAGGCAGATGGGTTTCGGGGTCGGTTCCGCGGCATTAACCGGCCGGGGCGTCTCGTAAACCGGTTCCCGGTGAGTCGTACCGACAATAACGATGTTAATACCCCCGGCTTCCTGCACCAACCTTTCGGAAAGCGTTTTTTGAAAAAACAAGCGCTTAAAAAAAGGACGCCGCGTGGGTGTGCCGATGATAATGTGCCCGATGCCGTATTCCCGGGCAAACCGCAAGATGGTGTCGGCCAGGTCTTCGCCTTTGTATGTGAATACGATGGCCCCAAGCTGCCGGGCCAACGTCAACGTGTTGGCTAATGCATCCTGGGTTTGTAGATCGATATGGGTGGGGTCTTCCTCCTCCCGCTGGACATACAGGGCGTACCAGTTCTTATTCAAACGCCCGGCAAACCGCGAGGCGTAACGAAGCAATATATCGCTGTTGGGACCGCGGGAACTTAAACACACCATGACCTGGTCGGGCATGGCGGTGCTATCTTCGGGAAGCGGTTCCCTACGGCGAATATCGATCTGGGCGGCCAACTCCCGCAAGGTTAATTCTCTCAATTTTTCCAGGTTGGATGATATGAAAAAATTATCCAACGCGGTTTGTATTCTTTCTTTTGAATAAATCTTGCCTTCTTCGAGCCGCTTTCTAAGGTCTTCGGTGGACAAATCGATGTTAACGATCTGGTCTGCTTCGGAAATCACGGTATCCGGCAGCCGTTCCCTTACTTTTACCCCGACAAACTTCTCAACGGTATCGTAAAGACTCTCCAGGTGCTGGACGTTTAAAGTAGTTATTACATGGATGCCGGCGTCGAGGATTTCCTGCACATCCTGGTAACGTTTTAAGTTTCGACTGCCCGGGACATTGTTATGGGCCAGTTCATCGATCAACGCCACGGCCGGCGCCGGCCTCCGGGCCAGTATGGCATCGACATCCATTTCTTCGATTTTGATGCCCTTATACTCCCGGACAACCCTGGGTATAATCTCGAAGCCCTCAAGAAGCTTGACAATATCCCGGCGTCCGTGTGTTTCCGCCAGCCCCACCACGACGTCGATCCCTTCGCTTCGCATTACCTGGCCTTCCTGGAGCATGCGATAGGTTTTGCCTACTCCGGCGCAGTAACCGAGATATATTTTGAGGCGTCCACGCTGCGACCGCCGGATCATCTTTAAAAAACTATTGGCTTTTTCTTCGTTCATTATTCGTCCTTAACGTTTAAATTATTTTTGCCCATAGGGCGCCATCGTTTTTCGTTTTTCATTTATAATTTATAATTTATAATTTATCATTTATAATTTATCATTTATAATTTATCATTTATAATTTATAATTATCTTTTTTAAACCTACGATTTATCTAACTCAACGTTCAACAAAAGCACATTGACCCTCTTTTCACCCAATATACCGAGCTGACGGTTTTCAGTGCATCGTTCGATCGCCGCTGAGACTTTTTCCAGGCCTATGTTCCTTATTTTAGCTACCCGCGCGGCTTGCAAAACAGCGTTTTGCACACTAATATGCGGATCAAGTCCACTGCCTGAAGCCGTCACCGCATCCACCGGGACCCGGGCATCCGGGGCTAATTCATTTTCTGCCCGGTATTCTTTTACCCGCTGCTTAACCTGCTCAAGCAGGGTCTTTGAAAGCGGACCCAGGTTACTGCCGCCGGAAGCAGTTGCATCGTAACCCTGCCCCGCCGCCGATGGTCGCGGATGAAAATACCCGGGTCCGCTAAAACGCTGCGAGATCAACTCCGAACCGATTGCTTTATTGTTGACGTAGATCAACGAACCATTGGCCTTTGCCGGGAAAATCAATTGGGCCAGCCCCCAAACTGTTAACGGATATATGATTCCTAATAATACCGTTAAAACGATTATTGCTAAAACTGCTTTTTTTAATTCCAACATGGTTGCTTTTATCATTTTATTGCCTCATTCGTACAGACGTTGCGCGCAATTTCCGTACAGACAATTTCCGTACAGACGTTGCGCGCCATTTCCGTACAGACGTTGCACGCCATTTCCGTACAGACGTTGCGCGCAACGTCTCTACATGATTCTTCATTATACAACCCCCAGCAGATTGATTAATAGATCGATCAATTTGATACCTAAAAAAGGTATGATCAGGCCACCCAACCCATAAACCAACAAATTGCGTCTCAAAAGAACAGACGCTTTCATGGGCCTGAACTTCACCCCCTTCAATGCCAACGGGATCAACATGATGATAATTAAGGCATTGAAAATAACCGCACTCAATATCGCACTGTCCGGCGACGCTAACTTCATTATATTCAAAGGCCCTACCTCCGGGAATAACCCAATCAACATGGCGGGAATAATAGCGAAATATTTCGCCACATCATTGGCAATACTAAACGTGGTCAACGCACCCCGCGTCATCAACATCTGTTTCCCGATCTCTATAATTTCAATCAACTTGGTGGGGTTGGAATCCAAATCCACCATGTTCCCCGCCTCTTTGGCCGCCTGCGTGCCCGTGTTCATGGCCACCCCCACGTCGGCCTGCGCCAGCGCCGGCGCATCATTGGTACCATCCCCGGTCATGGCCACCAAATACCCCTTGCGCTGCTCTTTCCGAATCAACGACAACTTATCCTCCGGCCTGGCTTCGGCCAGGAAATCATCTACCCCGGCTTCCCCCGCAATCGTGGCCGCGGTCAACCGGTTATCCCCGGTAATCATTACGGTTTTAATACCCATGGCCCGCAGCCGGGTAAAACGGTCCCGAAGCCCCCCCTTCACAATATCCTTTAAATGAATGACGCCCAGGACGTTCGCACGGTCCGTCACTACCAACGCCGTCCCTCCCGACCGGGAAATCTTTTCTACGGTCTGCTTCACATCAGCGGGGAATTCCTTGCCAATGAATTGGGTTATGGCCGACGCCGAACCTTTGCGAACCTGTCTTTCACCGAAATCGATGCCGCTCATCCGCGTCTGGGCGGAAAACGATATAAATTTGGCCTGGGGAAATTCGGAAATGGGCCGGCCCCTTAACCCATATTTCTTGGCCAGCACAACAATACTCCGTCCTTCAGGGGTTTCATCCGCCAGGGAAGATAACTGGGCGGCGTCGGCCAATTGTTCCGGCGAAACCCCCAGGGCCGGGATAAATTCCACGGCCTGCCGGTCGCCGATGGTAATAGTACCCGTTTTATCCAGCAGCAAGACGTCGATATCCCCGGCCGCTTCTACCGCCCTGCCGCTCATGGCTAACACGTTTGCTTGAACCAACCGGTCGATCCCCGCGATGCCGATGGCGCTGAGAAGACCGCCGATGGTGGTGGGCATCAAACACACCAGCAGCGACACCAACACCGTGATACTGAATAAAACATGGTAGTACATCCCGAAAAATTTCAAGGTGATAATGGCCGCCATGAAAATAATGCTTAACGCCGAGAGTAAGATGGTAAGGGCAATTTCATTCGGGGTTTTCCGCCGGTTTGCCCCTTCCACCAGGGCGATCATGCGGTCTAAAAAACTCTCGCCCGGGTCAGCCGTAACCCGTACGATTATTTTATCCGACAGCACCCGCGTGCCCCCGGTAACGGCGCTCCGGTCTCCCCCGGATTCGCGGATAACCGGCGCCGACTCCCCGGTGATGGCGGACTCATCCACCGTGGCAATGCCTTCGATCACTTCGCCGTCGGCGGGAATGATCTCCCCGGCCGTGACCACCACCACATTGTTTTTCCTTAAATCTTCGGCCAGCACCTGCATAATACTCCCGTCCTCTTTCAATTTATTGGCCGAAGTGTGGGTGCGGGTTTTCTTCAACGCATTGGCCTGCGCTTTGCCCCGTCCCTCGGCCACGGCTTCGGCAAAATTGGCAAATAACACCGTAAACCACAGCCAGAGCGAAATTTGAATAATGAAAATCGTGGAATCCCCCGGGTGCTTTTGAAAAATCGCCATGGTGGTAATGGCCGCGCATACTTCGGCGACGAACATGACCGGGTTTTTGACCATGGTTTTCGGGTTCAATTTTTTGATCGAGTCTACCAGCGCTTGCTTTATAATTTCCTTCTGAAAAATCGTATACGATTTCGCTCTCATTCGCTTAATCCTTTAAAAAAGTTTAGTGGAACCGGTCATTAGAAAATGTTCGGCAATAGGTCCCAGGGACAACGCCGGGAGAAACGTCAGCAATCCCACGATGACGACCGTGCCCACCAACAGGATGATAAACGTCAGTCCATGAACGGGAAAGCTGCCGCTGCCCGTGGGGGTTAGTTTCTTTTTGGCCATGTTGCCGGCCAGGGCCAGCACCGGGACGATTACCAGGAAACGTCCCCCCAGCATAACCAGGCCGAGAATGGTGTTGAACACCGGCGTATCGGTAGCAAGCCCGGCAAAAGCGCTCCCGTTATTGCCGGCGGCGGAAGAGAAGGCATACAGAATCTCGCTTAAACCGTGGGGTCCGGGATTCCCCACGCGGCTTACTCCCCATTTGCCGGTTACCGCCCAGGCCGCGGGACCGAGAATCAGGAAAGCGGTAATCAACACGATGAACACGCATAACTTAACATCGTAGCTATCGATTTTCTTGCCCAGGTATTCGGGGGTTCGGCCCACCATTAACCCGGCCAGGAATACCGCCAATATTATAAAAATAAGCATACCGTACAGCCCCGAGCCCACGCCGCCGAAAACCACTTCCCCCAGTTGGATATTAATCAAGGTTATCAACCCGCCCAACGGGGTAAAGGAATCGTGCATGGAGTTCACCGCGCCGCAGGAAGCGTCGGTGGTTACCGTGGCAAACAAAGCGGAATTAAAAACGCCGAAACGGACCTCTTTGCCTTCCATATTACCGTTAGTTGATAATCCCAGGGTCTGTAACCTGCTGTTTCCACGCGCCTCGGAGTACCAGCAAACCAGGACCGCGGCCAGGAAAAGCAGGGCCATGGCTGTCCAGACTGCCCAGCCATGTTTTTTGTTTTTGGTTGCCAGGCCGAGGTAATAGGTCAACCCGCTGGGGATTAAAAAAATGGCCAGCACCTGGATAAAGTTGGATAGGGGAGTAGGGTTCTCATAAGGATGGGCCGAATTGGCGTTAAAAAAACCGCCGCCGTTGGTGCCCACCATTTTAATGGCTTCCTGCGACGCCGCCGGTCCCTGGGGAATCGTTTGAACGACTTCTTTTCCGCCTTTTCCTGCCTGGGCTTCAACGGTTGTTACCTGTATATTTGCATTAAAATTTTGTATCACGCCTTGAGATACGAAGAACAAGGCTAAGATTAAAGAAAGTGGAAGAAGGATATAAAGAATGGTGCGAATCAGGTCCACCCAGAAATTGCCGATAGTTTGGGCGGTTTGCCTGGCGATTCCTCTTACCAATGCCGCGGCCACGGCAATTCCCACAGCCGCGGAGATAAAATTCTGGAAAGCCAGTCCCACCATCTGGGAAAAATGGGACATCGTGCTTTCCCCGGCATAACTTTGCCAGTTGGTATTGGTGGCAAAGCTGGCCGCCGTGTTAAATGCCAGGTGGTCTTTTACCGCATCAAAATGTTGGGGGTTTAAAGGCAAATAGTTTTGAAAACGCAAGATAAAATAGGTAAGGAATAACCCGGTTAAACTAAATAAACCCAGCGCTAAACCGTATTCCTTCCAGTTTTGTTCCTTTTCCTTATCGATCCCGATGATTTTGTACAAAAAGGTTTCCACTCTTCCGAAAACCCGGTTCAGGATCGTTTTTTCACCGGGTTCAAGAACCTTGAATAAATAAATCCCCATGGGTTTGGTTAAACACAAAAGTACACCCAGGAACAGGATTAATTGAATCCAGCCAAAAATGTCCATTAAAATTTCTCCGGTTTAAAAACCGCAAAGAACAAGTAGATAATCAACATCAAACCGATAATTCCAATAATAATTTCATTCATTTTACCAACCTCATTCGTCAAATCGCTCATAACGTTTCAGTGAGAATTCGAAAGTCGTTCCTTTGCCTTCTGAACTCTTAAACGAGATGTCGCCGTCATGGGCTTTTATAATCTCTTTAGCGATGGCCAGCCCCAGGCCCTCGCCGCGGTCCGAACCCTGGTTCTGTGCCTTTCCCTGGGCCGGAATGCGGAAGAATTTTTCAAACACCTTTGCGTGGTATTCTTTAGGAATACCTATGCCGTTATCCGCCACGTAAAAGATTACTTTTCCCTTGCCCGGTTTTGCAGACACCAGCACTTTACCGCCTACCGGCGTATACTTAACGGCGTTGGACAGCAAATTTCCCAGCACATGCGAAATGCGCGCCGGGTCTGCCGCTACTTCGGGAAGGTCCCGGGCTAAATCCTTTTCCAGCATAATCCCTTTATCCTGGGCTTCGCGGCGGAACGATTCCACTGTTTCCTCAACCAATTCATAAGGAGAGACCGCGGTTAAATTCATCCGGACGTTTCCCGATTCGATCCGGCTGATGTCCAGGAGGTCTTCGAGGATGGCGAACAAACGTTCGCTTTCATCCCGGGCCGAGATCAGCAAATCCGCTTGCTTTTCATTCAGGGTCCCGATTTTTTCTTCCAGCAGCAGGTGGATCGCCATGCGGATTGATGTCAGGGGAGTTTTCAGTTGGTGAGATACCGTCGAAAACAAATCCTTTTTAATTTCATCGCTCTGTCTTAATAACGTAACGTCTTCAAGGGTAATGATTAAGCCATTCAATTCCTTTTCATTATCCAGGATGGGGAAGGCTTTGGGCTGGAAGAACTTTTCCCGGTTATCGATAAAGTGCTGGATCACGTCGCCTTTGTACTCTTTGGCGGATATTTTTTTATTATTAACCACTTCCAGCAGGAAGGCGGGCAGCCAGGGATAGGGGATATCGGAAACCCGGGTAGTGGGGGTTAGTCCGAAATGGACCCGGGCCGATTCGGTGGCCACTTCCACTGTCCCGTCCAGGTCGATAATGGCAATGGCTTCCGGCAAATTCTTGAAAGCTTCCTGGGCAGCGCGCTGGATTCTCAGCAACTTCGAATTATCGGAACGCCTGAGCAGTCGCAGGTGGGTCACCATGGTATTGAAGGCTTCGGAGAGCCGGCCGATTTCATCGTGGGCGTCCACTTCCACCACCAGGTTCAGGTTTCCGCCGGTTATTTCGTTAGTCGAGCGGATCAGGCGTTGGATGGGTTTCAATATCCAGCGGTTGCTGAAAAGCAGGAATATGATTGCCGTAAAAAAAGCGACTACCAAAAAAAGAACCATGTCCCGTTGGGCTTTGGCAGCTTTGCGCCTGGCATTGTTATTGGCGTCGCTCATATTTTGTTGGTTCATATGGAGGATTTCGTCGGTGGTGTTTTTAATTTCCTTGAATAAAGGGAAAAGGGCGTTAAAGTAAGTATCTTGTGGGGAGGGCGACTTTTTATCGATAATTAAAAGAAGTTTTTCATTGTACAGTGTGAATAGAGATTTAACCTGGAAAGCTTTCCGGGGTTCATCGGGGAGTGTTAAATTGTTTGCTTCAACTTCCATAGCGGTTTTAAACAGTTCGATATTTTTCGTGACCAGGTCTTTTCCTTCTTTTTCGTAGCCCAGCAGCAGGAAAAGGGTGCCGCTGTCGATTCGTTCCAGGGCTTCTTTCATTTGTTGGCAGGCGATGACGCTGCGGTAATTTTCCCGGAGGATGACATCGATGGATTTGCCCAGTTGGTTAAAGCGGTTGATGCTCTGGATGCCGATAAAGGTGGCGATCAGCAGTATAAAACAAAATATCGCCAAAAGTTTTTGTCTCAGTGTAAATTGCATGTTTGCTCCTGGGAACATATAATGCAATTAACGTACCAACTATCAAAAATTTTTGGAAGTCCAGGAACCTTTTTATAAAAAGGTTCCTGGCCGCCGGAGGCAATGGATAAGCTTATACACAATTAAATTATGCAATGTATGGTAATAAATCGTATTGCATTTTGCAATCCGAGTGGTTTATGTCGGTTAAATCCCGTAGGTTTTCCGTTTTCGCCACAGGGTAGCCTGGTCGATGCCGAGGGCTTCGGCGGCTTCTTGCAGGGTACCGGCAGCCGCTAAAACCCGGCGGATATGGATTTCTTCGATTTTCCCAAGGCTTACTTTATCTCCAAGGCGGGGCAGTTCTTCGCTTCCCCGTATTTTCTCCGGCAGGTATTCTTTGCCCACAGTTTCGGTCTTACAGAAAATAGCCGTACGTTCGATCATATTTCTCAGTTCGCGGACATTGCCGGGCCAGGAATAGTTTTTAAGAAAAGCTAAGGCCTCTTCGGTAAAGCCGGTAAAATTACGGTGGTTGTGCCGGCCAAAGAAAGCCAGCATCCGGTTGGCCAGGTTTTCGATATCTTCTTTTCTTTCTCTCAGGGGGGGGATTTCGATCTCCACCACATTTAGGCGGTAGTAGAGGTCTTCCCTGAACCGTCCGTCTTGCACAGCTTTTTCCAGGTTTACGTTGGTGGCGGCAATTAAACGGACATCCGCGTTCCTGGTAATATTTTCGCCCACCCGTTCGTATTTCTTTTCCTGGATAAACCGCAGCAGTTTCGGTTGGATGGATAGCGGTAAATCCCCGATTTCATCCAGGAACAGGGTGCCTTCGCGGCACAGAGAAATCCGGCCCGGGTAATCTTTGACGGCGCCGGTGAAAGAGCCCCTGGCGTGGCCGAAGAGTTCGTTTTCCAGCAGTTCCGCGGAGAGCGATGGGCAGGAAACCACCACAAAGGGTTTATTTGCCCGTTGGCTCCAGTCATGGATGGCCCTGGCCAGGATCGTTTTCCCGGTGCCGCTTTCGCCTTTCAGTAAAATATTAACATCCGCCGCCGCCACTTCCCTGGCCACGGCCATTACTTTTTGTACGGCGGGATTTTTACTGGAGAAATCGATTTCCGGGAAATTGGAATCCAGGTTTGCTTGAAGGTCTTCGATTTGTTTTTGCAGGGTTCTCAGTTCGAATATTTTTTCGACGACGATTTTGATCTGGGAAGGGGTAAAGGGTTTGGGGATATAATCGGCGGCCCCTTTGCGGATGGCTTCCACCGCCGAATCGATGGAGGCGTAAGCCGTGATAACCACTACTTTGGCGCTGGGGGAATGGGATTGTAAATAAGGAAGAAGATCGAGGCCGTTTTTGGTTCCCAGGCGCAGGTCCAGGAAAACCACATCGAACAAACGTTGTTTGATTTCTTCGACGGCGTCATCGAAATTACTGACAGCCCTGACCGAATGGCCTTCGATTTCCAGGCACAGTGAAATCGTTTTACGGATATTAATCTCATCGTCCACCACCAGGATGTTTAATTGATCCCGGCTGTTTGATTTTTTCTCAATCTCGTTCATCATCGATTTCCTGGAAAAGTTAGCAAAAGAGATTATACTTCATTTGGAAGAATAGATCAATTTTAACCTGTTCCCTACCGGATGAAAATTTGATATAATGGGATGGCTATGGAAAATACAGGTATTCTTTTTTTTATGGTGAGTATTGTAACTTCTGCCGCATCATTGATCTTCGGGATGAACCGGCACATTTTTAAAAACGTAAACTTTGCAAAAGGAGTGAAATAATATGGCGAAAAAAAAGGAAGTGGAAGGAATAATGGGTTTTTTTGGCGTGAATAAGCCGTTATTTGTGGAAAGGGAACTGACCGGCGATAATATCGAGCGCTTTGTAGATAGAGAAGAATTACTGGCGCGCTTTAAATCCGCCATCCAATTTAAAAAAACCTGTGCGATAACAGGCAAGGAGGGATCGGGGAAAAGCTCGTTCCTGCTAAAATTGATGGCGGAGATGAAAAGAGCGATGTACTGCGATTATTTACAATTTTCTTTCCCAAGCAACGAGTTTGATAAATCAAGATTGCATTTTTTAAGGGCGATTCTTCACAGTATACTGTATTTAATCGATAGAAATGATGCTTTATTAGCCCTTTTCGATAAAGACCAAATCGCATTTGAGAAAAAACGCCTTGAATACTCGATTACTATCGAAAACCAGGTTAGAAAACAGGCGAACGTGGATGGGGAAATCAGTGGGGGTATAAAAAATGATTTCTTCAAAATGATGCTACCCTTTGATGTCGCGGGAAAAGTTGCAACCAGCCGTTCTAAAGAGGAGGGAAAAGGCGAAACGATCGATTATCCCGTTCACAATGAAAATACACTTTATGAGTCCATTACGAAAATTTCCCAGGAATTGATGAACCCTATTGTCTTATTTATCGATGAACTGGATAAAATCGGGAGGTTTCCTCTCGAAACCCCGGAATGGGATCGGGAGTTGATAAAAATTCTTGAATTAAGCAGGGAAATTATGGCCAATGATAAATTGATTATGGTTTTTTCGCTTCAAGATGAATTATACCAAAAACTCTTAAAAGCCAAACAAGGAAAGGAGGGGGGCTCGGTTATAGGGCTTATAAATTATTTTAAACGATTGGGCGGGTTCGATTGGGAATTCGCAAAAAGTGCCGTGATCCAATCATTGAAAGTTTCCGGTTATCCTGGGGCAATCGGGGACCTATTTGAGAAAGGCGTGCTGGAAATAGTGCTTGATGTAGTAAAAGGGAATCCCCGGTTGTTTATGACTTACCTGTCGGAACTCTGTATCGAAGCTTACCAGGATAATCAGCATATTATCGCACTGGATTTATTAAAGGAATACTTGTTCGAATTATTCGAAGAAGAAATGACCGAAGACCGCTGGCAGGAACTTTTGAAAAAGGCCGCTTAAAATGGAATTGAAGGACATTATAACGATTAGCAGTCTCTTAATCGCCGCGGGCGTTCTCATAGTGGCTATTTTGGGGTATCTCTCGAAAAAAAAGCTGCAAAAGGAAAACCTTGAACTGCAGAGTAAAATGCTTGAATTCCAAAAAGAGAAAGAGGCCAAAGGGGAGTTGAAGGAGAAAATCCAGGAATTCAAAGCTAAACAGGTAAAAGGAAGCGATAGGGATATCTACTGCCAACATATCATTCAAAAATTCAAGTACCTGGATTTTACCGGTTTGAATGCCATCCTGCAAAAACCCCTTTTATTGGAAAAGATTTATGTGAAATTAAAGGCCAGGCAATCGTACCGATTGGCCGATTATCACACCATTGCCGATTTTAAACAGTTGGAGAAGGAAGCGGCGGCGGAGGCGAAGGCGGAAAAAGACAAAAAGCCCGATGAGGATTTTGTCAGGGTATTTGAGAACCTGTCCGAGGAATATACCGGCAAATATGAGCCGTTGAAACTGGTCATCCTGGGTCAGCCGGGCAGCGGCAAAACCACCTTGATGAAATGGATTGCCCTCCAGTGCGTCTGCGAAAAGAAAAACGTCTTTTCCAATTTTATCCCGGTGTTTATCCCGCTGAAAGACCTGGGCCGCGACCCGGGGAACACATACCGAAAAAAGAATATCCGCGATTTGACCATGGATATACTGAAGAGGGAAACGATTTCGCCATCTTTTATCGAAGATTCCTTTGAAAACAACCGGCTCCTGTTCCTGCTGGACGGCCTGGATGAAGTTGCGGATGAAAGCCTGCGCAGGGAAGTGATCGACTGGATTCAAAAACAGAATATCCGCAAAAATACTCTCCTGGTAACCTCCCGGTTTTCCGGCTTGCAAGAAGCCAAAGGGTTGAAATTCCCTGACGCTTTCCCTGTCTTTGCCGTCCGGGATTTCGATATCGCCGATATCGAACGGTTCCTGGAAAATTGGTATCAAAATATCGAAATCGCCGTGGCCGGCGACGAGGATAAAAATGGGGCGGTTCAAAAAGGAAAAAAGCAATATGAAGATTTGATGGCTATTATTAAAAGCGGCGGATACGACAATCTCCGCCGATTGGCGGTAAATCCCCTTTTATTGACCATCATTGCCATCGTTCACCGCACCCGTGCGGTTTTGCCCAAAGAACGCCATAAATTGTATGAAGAATGCTTAAAGGTAATGATCGAATTGTGGAATGTGGCCAACAAAAAGCTGAATGTCAGCTTTTCCGTGGAAAACAGCATGGACAATCTTTCCAGGCTGGCCCTTTTTCTTATGAAAGAGAACCGGAGGGAAATGGCGCTGTTGGAAATCAAGGACCAACTTCCAGGGGAAATCGAAGGAAAAAAACTGGATTTTTTCTTAAAAGAAATGGTATTGAAAGCCGGGCTGCTGTATGAGTCCGAAGGCAAGTACGGGTTCCTGCATCTCACTTTCCAGGAGTACCTGGCCGCCTGGCATTTTGCGCGGGGCAAAGATCAAAATGCAATCTTAGCATTCAAGGAAAAAGATTACTGGATAGAAACCTATAAGCTTTTTGTCAATATCGCCAATGCCCATCGTTTTTTCGATGAGATCATCGATAACCTTATGGAAAAAGAGTACTGGCAACAAATGCAGCTCTGGGATGATTGTTTACGGGATATTGTCCTGGAGAAGACGCAAGAGGAAATCGAACTAAAATTTGCCATAAAGATTTTAGACATACTCCCCTTAATCGAATATAAGGAAGAGAATGAAGCCTTAATTATCCAGTTGTATGCTCATTATCCCCTGTACAAGCACAAACATGCGGGACAACTGGTAAAAGAAGGGTGGAATTTATTTAATAATGCCTTGCATCCCTTTG
Organism: Candidatus Aminicenantota bacterium; assembly: GCA_026393835.1. Taxonomy (GTDB): domain Bacteria; phylum Acidobacteriota; class Aminicenantia; order UBA2199; family UBA2199; genus JAKAGC01. The sequence continues at coordinate 32,084 of JAPKZK010000071.1, read as the reverse complement.
TCCGGTCAGTGGGCAGTTCGATATTAAACAAAGCGGGCGGCGAAGCTCAAGCGGAATTAATGGAAACATTAAAAGTAAGGATCAATGATTTTGAGAAACAGGAAGAGAAAGGTCCCGGGCAATTATTGGATTTTCTATACCGGGAGAATAACAGTATTATACTGCTGGTTGCAAGCAGGAGGAACGCGAGCGATTTTAATTTTGCGTTAGCAAAATTAAAATCGCACGATTTTTTTATAATATATCTAGACCTCCGATACCTCCTAGACCTCCGATACCTCCTAGACCTCCTAGACCTCCTAGACCTCCGATACCTCCGAGACCTCCTAGACCTCCGAGACCTCCGAGACCTCCGATACCTCCGAGACCTCCGAGACCGATTTCAAGAAAAATATAAAGCAATTATTGAAGAGCATAAACAGGAGATCGCTGCCAGGGCCGATAAAGCCATGGCTAAATTGCATAAGTTATCCGATAAGGAATTATTAAAATATTTCCCCGGCACAACAGAAGAGGATTTAAGAATCTTTAGAACCCATTCTTGAGAATCGAAAACAAATCACCCTGGATATGCTGCGAGATTATCTGGTTGAAATCAATAAAATAAACATGTCCCAGTGGGATAAATTGGTTAAAGAAAAAAAATAATGAAAAGGGGATAGGCAGGAATGCAGCCCCGGGAAAATCCATATATTCACATCGAAAAATGATTAATTCATGAAAAAGTGAGGCGTATTCGCACGAGTAGGAGGCGTATTCACTAAAAGACGTCGCGTATTCACCACAAAATGCCGCGTATTCACTAAATTATGAGGCGTATTCACTCAAGGAAATGACGTATTCGCACGAAAAAATGATCTGTACGCAATTTTCTCGCCGGTCAATTCCGAACAGATCACATCCAGGTGCGAATACGTCATTTTTTTGAGCGGATCAATCAACTTTTGTAGTGAATACGTCATCCCATGTAGTGAATACATCATTCTTTTGAGTGAATACGTCATTTCCCCGTGCGAATACGCCATTTTTTCGGCAAAAATGTTATAAACTCGGACAGGATTTGCGTGTTTCTTTGGGAATCGGAAAGGGAGAGTCAAGAGGCCCGGACCATTTTTTTAAGGACTTCTTTAATATCGGTGAAACTATCTTCTTTTGGGCTTAAAAACCGCGGCAATAAGAGGTGAGCAAGTTTGACGGTGCTCTCCTGCCAATCCGGGATAACCAGGATGACATAAATCTCCCTGAGCAGCTCGCGGAACAACTGCATCTCCCGCAACTCTTCACGGTCGTCGGCTAATAAGACAGCAATAGAATCCGGTTCCACGATGAAACGGAACCGCTCCCGCAAGTCCTCCAACCGCGTGAAAACCTCGATCGTCCGTCCCGGGACCGCTTCATGGATCGCCGCTTCAAGCCTATTTTTATCCTGGTGGTTCCTACCGGCATAAAAAAGCACTTGCATCGTTTTAAATTCTCCTTAAAAAACGGCCTGTGGGCGCTTTTTCCCGGGCCTGAAAAATATTATGCAAGAAACATGCCATTTTACTAATACCTCAAAAAAGCCTACAAAAAAAACAAGAACTTGAGACGCTGTCTTCACATAAGGAAAACACCGGGGCCGTGCACGGCCGGTTGGGCGCCGCCCCATTTTACTAAAGAATCCCTTGAAGTACCGCGCGGCGGGAAATGTACCGTTTTATAGGAAATGTACTGTTTTATAGGACAATTTCCCAGGAGGAAAAACAGCCCGATTCGTCTCACCGGGAAAAAGGCGAGACAAGAATATATCACCCTGGAGATGGCGCCATGATTCGGGCGCGCCGCCAACGTAATAACGCTAAGATATGAATTGGCATGTAAATTGCATAACTTTATAGACACGATAAAATAAGGAGATCGAACATGAAAAAATATCTGTGGAATTTTACATTAAGTATTTTATTGGCCATGGGTTGCGTACGTTACACCTCGGGCCAGGAGCTCGGCTATCCCCCCAATACGGGCGGCCCGCAAGAATACGGACAATACGGGGCCAATATGGGTGATATGGATTTTAACTACATGTATAACTACCTGGCCCCATATGGAAATTGGATCCACCTGGAACCCTACGGCTATGTCTGGACCCCCAGGAATATGGGCTACCGGTGGCGGCCCTACAGCGACGGCCACTGGGTCTCGACCGACGATGGCTGGACCTGGATAGCGCAGGAGGAATGGGGCGCAATTCCTTTCCATTACGGGCGCTGGGGTTATGACAACTATTTCGGCTGGTTCTGGGTTCCCGGTACAGACTGGGGTCCGGCCTGGGTGAGCTGGAGATGGAGCAGCCGGTATGTGGGTTGGGCGCCACTGCCGCCCGGCGCCGAATTCCGCGCCGGTTTTGGTTTTAGCTCCTTTTCATTCAAAACTCCCAACCGTTTCTGGATATTTCTCCAGGCCCCACATTTCCTGGACCGTAACATCCATCGCTGCACCCTGCCTCATGAACGCAACGTTACCATCATTAATTACACTTCCCTCCACAACAACATCTACTTCCGCAACAACAGGATCGTCAACGAGGGAATCGGGATTGACCGTGTGCGGCGCGACACGGGGCGGAAAGTACCTCACTACACGATCCGGGACGTCCGCGAGCCCAAACAGGCCAGGGTTGCGGGCAATGATATCCATATCTACCGGCCGACTTTTCGGAAGGATAAGGATGTCGCCGCGAAACCGAAAGCCTTCATGAACAAGAATGAGGCCCGGCGGGACCTGGCCCCGGTCAAAATTTTTGAGCCGCGGTTACAGACGCCGGTAAAAGCCCAAGAAGCGGCCGTCCGAAAGCACCAGGCCCAGGAAAAGGCCCTCCTCGAAAAAACCCAATCGCAAGAATTGAAAAACATCCAGGCTAAACGCGCCAGGGAACTAGCGCAAATCCGTGACAGGGCTGAAAAAGCGAAGATTGCACAGGATCAACAAAACCAAATGGCCAAACTGCAGAAACAGCATCAGGCCGAGAAGCAGCAGTTGATCAAACGGAACACACAGGATATCGAACGGGTCAAACAGGTCGCCCGGCAGGCCATGCAGGAGAAGCAGAAGAAGCAGGATCAGCAGCAGTTTAAAAAGAAAAAGTGAAAATAAATTTTCATATGAGTCTTTCATATATTCGACGCAGAAGGATACCATTAAGATATCGCAAGAAACAGGGAGAAGAAACCAGGAGTCAGGATCAAATGTGGTGAGAGAGTCGGTATTTTTTGAGAAGAGTATAGAGTCGTGAACGGGACAGGCCGGAAATCCGGCAAGCCTCATCGATATTTCCACCCACAAAAGAGAGCATGTCCTTAAAATACTGCTGCTCCGCTTCTGAAACAGCGGTCCTACGCAGCTCATTTAATCGTGGCGGCGTCGGCGGCGCCGTTGCGCTTATCCCCGGTTTATCCCGGTTTAAGGACTTCTTGTAGACGCCGTTTCGCGCCACCTGGATGCGAATATGCGTCGGCAGGTGTTTCGGGTACAGTATGGGTTCATCTTTTGCGGCAAGCAATGCCTTTTCCAGGGCCTGGATCAGTTCCCGGACATTCCCCGGCCATTTATAATTGGCGGCGGCATCCCAGAATTCGGGAGAGAATTCTTTCACCCCTATCCCAAACCGGTCGCACAATGTCTGCATATAGTGAAATGTTAATTCTTTGATATCTTCGAGACACTCCCTTAATGGGGGTAATTCGAAAACCAACGACCGGAGCCGGAAGAGCAAGTCTTCGCGAAATTGCCCTTGCCGGACCATGTTCTCCAGGTTTCGGTTGGTAGCCCCAACTAACCTGAAATCGCTGGTGACCTCCTGGTTTCCTCCCACAGGACGGAACCGGTGTTCCTGGGTAACCCGGAGGAAACTTTTTTGAATCGCCGGCGGCAGCTCACCGATTTCATCCAGGAAAAGAGTTCCCCCGTCAGCCTGTTTTATCAAACCATCCCGGCTGGTGTAAGCCCCGGTAAAAGACCCGCGCACGTGCCCGAACAGAACGCTTTCAACCAATGTTTCAGGAAGCGCCGTACAGTCCACAATAACAAAATTTTTGCCGGCCCTGGGGCTGTTGTAATGAATCGCCCTGGCAAAAAGTTCTTTCCCGGTCCCGGTTTCGCCCGTGATAAGAACATTGACATCGCTTTGCGCCGCCTGGCCAAGAAGCTCAAAGCTTGAATCGAGGCGCCGCGAACTGCCGATAATGTCCTTCCTTTTCAAAACCGCGGCTGGCTTCCCCGCGCCTTTCTCGGTTTTATATTCCAGGACACCGGTCAGGTGAAGTTTTATAGCTTCCGGGGAGACCGGTTTTTCGATGTAATCCCAGGCGCCGTTTGCGATGGCCAGTTCAGCCTCATCCGGATCGCCAAACCCGGTGATGATAATAATTTCCGGGGCATACCCGGCGGCTTTTATTTTTGGCATGATATCCAGGCCGCTGCCATCCGGCATTTGCGCTTCAAGGAAAATAACAGCGAACGACTCCGCCTGGGCTTTCCTGAGTCCCTCTGCCAGTGTGTGTGCGCGGGCTGATTTTTGTCCCATTCCTTCCACGGCATTTGCTATCCAATCGCACATCACTTTATCATCATCGATGATTAGAACATTTGCCATCGTCTATACACCTACTCTAATCTCATTTTGTTTAATTTTACTACATTGAGTTTTTTAATTCAATCTCTTCAAATTAACTGGATTTCTTTCCCTTATCAGTTTTGACGCGCAGGGGAAAGGCAAATATTTGGCCCGCAAAAGAAGTTGCATTATCCGCCAAAACATGTTAAACTATAACGGGTTACTGAATCTAAAACAGACCCAACGTTTTTATTCAAAATCAAAAAGGATTTTTAATGAAGAAAGTATATAAATTAATGCTATTGCTTATTCTGCCCCTGGGATTGCTAGCCGGTTCCCCGGGCCCACGGGTAAATGCCAAATACATTCCCAATCCACCCCACATCGATGGAAATATCGACGATGTCTACGAAACCTTTGAAAAAGTCGACAGGTTCTACCAGTCCGAACCCCAATGGGGCCAACCGGGCACGGAAGATACCATTGCCTACTTCGGGTATGACGAGCAAAACCTCTATGTGGCCTTTAAATGCCTGGATAAAGAAGCCGGTAAAATCCGGGCCAAACTGGTCAAACGTGAGAATATTGAAAACTCCGATACCGTGACCCTCTACCTGGACACCTTTAACACCCGGCAGCGGGCTTTCATTTTCGGCGCCAACCCCTACGGCATCCAATTCGACGGGACCAGGGATGATGAAAGCGAGGAAGATGACGTGGACCTCTCCTGGGATACCCTGTGGTATTCGAAAGGGAAAATTTACCAATGGGGCTATTTCGTTGAAATAAAAATACCCTTTAAATCCCTCCGCTTCCCTTCGGGCGCTAATAAACAGGAATGGGGCATGGCCGTGGAAAGAACAATCGCCAGGAAAGGGGAAGCCGTCGTATCCGTTCCCATGAGCCGGGATATCCGGGGCTATTTGTCCCAGGCCGCCACCCTGGAAATCGACCGGGAAATAAAATCCAAGAAATATTTCGAACTGATCCCCACCTCGGTCTCCTCGGTAACCAAAGAAGATAAATTCAAAACCCAACTCGGCGCCACCTTCAAGTACGGCGTCAACTCCAATCTCACCCTCGACCTGACCTATAACCCGGACTTTTCCCAGATCGAGTCGGACGCGGGAATGATCGACATCAACCAGCGCTTTGCCATCGAGTACCCGGAAAAACGGCCCTTTTTCCTGGAATCCAATACCATATTCGATATGCCCTTGATTCTCTTCTATTCCAGGAGGATCGCCGCCCCACAGTGGGGCATAAAACTCACCGGCAGAACGGAAAAATCCAACTTCGGGTTTATCTCCACCAGGGATGATTCATCCTTCGAAGACCTCGGGGATATCACCGAAGGGGGCTCGGATAAAGCCACCATTAATGTGCTAAGGTATATGTACCGGCTCAAAGGGGCCAGCTACATCGGCGTCTATGCTTCCCATAAACACTGGAAAGACAAAAACAACCTGGTGCTTTCTACCGATTCTTTCCTGAAATTCAATAATTTTGCCTTCATGTTCCAGGGCGCTTATTCCAAAACCGGGCCGCAAGACGGCAACGCCGTCCAGGCCGAGTTCAGCTACAGCAACCGGAAATTATTCCTTACCGCGGCCTATAAACATTATACTACGGATTTCGACGCCCAGGTGGGCTTCCTGAGACGCATCGATTACTGGACTTATTGGGTTATGGGCGGGTATACCTTTTACCCTGAAAAAGAATATTTACGAAACATCGGGTCCCGCATCATGTTTACCCAGAACTTCGATTGGAAAACAGGGGAAATGGTGGACACGGAGTTAATGTTCAGTCTCGAAGGACACTCGTTTAAAAATTCCTGGTTCCACCTGGAGATACATCCCGCCCAGGAAAAATACGCCGGGATTCTTTTCGATAAATTAAATTTTGAACTCGATTATGAAATAAACCTTACCAGGAGTTTCAGTATCGGCGCTGAATTCGCGTTCGGCGACAGCGTCAAGTACGACGAGAGAAATCCCTCCCTGGGCTTCAGTTATGCGGGGACCTTAAGCAGTAATTTAACGCTGTTTAACCGGGTAAATTCCCAGATCACTTACACCGGGTACTATTTTTACCATGAACCCGGCGGCGACCTTGAGATGAAAATGAATATCTTCCGGGTAAAAAGTATCACGCTGTTCACACGGGAGCTTTCTTCCAGGATTATCTATGAATTCAATGACTTTTATACGTCCCATTATTTATCGCTGCTGCTGAGCTATGAACTAAACCCCGGCACCGTCTTTTATCTCGGGGCAACCTCCGAATCCAGAAGAGAATTGGGCAAACCCCAAAAGGATTGGTCGGTTTTTCTCAAACTATCATACCTCTTAAGAATGTAAAGCCCATATCGATAAACTTCGCTTCAGGTTATATAGAGGTCGCTTTTATAACAAAAAATAGTAAAATCGTGGGGCAAATAAGTATGATCTATTTTTACATTAACGCAGAATTTGGCGGTTTCCGAGAGTACTGCCGCGGGGTCGTAATAAAAAGTTTCGTCGTTGGGTTTGCGGGTGAAGGAAGAGGTCATGGAAATGGCGGAACCGACAATGGCCAGGCGATACATTTCTTTCATCAGGCGCAGGGTGAAATCCATATTCCGGAGGGTTTCGAATACCAGGTTTAGCGGTCCCACGGCGATGACATAGTCGAAGGTTTCGGTCATTTGTTTTTCGAGGATATCGAACAGGAAGAATTTATCTTTGTTTTCCGGGTATTTTTCCCTGGCGGAGGCGATCATGCCGGGATTGATATCGACGCCGGAATAATCGCAGTCAATGCCTTTTTCTTTTAAGAACCGATAGAGACCGCCGACGCCGCAGCCGACATCCAGGAGGCGTTTCCCGTTGAAGTCCCCCAGTTCCAGTATTTTTTCAAATCGTTTCATATGGGAGAGTTCGGATTGTCCCACGGCGTGGTGTTCATCCAGGGACTCTTCGAGGGTCCTGGTAAAATAAGCGAGGTTTTTTTTTCTTACGTTATCATAATTCATAGGTATTTCACAAGCAGGAGGGTTGTCCCATATAAATCTCTTCGTGTCCGGAAAAGATCAATACCAATTTGATCAACGTGGTTTTTTCGATATTCTTAAGGAATTTTTTGTCGATACTGTAACGCTTTAATTGTTCCTCTGCCGCCGTTTTTAATTGTTTAACTTCCGCATCCCCCGGTTTGACGCCGGCTTTTATATACTTGAGTTCTAACAAATACGAATATTTTATCCCTTCATACCGGGCGATAAAGGGTTCCATGACGATATCCGCATAGCCTTTGTTCAGTTCTTTTTCAGCGTGAATGATGTAGAGATCGCTCAGGCCCAGGTACACATTCAAAAAGGCCTGGATGGATTTTTCTCCCGTGATCAAGTCCCTCAAACTCATACTTTCCCGCATCCGGTCCGTGATAAATTTAAATAAGGGTTCCCATTTCCCATCATAAGCCATGTCCGTCATCAAGTTCGCATATATCGACAGGTTCAAGGTAAAGACCCCGGTTTCGCGATAAGCCCCTTTTATATAGTCATAGTACAGGCGTTTGATTGTTTCATTGGGAATTTCCAGGCGCAATTTGTCTTTGTCAGGGCCTTTGATGGTTAACAGTCCCAGGTAAAACAATAATGAGATGAAATTTTCCAGGTCCAGCAATTCCTCCAGGGGGAATCCCTTGACAAGGTTAGCGGATGTGCCGCCTTCCTCTATGATTTGCCTTAACATGCTGAAATTTCCATTGGTGCTTTTTTTGTTGTCCCTGTCAAGGATAATAAGGTGTCTTAATTTCTTATAATCGATCCGGACATTTCTGTCGATTAAATCTTCCGGGAGTTTTTTTCTCAGCATATAATTATCAAGGAAGTACAAGACCATATCCGGATTAAACAACTTTTCGTCGTCTACGGAGAAAAGATAATTGCCGTACCATTCGGTCATGATTTCCAGCAGGTATTCGGTGGGATGGAAGATCATCTCTTTTGCCTTGTAATATTCGATCATTGCGATGACATCATCTTTGGTAAATCCCAACGCCCGGCTAAAAGCCGGTTCCAGGGAAACGTTTTTGCCGATATTATAACCGCTGGTGACGTCATCCATGGTGATGGGCGATACGCCGGTTATAAAAGAGCGGGTAATGGGCGAATCCATACTGCTGGTTCCACTCTTTAATACATTAAAAAATGAGCGGAAAAAGCCTGTCCCGTGTGTAAGTTCGTGATAGGCGTCTTTACCCATGGTGGATAGGATGGTGTTGGCGAAGTTATCATATTCATCGATAATCATAAAAAATTTTTGGCCGGCGTTTTTACATAGATTGAGCAGGATGGTTAAAGTATCCGAAGCCGAACGGCTATCTTTTATAAGTTCGGTGTAATAATCCAATTCCTTGTAGGTTGAAAGGTAATCGTGGTATTTTTGAGTGAATGCTACCGCACTAACATTAACCAGGTTTAAGAAAGACGCTTCTAATTTACCCGAACCGGGGTCTACGGCGGAAAAATTAAGGGCAAACACCAGGTATTGGCCCCTTTCAGTGGTGGGATGATCGTAAATCCAGGTGCCTTTAAATAATTCCTCGAACCGGTCTTTATAAAATACGTCGTAATAAGCTTCCATGATGGCAATCAACAAGGATTTCCCGAAGCGCCGGGGCCGGATAAAGAACTGGTAGCGGCCGGTATCTTCCAGGAGCTTTAAGACCGGGGTTTTGTCTACGTAATAATAGTTCTCACGCCGGATAAGTCCATAATCGGACATCCCGTAAGGGATTTTTTTTATCGTAGCGATCGTATCTTCAGCGGCCATTTTTGCTCCTTTTATATGTCTTCATGGGGGGTATTATACCGGAATATTACTTTTTTTTCAAACTGATATGAAAATAGCCACAAAGGCACGAAGGCACAAAGGAACACCAAGGGGATTATTATAAAAAAATTCTTGGCGCCTTGGCGCGCCGTCTCTTGGTGGCAAAGTTTTCATAGTCTCAGGGCGAGGTTTGCATCATGAGGAACTGATATGAAAGGCCGCGGCGCGAATTGTCGCCGTATAAACTCTCTGTCCGAATTTTCAATGGCCGATATTGAGGCAACCCTGTAATCTTCCATCATTTTGTTGGTATAAGCCATATCAAACATCCTGTTTTCTTTGTGTTTATATTTATTTTTGCTTTGGACACAGCGGTGCAAAAAACATTTCCCCCGGAGATGCCAATAAATACAGCGGCGGAAAGAAAAGTTCCCGCGGCGGAGCCGAAAGTTCTTGCGGCGGAATGAAAAGTTCCAACAACGGAGCTAAAAGTTCCTGCGGCGGAGGGAAAATATCCAGCGGCGGAGCTAAAAATCCCTGCGGCGGAGTCAAAAGTTCCAGCGGCGGAGGGAGAAGTTACAGCGGCGCTGATAAAAAATGATGCCGAGCAGGCCAAAATTGCCGCTGCGCAGAAAAAAAGAGGCGCCGCATAGGGAAAAATGAATGCGGCTGAGACAAAAAGCCGCTGGGCAAAGAGAAAAGTCGCTGCAACGCCGGTAAAAATTCATGCGGTGCAAAGGGGTATCAATGCGGCGGTTTGTCTTTCCGCCGGGCAAGTTGCCACCCTCTCCTCGTTATGACGTGGCCTCTGTGGCTAAATGATTTTTATTGTTTGATCTCTTCCTTTGGTAACCCGGTGGTCTCGACAATTGTATCGATAGGAATGCCCTTGTTCAACATTGTCTTCGCTATCTCTAAGGCTTTCTCTTTTTTCCCTGCTTCTCTTCCTTCTTCCTTGGCATACTCGATTCTTCCGCGCTCGTCCTGGATATATATTCCTTTTTTGTCATAGGCGTCGAGTTCTTCTTTGGTCCAGCTTAATTGATTGGCCACTTCGAAGGCTTCCCGTATTTCCTTTGGTTCTTCCATCTCTTTCGGGATAATAGTCAGGTCGCTGGCATTTTTTACGAAATAAATCCATTTCTCTTTCACGTCGGACAACTCTTTGAGGCTTTTCTCAAATTTGGGTAATTCCACGAAGTTCAATTCAAAATCCTTAAAATAATGCCCGTTCGTGCTCTCCTCTAAAATAAGATGTCGGGTAGTATAGCTGGGATTTTCTTTGAATAGGACAAAGTCCAAAAACCCTAAAAAGATAACCTGGTTTAATCTTGGGTAATCTTCGGCCCTGTTAAGCTGCTGGGAATATGCTTTGCTGACATAATACATAACCCTTTTTTCTAGTGCCTCAGTATGAATCACTATTATCTCAATGATGTAATGGATGTTTCGTTTGTCTATAACATTGATGGTTAGGGTGGTTTGTCTGAGTTTTTCCAACTTTGAATCCTGGTAATGATCGGTTAGGCTAAAGTCGATGATTTCTTTTGTTGTCCCGGCGAAGTTGAGAAGGTTATTGAGAAAGCTGATGAGGATTTCCTTTTTGTTTTCATCGCCGAAGATTTTCTTGAAGGCGATATCGTTTTTAGGGTCGGCAAATTTCATTGAGTACTCCTTTTCATGTGGATATTATAATTTTTTTCCCGGTTTCTTTCAACAGGAAGCAATGGCTCGTATAAAATTTTATTTTTTTCCTCAGTGTCCTCGTTATGACGTGGCCTCTGTGGCTGAAAAGATAGAAGAAGAAGAAGAAGAAGAGAAGAAGTTTAGAAGATAAGAGAAAAGCAGGGAGGGCCAGGGGCCCCGGCCAATAAACAGGCGAACTTTTCTGGACTGCGTATCTTATCACAAAAGAACATCGGAAAAAGAAATTGATTAGAGAGTTTGAGGAATTCAAAAAGACTGGCGACGCCCAAAAGGGCGGGGCCGTTACTCCTTCTACACGTGGCAGATGAGCTATTACCAATATACAACCAATTTAAACAGATGTCAACAGTTTTCTGATTTTTTTTCTCTTAACCGGAAAGTTTCAACTTACCTGGCCCGGATTTTCTCAAACATAAGCACCTCAGTGTCTGCCCGATTTTTGAAATGAAAAAGGGATAATTGTTAATCGTCAATTGTTAATGGTTAATTGTTAACCCTGAAAATAGGATTAAGGGACAATCAAATATTTTTTCCCTCACGTAGGGGCGTACCGGCGCCCCCGTGTCTGCCCTCTTCCAAATATTTTTTCCCTATCAAACCCAAAAGATACGGATTTGATAATTAATCTCAAAATCATGCGGGAGGGGTGATAAATCAAGTCCCAACCATGATAAATCAAGCCACGGCAAGATGCCGCGATTGATGCCGCACGGGGATATACAACCCCTGCTTAAACATCCCCGGCGACTGCATTTAAATTTACTACCCTTGCGGGTTCCGGCGCGCCATGTGCTCAAGTAAATAATCGGGCTGTAAATGCGGATATACCTCCAACATTTGCTAACGGAAGGGATGCAAACGCTAACAGACCCCTTGCACATGCGATCTCGACGGTTGCGCGTGCTAACTCGACACATGCAATTGCGCCCCAACCCTGCGGATACCCAATCTATAAAGATGCAGAAACAAACCATGAGTTTATCGGAACTATTGCTCTTGAATTTCGTTCTTATTTAAGATAAGATTAAGAATCACTCTTATAAGGAGAATCGACATGGACGTAGTAAGAAAAAGTATCGGTGTGTTGATCATTATTTTTATAGGTATCCCGGTCCTGTTCGGCGTGATATGGGCCGTGGGCGTCACCAGGGCGGTGGTTTCACCGGAATTTCTATCGGACCTTCCGCAAGAGATCATTCAGAAGATTCCCGCGATGATCGATGAAGTACTGGCGGAAGTTGACAGGGAAGATATGGTGACCGACCCAAACGAACGGGCATGGGTCAAAGCCGTGGCCAACGCAAAAACATCCCCCAGGGAACTGCTGGGGCAAATCGGACTCACGGATTGGATGCAAAATGAGCTGTCGGTAAAGTTCCAACAAATGGGGAAAATGCTCAGGGGAGAAATTCCTCTTGAACCCATGACGCTGAACCTTCGCCCGTTAAAAACAGCGCTGCGCCATGAGGCTATTAAGGCCTACTTGGTGGACATCTTGAAAAACTTGCCGCCCTGTGACGAAACCCAGAAAGAAGAATGGGCCGCGGCATCAGCGAATCCCAGGCCCCTGGAAGATTTGCCGGCCTGCAGACCCGCTGAACTGGACCTCGAAACCTCGGCCCTGGCCATCAATTTTGTGCGCGAACACGAAATCGAAGAAATCCCGGATGAAGTCAATATCTTTAAAACCAACCATCGATTTCACAGGGGACTCGATTTTATGCACAGCATCACGGCCGTTACCTACCTACTTTTCCTCATCCCGGCTTTCTTCATCTTGTTGGCGGCGTTGATCGGGGGCACGGGCAAGAGCGGCATCCTTCGCTGGATGGCTATACCGACTTTTATCGGCGGTATTTCCGCTTACGCGCTTTCCTCCGTGGTTAAACATGCGATCCCCTGGAGCATGGCTTTAGAACCTGAGGCGCGATTATATGCCCATGGGCATTCGATCACACAGTTTGAGCATCTGGTGGCGACGAAAGCAGCCGGCGTCTGGGACCTGGTGATAGGACACATACTTAAAGGCGTCAACTCGACGGCGGGTATTGTCTGCGTCGTGGCTATCGTACTCTATGCCCTCTCATATCTTGTAATCAGCGAATCTCAATCCCAGCCGACGCAGCAGCCGCAGCAACCTCAGCAGCCGCAGCCGCCGGCGCCCCAAACACCCGTAAAACCCGAAGAGAAAACCGAACAATAACCCCGGTATCGGTCAGCAAATTGGTAGGGAACAGGCGCTGCCTGTTCCCTACACATACCTCATTAAAACTTTACAGGAATTTTTCATCAAAACACTTGAAAATAAAAATCAAATTAAATATAATTCAAATGCTGGAACCCCCTGGAATACAAATGGTGAAAGCAAAGATAATACTTCCTGGTTATTTGTCGCCGTGAGCCGGGTTACCGGATAGGCGGCAGCTTAGAAGGAGGAGACTTCAATGGAAAAATCGTACGAAGAAATAAAATTTCAAGATAAAATCATTGCGATTATTTTAAGGGCTGATTTTCAAGCCAAGGAGACTCGATTCTTCAGCCCGTCGGAATTTTCCCAGCAATTGGGATTCTTACCCCACCCGGAAGGCCATGTCATTCCCGCCCATTTTCATAAAAAAGTCCAGCGGGAGATTGCCTTAACCCAGGAGGTATTATTCCTCCGCAAAGGGAAAGTGGAAGTGAATTTTTATACAATTGAGAAAGAATATATCACCTCCCGCGTACTGGACGCCGGCGACGTTGTCTTTCTCTGCAGCGGCGGCCATGGCTTTAAAATCCTGGAAGATGCGGAAATGATCGAAGTGAAACAGGGCCCCTACTCGGGCAAAGACGGCGACAAAGTGACCTTTGAAGGAATTGAGAATGATCCCGGTAAATGAACCTCTTATCGGGGAAAAAGAACATATTTACGTCGGGGAATGCCTGGATACGGGCTGGATTTCATCGGGGGGACGGTTTATTACGGAATTCGAGAACAATTTCGCCCACTACTGCGGGAGAAAATTCGGTATTGCGGTGAATAACGGCTCCAATGCCCTGATCGCCGCATTACGTGCGCTGGAGTTGCCGGCCGGCAGCGAAGTGATTATTCCTTCTTTTACCATTATTTCCTGCGCCCTGGCCTGCGTATATAACGGTCTGGTTCCTGTTTTCATAGACTCCGAACCGGAAACCGGGAACATGGACCCGCGCCGCATTGAAGAGAAAATAACGGGACGCGCCAAAGCCCTGATGGTGGTTCATATTTACGGCCACCCGGTGGATATGGATAGCGTCCTGCAAATCGCCGAGAAATACAATCTCCGCATCGTGGAAGATTTCGCCGAAGCCATCGGCGCGGAATACAAAGGTAAACGTTGCGGCGGCTTCGGTGATATTAGCTGCGCCAGTTTCTACGCCAATAAAACCATTACCACCGGCGAAGGGGGCATGTGTGTAACGGATTCCCCTGTTCTTTCCGAAAAAATGAAAGGCATCCGCAATCTTTGTTTCCTTCCCCAACAGCGGTTCCTCCATGAAGAATTGGGCTATAATTTCCGCATGACCAATATCCAGGCCGCCATCGGCCTGGCCCAACTGGAAAGAATCGACGAGCACGTCAAGAAAAAAATAGCAATCGCCCACACTTACCGCCGTCTGCTGAAAGAACTGGAAGAAAAAGAATTCCTGGCCTTACCAATGGAAAAACCGTGGGCCAAAAATATTTTCTGGATGTACGGGGTGGTGTTAAATAAGAAACGGGGCGTTAAAGCGCTGGAAATTCAAAAACGGTTGGAAGAAAAAGACATTCAAACCCGCTCTTTCTTTTTCCCCATGCACCTTCAACCCGTGTTTCAAACCATGCCCTGGTATAAGAAAGAACGGTTGGAGGTTTCCGAAGACCTTTTCGATTATGGGTTTTACCTGCCTTCGGGATTAACGTTGACGGAAGAAAATATAAAAGAAGCGGCTGATGCTTTAAAGGAGATACTGGATGGCATTTGAGAAAGACTATTCGGACCTGTATGACTGTTTTTACCGGGAAAAAAATTACTCCCAGGAATGTGATTTAATCGAGGGGGTGTTTAAACGCTGTCAAACCAAACCCCGGACTATCCTGGACCTGGGCTGCGGCACGGGTACTCATGCGGTGATTTTAACCAAAAGGGGATACGCGGTAACAGGCGTGGACCGCTCCCTGCACATGCTGGAAACGGCAAAAGAGAAAGCGCGGGCGCATAAGGTGGATATATCTTTTATTCAACAGGACATCAGCGCGTTGACGCCGGAGCTGCTGAAGGGGGAAACTTTTGATGCGGTTATTTCTATGTTTGCGGTAATGGGTTATTTGACGGAGAACGATCAATTGGCAAGAACGTTTCATAATATCCGGGAATTTTTGAAACCTGGGGGCGTATTTTTGTTCGATTGTTGGTATGGACCGGCGGTATTGAGTCAGCGGCCGGAATCGCGGATTCATTCTTATAATGTCGGCATTACTCGCCATGCACTGCGGTTGGTGACGCCGGAATTGGATACGCCGCGGCATGTGGCGAGTATTCATTACCAGGTATTGGAAATAAAGGGAGACCAGATCCTTAGTAATATTTTGGAAACGCACCGGATGCGCTATTTATTCCCCATGGAAACAAAGTATTTTCTTGAGACGGCGGGGTTTACGGACATCGGGCTTTATCCCTTTGAGGATATGGAGCGGGAATTAACTTCCAATGATTGGAATATGCTGGTAACGGCAAGGTAAATAACAAAAGCTTTTGGAAGTCCAGAAACCTTTTCTCGAAAAGGTTTTTGGCCGTCGGAGACAAATTTGATAGAAAGAGAAATAGATACCTCATATGTGACGATCATTGAAGCAGGAAAACCGAATCGAAGGCTGTTAAAAGACCTCTGGAATTACCGGGAGCTTTTCGTATTTTTATCCTGGCGGGATATCCTGGTGCGCTACAAGCAGACCGCCATCGGGATGCTGTGGGGCGTCATCCGGCCCCTGTTGACCATGATCGTCTTTACCGTCATATTCGGTAAAATTGCGAAACTTCCCTCCGAAGGCATTCCCTATCCTATCATGGTATTTACCGCCATGCTGCCGTGGCAATTGTTTGCCGCGTCCTTCAGCGAAAGCAGCAATAGTCTCATCGGCAATGTTAATTTAATAGCGAAAATTTATTTTCCCAGGCTTATTATACCGGTATCTTCCATTATTGTGAACGTGGTGGATTTTTTGATTTCTTTCGTTCTTTTAGTGATACTCATGTTCTTCTATAGAACTATCCCGGACTGGCGAATCATCGCACTGCCGCTGCCGCTGCTCTTTGTTTTCCTCCTGTCCCTGGGCCTGGGTTTGTGGTTTTCCGCGTTGAATGTGAAGTACCGGGACTTCAGGTATGTTATCCCTTTCGTTGTTCAGTTCGGATTGTATGTGTCGCCGGTGGGGTTCAGCAGCACGGTGGTTCCCGCCCAATGGCGCTTTTTGTATTCGTTGAACCCCATGGTGGGCATTATCGACGGGTTCCGCTGGTGCTTGCTCAAAGGGCAAACCGCCCTTTATGTACCCGGCCTGCTGGTTTCGATAGTCCTGGCGCTATTGATACTGGTTTCGGGGTTCCTCTATTTCAGGAAAACGGAGATGATCTTTGCGGATGTTATATGACGATTGCCTCCGGCGGCCAGGAACCTTTTTGAAAAAAGGTTCCTGGACCTCCAAAAACTTTTGTTTATGACAGCAATTATTAAAACCGAAAACCTCGGCAAAAAATACGTGCTCCGCCACCAACAAGCGGCCGGCTACCAAACCCTTCGCGAATCCATCTACTCCGGCCTAAATAACTTAAAAGGGAAACTATCGGGCAAACCCCCATCGTTCCAATCCAAAGAAGAGTTCTGGGCGTTGAAAGACGTCTCCTTCGAAGTAGAACCAGGGGAAAAACTGGGCATCATCGGTAGAAACGGCGCCGGGAAATCCACCCTCCTGAAACTCCTCAGCCGTATCACCATCCCCTCGGAAGGGAAAATATCCCTCAACGGCAGGGTCGCCAGCCTCCTGGAAGTCGGAACCGGCTTTCACCCCGAACTGACGGGCCGCGAAAATATCTTTTTAAACGGCTCGGTCATGGGCATGAAACGCGCGGAAATTAAAAAGAAATTCGACGAGATTACCGCTTTTGCCGAAGTGGAAAAATTCCTGGATACCCCGGTGAAACGTTTCTCCTCCGGGATGTATGTCCGCCTCGCTTTCTCCGTGGCCGCCCACCTGGAACCGGAAATCCTGCTGGTAGACGAAGTCCTGGCCGTGGGGGACGCGGAGTTCCAGAAAAAATGCCTGGGCAAAATGGGCGATATCGCCAACAAAGGAAGAACCGTCCTGTTCGTCAGCCATAACATGGGCGCCATTAAAAGACTCTGCGAACGCTCCATCGTCATCGACAACGGACGAATCATCCTGGATGATAATTCGGATACGGCCGTCGACACCTACTTGTCACGGTTTCTACAAGCCGAACCGGGCGCCGGGTTCAAATCCAAACTTCCCGAAGAAATCCGGAACGGGTTCCTGGATATCTATTTTATGAACGAAATAGGCGGAACCGACACGGTATTATCCGGCGGACCCCTGGAAATCCATCTCAAATATAAAGTAGAAGAACAAAACCGGATGTTCGATTGGGGCATCGGCGTCTACGATGAAATAGGCAATGCCTTATTCCACTTCGGAAGCTTATACTCGAGAAAAGAGAAAACCCCCCTGCCGAAAGAGGGGAACATTATTTGCAAAATTCCCCGGCTGCCCCTGCCCGAAGGACGATACCGCTTTAACTTTTCCATGCACAAAGACGGGCATTACCTGGAACATTTAGTCGGGGCCGCTTATTTATATGTGGAAAAAGGAGATTTTTTCGGGACGGGCAATATCCCCACATCATCCACGGCAAAAGTTTTACTGGACCATTGGTGGGAAATAAAGGAGGAACATCATGGAGACGCATGAACTGCTGGAACTCATCAAAACCCGGCGCAGTATTCGTAAATTCACCTCGTTGCCCGTACCTGACCAGGTCATCCACGACGCCCTGGAAGCCGGCGCCTGGGCGCCTTCGGCCTGCAACCAAACCCCGGTCCGCTATGTTGTCATCAAAGATAAACCCGACCTGCGCATCTTAAATAAAGTGAAATTAAACATCATCAACCCCCAGGCAGCCATACTGGTAGTTTTAGACCTTGGCGGCGAATATTACCGGAAATGGCATCAGCATCTTCATACCAAACAGAATCCCATCCTGGACGTCGGGGCCGCCATCCAAAATATGGCGTTGGTCATCGAAGCCCACGGACTGGCATCCTGCTGGGCCAGCTTTTCGCCGTACATCGATTTCAATGATTATGAAAGTCTCTATAGGCGGTTTCGCCTGCCCCCCACCTGCCGCATTACCAGCGCCTTGTTCCTGGGCTACCCGGACCAACAAATCGATATCCACCGTTACAAACACCACAACAAAATCATCGATAGGGGTCCGGTGGAGAATTATCTCATGGAACTGCCGCCCCGCATCCTGCTGGTGGGCGCACACCCGGAAGATTTCGACAACCTCGGCAGCCAGGCCATGACCAACGGTATGAAACATCTCATCCGACATAAATACCCCGGCGCCCAATACGCCGCCCTGGAATACCCCTGGGCAAATCCATGGAAATTCTTCCCCTCCTGCAAAACGATGGATAATATGCCCGGCGGACAGTTGAAACGTTTCCTGGAGGAAGTAAAATACCTGGTGCAAACAGGGAAACTTCTGCGTGATGAGCGTGAAATTACAAGTACGGGATCCCTGGTTTTCCGTTTGAAAAAGTGGCTGAAATTGGCCATCGGTATCCTGAAAAAATCTTCGTATAAGCCATCGTTCCCCGAGTACAACAGCCGGTTAAACGATCCGTTAACCATCGGCATATGTCCCCCGCTGCCGGATATACCCGAGGGCGGCATGAAAGGTAAAGACGGTTGGCTGGAAGTAAGTTTTTCACGTTTCCCGCGCATGCTGCGGCGTCAGATACCCGCGTTCCTGGTCAAACGGTTCCCCGGGCCGGCCATGCTTTTATTTCGGTATCAATTCCGCTATGTTCAGCCCGCCTATTTAAGCCGTTTATCTTTCCTGGCCTGGGCGGACACTATATTTTTTGACGGCGACGGGCTTTTTTCCGACGCTTACGCCTGGTCGCGGGACCTGATGCTTCGCTTCCTGGCCGAATGCCTGGCCGCCAAACGGTTGGGGGCAAAGGTAT
The DNA here is from genome assembly GCA_026393835.1 of Candidatus Aminicenantota bacterium. GTDB lineage: Bacteria > Acidobacteriota > Aminicenantia > UBA2199 > UBA2199 > JAKAGC01. Next base: position 12,695 of record JAPKZK010000071.1, on the reverse strand, counting down.
ACGTGGTTAACCAGTCGGTCAGCATTGCAATTCCCTGGATAAAAGAAATCATCGCCCATGTCTATAATGAAATAGATGGGATCGCTGCCAGGGAACCCGTTACCAGGGGAAAACTGACGGAGATGGGGGTGCGGCCGGAAATTATTTTCGAGGGAGCGGATGCCGCGACGTGGGCAGATTATCATGTGGATGACTTATATAACAACAAATCGCTGGCTGAAGCGGCGAAGAAATGCGAGGGCGGTATTGCCCTTTTTATTCGCGGCGATTTAAAAGAAGACGTGCGCATGTGGGCCGAGGTGGTTAAAGAACTGGCGCAGCGCTGTCAGCGGCCCGTGGTATATATTCCTTCGTCCCGCGATGACGACATGGCTTTTGCCCGGGCCATCGCGGAACTCTCACCCCTCCGGGTGTTGGAGAATATCGCCGGTTACCGCCGGGCCTTCTTTTTATTACAAAAAATGCATTTCGTTATCAGTTCCCGTTACCATCCCATTTATTTCTCCATCATGGCCGGGACTCCTTTCGCCGCCATCCGGGGGAATACGTTTAAGAATGAAGGTTTGCTGAAGTTAATCGAATACCCGCTTCCTGTTATCGATGAAGGTGAAACTTACAAGAGCCGGGTGCTGGAGCAGGCGGAGTATATAATTGCGCATCACGATGAATTGATAGATCATATACGGAAGCATAAAGAGATATTGCGGGTGAAAGCGGAAGTAAACATCGATATTGCCCAAAAGGTCAATGAATATTCTTTTTGGGCGTCGCAATTGAAAAAGAGTCGTTCATAAGGTTCATAAGGTTCATAAGGTAGGATAAATGTTAAAAAGACTTATACAGGGATTCCTGGGAAAGTTCGGTTTTAAATTGGTTCGCATTGAAAATGAAAATCGTTATTATATAGACGCGAAAGCGACGATACGGTCCGCGCGGGAGAATAACCTGGGGGTCCGGGAATACCTGGAACGGTTGTGGAACCAGGAAGGGAGTACGGAGTTTGTCATTGGGGAGATGAAAAAGAGTTCATGTTTTAACGGCTGCGTCAGTGTATGTGAGATCGGTCCGGGGGCCGGCCGTTATCTTGAGTTAGTTGTTAAGTATGCCGCCCCGCGGCAATACGATATTTATGAAATCGCGGCGGATTGGGCGGAATGGTTGGCCGGCGCCTACGCGCCGGTAGTTATACGCCGGGACGCCGACGGGAGCACTTTAAAACATACCCCGGACGGTTCGTGTCAATTGGTCCAGGCGCACGGTGTTTTTGTTTATTTGAGTTTACTCAACTCTTATGAATATTTTTCTGAAATGATCCGGGTATGTTCGCCCGGGGGGTATATCGTATTCGATTTTTTCTCAGACGTGCATTTCGATTTAAAAATGATTGAACATTGGCTGCAATTTCCTGAACGTTACCCGGTTATCCTGGAGAGGAAAAAGATTTTAGAATTTTTTAGCAGTCATGGGTTTGAGTTAATTCACCAATTTGAGAATAAATACGGACACAGTTTTTCCAATTATGTCATTTTCAAAAAACAAGGATAGTATTTTTATGCACCTGGTATCGATCGTTATCCCTATATTTAACCGCGAATCCCTGATTGAGCAAACCATTGAGAATCTTTTACTCCAGACCTATCCGCATTTTGAAATTATCGTGGTGGATGATGCTTCCACCGATAATAGCTATCGCATACTGCAAGCCCTGGCGGAAAAGGACCGGAGAATCAGGTGTTTTCAAAGTAGGATAAATGGCGGCGCGCAGGTTGCCAGGAACAGGGGCATTAAGGAGGCGCGGGGCGAGTGGATCGCTTTCCAGGATTCGGATGACTTATGGGTCCCGGGGAAACTGGAGCGGCAAATGGCGGAACTGGGAAAAGTGGGTTTTGATCCCATGGCGCTTGTGCATTCGGATTGTGTGGTGCATTATCACGGCAAGAGGAAAAAAGTCCTTTGGGAGTTTCCCGAAACGCAGGGCGAGGGGGCTTTCAAACAATTGTTGCTTCGTTCCACGGTGTTGTTTCCTGCTATTTTGACATCGAAAAAGGCGTTGGAGGCGATTGGGTATCTGGATGAGCAAGTTCCTTCGTACCAGGAGTGGGATACGGCGCTTCGTTTGGCGAAGTGTTGCAGGTTTATTCATATCCGGGAGCCGTTGTTTATTTACAATATTCACCCCGGTTTAGCGATATCGAAAGACGGTGAACGGGCGGATGCGGGGTACCGGTACGTGATGGATAAGTTTCGCGGGGAGATATTGGCAAATTGTGGGGAAGAGGGGTGGCGTAATCACCAATGTAATTTATGGATTAATGCGTTAAGCGCCGGTTTGTGGGAGAAGGCCGACGCTTACCTGGGGCGGTTGGGTTTGAGCGACGGCGAGATATTGGACACATACCGGGAGAAAGTGTATTATTTTCTGCAAAACAGGTTCTGGGGTAATGCCGGTTATTTATTACAGCGTATGGGGCAAAAAAAGTATTTACCGGGTATGGGGAAAATAGAATTAGGGATTCTCCGGCTTCTAGCGAAATTTCACATCAATCCCCGGTTGTTCCTGGCGGTGGGACGCAGACTAAAAACTCTGACAAACTAACAAAAGTTTTTGGAGGTCCAGGAACCTTTTTTCAAAAAGGTTCCTGGCGCGGCGCGAGCCAAAGAGAAAAACCATGAAAAAAATTGCCGTTTGTATCGATAGTTACAATATCGATTACAGTCCTTCCATTATCAACTTATTGGATTGTCTGGCGGATGGGTTTGAGATAGACCTGTTTTTGCGGAATGTGTTTTTAAGTAAGAGTCATGTTTTAGCCAGGGAAAGCATTCATATTTACCGGGTAAGAGAGGATTTTTCTTTTTCATATTTTTGGAAATCCGGGAAGCAGAAGTTGAAAGAGATCATCAAGATGCTGCTGCTGAGAAAGAACGCGGGGTCAGGGAAACGCGCCGGGAATGGGGGTCTTTCCGTGAAGAAAACGCGGAAGCAGGTGGAAATATTCGATTATTACCGGCATATATGTATGGACCCCCATGGTTTTTTGTTATGTAAGGAATTGTTTCCCGGTTCGCGGCCCATTTATTACAGCCTGGAGTTGTATTTGAAGGATGATTACATGGACGCCTATTATCCCCCCCGGGTGATGCGGGAGCTTAACCGGTTGATGGACCGCGAGCGCACCATGAGCGACGATATCGGGGCGTTGCTTATCCAGTCGAAGGAAAAGGAGGAATTGTTTATAAAGGATTATGGTCTTCCTGAGGACCTGCCGGTTTTTATTTTGCCGGTCACGTATACGGGGGGAGCGGTGAAAGGGAAGTCCAATTATTTGCGGGAAATGTACGGGATTCCTGAAGACCGGCATATTGCCATTCACCTGGGGGGTATGAACGATTGGTTTTCCTGTATTGAGATTGCCGAGGTGTTTTCGCGGATGCCGGGGTGGGTTTTGTTTTTCCAGGGGAACCACAATAAAGGTTATTTAAAGCAATTCGACAAAGTGATCCATGGGGAGAAGGCGAAGAATATTATTGTTTCCCGGACTTTTTACGATCAGCTTGACAGTTTGGACCGGGTAATGATGTCGGCGGACCTGGGGATTGCGTGGTATAACAACATCTCGAAGAACTTTACCCATACGGGGCGATCGTCGGGGAAAATCGCCGCATATATGCGTTTCGGGTTGCCGACGATCGCTAAGAAGTATCCCAGCATGGTAGATGCGATTGAAGATACGGGGTGTGGGCTTTGTGTGGATGAATATCATGAGATAAAAGATGCCGTAAAGAAAATTGAAGGGAATTTTAAGTTTTTCTCTGAGAATGCGCTTTGTGAATATGAAAAAACATATTGGTTTAAAAATTATAGGGCCGGGTTGTTGGAGTTTATGCACGCGACCCATGCCGGCCGTAGGAGGCCTGGTTGAATCAAACCCTTGCAGCTAAAGAGTACTGGCTCGAAGCCTATGGCAAACTGGATTTTCAGGTCGCCGCCGAAGATCACGTCGTCAGGACCTGGTTTGAGAAATACATCCCGCGGGGCAATGGTCGCTGCATAGAGATCGGCTGTTTCCCCGGCCAGTTCCTGGCCTGCTTCGGGGAACTGGGCTACCAATTAAACGGCCTGGACCAAATACCCGCTGTCGAAACAACATTACCCCAGTGGTTAAATAGCCGGGGTTACCAGGTGGGAAACTTTTATAGAGAGGATTTCTTAAATTTCAACCCGGGGGATACCTATGACATCGTGGCTTCCTTTGGCTTTGTCGAACATTTTATCGATTGGCAAGACATTATCCTGCGGCACATGAAGCTGGTAAAACCCGGGGGATATTTAATTATCTCTGCGCCCAATTTCCGGGGGTTATTCCAGCGGGTTTTTCAATCCCTCTTTAACAGTGAAAGTTACAAACGGCATAACATCCGGGCCATGGCGCCCGAAGCCTGGGCTGAAATAATTAAGCAGCAGGGATTTGAAATTATTTTTTCCGGCTATTACGGTCACATTCATTATTGGGTCAACGAGCAAAAACGAAATATCATAGCGAAACTAGTCGTTCATTTTTTTATAGATATCCTGCTGCCGCTGTTGAAATACCTACCGCTGCCCCGTCACAAAAAACTCTATTCCCCCATTTGCGGCGTCATTGCCAGGAAAAAATAATTTAGCCACGGACGAACACGGACAAACACGGACGATAAAAAAATGGAAAAAAAAATGCATGTGCTTTTCTGGCCGGGCTGGTGGTACCCGAATCGGATCGATCCGTTGGGCGGCATCTTTATTAAAAAACATGCCGAAGCCGTCTCCCGGTACTGCGATGTTTCAGTACTTTATATTACACCTGACCCCGGACTGACGGACAGGAAATATGATCTCAACTATTCCATTGAAAACAATCTGCGCACGTTAAGATTCTATTATAAACCATGCTCGAGTCTGCCGCTGATTTCTAAAATATCCGAATTTATAAAATATGTGATTGCCGGTTCCAGGGGACTGCGGTTTTTAAAAGAAACCGCGGGTCTGCCGGATATGGTGCATGTCAATGTTAATCCGCCGGCAGGATTAGTATTTTTGTTATTCACGCGGCTAAGAAAGATTCCTTTTATTTTTACCGAGCATTGGACGGGCTATTTACCCGCCAGTGGGCGTTACAGGGGATTTGCCCGTAAATGGCTGACCCGCCTGTTCGTAAAAAAAGCACGCGCTGTCACCACGGTATCGGAAAATCTAAAAAACGCCATGCTGGCGCATAAATTGGAAGGCAGGTATCATATCGTTCCCAATGTGGTGGACACGGACCTTTTTTACCTGTCCCCAGGAAAGAATGACAGGCCGCGGAAAAAGAAAAGAATCCTTCATGTTTCCAGGTTAGCGCCGGTGAAAAATATACCGGGTGTTCTCCGGGTGATGAAGCGTTTGGCCGGGAATAGGGATGATTTTGAATTATATCTTGTGGGAGACGGCGAGTCCCGGGAAGAGTTTGAGCAATTGGCCCAGGAATTGGGGATCCTTAACCGGGTTGTATTTTTCCAGGGTGGGAAGAGTGTAGAGGAAGTAGCCGCAAGCATGCGGGAGTCTGATTTCCTGCTCTTGTTCAGTCAATATGAAAATTCTCCCTGTGTAATCGTAGAGGCCATGGCTTGCGGTTTGCCGGTGTTAGCCGTCAATGTAAACGGTATCCCGGAAATGGTGAATGAGAGAACCGGTGTGCTGGTAGGGCCGGGGGATGAAGAAGGATTATTAACGGCGTTGGAGTCGATGTTGGATAATTGTACAGGTTATGATAGGGAATATATACGGGGGGAAGCGGTGAGGCGGTTCAGTTATGAGGCATTGGGACAGGCGTTTTTGAGCATTTATAAATCCACAGTTAACAATTAACCATTAACAATTAGCAATTGACAATTGTTAATGGTTAATTATTAATGAAAAAAAAGAAAAACAAATGAAAGTACTAATTATCGCTTATTATTATCCACCCATTAACAGCGGCGGAACCCTTCGGCCGTTGAAAATGGCAAAGTACCTACGGGATTTCGGCTGGGAAGTTACCGTATTGACGCACACCTATGATTGGGTGGAGTCTCCTGTGGCGCATAACGACGGTATTATAAGAATAAGGGATACCAGCAGCAACAAAAACAGGAAAGGAATGCGGGGCGTCATCTGGTTGGGTTTGCGACTTTACACAGAGTTTTTGAACCGGGTGGGTTGTTATCATTCCATATATACCTGGTGGAAGAAGCGGGTCATTAAAAACAGCCGGCGGATCATGGACGAAGTGAAACCCGATGTGATTATTGCCAGTTATCCCCCGATAGAGACATTCGAGATCGGGATGCATTTATCGCAAACATATCAAATCCCGTTAATATGCGATTTCCGCGACGGAATCTTATTTGAGCCCATTGAGCGGCCCAGGATGGAGAAGTACTCCTGTATTAAAAAAAGATATGAAGAGATCGAACGGGCGGCGGTGAATGCCGCGGAAGCCGTTATAACCATTGCCGACCCCATAACCCATTATTTCAAGAACCATTACCATGTAAAAACAGAAACCATAGCCAGCGGTTTCGATCCCGAAGATTTCCGGGATTTGTCGGTCCCGGCCGTGTTCGACCCCATGCAATTTCACATCGTATTTACCGGCAGGTTCGGGTTGGCGGATGGCAGCAACCGCGTGGAATTCTTTTTCGAGGCCCTGCGGTTGATGATAACAAAGGATGAAAAACTTTGCGATAAGCTCCGGGTGCACCTGGTAGGAGATTTCACCCGTTCCGATTTGGAACCCATTAAAGATTTAATGGATATCGGCGTGGTTCTCAATCATGGGCTTGTATCCAGGCAAGAGTCGTTGGGGTTTCAAAAACTAGCGGACTTACTGCTAATTATAACCTTGCCGGACCGGACCTGTTCCGTTTCCACCAAGATATACGAATACCTTTACACCCGGAAGCCTATCCTGGCGCTTACATACGGAACCGTGTTGGCGGAGATGGTAGAAAAAACCCGCACCGGGTGGAATGTGCATCCCCAGCAGCCGGAGGCCATCAGCCGGCTGTTGCAGCGCATCGTATCGGACAGCGAGTTTTATCATTCCTTGAAACCTGATTTAGAGGAAATAAATAAATATTCCTTTGTATTTCAAATAGAGAAATTAATCCCGATTATTAATGAAAGCATAAGCAAACACAAAAATGGATAGAAACATTATAGCAGTACATCAGCCCAATTTCATGCCCTGGCTGGGATTTTTCTACAAGTGGGCCAGTGCGGACCACATGGTTTTTTTGGATGACGCCGCTTTTACAAAAGGAAGCCATATCAACCGTGTGCGGGTCAGGGGCGGCGACGCTTCCGGGGAATCCGCGCAGCAGTGGTTGACCATTCCCGTGCATCAGAAAGGCCGGTTGAATCAACCCATTGCAGAGGTAGAAATAAAGAATGATCTGCCCTGGCGGGACAGCGTATTGGGGAAATTAAGGTCCTGTTACGGCAAGGCCCCGTTTTTCAAACACTATTTCCCCGGGTTCGAGGCGATCGTCATGAAAGAGCGTTTGCTGTTGGCAGACCTGAATATCGAGCTCCTGCAATGGCTCGCCGGGATACTGGAAATCCAGACCCCGTGGGTATTATCATCGTCTCTGGAGGGAGTAAACGGGAAAGCCACTGAACGATTGATTTCCATATGCAGGCATTTAGGGGCAACGGCGTATCTTTCCGGTTTCGGGGGGCAGAAGTACCAGGAAGAAGAGGAATTTAAGAAGCATAACATCCAATTAGCCGTTTATGATTTCAGGCGCCCGGAATATCCCCAGAGGGGAGAAGGGTTTATCCCGGGGTTATCCGTAATCGATTTAATATTTAATTGTGGGCCCGAGAGCGGTGAGATATTGAAGAAAAATTCAGTCAACCACATGGCGCCAAATATTTATGAAGATAAGGTATTGGAGAATTATAAGTAAATGCCCGCGTTTCAGTGGTGCGGTCTTTCCGCGTCCGCATCTGCGCCTTGTTCGTCCGGCCCGCGCTTTCTTCCGATAGTTATGGTATCGTAAGAGCGCTCTACCGGGAAACCAAACCTGCCGAGAATATCGTAAACGATTCGCCTCTTTCGACTTTGACACTCTCTTGAAACACCCGGCAGGAATCTATGGAAATGCGGCGTTTCCAACGACTCCCAGCGAGAAAAAAGCAATGTTAGCGATGAATCTTCGTACAGGGCCTTCATACCTTCAGGGTATATCCGCCAACAGTCAACCGGAGCTTCATGATAAACCCAACTTACGGGGTTAACTGTAATTACCAGCCCATTTTGTTTTGTTATGCGCGCCAATTCGGGCATCCATTTCCACGGTTTTTTTATATGTTCGATTACTTGTCCTGATAGGACAACATCGTAAGACTCATCGGGAATCGCGAATGAATACTCACGACTATTCGGATATGTCAAATGTGGACTGTCGTACAGATCGAGAGAGTGCCACTCAATGGACAGGCCATGTTCTCCTTCTACTAGTCGTTGATACGTTGATGGAAACGCATCAGGGCCAATCTCTAGAACTTTCATTCCGCATTGAAATAAAGATAATGCGTAGCGCTCGAAGAGCAATCTACTATTCGTATGCATTTTATCTCCACTGTGTTTAAGACGCCAGGCAATAATTATATAGTATGTATAAAATAGAAAACACGGACTGTTTTTCCCGTATTTACTCATATTACATAGGGAATAACAAAATGTCAAGCCTTTCCAGGTTTTTGCTTATTAGAAGTTTTTAGGGGTGTTGGGACCTTTTTTCAAAATGGGGCAGCGCCCCAACCCTCTTTGTACGGCCCTGGGCAATGCCTTTTTGAATAATATCCGACTAAATGAAATAATCCCCAAGGTGGAAAAAGGTTCCCCCCACTTATGGGAAGGTTTCCAATAACTTTTGGCAAAATACCACTTTCTGTGTCGCAATTTCGGGTTTCGAATTTTCCTTTCATCATTCATCATTCATCATTCATCATTCTATCTTCTCTTCCTCTCTTCCCCATTTCATTGCCCCGGCGTCTTGACTGAATGGCCGTATTCTGCTATAACTATATCTGCGATATCCACTATACCTTCACTACTTAAGGTGGAAACGATTCGTATAAAGAGACTGAATATGAAAAGAGCCGGTTGGTCGCTTATTTTTGTTTTTGCCCTGTCTTGTTTTCTGATCTCCCAGACCGGGGATTCAATAGACAAAAAAGATCCCTGGGAAGACCAACTGCGCAAATATGCCCAGGTCTACGCGGCCATCAAGGAATATTACCCCAAAAAATTCGATAGACAAAAACTCTTTTTCGCTTCCATCGACGGTCTTTTAAAGGAACTGGACCCCCATTCTTATTTCCTGGACCCTGTCTCGCAGCGGTCCATGAACGAAGAGCAGCAAGGCAATTATTACGGCATCGGCACGCGGGTCGCCAAATACGAAGACAGGCTGACGGTCACTGCCGCACAAAAAGGAACCCCCGCCTATGAAATGGGCATAAGGGCCGGCGATGTCATCGTTTCCATTGATGGCCATGAAACCAAAGACCTGTCTCTTAACCAGGTGATGATAAAATTAAGGGGCGCCAAAGATACCTATGTGAATATCGGGATCGCCAGGGAAGGCATTGAAGCCCCTATTTCCTTTCGCATCAAACGGGCGGAAATTCCCCTGGATTCCATTTCCCTGGCCGTGGTTTATCCCGAAGAACCCCGTATCGGGTATATCAATATCAGGACCTTCGGCGGCACGACGGCCAAAGAGTTCAAAGAAAAAACCGACGAATTGATAAATAAACATCATATAAAGGCCGTGATTATCGACCTGAGGGGCAATGCCGGCGGCTCATTGTACGCGGCCGTGGATATCGCGGATTTCTTTCTCCCCGCTGGAACCGTGATTGTTTCCCTTAAGGGAAAGCATTTGAAACAAAATTTTATCGCCCGCAAGGATAACCAGTATGAGGACATGCCTGCGGCTGTTTTGATCAACCGGGGCAGCGCCAGCGCTTCTGAAATTGTGGCCTCCGCCCTCCAGGACCATAAAAAAGCCATTATTATCGGGACCCGCTCCTGGGGCAAAGGCCTGGTGCAAACCGTCCATAGATTGGCCTTAAGCAGTTCCCTGGCGTTAACCACCGCCAAGTATTACACCCCCGCAAACAAATGCCTGCAAAGGGATTACCGGAAACAGGACGACTACCTCTCCATTTTATATTATAAGGATTACGACAACGACCAAGCCATTAAAGGCGGGGTTACCCCGGATATCCATGTGGAGGGCGAAACCATCCCGGCCATGCTGGTAAAATTCATTTCCAACGGCGTGTTCTTTAAATTCTCAAGGGAACTGATTGTCGGCAACCCGGGGATAACGGAAAATTTCAGCGCCGATGATACGATTATCGAAAAATTCAAAACTTTCCTTAAAGAAAATAACATTGCCTACAATGCCGAAGAGTTTAAGAAATATATAAAAGATGTCGGGTCTGAAATCGAAAGAGATGTCCTGACCAATAAATTTTCTGCTGAAAAGGGTATGACCTTCTTATTAAAATCAGACCCGGCAGCCCGCAAAGCAGTGGAGCAGTTAAGATTGGCATTAAAAAAAGAAGCCAAAGAAAAAGGAGCAGCCAATGGGAAAAAACCCTGAAAAAAACCAAAACGAAAGCGCCGATTTCGTAAAACAAATCACCAAAAAGTCCGATGATTTTTCCAGGTGGTATGTCGACGTCGTCAAGAAAACCGAACTGGCGGATTATTCAACCATGAAAGGCGTGATGGTCATCCGGCCCTACGGTTATGAAATATGGGAATTAATACAAGCACAACTGGACAAAATGTTTAAAGAAACAGGCCACCGGAACGCCTATTTTCCATTATTCATCCCCGAAAGTTTTTTAAAGAAAGAAGCCGAACATGTCGAGGGTTTTGCCCCGGAAGTGGCCTGGGTCACCCAGGGCGGCCAGGAAGAACTGGAAGAACGATTGGCCATCCGTCCCACATCCGAAGCCATCATCTGTTCCATGTACGCCAAATGGATCAATTCCTGGCGGGATTTACCCGTGTTGATCAACCAGTGGTCCAATGTAGTGCGCTGGGAAAAAGTCACCCGGCCGTTTATCAGGACCACGGAATTCCTCTGGCAGGAAGGCCATACGGTGCACGCTTCTTACGAAGAGGCGGAAGAAGAAACCTTACGCATCCTGGGCATCTACACCTCCTTTTGTGAAAAATACCTGGCCATCCCCGTGATTTCAGGGTTAAAATCCCAGAGCGAGAAGTTTGCCGGGGCGCTTAAAACATACTGCATCGAGGCCCTGATGCCCGATGGCCGCGCCCTGCAGGCCGGCACTTCCCACAACCTGGGCCAGAATTTCGCCAAGGCCTTCAATATCCGCTTTGAAAACCAAAACCAGGAACTGGAATACGGTTGGCAAACCTCCTGGGGCGTTTCCACGCGGTTGGTGGGCGGGGTTATCATGGTGCACGGCGATGATTCCGGCCTGATCCTGCCCCCGAAAGTCGCCCCCTTGCAGGCGGTTATCGTTCCCATCAGCCGCGGCAATTGGAAAGAAACCGTCCTGCCCGAAGCCCGGGCGCTTTTTCAAGAATTAAAAAATAACGGGTTCCGGGTCTACCTGGATGACCGGGACACTTACACCCCCGGTTGGAAATTTGCCGAATGGGAAATGAAAGGCGTGCCGGTAAGGATCGAAATCGGGCCCAAAGATATTGAAAATAAACAGTTGGTATTGGTCAACCGCATCAACCGCGATAAGCTCTTCGTAAAAAGAGATGAAGCCGGCGCCGCACTGGGAAAATTGCTGGAAGATATCCAACAGCAGTTGTTCGACAGGGCGCTGGAGTTCCGGGAAAAGAATACCCACGAGGCCTTTAACTATGCCGAGTTGATGGATGTCTTCGATAACCGGAAGGGATTGGTAAGGGCCGGCTGGTGCGAGTCCAACGAATGTGAAATAAAGATAAAAGACGCGGCCGCCGCTACTATTCGCATCATCCAGGATAAAAAGGACGAGCGGTTCAAGTGGTGTTCCGTTTGCGGCGCCGAAGCCAAACACACGGTTTTATTTGCCAAATCCTACTAACCCCGCGGCGCGGGGGGCCATTTTGTAGGACTGAACCATACGATTTCGTTCTGAACAGCGTCAGGCTCGGAACCATGCAACGCGCCGGGGGCAGAACGGCGTTTTCTCGAAAGCGGGCGACGCCCGCACATTACATTTTTACGTTAAGCAATTTGACGGGATAAATGTTCCCCTTTGACCGCTAAAGACGGTAAGGACGGTAAGCGGTAAGGGACAGTCAAGAATGTCACTAAGTTAAGGCTATATTCTTAATTAATGTTCTTAATTTATGGGGTTTTCCAGACCACTCGATAAATCGCACACTAACGGGAGGCTGAATATTGTCCCAGTCAGTTTTATCGGGTGTCATGTTTCTAATCACTTGATGATTTTGAAAAGGCACATTATTCAACCATGTAGGCTTAACTTAGTGACATTCGGGACAGTCAAAAAAATGAGAAAAAATTTGAAAAAGGTATTGACAATTTAATTCCAATGCAATATATTTAATGCAGAATACAGGGTGAGCCCAATCCGCTGGTTCATAAAAAAAGTTCAGGGCAAGGAAGGTTGAAAATGC
>JAPKZK010000043.1 GCA_026393835.1 Candidatus Aminicenantota bacterium | reverse complement strand
GGATAGTGGAGTGTAAGTCAATAGCGATATAAATGTATTTTGAACATTTTTTTTTAGGGCATAGTATAGAAAGTCCCGAAAGCATTTAATTGAATGATTTTAGAGGTTGTTGCAGTTTATAACTAGGAAACTCGGGCTAGTGCATCGCCTTTTTCTAATGTTAAATCAAATGTTTGGACACGGGATTATATTTGGCGCCGATATAACTCATTCCGGTTTCCACCGCCTTGAAAATAGACATACCCCCCGGATACAAACGGGGTGCTGCCGCACCTATCATCTATAAACTCCGCGGCACCTATCGTTGCACCGTTTATCTGACGCCGATATAACTCATTCCGGTTTCCACCGCCTTGAAAATAGACATACCCCCCGGATACAAACGGGGTGCTGCCACACCGATCATCTATTAATTGCGCGGGGCCGATAGGTGAAACGTTTATCTGACGCCGATATAACTCATTCCGATTTCCGCCGCCTTGAAAATAGACATAACCCCCGGATACAAACGGGGTGCTGCCGCACCTATCATCTATAAACTCCGCGGCACCGATCGTTGCACCGTTTATCTGACGCCGATATAACTCATTCCGGTTTCCGCCGCCTTGAAAATAGACATAACCCCCGGATACAAATGGGGTGCTGCCGCACCTATCATCAATTAATTGCGCGGGGCCGATAGGTGAAACGTTTATCTGACGCCGATATAACTCATTCCGATTTCCACCGCCTTGAAAATAGACATAACCCCCGGATACAAATGGGGTGCTGCCGCACCTATCATCTATTAATTGCGCGGGACCGATTGTTGTACCGTTTATCTGACGCCGATATAATTCATTCCGGTTTCCACCGCCTTGAAAATAGACATAACCCCCGGATACAAACGGGGTGCTGCCGCACCTGTCATCAATTAATTGCGCGGCGCCGATAGGTGAAACGTTTATCTGACGCCGATATAACTCATTCCGATTTCCACCGCCTTGAAAATAGACATAACCCCCGGATACAAACGGGGTGCTGCCGCACCTATCATCTATTAATTGCGCGGGACCGAATGCATAAGTTGATAATACCCCTGTAACCATCAAGAAAATGGTTATACAAATCTTAACCATCATCTTTGACTGACATGCTGTGCTAATTTTAGCTTTCATTTTTTCTCCTTTTATGTTTCTTTGTATTGTCAAAGTTTTCCCGGGCTATACTTTCAAAACCCATCCGATACACCAAACCACACATAGATTGGTCATTGGTCATTGGTCATTGGTCATTGGTCATTGGTCATTGGTCAGTGGTCAGTGGTCAGTGGGAAAAGATAGAAGGTGAGAAGTTGTCACCTTACCTTTCATATGCCACCGGCATATTTTGATTTCCTATTACCAACATCCAAACATCCAAACGTCCGACTGTACCTCGTTTCAACCTTAATCGCGATCAAAGCCGACGATCATTTGATTCCCTCTCAGAGGTGCTGTCAAATGATACGCCTATATAATAATGCAAAAATGTTTGTTAAGTGAGCAAATTTAGACCAAAATGACAGATAAAATCAGACCATTTTTTTCAAGGGAATAGCACAAATAGACCACGAATAGCAATTTCAGACAAAAATGCGGGGAAATGAGAGAAATCAGGCGATTGGCAGGGATTTTGCTATTGTGAAAATAGGAGCCCACGAATTACACGAATTACCACGAATAAAAACAACACCTGTCTACAGATTACACGTAACGGCGATTTACACTGATTGTTTTTTCCGCTCTTCCTCTCTTCCGCTCTTCCGCGCTTCACGTTTTTTCTTCATCATTCATCATTCATCATTCATCATTCTCTCTCTCTCTCCCCTTCCTGGTACTCCGACGGTAATTGGTGAAACTTCTCCTTAAAACACCTGGCAAAATAATTGGCGCTGGAGAACCCCACTTCTAACGCCACTTCCAATATTGTAGCGGATTTTTTCTTCAACAATTCCGCCCCCCTCTTGAGCCGGTATGCCCGGATAAACTCCGTGGGCGTCTCGCCACTTAATGCATTGATCTTTCGGAATAAATTCGAGTGACTCATACACAACTTCTTACACAAGCTGTCCACGTTAAAATCCGGGTCGGAGATATTCTCGTTTATTACGGCCTGCAAATCTTTTAGAAACTCCCGGTCAATCTTTGATACCACGGTTTTAACCGGTTTCAACGTCATCTCCCGGTCCAGGTTCTTTTGCATCTGGCGGCGCAATTCGATGAGATTCTTGATCCGGGCGCTTAATATCCGGGTGCTAAAGGGCTTGGTAATATAATCGTCGGCCCCGGTTTCGAACCCGGTTAATATGCTTTCCTCCCCGGCTTTGGCGGTTAACAATATAACGGGGATATGACTGGTGACGCGATTGCTTTTTATCTCCCGGCACACCTCGAAACCATCCTTCCCCGGCATCATGACATCGCAAATGATAAGATCGGGAACCATTTCCCCGGCCTTTTCCAAACCCTGTTCCCCGTCTTTGGCTTCCACGACGGCGTAAAGCGGCTCAAGCGCGCCGCGGATGTACTCCCGCACATCGGCGCTGTCTTCCACTACCAGGATAATATTTTTCCCCGGCGCTTCCGGCCCTTTAACGATTTCTTCCTCTTTCACCGCCGGTTCAAATATGTCTACCTCTTCTTCTTCTTTTACCCCCGGGACCGGGCCCACTGATTGCTTCGGGCCAGGAAACGATTCCACGAGCTCTCCAGGCTTTAGATGGGCTTTCCCCATGGGCAACCGGATAACAAACCGGGCGCCCACGCCCCCGTCCCGGTGAGAAATCGCTTCGATTTCCCCGTGATGGAGTTCCATGATCTCTTTGGCAATGGCCAACCCGATGCCGGTGCCCTGGCGATGATACTCATAAGTGCTGTCCGCCTGGTAAAAGCGGTCGAATATATAAGCCAACGCTTCCCGCGGTATCCCCGGTCCGGTATCCGAAACAAATACCTCCAGAAAATCCTGCCCTTTCACGTCTTCCGTGCTTGATAGGGCTTTGTGGACTTTCACGGCCAGGGTTATCTTCCCCCCGGCGGGCGTGAACTTAACGGCATTGGACAGTAGGTTGGCTATAACCTCTTCCATTTTTCCCGGATCATAGTACAGGGGAATGTCTTCCGCTTCGGTTTGAAATTCCAACTCCAGTTCCTTTTGCAATGCCAACGAATCAAATGAGTGCAAAACCCCTTTTAAAAAAGGAACGATATTCTGCCGGCAGATTTGCAATTTCATCTGGCCGCTGTCGAATTTGGAAAGCTCCAACAACTGGTTGATTAGGCCCAGCAAACGCCGGGAATTGCGCAGCATCAACCGCATTTTATTTTTTTGCGCTTTTTCCTCTTCCCTGTGTCCGGTGAGCATCTGCTCCAACGGCCCCAATATCAGGGTCAAGGGCGTACGGAACTCATGGGAGATGTTGGCGAAAAACCTGGACTTGATTTTATCCATTTCTTTCAATTTCACCGATTGCTCTTCCAATTCGGCCGTGCGACTCCTCACCAACTGATTCAACTCCTTCTCCCTGGCTTTCAACCTCCCTACCCGGAGATGATACAAAGAAAATACCGCCGCCAATACAAACATTACGACGATGATGTAAAACCATACGGTCTGGTAAAAATAAGGCCGTAAATAGAAGGAGAAAGTGGACGCTTCGGCGCTCCATATGCTATCTTGATTGCAGGCGGTTACTCTAAATGTATAATGGCCGGGCGGTAGTCTGTTATAGGCGGCGCTGCGCAGGGCGCCGACATCCACCCAATCATTGTCATAACCTTCCAGTTTTATTTTGAATCTTATTTTTTGCGGATCGATAAAACTGACGGCTGTATAATATAACTCCAACCGCTTTTTCCCCGGCGCCAGTTTCAGGGGGGTATTTTGTAATGATGAATGATGAATGATGAATGATGAAGACGAAATAGATGTTATTTTAATCGATTCGCCGTCTGCGATGAATTTTTCAATAATGGGCGACAACGCCCGGGTATTCTTTTCAATACGATCGGGAACGATCACCACCGCCCCCACACTGGTGGGGAACCATAACCGGCCATCCCTGCTTTTACAACCGGGCCCGATAACCCAGCGTGATTTCATGCCGTCCTTCTCGCTGTAAGTCTCCATGTTAACCTGTTGGGTTTTCCCTAAGGCAAAATCCGCCAACCCTTTTTTAGCGATCCGCGAAATTCCCTTCCTCCCGGCCAACCACAAATACCCTTTATCATCTTCCAATATAGTACTTACATCGTTTTCAGTGAGGCGGCCCCGGGTGTCTTTCGTTTGCGCAGCGGCCGGGCCGCTTTCTTTTCCCTTTGCACGGATAAGCCCCCTGTCGGTCCCGATCCAGAGCGTTCCCTCAATATCTTCGTAAGCGCATTTTAAGAAATAATCCTCATCCCCGGCTGAATAGCGGTAAGCGGTGATTACCCCGCCGCTTAAGCGGTCGAGCCCACCATCGGTCCCGAGCCATAGGTCCCCGCTGCTGTTTTCATAAATAAATTCGATGGAATTCCCGGATAATCCCCGGCCCGTGGTATATATCTCGAATTTGTTGTCGGCCCTGTCGTACCGGTTCATACCGTTTTCCGTTCCGACCCAGGTATTTCCCTTTTTATCTTCGAGGATACACTTTATCCTGTTATCGGATAACCCGTTTCTTGTGGTGAGGATGGTCAGCTTGCCATCCTTGTACCAATGCAGTCCGCCCCAGGTCCCGATCCATAGGTATCCGGCGGAGTCCTCAAGAAGACACGAAACGGAATTGTTTAACAACCCTTTCCCGGCGGTCAAAACAGCGGACGGTTTACCGTCTTTAATACGGTCCAATCCACCTTCCGTACCGATCCAGGGCGCCCCGTCCCGGCCTTCATAAATACAATGGGTGATGTCATGGGACAAACCGTCGCCGGCGGTATACGTGGTGAACTTGTTGTCCCTGAGTTGGTATAACCCCCTGTCCAGCGTGCCCACCCACAGGCTGCCTTCGCGGTCTTCGGTTATGGCATAAACGGAACCGCAGTCCAGGCCGGCGCCGCCTTTTAACCGCCTCAATCCACCCCCATCCGTCCCTATCCAGATATTCTTATTCCTGTCTTTATAAAGGGTGTTGATGGGGGGTGAAGGGGCTTCCGTCCCGGTCTCATAGGCGGCGGCGATCTCGTTTTTCAACTTAAAAAGGCCGCCTTCGCCGGTGCCTATCCAGAGATCTCCTGTGTCTGCCTCATAAAGACAGGCTGTTTTTAAATAGGGCAACACGTCGTGGAGAGCATAAGTTTGAAATATCCCGGGTTTGAGTACTTTGACGATCCCCGAGGAAGTGGTGACCCAGAGGTCCTGGTTTTCGTCCTGATATAAGAAGCGCACCTGGTTGTCGGGTAATCCTTGTTGGGTGGCATAGGTGGTGAATTGGTCGTTATTGAGACAGGTGAGTCCGGCGGTAAAGCTGCCGATCCATAAATTGCCCCAGCGGTCTTCATTAATGGTCCTTATCCTGGAAAGGGAATTATTCTCCGCGGCGGGGTACGAGGTGAATTGGCCGTCTTTGAAGCGGGTCAGTCCACCGGTGGGGGCGCCGATCCACAGGACGCCGTTTCGGTCTTCATATAGGGCGCGGATTACGTTGGATTTTAATTGGGGGACTATATCCCGGGTGTAGATTTCGAAATGTATCCCGTCAAAACGTACCAGTCCATCCTGGGTTCCAATCCAGAGGTAGCCGTCGGAAGTCTGCAGGAGGGCAAAGATGGAGTTCCCGGGCAGGCCGCTGTCCATGTCCCATACTTGTACATTGTAGTGGGCGACGGCTTTGCCGGGGTCTAAGGCGATTAATATGGAGGTAAGGGCTAAAAACGAAATAAAAAACAGCCGTTTCATGGGTATATTTATACCCGATTTTATATAATTAATCAAGCTACCTTTAACCGGTAACCCCCCATTTACTTCTCGATTAAGTGTTTGAAATATTTACTAGAAAGGTTTCGTAATAAAAGGAAAAAAAATGGGGGTTACCGGCAGGAAATCTTTTTTCTCAGTTGTTTTTCTTCTCTTCCGCTCTTCCGCTCTTTGCTTTTCCCTTTTCCCTGTCCCCTATCCACCCCAGGCCTGGAAGTCACATTAATTTCGTGTGGCCCCCCAGGCAATTGGCATTTCACCAGTGCGACCAGCTAGATATCTTTGCCTAGTGCCCGTTCCACTCATATAGTCCTCATTTGTAACTCCTTTTACTTTACTTCATTATATAGACACCATAGGCTGATCGGTTTTATTATTACAAAAAACTGCTTTTTATTTTTCTGGAGATTCATTTTTAATTCCAGGCGCCCCTTTACCTCCCTGGTCTCAAAATTCATGTCCACCTCAGTATCGGGATCGATGTCAAGTAGAAAAATATCCAACTTAAGATTTATCATCTCCCCCGGTAATTCCACAGCGAGCACACATTCATTTTTTTCTTGTTTCACTTTGTTATATTTTGCTGCCGCCACGGTTCCGGTCATCCGACTCCAGCCGCCGCCGGTTGCCACATCGAGGGCAAATATTTTCTTTTGCATCGGTGCCATTTTTTGGTAAGGTTTATTCCGTTCGGTGTGCGTGAGGGTATGAAGACGGGCATCTTTCCGGCTGCATTTAACAGTCAGTGTGATATTGTCTCCCAATTGGGGAGGAATGGGAAACACGAGTTCATAGTAGGCAGCAATCGTTTTTTTAATGTTTTTAATTACTATCCCGGGATCAGAGCCTTCAAAATATTTCCCGCCGCTTTCCTCGGCCAGGTTCCTCAAACTCATCTCACCGGAGACGCCTTCGGCTATCGCCGCGGCATTGTCCTGGGGATTAATCGTATACAGCACGCTGCCACCGGTGTTGACTGCCCTGACGATATCTTTCACATAGTTGAACAAAAATGGTTTAACAAAGAACTTTCCTTCGGAATATTCCTCATTAAAGGCCATATTCGAAATTCCTTCCGAGATTAGAAAGACTATTTTCGGTTGGGTAATGGTTTTAAGTGCATATTGGAATTGAGAGAGGACATGGCTAAAGCGTATCGCCATATTTTTGTAAGCAGGTTCTAATTCTCCAGAATCCCTTCTATCGGGGGACGGGATATGATCGATGCCTACCCACTGTTGGACATTTATCAGGTTATTTTCTCTAATATCTTTTAATTGTTTCCAGATTGTGTGGTTGGGTGTGATTTTATCGATTCCTTTCACTAATTTATCGCTGTCCGAGGAAGGGCCTGCCATATACTTGAGGCCCCCTGCCGGGGTGTTCTCGAGGAGAATAAACCGCTCCCCGTGTGTTCCCTCGCGAATAAGGTCCCGGGCAATTTTTTTCGAACGTCTTAACCCCGATGCACTATTGAAGACGCTGTCGATAATAATAAATATGATTCTATCCGGCAATTTAAGTGCAGGGGCTTTCTTGTCTTCGGCGATGTTTTGAGTGGCGGCGGTTTCTGTATCGTAAGCAAACTCGAAGCGGTTGAAATAGATGATCTCCATTGGCCTGCCATTGGCAAAAACCTGGAGTTCTTCTTGTTTTAAATCGAGAACCGGGTTCCCGGCGGAATCTACCACAAAAAGGGGAACCGCCATGGCCTCGACGGATACGTCATATTTTAAAGGCTCCGGGCCCGGCAGCGAAGCGCTCACCGCTTCTTGAACGGGCATGATGTTTTCTTTGGTTTCATTTTCTGGGGGTTTTGGCTCCAATTGTTCTTCTTTTACTTGTATTTTAGGAAGGTTGGCAAAAATCGGCGCTTCAACGGTTACATTAAAGAATTTATATTTTTTATAGGAAAATGATGACGTTATTTTTGTTAATGATTGTTCTTTTAAATCAGGGTCCTTCCCTGGAATCGATTTATTTTCCGTATAAGTTATCGTGATTTTTGTGCTGGAAGGGAAGCGGATGCCGTCTCTGTTGTATCCGAAATAATGGATGTCCTTGATTTTTATATTCCCGGTATTTTGGGCGACGGTTTTTGCCAGCGAATCGTATCCTTGAAAAGAGTCGGGGAATGCTTCGAATTTTAGGACTGAAAAATCTCCGGCATCGATCCAGGCTTTGGCAAACACCGGTTTCTCTTCTTCCCCGTTATGCAATCGCATCTCGATGACATAAGCATCGCGGTTCATGGTTTTATCGTTTTTAAGAAGTTTGTATTCGAATTTATCCCGGTTCTGTTTATCAAAGAGGAATAAAGGGGCAAGAAAAGCGTTCGGCGAATAGATGATTGTATTTAGACTGGCATTTTCCTTTAGAATCTTTTTACCGTTATGTTCCAGGAGTAATCGCTGTTCCCGGGTTTGGTTATCCTGTTGAATGGCCTGGTATTGGCTGACGAATTCATTTCTTGCGCCGCGGTTATTATCGGTTCCATCGCGGTATGGAGTTATCCAGCCCCTTCTTAAAAACCTGCTTAAATCGCGGTTTATTGTCTTGCTCTGAATGGATGTTTCGATGGTTTCCACGACTTTTTCAGTGCAGGTATACTGAAAGGCCGCTGTTTTTAGTTTCTCGCAATAGGCTGCAGTGTTGTCCAGGATCGTCTGTAATTGGTGAGAGGGAAATTTCGTATCATCGGCATTGGCGCGTGTAATGAAGAAATTGAATGGGAGAATAAGAGATATGAGCATTCCACCGTAAATATATTTCCCAAATCTCACAATCCATTTCTTCACTATTAAGTTCTGCGTATTATCGGCAGTCGGGGCAATTATCTTCATAGGTATACACCCATCCATGCGACCTATCATCACATTCATAATACCATGCACACATGCACACATGCACAAGAACAACCTCCGACCTACACAACTTCAATGTCTTAATAATTTTATTAAAATTTTATATATCACCACCTAAAAAAAAAGTCAAGATTCTATTTGGAAATTTTTTAGAAAAAAATAAGTGGCCGCCCTAAAATATTCAAAAGAGAATTGCTGACCCCTCAGACCATCTCTTGAAAATTTTTTTGGACTATGTTATCCTTTCAATGCAAATTGGAAAGACATAGTACAATTAAACGAACGCCGGAGGTGATTCATGACGCAAGAAACTTTTGATGGCCCGGTCAACGAACCTAAACAAGACGAAACCCCTTCAACGGGTACATCGCAATCCGTGATTATCGCCAGGGACGTACTGCCCGAAGACTTACCTATTGCGCCCTTATTCTATCGCCCCATGTTCCCTAAAATGATGGGGCCGGTGACCGTGGACAACGAAGAGTTAATGAAAATAATCATGGCAAAAGCAGAAGACTCGGCCCCTATTTACCTGGGCCTGGTTTTCGTCAAAACACCCGAAGGGGAGCCCGCCACAGGCCCTACAAACCCATCGGCCGGCGATTTTCATAAAGTCGGGGTGGCGGCGAAAGTCCTGCAAATCTCGCCGCCCCATAAAACGGGCCCGTATCAAATGCTGGTGCAAGCCCTGGAACGCTTCGAGGTGGTACAAATGATCGCTGAGAAACCGGTTTTCCGCGCCCGCGTCCAATACCGGTTTGAAACTGAATTCGAAAACAATGAAGAATTAAAGGCTTATTCGGTTGCCATCATCGAGGTTATCAAAGAACTGGTGCAATTAAACCCTTTATTCAAAGAAGGGTTATCTTTCCTGCTGGAAAAAATCAATTTCCAGGAACCGGGCGCCCTGAGCGATATGTCCGCCACAATGACCACGGCTTCCGGTGAAGAACTGCAAGAAATCCTGGAAACCAAAAGTATCCGCGTCCGCATCGAACAAGCCCTGATCCTGCTGAAACGGGAACTGGAAATTTCAAAACTCAAAGTCCAGATTTCCAAACGCATCGAAGAACGGCTTTCCAAACAGCAGCGGGAATTCTTCCTGAAACAGCAACTTAAAGAAATTAAAAAGGAACTGGGCCTTTCCAAGGATGACGCGGAAAGCGAAATCGATAAATTTCAAAAACGCATCAAGAAGTTGGAACTGAGCGAAGAAGCGCAGGAACGGATTAATGACGAACTGGAAAAATTGCGTTTATTGGAACCGGCCTCCGCTGAATTTAATGTCACGCGGGCGTACCTGGATTGGCTGACTATTCTGCCCTGGGGTCTCTATACGGAAGATAACTACGACACCAAACACGCATCCAGGATACTGGAGAGGGATCATTACGGCCTGCGGGATGTTAAAGATCATATCCTGGAGTTGATCGCGGTGGGAAAACTGAAGGGAAATTTATCGGGCGCGATTATCCTGTTGGTGGGCCCCCCGGGGGTAGGTAAGACCTCGGTGGGTCAGTCCATCGCCCGGAGCCTGGGAAGGAAATTCTACCGTTTTTCCCTGGGCGGTATGCGGGACGAGGCGGAAATAAAAGGACACCGCCGCACGTATATCGGCGCCCTGCCGGGAAAGTTCCTGCAGGCGATGAAAACCTGCAAAACGGCCAACCCGCTGATTATGCTGGATGAAATCGATAAAGTCGGCGCCAGTTTCCACGGCGACCCGGCGTCGGCGCTCCTGGAAGTGCTGGACCCGGAACAAAACAAGGACTTCCTGGATCATTACCTGGATGTGCGTTTCGACTTATCCAAAGTCCTCTTTATTTGTACGGCCAACCAGTTGGAGACGATCCCCCCGCCTTTATTGGACCGTATGGAACTGATTCGTCTGGCGGGGTATATCCTGGAAGAAAAAATGGAAATCGCCAGGCGGCATTTGCTCCCGAAGCAATTGAAAATCCACGGCTTAACCTCCAAACAGGTGGAGTTTCCCAGGGATGTTATGAGGGAAATGATCGACGGTTACGCCAGGGAAGCCGGGGTGCGCGGATTGGAAAACTGCATTAAGAAAATTCTGCGTAAATCGGCCAAAGCCATTATCGAGGATAATGTTCCGTCGGTAAAGGTTAAGAAGGCCGATTTGTCAAAATACCTGGGTCGGCGGATGTTTTCGGAAGAGAGGATGTTTAAGATTCCCAGGGTGGGGGTCGTCATGGGGTTGGCGTATACGGCCCTCGGCGGCGCCACATTGTACGTGGAAGCATCGCCTGTGCCTTCTAAAAGCGCGGGTTTTAAGCAAACGGGGCAGTTGGGGCAGGTAATGGTGGAGTCTTCGGAGATTGCGTACACTTATATTCGTTCATTATTTAAGAACGATAAGAAGGCCATCGATTTCTTTTCCAGGAACCTCATCCATCTTCATGTGCCGGCGGGGGCAACCCCCAAGGACGGTCCGTCGGCGGGGATCACTATGGCTTGCGCGATTTATTCGGTGGTGGTGGACCGGCCTATTATCGCAAACGCTACCATGACCGGGGAGTTGACTTTAAGCGGGCAGGTGATGCCCATTGGCGGGGTTAAGGAGAAAGTGATTGCCGCGCGGCGGGCCAATGCCAGGAATGTGATTTTACCGGAGGAGAACCGCGAGGATTTTGAGAGGTTGGACGCCCATATTAAGAAAAACATCACCCCGCATTTTGTAAGTACTTTCGATGAAGTATTAAAAATAGGTTTCCCCGCCCCGGCGCTGAAAAATAGCAAACACTAAAACCAAACAATTATTTTTACGGAGGTCAATATGAAACGTCGCATATTCATTTTTTGTTTCCTTATATTGGGGATAGCTTTCACGCTGTATCCCGGCGCCGACAGCGATCTGGAAAAACTCCGGCAAGAATTGCAGGAACAGTTAAACCGGTTGGTCAAAGAAACGGCTTTTCCCGGGGCAACGTTGGCGGTGGTTATGCCAAACGGCGACTCTATCGATATCGCCGCCGGGTATTCAGACCTGGAAAGCCGGTCTGAAATGAAATCCGGCGGCAGGATTTTTTCCGGCAGTATCGGTAAAACCTTTGTGGCCGCTGTCGTGCTTCAATTGGCGGAGGAGAAGAAGTTATCCCTCGATGATAAGGTTGAGCTATATTTCAAACATTGCCGGTGGTTTTCGCGGGTTCCCAACGGCAGTCGGCTGACGGTCCGGATGTTGTTAAACCATACCGGCGGGCTGCCGGAACATATACTTAGCGATGAATTCAGGAAGATTATTATTAAAAACCCGGATAGGATATATAAACCGGGAGAATTAATCGCTTATATCCTCGACAAAAAGCCGGTTCATGAGGCGGGTAACGGTTGGTCTTATTCGGATACGGACTATATTTTCCTGGGCATGATTATTGAAAAGATAACCGGTCGAACGTATTACGATGAGTTAAAGCGAAGGATACTGGGGCCCTGCGGGTTGAGCCATACTTCCCCGGCGGACCGCAGGGAGTTGGCGGGGCTGGCCGCTGGATATACGGGGAAAGAACCGTTTTATTTTCCCCGGAAGGTCCTGGTAGATGGGAAATATGTGGTTAACCCGCAGTTTGAGTGGACGGGCGGAGGTTTAGTGACCACGTCCCTCGACCTGGCCAGGTGGGCTAAAATGTTGTATGAAGGAAAGGTTATAAACGCTGCCTCCCTGGAAAAGATGCTGCAACCGGTAGATACGTATACGGAAAAGCCCAATAACTTCGGTTATGGATTGGGGGTCCAGGTCTGGGAATCGGACGCCGGGGTCATATACGGGCACGGCGGTATCTTCCCGGGTTACCAGTCGCAGATGGAGTATTTGCCCGGGCATAAATTTTCCATTGCGCTGCAGGTGAATACGGACAGGACTGTGTCGGAGCAGGCGAAGTACCTGCATAAGCACGTATCGGTTTTTATTCCCCTGGTTATCGGGTATTTAAAACGCTAAGGTCTCTCAGCGTTCTTCGGTTCCGCAAATTATAGCTTTGTTTTATTCTGCTGGGGCAGGATATCGTGGCTGGAATAAAAGAACGTGATGTTGCGCCGGGCGTCCAGGAAAAGGCTGTCCTCGTAGCTGGTCATGGTCAGGTGATCGCGGAATTCATCCAAACGGGGGGCCAATGTTTCCCCCGCCGCTTCGCGGATGATAAACTCGGCGAAATTTTCACCCGCGGCAACGGATAATTGTATACCGCCGGAGAAACGGGGATTGATTTCAAAAAACCTGATCTCGTCTTTGTCTATTTTGCCCTGGACATTGATGGCGCCGCTGAATTTCAAAGTCCGGCCGATTTCCGTGATCAACCGGGTCATTTCAGTGTTCTTGAAGGTCCTGCCCCTATCGGACACCCCGGAACGTATCACCAACCGGAACCGGGGTACAAAGCTTATTAGTCGGTGATCTCGCGAATAAAACGCATCGACGGTGAACTCTTTACCCTCCAGGTAATCCTGTACCAGCGGGTTCGGTACATATTCCAGGAAGAAATCCAACTCTTTTTTGTTCCTGACCTGGTAGGCGTGAACGCTGCCCCGGCCGGTCCGCGGTTTGATAAACAGCGGGTATTTCATATCATAGGTCAGCATCGACGGTAAATAGGTCTCCGGGAAAGGCAGTCGGCCGCCTTTGAAAAATCGATAGGTTTCCCATTTATCGATGCAGGTTTTTATGGTTTCAGGCGGGGAGACGGAAACATGGACGCCCCTTTTTTCAAAATGTTCTTTGTTCTGCGCCCACAACATCAACTCCTGGTCGATGGTGGGAATTATTAAATGGATATTCTCTTTTTCGATAATGTCACGGATGGTGGGGAGGTATTCGGGGTCATCCACCAGGGGAACTTTATAATGTTTGTGGCTAAAGAAGAGGCCGGGGGAATATATGTCGTAATCCACGGTTATCACCTGGCCCCCGGCGTGCTGCAGCGCCACCATGAAACTCCTCACCAGCGATACCCGGCGTGAAGCCGCGGTAATTAAAACATTCACTTCTTTCATTGACTAAATAATTCCTTTTTCTACGAAAAACGCCGCGATCCGGGCGGCGCCGCTGCCGTCCACCAATTGTTTTCCCTTATTTCCCATGGCGATTCTTTTTTCCCAGGTCAGGGAATTCAAAATAGCGATGAGATTCTCTTCCAAAACATCATCGATGTTTGCGATTTCCAGACCGGCCCCGTGTTTTTCCCAGGTTTGGGCGCTGAATTTTTGTTCTCCGTGGTAGTGTAAATAAAGGGCGGGCGCGCCCACGGCCGCTGCTTCCGCCGCGGCCACACCGGCGGTAATAATGGCCGCATCCGCCTCGAAAAACGCCCGCGCCAGGCTGTCTGTCTTGCCCACGAACCGCAACCGCGGGTATAAACGGCTTAGGCTCTTACGGCCCGCTTTTTTCATAAAAAAACCGGCCGCCGTCTTTATATTATACCGGCGCCGGTCCAGCCAATCGATCAGTTTCCGCAACTGCCGGTACTCCACGCCGCCGCCCAGGGAGATAAAAATATTTTTGATATGTTTCCGGTACTTGCGCTGCACCTTGTTAAAATGCCTGAACTTATGGTGCAGCAGCGTATACTCCGGGCCGCTCAATACTTGTTCCTCTCCATCGTAGGGAAACAACTTCTCGATAGACGCATCGACGGTAAACTCCACCGGCTGCCGACTCAGACCCAGGTCCGTGACCTGGACGGTATGAATATGATTGTCCTTTGCCCAGCGCAGGAATTCGATGTCCTGAACCGAAAACTCTGCCAAATCGAATACCACGCTTTTAATTTCCGTGGGGATTTTTGCCAGGGACGCCAACTCTTTTGTCCAACAATAAGGGGTCTGCCGGTCTTCCAGGTACCGGGCCGCCGCCTTATTGTTGTTGACGCAAAATAGAATCCCCGTCTTTTTTTTCAGTAAAGATGCCAGGTATACGCTTCTTTTCAAATGCCCGAAGCCCGTCTTTTCCGACGCATCTGTCCTGAAAACCAGCATTGGACGATTAAGCCAGGACTTCCCGGATTTGCTTCATGGCAAAGTCGATATCCTCTTTGGCAATGACCAGCGGGGGCGCAAACCGGATAATCCAGTCGTGGGTTTCTTTGCAGAGCAAACCCTTTTCTTTTAGCTTCGTGGTGTAAATCCGCGCCTTACCGGCGGATTTTTTCAGCACCACACCGATCAACAAACCCTTGCCCCGGACCAGTTCGATCTTATCCGAGTTCATATCTTCCAATTGTTTTTTGAAATAATTCCCCAGTTCAAGGGACCGCTGCGGCAGGTTTTCATTCACCAGCACATCGATCGAAGCCATGGCCACTGCGCAGCCCAGCGGATTGCCGCCGAAGGTGGAACCGTGGGTCCCGGGTTGAAATACTCCCAGGATATCTTTATTCGCCGCAATGGCGCTTACAGGAAAGACGCCGCCGCCCAGGGCTTTACCCATGATAATGATGTCCGGATCGATGCCCTCGTACATAAAACAGAACATCTTCCCGGTCCTACCGAAACCGGTTTGAATTTCATCCACCGCCAGGAGGATATTGTTCTTTTTGGCGATTTCGCTTAAACCTGTCAAATAGCCGTCGCCCGGTACAACCACCCCGGCTTCTCCCTGGATCGGTTCCACCAGGATGCCGACGGTATTTTTGCCCACTGCATTTTTAACCGCCTCCAGGTCGTTGTAGGGAACGATTTTAAAACCCGGTGTATAAGGGCCATAATTTTCATTGGCCACAGGGTCGGTGGAGAAAGAAATAATGGTAGTGGTCCGACCGTGGAAATTTTCTGTAAAGACAATGATCTCGGCTTTATCTTTTTCAACCCCTTTAACCATGTACCCCCATTTGCGCATCGTTTTAATCGCGGTTTCAACCGCTTCCGCGCCCGTGTTCATGGGGAGCACCATCTCTTTTCCCGTGAGTTCGCACAGTTTTTTGGCGAAAACAGGCCATTTGTCGTTAAAGAAAGCCCGGGAGGTCAAAGTCAGGATATCGGCCTGGTCTTTAAGGGCCTTGATAATGACCGGGTGACGGTGGCCCTGGTTGACTGCGGAATATGCGGATAACATATCGATATAACGCTTGCCCTCCGGGTCTTCTACCCAGATTCCTTCGGCCTTGCAAATAACAACTTCCAGGGGATGATAGTTGTGCGCGCCGAACGTGTGTTCCATTTCCATTAATTGCTCAGAACTGTATGCTGTCATAGTTAACCTCGTTATTATTTAAGATTTCTTTCTATCTCCATATTTATTTGGAGTTAGAATATTATTGTACCAGTTTAAAATTTTTCGTCAACCCCCGATTGCCTTCGGCGACCAGAAACCCTTTTGAAAAAGGGTTTCTGGACTTCCTAAAACTTTTATTTGTCGAAACCCGAAATCTTTTGGTTGATTAATGACGCCTGGTAGGCGGCGCCGAACCCGTTGTCGATGTTGACCACACTAATACCGCCGGCGCAGGAATTGAGCATGGATAAAAGGGCGGCCAAACCGTTAAAACTGGCGCCGTAACCTACCGATGTCGGCACCGCGATTACGGGCGTCGACGTCATGCCGGCCACCACCGACGGCAGCGCCCCTTCCATGCCGGCCGCCACAATGAGTACACTGAAATTATTTAACCGGGGCTTCAAATCCAAGACCCGTGCTATACAGGCGACGCCCACATCATACTCCTTTTCCACATTGTTCCCCAGGTACCGGGCCGAAATAAACGCTTCTTCCGCAACTTCCTCATCCGAAGCGCCGGCGGAAATCACCAGGATAGAACCTTTAAACTTTATCTCCGGTTTCTTGCTAAAAGTGACGATCCGCGCTTTTTCATGGTAAAGTAGCCCGATCCCGTCGCAGAAGTCGCCGAGGTTTTTGAATTTAGCTGCATCCACCCGCGTGATCAATATATCTTCGCCCATCTGGTGAAACCGGTTCACGATCTTTCCCAACTGTTCCACGGTTTTCCCGCTGCCATATATCGCTTCGGGAAGGCCGCGCCTTAATTTGCGGTGGAAATCCAGTTTGACGTCTCCCAGGTCTTTATAAGGGAAATGTTCCATATATTCTAAAAAGTCCTGCTCCGATAATTGACCCGATTTCAGCAGTTCAATTTTTTTCTTGATGTTCGTTTCCATTTTCAGGTGTATTGCTCCTTTCCACGGCAGGCTTTTTCTCCGGTTCGTTTAACTTGCCGGGTTTATTCTGCCCATTGTAATGAGTATACGGTTTATAAGATCTATTTACATCATCGCCGCGTCTTTTATCCAGAACAATATCCTTCCATAGTTTTTGTTTAGCAAAGAGGGGATGCGGGCGGTAGGGAAATTTCACATGGCAGGGGTCTACGCCGATAATATTCTGCCAGCGGTTATTTCCCAAACCCTGCTGGAAAGCATAGGAGATGTAAGAAACCTGGTCTACTTCGAAACCCATAACAAAAGTGGTAAGGGCATCGGCCAGCACCAGGTCTTCAGAGGCAATTGCAAACCCGTGGAATACCGGGCTTCCTTTGACCGGGCCCCGGCCTTCCATGCCGTATAGTCCATCGATGATGGCCATGGATGGCGCGATCCGGCTTAAAAGCCGGGAAAGATTTTTCCCTGCGTTGTCGATCAATTGAATATACCTGTCGGTATTGGAGAAATTAAATTTTTTCAACTCGCTGCTGTGGGCGCCCAGGAGCAGGGCGCGGTCTTCTTGTTTCACAAACCCGATGATATTAGGTATAGATAATGTGGTGGGGAAAATATGATGCGTCTTGGGGGGAACCACCGATATCAAATAATCCGCTTCCCATTTCGTGTAATGAATCTGTCTTACGCCGGCGACAGTATCCACTTCCATTTCGAGATCGTGGGGCAGTTCATCCAGGTTGACCAGTTTGGCCCCGTTTAGTTCCACTTCCTTATAGCGGAATTTGTAAAAAATGTCCCAGGTGGTTTTCCCGGCATAGAAGGCGCCGTCGGAACCTTCTATCACGGAAATATCGGAGATACCGAAGTGTTCTTTCAGGTAGAAAATCAAAGATTCCACCGTTTCGTAATGCGTATTGGCATAAATTTCTTTAGACCCGGAGAGGTCTATTTTAATGGCCACCTTATCGGATGATTTCAGGTCCAGGTGGGGTGAGATGGCATTCATAATCCTATTAACGAACTCTTTCTGCCGGGTTTCCTTAATAAGAACGATTTCTTTGCGCCTCATGGATTTTAAATCTCCTTTAGTCTAAGAGTATACCACTAATATGGGTAAATTTAAAGCTTTTTTCGTGGATTTTGTTGTGATGGGCTTGCTGTGAAAATAAAATTATTAGCCGCGGACAAACACGGACAGTTTTTTGTCCACGGATTACACGGATTTACACTGATTATTATTTTCCGTTTGTGATTTACTTTCGAGATTTGGACATTTGGTGGCAATATTTTCAGCGTTTCCGGCCGTCTTCAGAATCGCCCGCGGCAGAGTATTTGCTGGGGTTTGAGAAGTGTTTTCAGCATCTTGTAATGGGTGCTGACCGGGGGAAGGGTATAGGGGACCGGACGGTTTTTATCGAATGTTACCCGGATAGTGCCCGCGCATAATGTTCCCTGCTGACTGCCCAATTTAAATATTCGTTTCTCTTTGCGGTTATCGA
This sequence comes from Candidatus Aminicenantota bacterium, assembly GCA_026393835.1. GTDB lineage: Bacteria > Acidobacteriota > Aminicenantia > UBA2199 > UBA2199 > JAKAGC01. Next base: position 3,199 of record JAPKZK010000043.1, on the reverse strand, counting down.
GTTGTTCTTCATAAAAACGGGCGATTTTCTCTTTTATATTTTCATCCGGGCAGCATTGGTTTGTCATCTGGGTGCAAAAGAGGTGAGGTTTGGTTTGATGGGTAACGATGGCATCGACAACTTCAGGGATGGGGTGTTTGTAACCATTATTGCTGCCGACAGAGATGAGGGCAAAATTAGGATTGACCCGTTCGAGTATTTTCCGGGTATCTGGTCCCGGTGTTTTTGATATGCTGCCGCCGTGGTGGGGGACTTTGAATACGTCGGACTTTAATTCTTCCCGGTTGTCTACTTTTTCCCATCCCGCATAAGGTAAATCCCCGGTATAGAGTATTTTTTGATTGGCAAAGATAATATACAGGAGAACTGAGGCGAGGTTGTGGTTTTCTTTTGTAAAGGCTTCCTTCTGCTGCATGCGTTTGGGATAGATGATCCTGCCTTCGATTCCCAGTTTGCTTAATACTTCTTTAAAGACCTCGGAGGAGCTGTTATCGGCAATACTGTATTCGTGTAAGAGGTTGTACTGCTCCGCCAGTTGTTCGAAATCATCCAGAATGTCCGAGATGGTTTTGCATTTTATACTTTTGCCAAAGCCCTGGTCGCTGAAAAAAATATAACCGGGTTTGATTGAATCGCCCCTGGTTTTTTTTAGGCATTCAAGAAGGATGCCATTCAGGCCCCTCATATGGTCAAGGTCGAAATGTGATATGAGTATGAGGGGGAGGTGTTTGATTCCCAGGTGGTTATGCAGTAGTTCGTTGATTAAGTCGCTGTTGCCGGGATCGATGACGATGGCTGCTTTGCGGGTGGGAAAATGGATGACATGCGAATCGCCCTGCCCGACATTGAGGGTATAGAAATGAATTTTTTCTTCCGCTGCTAATTCTTCTGCATTGGTCATGCGTATTCGTCTTCCTTTTCCCAGTGGGTTGAGACTTTATCATATGTATCTTTGCCGAATAAAGAGATAAATATTTCGTCAAAGGTCCTTTTGCTAAATTTGAGAGGTTCGATATCGTAGACAATGCCGGGGTTATCCGGGTCGATTTTGGCGAAAAAATGCTGCCCTACCACCGGGTTTTCTTCGGGGAAATCTTGCCTGGGGATTTCGCGTTTTTGCTCTTCCTGGCCGGACCTTTCAATGGTAACCAGCAGGGTATCCGACTTTATTTCCAATATTTCACCGGAGATGCGCCAGGGCAGGGGCGCGGGTTTTTCCAGCCCGTCCACGTATTCATCCAGGCGATCCATGAGGGCGACGGGCATTTTTAGGTCTTCTTCCACATATGTTTTAAGCGCGGCAAAGGCCTTTTCGTCTTTCAATATGATATCGTTTAGTATATTTTTTAGTTTTTCCATCAGCGCCGTCAGTTTTCCCAGGGCCCGGGTCTCTTCATCCGGGTTTAATTGCCCCCAGGGGAAATGCCGGGGCGTATCTTCCCAGGCGACGCTGAACCGGTCGATGATACCGGCGATGGTTTTCTCCGTGATGGGTTCGACGCCCGCCGGGAGGGTTTCTTGTTGGGGGGCTCGTTCTTTTAGAAAGTCGAGGAATTGTTCTTTTCCTTTGGCGGTGAGGAGGTTGACGGAACCGCGGGTCATAAAGGGCAGCCATTCTTTTTGGCGGGACTTGAACCAGTGGGGGACTCTTTTACGGAATTCAGCGGCAATATTGCCCCAGCCGTGGGCTTCCAGCGACTGGGAGAGGAAAGCGGCGCATACGGGATTTTGGGGATAAAGGAGCGCCTGGCTGTCGTAATAGGCGATTAAATCAAAGGGTTTTGCTTCTTTAGTAAAGTTGGTAAACCATTCCTCTTGCCAATGGGGCCCTTGTTGGATGACCGGTTTTAGGGGTTCATGGGCCGCTTTTTGGATGACCCGGTCGAGGTCGTCGATGGTAATATAGAGGCGGCGGTATTCTCTTTCAAAAGAGGTAATCCAGCCCAGGTCGGCGGTGGAATTGAGTTCGCCTTTTAAGTAGTAGAGGGCATACAGCATGCCGAACCCGGCCCATTTTTGGGAACCGGCCCAGCTTAATTTCTTATCATTATAGGTAATCAGCCATGCTTTTTCCTGGGGTGTAAAGGAAAAGGGGACCGGGATTTTGATGCCGGGTGGGGGTGAGACTTGTAAGCTTGGGATTGTCCCTGTTCCGGCTGTCATTGGGGCGCTTGCCTGGACCGGTTCCTTAATTTGCGGTTGCGGTTCAGGCGCTTTTTCTTTCGGTTTTCCAGGTTCAGCGGCGGGGCTTTCCATGGGAGAAAGGATTTTAACTTTTTTCAACAACTCCTGTTCTTTTTCTTTCTCACCCCACTTTGCGCGGGCATTGGCGTAACTTGTTAAAACGATTATATTATTAGGTTCGAGGGCCAGGTCTTTTTCAAAAAATTCGATTGCTTTCTCTTTCTCCCCCCATTGCACACAGGCATTGGCATAGCTGTTTAACACCTGGATATTATCGGGTTGGAGTTTCCGGGCCTCTTCAAACAACTGTATTGCTTTCTCTTTCTCCTCCCATTGCACACAGGCATTGGCATAGCTGTTTAAAGCTTGAATGTGATCGGGTGCTATTCCCAGGTCTTTCTCAAACAGCTCAATTGCTTTCTCTCTTTCCTCCCATTGCACACAGGCTTCGGCATAAGTGTTTAACACCTGGATATTTTCTTTATCCATGGAGAGACATTCTTCAAAGAAAAATTGGGTTAGAAATTTCCAATGTATTTTATAAAACAACCGCCCGGCCAGGAATAAATTTTGAAGCGCATTTTTTCCTGAACCGATAGCACGATTTAATATATCTCCCGCTTCTTTTTCATGCCCCCCCCAATGAAAATAAAATTCCGCCTGAGCATGTAACCCCGTGACATTTGAATTGTCTCCCACTTGGTTGGCTCTTTTAAACAGGGTCTCGGCAGCCTCAAAATTCTTCAACCGTTTATATGTAAAAATAGCAAAGCGGCCGTACTTATCCGCACGGGGCTTAAGATCAAGCGATTGCTCATAATGGCGTTTGATTTCATCCTCTTTCGAATTAGGATAGAGGATTCCCATGGCCTGGGTGTTATTACAACCGATCATTGTCCAGAAAAGGCCTTAAAATGCAAAAATTGAAATAACCGCGCCCCTCATTTTATTTTTTAACTGTACCTACCTTTCCAATAATTGAAGTATCTGTCCCTCTATTTCCCTGATCAAAAAT
>JAPKZK010000165.1 GCA_026393835.1 Candidatus Aminicenantota bacterium | reverse complement strand
ATCGGGTGGAGCGTATCTACCCATCGACCCCAATTATCCTCAAGAACGGATCGCTTATATGCTGAAAGATAGTAATGCAAAGATTTTGTTAGGAATGGAAGAATGCCAAAAGAAAATAATTGTTAATTGCCAATTGTTAATTGTTAATGATAAATTATTAATGGGCGCGCCGCGGGCGCCTTTTCATCATTCATCATTCAGCGTTCATCATTCAAATCATCTTGCCTACATCATCTACACCTCCGGCTCCACCGGTAAACCCAAAGGAGTTATGGTTCAAACCGTAGGATTGTTGAACTTACTTCGCTGGTATATCGAAGAATTTGATATCCGGGAAAAAGATAACAATTTATTAATTGCCCCCGTCGGTTTTGACCTTTCGCAAAAGAATTTATTCAGTCCTTTCCTGACGGGGGGCCGCCTCACCCTGGCATCGCCGGGAGTCCCCGATTACCTGGAATTAGCGAAACTCATCCATAAAGAGCACATTACAATAATCAACTGTGCTCCCAGCGTAATTTACCCGCTGATGGATTCCAATGACAACGCCGGTTTTACCCGTCTGCACTCGCTGCGGGCGGTTATCCTGGGCGGTGAACCCATCCGGGCGGACAGGCTGCTGCCGTGGGTCGATTCAGGGGCCTTTCATTGCGAAATTATCAACACCTATGGCCCCACCGAATGTACGGATATCGCCTCGTTCTATCGAATCCCCCGTGAAACTTTCCACTTGCAGCAAGTAATTCCCATCGGGAGCCCCATTCCTAATGTCAAGGTATATATATTGGATAAATACCTGGGGGTATTGCCGGTAGGAATCCCGGGCGAATTATGCATCGGGGGAATAGGTTTATCCAGGGGATATTTTAATAATATACCGTTGACGCTGGAAAAGTTCGCGGCTGCCCCCCATCTCCCTGGGAAAAAAGTTTACCGCACAGGAGATCTCACCCGCTGGTTACCGGATGGAAATATCGAGTTCTCAGGAAGGATCGATCACCAGGTCAAAATCAGGGGATTTCGTGTCGAACTGGGAGAGATAGAGAGTCGGTTAGCGAAGTATCCGGGGATAAAAGAGGCCGTGGTGACGGTACAAGAGGAAGAAAAAGGAGATAATTATTTATGTGCGTATGTCGTTTCGGATAGAGAATATGGGATATCGGAACTACGGGAACACCTGTCGATGGAGTTGCCGGATTATATGATCCCAGCGTATTTCGTACCGCTTGAGAAAATTCCTTTAACCCCCAATGGGAAAATAGACCGGAAAGCATTACCTGATCCCAGGGGAAATAGCCTGGTAGGTAATATAGAATATATTCCTCCCCAAAATGCCGTGGAGAATAAATTAGTAGAAATATGGGAAAAAGTATTGGGAAGAAATAATATCGGTATTAATGAAAATTTTTTCCTGGTAGGCGGCGATTCCATCAAATCCATACAGGTCATTTCGAGAATGAGCAGTGCAGGATATAAGCTTGAAATGAAAGACCTTTTCCTGTACCCCGTCATAGCGGATTTAGCCCCCCGGGTAAAAAAATTGAAACGCATCCCGGAACAATCAACCATCACAGGAGTAATTCCATTAACTCCTATCCAGGGAATGTTTTTTCAGCAATCTCATATCGACTCTCATCATTATAACCAGGCCGTCATGCTTTATTCTAAAAAAGAACTGGATAAAGAGATTTTAAAGAAAGTATTTACTAAAATCCAGGAGCACCATGATGTCCTGCGCATGACATATAAAATAAACCCGAAAAATGGCGGAAATGGTGAAGCGGTTCAAACCGGTCATGGATTGAACTACCCCCTTTCTATGGATGTATATGATTTAAGAAATAGGGAAACCGGTTT
>JAPKZK010000061.1 GCA_026393835.1 Candidatus Aminicenantota bacterium | reverse complement strand
CTTGGCCGTTTTTAGTTCTTTCAGCATATTGACCCTGTAAGTTTTCATATACTCGGTGGTTACCGGCAGGGGAGGGGTAGTCAATTTGAATGACCGTATCAGCTTACCGTCCGGGGAGTATATGGCGATATCCGGGGTATTTGATACGCCCACTGCCAGGTTTCCCTCCTTTGTCGATTTTATGAATAAATCACCGCCAAAATTCTCATCTACAGACACTGATAAATATTTGTTTAGAAATATATAGTTCTTATCCAGGAGTTTAAACGAAGCGACGGTTTTCTCAGTCCCCGTGTTTACATCCTTAATAATAAGATATACCGTTTTTGCCTGTTTGTTTTTCATTTCTTCAGAGTACTGATTGCGGAAATATGCTATTTTACTATCTCTTAAGGATGTTGTCCCGGCCACATTAAATTCAGTTTTAAGGACTTTTATACATTTACCCAACAGGTTGAACAAACTAATACGACGTAGTAAAACAGATTCGTGAATGACCAGGTATTTTCCATCCAGTATTGAAATGCCTCCCGGTGAAGTGACGTCGCCCGGGCCTTGTCCGGGCCTACCGAACGTTAAAACCAATTCACCGGAGGGATTGAACTTAAAAATATTATCTTGACGGAAATTAGAAACAAAGATTTCTCCGCCGGGGCCGACCGTCAATTGGTGAAATTTATCGTAAAATAAGGCTTCCCATGGGGTACTCTTCCCAAAAGAGGTATCCGCATCCAATTTCACGGTGCCCTTTTTGTATAAATCCAATAAACGGGCGTGTAGACAGGTGGTCACAATTAAAAAAACAATAAATACAAAGACCGCCTTCTTCGAAATCATATACGCACCACTATAGAATTGTGCGGCAAGGAAAGGGTTCCTTGCCGCACTTTGATAGTCAATCCGTTAACTTAACATTCAACAAGGATTCTCGGGATCAACGGGGGGAAGAGATATCTTGCCTCCTGCGTTATTTGCACTGCCGTTATCAGCGGATGATGAACCACCGCAATTGGCATAATAACAAGCGCAACCGCAGAAACCTCCTTTGATTTTTTTGAGTTCCTTTTTGTTCAGCTTGAAGAGGTTGATTTGTTGCTTCATTTTTTCTTTCATTTGTTCCTCCTATTTTTAAATAAAAAGTTTAGGCATTCATTGTATAATAAAAAGGCATTTTTTGCAAGAATAATGTAAATTGATTGAACTGGGCGCACGTCAAAATCGTGGGAAGGGAAACAAGCAGCGATGTGGACAGGTTTTTCGGAGTAGCCACGGACGGCAAAGGAAAGTTTGTTACTATCGGCCGGGGCCGTGTCATTTTGTCCTCCAAAGACAATGGGGCAACCTGGGGTCAATTGGGTTCATACCCCGCGAAAGGTGGGTTCTTTGGATTGCTGCAAACAGCGGAAAGGATCATCGGTGTTGGAACCTTTAAAAAAGACAGCGACCCGGTATGTTACATTGAAAAAGCAGTAATCATCGATGCTGAGCTTACTCCTGCGACAGAACCAATTCCAACTCCTACGCCTACGCCTACGCCTACGCCAACGCCGACGCCAACTCCCGCCCCAACGCCGACGCCGTTTCCAAATCCATCGCAGGAGCCCCCGGTAACAATGAATCAGGTATTTGCCACTGAGCTTGAGATTATTGCAGGTTGTCTCGTTCGCATCGCCAATTATTTAAGGGAAGTGAAAGAGCAGTAAACAAAAATTTTAGGAGGTCCGAACCGGCGAACCCTTTTATAAAAGGGTTCCTGGCTGCATAGAAAAAAACTGGAAACATAAAAACATGGAGATAGCAAACGTAATTAAAGACATAATGGATATCATTCGCAAGGATATTGGTATCTTTTGTTATAAGCAGCAAATTTCGCAATTTGCCTGGAAAGTACCGATTGAGAAAATCATTGAAAATAAGTATAACCTGGATATAAAGAATCCTAATATATCGCATGACAAAAAATAAACGTCAAATAGGAAGTTGCCAGGGGGCAAGGAGCAGATTGGCGCGCCGCTGGAAAAAATGGGGGGTTACCAATGAAAATTTTGCGGTTGAACGCTTCGCTTCTTGACATCTTTTTCATTCTTTTGTAAAATGGATTCTAAAATATCAGGGAAAACGGAGCAAGCATCCGAAATATGATGAATGTTATGCAGATACAGGGCCAGGTTGACGGAAGCAACAGGTGTGGGATAAATCACGATGAAATTCATAAATAAGTTTATCGGCCTTCCTGGTGGGAAAAGTTGGACAAAATCAGTCTTTGGCGCTTCGGATGTGGGAAGAGAGCGGTCCGATAATGAAGATTATTTCCGCATTGTACCTGAGAAAAGCCTGTTTATCGTGGCAGACGGGATGGGTGGGCACAATGCCGGCGATATCGCCAGCCTGAACGCTTCCCAGTTGGTGGACACTTATTTCAGCCCCCATTTAATAGCGAAAATCCAGGACGATGTTGATAAAATCCGGGAGGCGATGGTCGACAGCCTGCTGAACGCCCATCGTGAGATTCTCCGCATGGCCAGGGGCAGCCGCAATTATGAAGGCATGGGCTGCACAATCGTGGCGAGTTTCATCCGGGGCAATGCGCTTCACCTGGGACACGTGGGCGACGCCAGGGCGTACGTATGCAATAATTATGGCATCAAACTGCTGACCGAAGACCACAGCTTTGTGATGGAACTGGTGAAAAAAGGCAAGATGACCATGGAAGAAGCGCGCTTAAGCCCGCTCAAAAACCGGTTGAACCAGGCCATCGGCGCTTCGGTAAACATTACCCCGGATTACTGCCTGTACCCGTTGGAAGAAGGCGACAGGGTCTTGCTGTGCTCGGATGGCCTGTGGGATATGCTGACGGACGAGCAAATGCTCCAGACGGTTATGCAAGATTTGCCGCCTAAAAGGATTTGTGAAACCCTCATCGATATAGCCAATAAAGCGGGTGGCCATGACAATATAACGGCCGTAGTGTTCATTTACTCCGGCGCATCTCCCAGGGATACAAAATCGGGCAGCGACGACGAATTCATGGATACCACGGGGGAATATTCTTTCGTTTTCAAAGAATAAATTCGTTTTTTTAATCTTTCTAATTCATCATTCATCATTCATCATTTTATCATTATATCCATCAATCCAATATCACATCCCACTCTACACCCTGGGGAGTGTCCTGGAGCATAATCTTTTGCTCTTTTAACTGCAGGCGGATTTTGTCCGCGGTTTCATAATCTTTTTCCTTTTTGGCCTCTGCCCGCGCAGCGATCTTTTCATCTATTTCCGCCGCCGAAATATTATGTTCCGCCAGGAACCTCCGTTTGAACTCTTTTATAAATTCTTCCGGGGCTTCGTCGAAAATTCCCAGTACTTCAGCCACTTTCGTGAACTCCTCCCGGAACAACCGGAGGGTATGGGCTTTCTGTTTCATTTTGGGTTTTGGGGCGCTGAGAAACGCATTTACCTGGGTGAACAATTCGGAAAAATTGGCCAGCGCCCTGGCGGTATTGAAATTATCCAACACGGCTTCACGGAAACCTTCCCGGATGCCGTCGATCAATTCCGGCAGCAGGTTGCCGTCATCGCCGGGGGGATAGGTTTTGAGCGCCTGATCCACGGTATTCAGGGTTTTATAAAAATAATAGACCCGCTTGCTGGAAATGGTGAATATGGCTTCGGCAAAATCGATATTGGACGAATAATGATTGGAAAAAACCGTAAAGCGAATAATATCGGGATGGAATTTTTTTAATATTTCTTTAATGGTGTAGAAGTTCCCCAGGCTTTTGGCCATTTTCTTGCCGTCCACCATAACCAGGCCGTTGTGAACCCAGTAGTTGGCAAAGGGTTGACCGCTGCAGGCCTCGCTCTGGGCGATTTCATTCTCATGGTGGGGGAATACCAGGTCCAATCCGCCGCCGTGAATATCCAGGGTCTTTCCCAGGTACTTACCGGCCATGACCGAACATTCGATATGCCACCCGGGCCTCCCCGGTCCCCAGGGCGATTCCCAGGAAGGTTCACCCTCTTTGGCAGGTTTCCATAAACTGAAATCCCAGGGGTTCTTTTTATTGGGCGTATCCTCCGTGCTTACCAGTTGATCGAGTTTCTGCCTGGAAAGTTTGCCGTACTCGGTGAATTTCTCCACATCGAACAACACCTCATGGTTGTTGACATAGGCGTATCCTTTATCCACCAATTGTCGGATAAATTCGATTATATCGGGCACATGCTCCGTGACCCTGGGTTCATGGTCCGCGGGCCGGACTTTCAATGCGGCCAGGTCTTTGGAGGAATCTTCGATGTAATAGGTGGCAATCTCGTCTGCTGTCTTGCCGGCGGCGGCGGCTTTCCTGATGATCTTATCGTCGATATCGGTGAAATTCCGGACATAAGTGACTTTGTAGCCCAGGTGCTTTAATATACTCCGTATGGCATCGAAAATAATGGCCTGGCTGGCATGGCCGACATGGGATTCATCATAAACGGTAATGCCGCAGGCATACATCCTGACTTCATTTTCATTAATGGGTTTAAAGGGTTCCAACCGGCGCGTCAATGTGTTGTAAATTTTTAATGTATTAGCCATTTGTTATACTCCGTATTCTATGTGCTCAAGTAATATTAAAGGCTTTTAGAGTTTATGTCAAGTGGGAAAACGCTGGTAAGCCCCCATTTTTTTTCATGCTGCATCCTGGAGCGCGATATATTCAAGTTCATCAGGCAAGGGCGTATTCTCGATCTCAAATCCCTGTTTCTCAAACCGGTAGCATTCTTCCGCTCCCCACCGACAATAATATCCTCAATCCTAAATCTCCTATCTGCTCCATCATTTTCTCTACTATTTAGAACGTTTCATTATTAGCGCTTTTGAACCCTTCTTCTAAGGAAAAAAGAAAAAAGCTCTTGAAAGCAAGCCGGAAAAGAGGTAAAATGGTTACTTACAGAAACTCGCGATTTTTACAATTTAGACTGTACTCATACGTGATGGACCAGACAAAAGGAGGCAAACAAATGACTAAAATCGAAAATGAAAAAATTCTATTGGCTGTTCTGCCCTATTGGGCGCCTGTACTGCCGCCGGTGGGCCTGGCCAGGCTTAAGAGTTTTCTCCGCCCTTATGGCTATAAAATAAAAATTGTGGACCTGATCGTGAAAAATGAGGCGCTGGAATTTTACTATAATTATTTCGATGTATTGAAGAAATGCATTCCCAAAGAAAAAAGGGGCAATTTTAAAAATATCGGTCATGATGTCTTGCGCAATCATATGATGGCTCATATGAATTATACGGATGAAAAGGAATATATCGATCTGATGAGAATAGTGATTTACAAATCCTATTATGTAGAGGTGGCGGATTCCTATATTCGCGAGATGAACGACATCATGGCCGCTTATTATCAAGTCCTGGAAGAGTATTTCCTGTTTTTACTGGGATTCGAAGGACCGGATGTCGTCGGTATAACCGTTTATAGGGACACTATCGCCCCCTCTATGTTCGTATTAAAGCTAACCAAAGAAAAGTACCCCCATATCAAAACCGTAATCGGCGGCGGGATTTTTGCCGATTCTCATATCATGGGTTCCCCTAACTATGAAAGGCTTTTGGAAGCGACAAAGGGTTATATCGATACAATAATCGTGGGCGAGGGTGAACTGTTGTTTTTGAAATATTTAAGGGGTGAATTGCCCCCGGGACAGCGGGTTTATACCCTGGCAGACATAAATGGCGAAGTGATAGATTTGAAGGATGCCACCCCCCCGGATCTTTCGGATTTGAATGTCCGGAAATATTCCCATCTCCCGGCCACTGCTTCGTTCAGTTGTAAGTACAAATGCAGCTTTTGCAATGACGTCCAATTCCGGGGCAAATACCGCAAGCGGGATATTCGCGAAACCGTGGCTGAAATGGTCGCGTTATCCACCGCCGTTGAGCTTAATAATGTAAACACCGGCCACCAGTTATTTTTTATGACCGATTCCCTGCTGAATCCCGTCATCACCGAATTGGCCGATGAGTTATCGGCAAAAAAAGTTTCATTATATTATGATGGGTATTATAAGGTCGACGATGCCGCGACAGATGTAAATAATACCCTGTACTGGAGGAAAAGCGGTTTATACCGCGTCCGCCTGGGAGTAGAGAGCGGTTCGCAAAAAGTGTTGGACCTGATGCATAAGGGAATTACCGTCGCCCAGATCAGGACCACGGTGATGAATTTTGCCTTCGCCGGGATTAAAACCACCGCTTACTGGGTCATCGGCCACCCGGGCGAAACCGAGGAAGATTTCCAGGCCACCCTGGACCTGGTGGAAGAATTAAAGAATTCTATTTACCAGGCGGAATGCAACCCGTTTCTATATCATTATTGCGGCCAGAACAGTTCGGACAAGTGGCAGGAGAAACGGCAGTTATTATACCCGGAAAAGGCCCGGGATATCCTGGTATTCGATTCCTGGACGCTGGATATGGAGCCGCTGAGGGAAACAGCTTATGAACGGATGCACCGCTTCACGGCGCACTGCAAAAAATTAGGCATACCCAACCCCTATTCGTTCAAAGAGATTTTCGATGCGGATATACGGTGGCAGAAATTACAAAAGTTTGCCGTTCCCTCATTAGACCGGTTTGGCGAAACCGGGGACGCCATCCGCGAGAATTTAAATACGAGAATAACCACCCAGTGCTCCCGGGTAGATGATGGAGACTTTAACTTGTAATCGGAATGACCAAAATAGTCGATTGCCCAAGGAGGAATTTATGAAACAATATCTTAGCACAGGGATAAAAGAAGTACTGAAAGTATACCCCGAACTGGCCCCAATACTGGCGGATTATGATATCAATTGCTATAAATGCAATGGGAATTGCTTGTTCAAAGATATTTTCGAGGAACATAATCTATCCATGAAACAAGAAATGGAGATTAAAGCCAGGATTGCCAAAATAATACCGGTAACGGGATAGAAAATTCGAATTCCACCCCCGCGAACGACTTTAATTTGTTAATTGGAGTGGGACAGGCAAAAACTATGCTTTCGCTGCGAAACTTGACAAAATAGCGTCAAACGATTTGGCAAACTCCTCAACAGCAGGCATTTTTAAAATGGAATAATGGTCGCCCGTGGTTTCTGAAAAAGTTATCGCTCCGTGACAGTAATCAGACCAGTGCTTTTGGGGAATATTCCTTGATTCACCGGCAGCGATATAATGAAGTGGGGTATGGATTTTCCCGGGCGGGGTATACAATGCCCTGGCATTACGAAGGGTTCTACCGACATTCAAATAATAAACGGATTCCCTTATATCCAATTGTTGGAAATTGGGCAAAACCTGCATTCCATAACCGGTAATCGCCCCCTTAATCATTTCTACATCAAAATTGCTGGCTTCTAAATACTCTACCGCCGATAACCAGAATTGAGCCAGTCCTGCCATGTTTTTTAATTTCTTTTTCATCTTACCGGGGATGGCATAATCCTTGAGAAAACGTAACTCGGATTCAAGATCGAATTGGGACGCTTCCTGCCATATTTTTTTATAAGGCGGGGGAGAATCGATCAAGGCCAGGAAACTTACTTTTTCCTTCAACTGTTCCAATTGAGCGACTATTTCAAAAGCGATCGTCCCGCCGAGAGACCATCCTGCTATATAATAATGGTCATTGGGTTGAATCTTTTTTATTGTTTCAATATAATTCCGCGCCAATTCCTCGATGGTGATATTGCGAGGGGCGAGGCTTTCCATACGGTCGGCCCGGATACCCCAACAATTGAATTCACTGTTCAACCGGTTACAAAACTCCATATAAACTTCCACTTCCCCCGTACCGTCATGTATGAAGAAGAGATGCTTGCCATTTTTTCCATCTGCTGCTTTCCTCAACAGCACCAGCCGGGCGTCGTGTTCCGACAGGATTTTTTCTGGCATATTTGTTTTTTCTTTCAAGAGATATTCGCCTATTTTCCCGGCAGTCGGATTTTTAAATATCTCCACTAAAGGAACTCTTACCCCGAATTCACTATATATTTTCGAAACCATTACCGTGGCTTTTAACGAATGGCCTCCCAATTGGAAGAAATTGGCGGCGCTGCCTATTTTCTCTTTTTCTAATGCCAGGATTTCAGACCATATGTCTATCAATTTTCGTTCGATTTCATTCCGGGGCGCAGTGTATTTTCCTGCTTCGGATGCGAATCCGGGTTCCGGTAGTGCTTTCCGGTCTACTTTCCCATTGGGGGTAAGGGGTATCTTTCCTAGTTTCACAAAATGCGCCGGTATCATATAATCCGGCAATTCGTTCGACAGGTATTCCCGTAATCCTGCTATTTCATATCCTGTATCGGTCACGATATAGGCGCATAGGTATTTATCTCCCGGCGCTTCCTCCAGGGCCAATACCACGGCATCTTTTATCCCGGGATATGCCAGTAATCGGTTCTCGATTTCACCCAATTCGATGCGGTAGCCCCTGATCTTTACCTGCTGGTCGAGCCGCCCTAAAAATTCGATATTCCCATCGGGCAGCCAACGGACCAGGTCGCCGGTTTTATAGAGAATATAGGTCTTATAAGACCTATAGGACCTATTTTTAATAAACTTTTCCGCGGTTAATTCGGGGCGGTTTAAATAGCCGCGCGCCACCCCGATACCGCCAATATATAATTCTCCTGCCGTGTTAACGGGGCTTAGTTTTAAATATTTGTCCAGGATTAGAAAATGCGTGTTAGCTGCGGATTGACCGATGGGTATTCCGGACAGGTTGTTATATTTTATATCCGCTGGACGTTCGAGTTCCAATACCGCTGCGATAATGGTACATTCGGTGGGACCGTACATGTTAAATACCCGGCACCCGGGCCCGACCGATGCAAAACTACGCTTCGCCAGGTCACAGGACAATTTCTCTGCGCCGATAAATAGATAAGTTAATGCCGCGGGACCCCAGGTTGCATTGAGCAAGTACCGATACTGGGTGGGGGTCACATGCAGGGCGGTAATTTGATGCTTCGCCATAAAAGCGATGCATGCCTCGGGGTTCAGCAGCACATCTTCATTCACGATATGTAAACCGGCGCCTGTGGTCAGGGTGATAAATATTTCCCACACCGACCAGTCAAAATAGTATGATAAATTTTGAATCACCCGGTCTTTTGGGCTTATTCCCAGGCGCCGATATCCCCAATGGAGAAGTGGTGAAAAATTGGCATGGGTAATGGGAACGCCTTTGGGCTTGCCCGTGGAACCGGAAGTAAATATGACATAGGCCAGGCTTTCGGCCGCGGCGCTGCATACGGGTTGAGCCGGGGACATACCCGCGTATTGGGATTCTTCATTAATATATATGCATTTGCTATTTTCAAAAAGCGATGAATTTTTTTCGTCATCAGCAGCACATAGGGTCAGCGCCATGCTCACGGCGCATTCGTCCAGGATGTATTTACCCCGGGAAACCGGGGCTTTCGGGTCCAGGGGGACATATGCGCCGCCTGCTTTCAAGATGGCCAATATTCCGATGATCATTTCCAGGGACCTCTCCGTCATAATTGCTGCCATCTCATTTCCAACGATCCCTTGCTTGAGGAGATAATGGGCCAGGCGATTGGATTTTTCATTTAAGTCATTGTAGGTCAGATGTTGATCCCGGGCTGCCATGCTCTTTGGCCCATACCCTATACCGGCCAGGGCAATTATATCCGGTGTCTTCTCCACCTGTTCGGCAAACAACCGGTGAATGGTTTTATCGCCCGGGTATTCGGCTTTTGTATTATTAAAATCAAGCAACAGCAACTCTTTTTCTTCTTCCGAAATAACCTCTATTTCTTTTAGTTTCAGACCGGGGTCTTTTATAATTATGGATGCGGTATTCTTAAAATAACGGGCGAATCGTTGGATGGTTTCTTTTTTAAATAGTTTTGTACAATATTGAAAGGAAAAGAGCCACCTGCGATCCGGACCGGCGCCGACATCTACCACGGTCAGCGTCAAATCGAATTTTGCTGTCTGAAAGATATTTTCAAGATCATCCCCTTTCTCAGCCTGTTCTCGTTCTCCGTCAACTCGAGCCCCAGCCGAGATATTTTCAACATTTTGCATGGAAAACATGACGTCGAATAATGGGTTACGCCCCGTATCCCTATTGACGCCAACTTTCTCCACCAGTTCTTCAAACGGGTATTCCTGGTTCTCAAAGGCTTCGAGGGAACGTTCTCTAACCTCTTTTAGAAATTCTCTAAAAGTTTGCTGGCCAATGGGATAGTTTCTTAAAACCAGGGTATTGACAAACATACCGATGATCTTTTCTAAATCCGCATGCCTTCTTCCCGCGATCGGTGTACCGATAATTATATCTTCCCGGCCGCTGAGTTTGGCTAACAATATATTAAACATCGCCGCTAAAACCATAAACGGCGTAGCGCTTCCCGCTAATCCCAGGGCGATTAGCGCGTGGGTTTCCTCCCCGGGTATCTCAATATTAACGGCGTCGCCATCAAAAGCCTGGATCAAGGGCCTTAAATAATCGGTAGGCAACTCTAATACCGGGATATCTCCTGCAAACTCATTTAGCCAATATGACTCTTGCTGTTTGAGCCTCTCCTTTTCTATTTGGCTGTTCTGCCACTGGGAATAGTCTTTATACTGGAGCCGCAGGGGGGTGAGCTGCTCCCCCCCGTACAACGCCATAAATTCTTTTCTCAATATTTCTTGCGATATCCCATCGGTGATAATGTGATGCATATCGATAAGAAGGTCCCGCCGCCGGGGGCCTCTTGCCAGTAGGTTAACCCGCAATAACGGGGCCCCACTTAAGTCGAAGGGCCTAACAAATTCGGCCATTATTTTTTCCAATTCTTCATCTATCGCCGCCTCATAATTTCCAATTGAAAAATGCACATCCCGGTGTATCAACTGGACAGGCTCTTCATTTTTAAGCGCAAATGATGTCCTTAAGCTTTCATGCCGCGCGATCAATGCTTTAAATGTCGATTCCAGTTTAGCCATATCGATATCCCCCGGTAAAGGTATGACATAGGGCATGTTATAACTTGTGCTGTCGAACGAGATTTGTTGAAGGACATAAAGTCTTTCCTGGGCTGATGAAAGGGCGTAATATTTTCTTTCTTCCGCCGGTTCTATAGACACATACTTGCTTTTCACCATACTTTTTATGTATTCGCCCATTTCCCTGATTCTCGGCGCCCGGAAAATCTCCACCAGGGGTAGTTTTACCTCGAACTCCTTCTGTATCTGCGACGCCAAAATCGTGGCTTTTAACGAATGGCCGCCAAGGTTGAAAAAATTATCATCGATCCCTATTGTTTCTTGTAATGGGTCGCGGCCCAATACTTCGACCCATAATTCCACGAGCTTCTTTTCGGTGAAATCCCGGGGCGCGTGGTAACCTTCTTCACCTTTTACTACCGGCCCCGGTAATTTCCTCCAGTCGATTTTTCCACTGGGAGTCAACGGGATTGCTTCCACTTCCGTTATGTACCCGGGGATCATGTATTCCGGGAGTGAACGGGATAAGTAGTCCTTCAATTCGTTTTTTAAAATGGCAAACCCGGGGAAGTCCGCGCCTTTATTGCAAACGATATAGGCGCATAGGTATCTATCTCCTGCATGATCTTCTCTTACCAATACCAGCGCCCCTGTTATCCCGGGATGCGTTAACAAACGGTTTTCGATTTCACCCAATTCGATGCGGTAGCCCCTGATCTTCACTTGCCGGTCGATTCGACCGAGGAATTGAATATTCCCATCCGCTTCCCAGCGGGCAAGATCCCCGGAATAATACATCCGATGTAAGCCCCGGTTCTTACCTGTACCTGGCGAGGGGGACGGAAAGGGATTGACCCTGAATTTCTCCGCCGTCACAGCGGGTTGGTTTAGATAACCCCTGGACACCCCCGCTCCACTGATGCATAATTCCCCGGGAATGCCTATGGGCTGCAAACGGCCGGCCTTATCCACGATATACAATCGGCAATTGGACAGCGGCCTACCGATGGGGATATCGGTCAATCGACGGTCAGGCAAGCGGTTGATTTGATATACGCTCGAATCGACGGTACATTCCGTAGGTCCATATATATTACTGATTTTCAGATGACCCTCTCCGATCCTGCCTAAAAATTCTTCAACGGTGTCCCATTTTAATGCCTCTCCCCCGATTATAAACTGCTTAACGGGGGGGAACGCGGGATATTGTTTTATATTTTCAAGTATTAAACGCAAATGGGCCGGGGTTCCATCCGAAATTTCGATGTGATACTTCCTGCAATAATCCAGTAAATATTCTCCATTCAACCGGGATTCCCCGGGGGCGATATAGAGCCGGTGCCCCAACAGCAAAGAGACGAATACCTGTTTCACGGAGGCATCGAAAATATAAGGAGCTATTAAGCATATATTCAGCGCTTTATGATAGCTTATGTAAATCTCCCGGTTTAAAGCCTCTACCAGGTTGATTACATTCCGGTGTTCCACCATCACGCCTTTGGGGGCGCCGCTGGTGCCGGAGGTGTAGATGATGTAAGCAAGGTTATTGGAATGATGAATGCTAAATGCTGAATGATGGAATCGCGCTTCCCGGGTACTCAGCGACAACACATCCCCCGCGGTCAATAAAATCCCGGCGCTGCTGTCGGCCATCATGTACCGGCGGCGCTCTCCCGGGGAATTCGGATCAATGGGCATATAAGCCCCACCTGCTTTTAATACGCCTAAAATTCCAACGATTGTTTCTACGGAGCGTTCCGCTATAATCCCGACAATGGCATCGGTTTTGACTCCCTTCTGCCCCAACAAACAGCCCAATAGAGAGGCTTTTTCATTTAATCCACGGTAAGCCAGGTGGTGTTCCCGGGTCCCCATGCCCGGCGCCCCATGCCCCAAACCAACCAGGGCAATATGGTCCGGTATTGCTTCGGCTTGTTCTTCAAATAGTCGATGTATAGTCTTATCCCCCGGGTATCCTGCTTCGGTATCGTTGAAATCATATAATATCCGGCGCTTCTCTTGTTCGCCGATAATTTCCAATTGCGATAATTTCTGCCGGGGGTTCCCCGATAGTAAGTTCAAAAGGTTCTTAAAATAGGATATAAAACGTTCGATAGTTGCCGGGGTAAATAACTTTGTACAGTAATTAAAAGTTAAAGCCAACCTTTCTCCAAGGTCTACCACCTCCAACGCCAAATCGAACTTCGAGGTCCCTTTGCGATGCGTGTATGAAACCGGGTCACGGCTTTCCCGGGTTTTTCCCCGGTCCGGGTACTCGTCCCGGTTCAAAAAATTATACATCACATCGAACAACGGGTTACGGCCGGCGTCCCTGCTCACCGATATCTTTTCCACCAATTCCTCGAACTGGTACTCCTGGTTCTCGAAGGCACCCAATGTTCTTGCTTTCAATTCTTGCAAAAATCCCGGGAAATTTTTTTCTCCCACGGGATAGTTCCGCAGCGCCAGGGTATTGACAAACATACCGATAATTTGCTCCAGGTCGTCGTGACGTCTCCCTGCGATCGCCGTACCCACGATGATATCTTCCTGGCCGCTTAATTTTGCCAGTAAAATGGTAAATACCGATAATATCGACATATAAAGAGTAGCGGCCGCTTCTTTAGCCAGGATTTTTAACGTTTGGTTTTCTTCATAGCTTAATGGGAATTCCACTGAATTGCCTTCAAAACCCTGGATTGCGGGTCTCGGGTAATCGAAGGGAATATCCAGCGCCGGTATCTCATCGGCAAACATATTTAACCAATAGGTTTCCTGTTCTTTGATCAAGGTGTGCTGGACAGCGCTGTTCTGCCACAGGGCATAATCTTTATACTGCAGTCGCAGCGGCGGGAGTTCTCCCCCCGCATATAACACTACAAATTCTTTCTCCAGTATACTTTGCGATACGCCGTCCGTAATTATGTGATGCATATCGATAAAAAGAACCCGGCGCGAAGATCCGATCGTGACATGATTCACCCTCAGCAGGGGGGTTAGGCTTATATCAAAGGGCCTGGTAAAACCGGTTATAAGATCATCCGCTTCCGGCTCTCCCGCTATTTCATACCATCCGATGGTAAAATCGACCTTTTCGTGTATTCGCTGGACAGGTTCTCCATTTATGGTTATAAACGACGTTCTTAAACTCTCATGCCTTTCTATCAACTTTTTAAACGTCGCTTCCAGTTTCTCTTTTTCGATATTTCCCAAAAGAGGTATTACATTAGGAATATTATAGCTTATATTATCGATGAGCATATGCTGCAGGACATATAACCTTTTTTGGGCCGGGGACAGCAAATAATATTCTTTCTTTTCCGCAGGTTCTATGGATATATAGGCATCTTTACCCTCCGACTTTATGTATTCCGCCAATTTCCTGATCCGCGGCGCTTTGAATATCTCTGCCAAAGGAACTTTCACACCGAATTCCTTATGTAATTTCGCTGCCAGGATCGTTGCTTTCAACGAATGTCCACCCACTTCGAAAAAACTATCGTCAATGCCAATGCGGTCCTTAACCGGGTCCTTCCCTAACACATCCACCCATATCTTCACTAATTTTTCTTCCACTACATCCCGCGGAGCAAAGTATTCCTCCAGCGATACCAATTCCGGTTGAGGTAAAGCGCGTAAATCCACTTTGCCGTTCGGAGTCAACGTGATACTCGTTATCAACACAATAAACGAGGGAATCATGTAACCCGGCAATCGGCCCAAGAGATATTCCTTCAATTCTGCCTTAAAGCCTGCCTCATCCCCAATGTGTACTTTCGGTACGATATACGCACACAAATCCGTCTCTCCCTTCACAGTTGCGACTGCAACTTTTACCCCTTCATGCTCCAAACATTTATTCTCTATTTCTCCCAACTCTATTCGGCGCCCCCTTATCTTTACCTGGTAATCTCTCCGGCCTAAAAACTCCACCTCCCCATCAGGCAGCCACCGGGCCAGGTCGCCGGTGCGATAGAGAATCGAATGATGAATGATGAATGATGAATGATGAAAATCGATAAATTTCTCCGCGGTTAATTCGGGGTTGTTAACATATCCTTTGGACAACCGGTCTCCACCGATATACAACTCCCCGGCTACATTCAACGGGCATATATTAAAATACTTATCCAGTACATATAACTGCGTATTGCCGACAGGGCTACCGATGGGTACACTGCCATACTTTTCGTATTTATCCGGCGTATTCCGGTTTATCTCCAATACCGATGCGATGATGGTGGCTTCGGTCGGACCATACATGTTATATATACGGCAATCACCCGGGATCATATCGATGCTACGTTTCACCAAATCATATGTTAATTTTTCCGCCCCGAAACATAAATGTTTTAAGCTCTCCAGCTTCGCCGACTTTCCGTCGACCTCAACCCCGGCCAGGATCTGGAACTGGGAAGGGGTTATATGCAGCACGGTGATTTTATTCTCACACATAAAATTACTCAACGCTTCTCCACTCAGTAATACTTCCTCCCCGGTAACATATAAACCTGCCCCGGTTGTCAATGCCAGGAATATTTCCCAAACGGACCAGTCGAAAAAGTATGATAAATTTTGTAAAAAACGGTCTGCTCCGGATATTGCCATAACCCGGTATCCCCAATGCACGAGGGGTGAAAAATTAGAATGGGCGATAGGCGCCCCCTTGGGATTCCCGGTGGAACCTGATGTGTAAATGAGATAAGCGAGATTTAAAGGATTTAAATTCGAAGCACGAATATCGAAATTCGAAACAATATCAAAATTCAAATGTTCAAAATCCAAAACAGATACGGCCCCGAAATATTGGTTTTTGTTTTGGGTATTTGTATTTGTTTCATTTGAATTTGTTTCGAATTTCGGATTTTGGATTTCGGATTTTTTCAATAATATCTTTGCTCCGCTGTCTTTCATCATAAACTGTGTGCGGGCTTCGGGCTGCCTGGGATTCAAGGGCAAGTACCCCCCCCCGGCTTTTAATATCCCCAATAACCCTATTACCATTTCTATAGACCGGCCTACCAATATTCCAACAATAGTTCCCGGTTCCACGCCATTTTCTCTTAGCAGGGCGGCCAACCCATTGGATTTCTTTTCCAATTCCCGGTATGTAATTTGATCGATGGATGGGAGGACCACGGCCATATTGTCCGGCGCCCGTTCAACCTGCGCTGTAAATAATTGGTGGATTGTTTTATCCTTCGGATACTCATGTCCTGTGTTATTAAACTCAAGCAGTATGCGCTTTTTCTCATCTCGCGGTAATATTTCTATTTCAGACAATTTTACGCCCGGGTTCTTGGCCACCTCCGCGACAATCTTTTCCAGATAAATTGAAAGTCTTTCGATAGTTTCTTTCTTAAAGAGTTTGAGGCAATATCGAATCGTTAAATTCAACGTATCCCTTCCTTTTTCTGCATACAAAGCCAGGTCGAATTTTGCCAGGAGGTTCGCATAATCGGCATAGGGAAGAACCGTAAAATCGATCGCCCGGCTTTGTGTTCCCGTGGATTCTCGCTCATCCGCATTTTCCCACTGGAACATTACATCGAATATAGGATTCCGGCTGATGTCTCGCTCCACACCTAACCGACTCACCAACTCGTCGAATTCAAACTGCTGATTTTCAAAAGCGTTGAACGTTCGATCTTTGACCTCGTTTAAAAAAGCCCTGAAGGTTTTTTCTCCCGATGGGTAATTCCGGAGCACCAGGGTATCCACGAACATACCGATAATTCGATCAAGATCCGGGTGTCTGCGTCCCCCCAGTGGCGTTCCGAGCAAAATATCCTCTTGCCCGCTAAGTTTAGCTAATAATATATTAAATATTGAAAGTAGTACAATATAAAGTGTTGCTTTTTCTTCTACGACTATTTTACTCAATCGAGCGGTTTCTTCACCGTCTATTAGAAAATCGACGACATCGGCTTCGAAATTCTGCACAGTGGGCCTGGGAAAATCGAGGGGAAGATTTAATACAGGAAGTTCTCCACCGAGTTCATTTAACCAGAAGTCTTCCTGTTTTTTCACTGCGAGGAGTTGATCTTCGCCATTCTGCCATTCGGAATAATCTTTGTACTGTAATTTCATCTCCGGCAATTGTTCGTTAGAAAGCAAACGACCAAGCTCTTCGAACATTATTGCGGTTGAAATTCCATCGTTGATGATATGATGCATGTCCATCATGAACACATAGTGTGTTTCACCTACTTTAATCAATTGGACTCTCAGCAGCGGGGCTTTCCCCATATCGAACAAGCGGATGAAATGATTGACCCGTTCCCGCGCCCCGGCTTCATCCGTTTCATGGAAGTCGATATTAAAGGAAATCCGGCTCATCGGATGGACAACCTGTACAAGCTTATCCTCTATGATTTCAAAACTTGTCCTGAACCCCTCATGCCGTTCAATCAATTTCAAGAAAGCCCACTCCAGTTTATCTTTATCGACAATCCCCTCAAGCCTGGCCACTGTAGGCATGTTGTAACTCAAATCTTTTGTAATTTGTTCCACGATATACATTCGTTTCTGGGCGGAAGTAAGGGGATAGTATTCCTTTTGCTCCGATGGATGGATGGGTTTGTAGATATCTCTCTTCGCTCCCCGGGTAAACTCGGATATCGCCTTGATGGTTGACAACTTGAACAATTCGGACAATGAAATTTTGACGCTTAATTTTTTATGGATTTCGGCAATAACCTTAATCGCTCTCAGGGAGTGCCCCCCGAGTTCGAAGAAATTGGAGCCGGTACTAATTTTATCGATAGGCAAACCCAGTACACCGGCCCAAATTTGAACCAGTTTCTTCTCAATTTCATTCACAGGTGCAATAAAATCCGCTCCTTCTCCTCCGATAGCCGGAGCAGGTAAGACTTTCCTGTCTACTTTCCCACTTGGGGTCAAAGGAAGCGTTTCCAAAAATACAAAATAGCCGGGGACCATGTATTCGGGGAGCGCCGCGGAGAGGAATGTTCTTAATGCCTGTGTGGAGAGATGCTTACCGAGATTACCGGATGGGGTGATATACGCGCAAAGATATTTATCCCCGTTTTCATTCGATTTTGCAACCACGACGGCATTTCCAATTCCCTCATTCAACATAAGCCTGCCTTCGATTTCTCCCAACTCGATCCGGAATCCCCGGATTTTAACTTGCTGATCGATTCTGCCCAGGAATTCGATATTCCCATCGGTCAGCCAACGGGCAAGGTCACCGGTTTTGTATAAACGGACAATAGTAGTCATTGGACATTGGTCATTGGTGAGATTTTTAGAACTACTGACGGCTAATGACGAATGACTAATGACAACACTTTTAAATTTTTCTGCGGTCAATTCCTGCCGGTTTAAATATCCCCGTGCAAGCCCGACACCTGAGATACACAATTCACCGGCCACACCAATCGTCGAAAGATTCAAAAACCTGTCCACGATATACAGCTTAATATTATCGATGGGCTTCCCAATCGGGACCGTGCGGAGAGATTCACCGGGAGGACAATTATAATAAGTAACATCCACGGTTGCTTCGGTTGGGCCATATAAATTGATAAGCCGAGTATTGCTTGTCCCGTTTAATAAATTTTGAAAACCGGTTACTTGAAGAGGAAGCAGCGCCTCCCCACTGGCAAAAACCCTCTTCAAACTACTTAATTTATTTTCTTCCCCGGTTTCTTCAAGAAATTCCAGGAATGCATTCAACATGGAGGGTACAAAATGCATCGTGGTAACCCTGTATTTTTCAATGGCTTGGACAATTACTTCTGCGTTCTTTTCATCCCCGGGCGCCAGGAGACATAACCGGGCTCCTTGAAAACCCCACCAGAATAATTCCCATACGGACACATCAAACGTATATGGGGTTTTTTGAAGGATTATATCTTCTTCATCGAGAGGATAGAAACGCTGCATCCAATTCAATCGGTTTATTACGGAATGGTGCTCGATCAACACTCCCTTGGGATTTCCCGTAGAACCTGAGGTGTAAATGACATAAGCTAAATTTGAAGAATTGGAAGCGAGGAAGCGAGGAAGCGTGGAAGCGGGGGAAAAACAAGAATACGCAAATTCCGCTCTTCCGCTCTTCCGCTCTTCCGCTCTCTGTATCAGCATCTTAGCCCCACTATCCTTCAGCATATAATCGATTCGTTCCTGGGGGGAACCGGGATCGATGGGTAAATAAGCGCCGCCGGCTTTCAATATACCGAGTATCCCGACGATCATTTCAATAGAACGCTCCATTGCTATCGCAACGATATTGTCCGGACCGACCCCCGAAGATCGCAAATAAACAGCGATATTACCGGATTTTTCAGCCAATTCCTTGTAGGTGAGCCGCCTGGAGTCTTGCGTCTTGCCCACTTCGATTAATGCAATATTCCCGGGAGTTCGAACAACTTGTTCTTCAAATAATTCATGTATTGTCTTTTCCTTCGGATATTGGTTCCCGGTGTCATTAAATTCTTCCAACAACCTCCGTTTCTCTTCCCCCGGGATCAAATCGTTTTTTACGATCACTCCATCCGGTTCGGATATAATTTTATCTAATATATTATCAAAATAATTCCATAACCTTTTTTCCAAATTATTGTCAAACGTTTCACCCGAATAGGAAAGAATGACACTGAGCCCCCCCAATGTCATACTGGCGTTAAAAACAAAAATAGCGTTGGTATTCTCATAGCCCCCCACGGCCAGCCATTCATCTTTTTTAACCTCGACGCCATCCCGGTCCGCCTGCCGGTACACATAGAAATCTATATAATTATACATCGTATCGAATACCGGGTTTTGCTCGCCGGTTTTTTCCCCGATTATGCGCGCTATCTCAAATAATGAGATATTTTCGAATTTTTTTAGCGCCACTGTTTTCTCATCCACCATACGGATGAATTGAGACCATTTTATACCTCCCGGTATCCGGATTCGAAAAGGTGGGGTGTTTAAAAAGCAGCCGATTATTTTATCGCCGTCTTCACAGGCAGGTCTGTTATTCGTCACCAACCCCGTCACAATATCATTCTCAAAGGACAACATGTTCAGCATATAAAGATAGACTGCAAAAAAGAGGTTTTTTATCTGGGTTCCGCAGTTTCGGGAAACCTCTCTTAACTTTTCCAACTTATCAAACCCGATATTTCTTTCAGATTGCGTTACCTGGTTGGATTTACCACCTGTTAAGCCGGAAATATCCAACCGTTTATAATCTTCCAACTCACTTCTCCAGTATTCGGCCACTTCGATTTTCTTTTTTTCCGTTAATTGCTCTAACACAAAATCCCGGTAACTACTTTTCAATTTCTGCGGGACAAAGGTGGGAGCGGATTTCAACTTTAAATAGGTATTATTTAATTCCGTCATCAACGACGCCACACTCCATCCGTCCATTATCGAGTGATGGAAAATCAATAATATACAAATATTATTATTCCCCAATAAAAAAATCATCATTCTCCACAGCGGTGGAAAAGAAGGATTAAATGGACTCTGTCGGTCTTGTTGGATGAATAATTCCAGGTAGTTTTCCTGTTTTTTCTTTTCCAGGTGTGAAATATCATAATGGTTAACAGGAAGCGATATTTGCTTGTATACAATTTGAACCGGTTCCTCAAAATCCTCAATCGCAAAACCTGTTCTTAAAATCGGATGTTTCTCCGTCAGCAACTTCACAGCCCGTTTAAATAAATCAACTTCAAACCCTGGATATTTCAATTGATACACGAACTGGTCGTGATACACCGCAGAGTTGATATTTTTTATGGTATGATAAACCATCCCTATCTCTACATCGCTCATGGGATAAACATCTTCTACCAGCCCGGGGTCTTTCATTTCATTAAATACATGCTGTTTCAACACATCGAGTTCTTGTTCAATTTTTTTAAGCGCACCTCGTTCCACTCCATTATCCGGGCTATCTATAAGCGCTGCGATTTTTTCGATAGTATTATTCGCGTACACGGCCGCTGTTTTAATATTGGAGTTAAACTCTTTATTGATTAAATTGACAGCTCCTATTATTTTTATCGAATCGCCTCCGGCATCAAAAAAATTATCTTTTATCCCGATCTTTTCCATTGACAGGATATTTTGCCATATCCGGACCAGTTTTTTTTCAGTTTCGCTGACAGGTGGAGTATATTCCGCACCGGTTCCTATAGACTGTTTTTCCGGTCGGGGAAGATTTTTCCTGTCCACTTTGCCATTGGAAGTTAACGGGATGCTTGCCAACGTCACAAAATATGCCGGGATCATATAATCCGGCAATTCCTGCAACAGGTATTCTCGCAATTCCGACGACGAATATTCCCTTCCGGAAACAATATAAGCGCATAAATATTTATCTCCCTCCCTTTCTTCACGCGCCAGCACTACTGCCTCTTTTATTCCCGGATGATTCGCTAACCGGTTCTCGATCTCTTCCAATTCGACACGAAAGCCTCTTATTTTTATTTGGTGATCGATTCGACCTAAAAATTCAATATTTCCATTGGGCAGCCAGCGGGCCAGGTCACCGGTCTTGTAGATTTTTTTAGTCGCAGGAAACAAGGCAGGTACGGATAAGAATCTTTCCGCTGTTAATTCGGGGCGATTTAAATAACCCCTGGCCAGGCCGATGCCTGATATACACAATTCTCCCGGGATTTCAGCGGGTTGGATATTCAAATATTTATCCAGGATATACAACCCGATATTATCGATAGGTTTTCCTATAGGGATTATTTCACTTACTTCCAGGCAATCAAAATAAGAGACATCGATGGTGGCTTCTGTCGGACCGTACAAATTGGCCAACTTCGCGCCGTTTTCCTTTTTCAATAATTCGTTAAATCGCCGCACATGGGCCGGCAACAAGGCTTCCCCACTGGCGATAACATACTTTAAACGGGCCAACTTCTTTGCATGACCGCTGGTTTTTAAATAATCTAAAAATACACTTAACATCGATGGGACAAAGTGCATCGTAGTGACGTTATGCTTTTCAATTGTTTGAGTTATAATTTGGGGATCTTTTTCACCGCCGGGGTCAAGTAGACATAATTTTGCACCCACAATCGACCACCAGGAAATCTCCCAAACCGACACATCAAACGTAAATGTGGTTTTTTGTAGTATCGTATCATTATTATCAATTGGGTATTTTTTCTGCATCCAATTGAGCCGGTTAACCAGTGATCGATGCTCAATAGCGGCGCCTTTTGGTTTCCCTGTTGTACCGGAGGTGTAGATGACATAAGCGAGATTTGCAGAATTTAAATCCGAAACAGGAAATTCGAAATCCGAAAGCCCCCGGCGGGGGCACCCTTTTATAGAATTTAAATTCAAATTTTCAAAATTCAAAACCGTCAAATCTTCAATGTGTTTGTTTTGGTCATTTATTTTTTGAACATTGGGATTTGTTTCGAATTTCGGATTTCGAATTTCGGATTTATTTCTTATTAGTACTTTTGCATTGCTGTCCTTTATCATGTAATTAATTCGTTCCTGCGGATAATTGGAGTCAATAGGTAAATATGCCCCACCTGCTTTCAATATTCCCATAATGCCGATTATCATTTCAACAGAACGTTCGATTTTGATCGCCGCAATGGTGTCCGCTTCGACGCCTTTTTCCCGTAATATGCAAGACAATCGACCGGATTGATAATCCAATTCCCGGTACGTTACCTGGAAGGACGATTCTTGAATCCCTGATCGCAAATTTTTAATTTCGCTGGTGGATATGCCGATAACGGCAATATTGTCCGGAATTCGTTCAACCTGCCCTGCAAATAATTGGTGGATGGATTTATCACACCGATACCCCTCCCCCAATGTGTCTCCCGGATTTATATTATTTAATTCATATAAAAGTCGTTCTTTTTCTTTTTCAGGCAAAATGGAAATGCCTTTTATTCGTATCCCGACTGTTTCTACCACCTGCTTAACCAATTCAAGAAAGTAACTCCCCATTTTCTCAATATCCCCCCGATCGTATAACCATGCATTAAACACAAATTTTATGAGGAAAACCTCGGCGGGTGCAATGGTCAGGAAAAAATTATAATTGGTCTGCTCAACGGATTCGACATTTTCCACCGTAAAGCCCAATTGGGATCCGCTTTCGGACTTCGACACGGCATCCTGGATGGGGTAATTCTGAAAAACCATAATATGATCGAATAGATTCCTTTTTAAGGGCGATAAGTCGAGTATTTCTACCAGGGGGATATATTCTTTCATTTTTTTTAATATATCTTCCCGGTGCACTTCCTTTAAACAATCGACAAAAGAGGATTCTCCGCCAGCATGAAGCCGAAATGGCGTCGTATTGATAAATAATCCGACCATACGCTCAATTCCTTCTACTTCGGGAGGTCTCCCGGAGACAACCGTCCCATATACTACATCATCCGTATTATTTAATTTTTGCAGCAAAACTCCCCATAGGGTTTGAAACACGGCGCCGACGGTTACCTGGTATTCCTCGGACAAACGCGCCAACGATCTCGTGTATGAGCGCTCAATCGGGAATAAAAATTCCCCGTGAACATATTTATCATCTTTTCCCTGACCTTTTCCCCAGGGGAAGCCGGTCTTCACTTCAAACCCCTCCAGGTAATCCTTCCAATATTCCAGGCTTTTTTCTTTATCATAGGATTCGATCCATTTTATATAATCCCGGTAAGCATGTACAGGAGGAAGAATAGCCTGTGTCCCGCTTCGCAGCCCGGAATATATCGACATCACTTCCGAATAAAGAATTCCCAGGCACCACCCGTCCATTATAATGTGGTGATAACTCCAAACCAGGACATAGTTATCCCCTGCTGTCTTAAAAATCGAAACCCGTAATAATAACCCAAGCCCCAGGTCGAACCCTATTTGTTTATCTTCCTCCTTTTTTCCAGACAGGTATTGTTCCAACTCCATCGCCCCCATGTTCAAACCGGATAAATCTTCAAAATTAATGACGGCTTGCACTTTCTTCAAAACTACCTGTTTGGGTTTCTGAATTTTCTCATAGACAAAAATAGTCCGCAGTACGTCATATCTCCGGATAAGCAAGTTAAAACTCTTTTCAAAGAGAGGTATGTCCAGCTTCCCCTTTATGATAAATGTACTACATCGATAATAAGGGTCATTCCCGATATCGGCGTCCTTGTGAATCAGCCAATAAAATAACATTCCCTGCTGCATGGGCGAAAGGGAATAGATTTTTTCTATTTCTTTTTTCTCATCCATTATCTTACTCCTTCAATCACTGTATTCCCGGGAATTGATTCTATTGTGACTTACGACCGGAGCATTTTTTGAATTTCATTCAAATCTTCGATAGAAAGGTCTTCATCTCCTACATCACTGGGAGTCAATTCGCTTTCTTCCTTCTCCAGGCAATGCCCGATAATATCGAGCAAGTTTTGACGAAAGATATATAAAAATTTTTCAATGGTATTGGTGTTATACTCGAATTTATTAAAAGAAATCAATAGGGTAAACTTATTCTCTAAGACGACTCCCCTTATATTTATAGTGTATAATTCTTCTAATTCGGGGCTTAATATATCGCCCATTTTCATGGGCGAGAGCCCAAATATGGCGCCTCTTGTTTTCATTTCACTGTTTAAATCGATTTGCCCGAGATAATTTAAAATAATTTCCGGTTCATTTTCAAAGCGGATGCCTTGCTTCATTTCAACGGGGGTTAAATTTTTTAATATCCCATACCCAACCCCTTTATTGGGAATTCTCCTAAGAGATTCTTTGACTTTCTTTATTTTATGAGAAATCGAATCGGACTGTTTAATATTTAAAATGACCGGGAACTGGGTGGTGAACCATCCCACCGTTCGATCGCTGATCACATCTTCCATAATAGGCTCCCTACCATGTCCTTCCATGCTAACCGGGATATTTTCCATGCCCGTCCAATCATTAATTGCCATACCCAGCGCTGTCATCAATATATCGTTCATTTCGGTATTGTAACAGCGATGGATATCCTTCAACAATTTTTCAGTTTCGGTTTCAGCCAGTGTTATTTGAAGGGTTTCATTGTTTTTTATTTTTTTATCTTCTTTACTGACGATACGATCCCTGGGTAAATTTTCAAAGTTCAATAATTCTATCTCTTTCCAGTATTCGAACTCTTTTAACGTGCTTTTACTCCCGGCGTATTCAAGCAATTTATGAGACCAGTAAAGAAAGGAATCGGTTTTTTCCTGGAATTTTATTTCTTCGCCTTTTTGCGCCTGGGCGTATCCGATTGAGAGGTCTTCTATCAGTATCCTGATCGAGATGCCATCCATAACCAAATGATGGATTATTAATAGTAAGTGATCGCCCATCGGGGTTTTAAACAAGCCCCCGATTAATAATGGCCCGTCCCGCAAATCGATCCCACGCTGCAGTCGATTAGAATGTTTTTCGATTTCCGATTCGATTTCGGCATCTATTTTACTATAAAGGCGAATAACTTCCAGGTAAAAATGTTTCCCCTCCAGGCCCAGATTTCGCTGCACAATTTGAGATTGATTTTCATCAAGACTATACACCATTCGTAAGGCGTCGTGGTGATACGTAATTTTTTCCAGTACTTTTTCAACCAGGAATTCGTCGATTGTTCCATCGTTGTGATTTAAAATGACCGATATATTAAAGTGATGCCTGTCCGTAGAAAAACTATTAAAAAAGTAATGCTGCATGGGAGTTAGCGGAACGACGCCCGCCACACTTCCCTGGTCAATAATTCGCTGCACCTGTTTAACATTTTTTGCCAACGCTTTTATGGTTGGGTTTTCAAATAAATCTCTAACCGATGCTTTTAAACCATTTTTAAGTAAACGGGCGGATATCTGGATGGCTTTTATAGAATCCCCCCCCAGTGCAAAAAAATTATCATTAACCCCTACCTTTTCAATACCAAAAACACTCTGCCATATCTCGGCCAGGGTGGATTCGTTATCGTTTTGCGGCGCTGCATACTCTGCGCTGGTATGGGTTTTAGGCTCAGGAAGGGCGCGCCTGTCAATCTTGCCATTGTGGGTTAACGGGATGGCTTCCAAAGGTATAAAATAGGTAGGAATCATGTAATCAGGTAATGTACGCGACAGCCGGTTTCTCAATTTTTCAACCGCCCCCCCCCCTTTAATTACCTCTTCAGTAGACGGAACAAAATAAGAACACAAAAATTTATACCCGTCCTGGTCCGTTCTTACCACCACCACCGCTTCCTTAATCTCATCAAGCTGCGATAACCGGTTTTCTATTTCTCCCAATTCGATTCTGAATCCCCTGAGCTTTACTTGATGATCGATTCGCCCTAAAAATTCGATATTGTCACCAGGCAACCAACGGGCTAAATCGCCGGTGCAATAAAGTTTAGAGTTTAGAGTTTTGGGTTTCGGATCGGTAAATTTGGAAAATATAGATGTTTGTTCCAAATTAATGAACTTTTCTGCCGTTAATTCCGGGTGGTTCAAATATCCCCTGGATACGCCAATTCCCCCGATTAATAATTCGCCATATACCCCAAACGGTTGAAGATTATTATTTTTATCTACAATATAAACCTGGGTATTGGCAATAGGGTTTCCCACGGTTATTCGATCTTCCTGGGTCAAATCCTTCAAGGATGACCATACGGTAGTTTCCGTCGGACCATAGATATTATAAAGCTTACCCTGGAAATTTGCTTTTAGATTCTCGAATAAACCGGGCGGGAATGCTTCTCCCCCTACAATGAGTTCCCCTACATAATGCAAGCATGTCAAATCGGGGTTATAGAGGTAGAGTAATTGAAGCCTGGAAGGAGTAAATTGAAGTATTTCCACACAACTTTCGCTTATGGCTTTTCCCAATAATGCGGGGTCACGCTGCTGGAATTCATCCATAATAAATATTTTTAATCCCCGAGTTAAGGGAAGGACGACTTCAAGGAAAAAGATATCGAAAGATATCGTGGTTAAGGCCAGGATGGTTCTTTTGGGAGAAAAATTGATTTTTGTAATCATCCCAGTAATAAAGTTGACTGCATTCCGATGGGAGATCATCACACCTTTTGGCCTACCGGTAGAACCGGATGTGTAAATCACATAGGCCAGGCAGCCAGGAGAAGCGATCGGTATGTAACGGGCGCTCGCATCAGACGCCGTATAAATAACAGCAGCATCTATTATTTCAATTCCCGCAGCGAACTTTTCATGATTATCGGTATTACTAAATAACACTTCGACGCCGCTGTCTTTCAGCATATACCCGATTCGTTCCGCCGGGAATTCGGGATCGATGGGCAAATACGCTCCGCCTGATTTTAATATCCCGATTATCCCGATAACCATTTCGATCGACCGCGCACTCATAATACCTACAATAATATCGGGTTTAATCCCTTTTCGAATCAGTATTCCGGCCAATATACCGGTTTTATCATTCAATTCACGGTAGGTTAGCTGCATGGATTCCTTATGCAGCGTCCCCCGGGCTTCCCCCCCCCGATGTTTCTCCTTTTTCATCTTTCCTATACCGCTGAGAGCGACATTATCCGGTGTTCGCTTCACTTGCTCTTCAAATAGTTCATAAATCGTTTTTTCCCCGGGGTACTCCGTTTTAGTATTGTTAAGATCAAATAATAATCGCTGCGTCTCTTCTTTCGAAAGGATATCCATGGCAATGACACTTCGGTTGATATTATTTTCCAGGTCCTGTAATAAATTTGTGAAATGAAGGATAATACGCCGGAGAGTTTCGATTCGATATAAATCATTTCGAAACTCTACTACTCCCCGCACCTTACACTCTCCCTCTTTTCGGAAAGAAAATATAATACCCGGCCGAATATCCCGGATATATTCCCGGTCATGGATATTTTCCATAAGAACCACCGTATCAAAAAAGGAAAAATTCTCTTCGCAATAGGGGATATCAAGTTGCGACAACAAATGCTCGATTGGGTAATTCATATTCTCATTTGCTTCAACCAAGTTTTTATTGACCCGGAGGATCAATTCTTTAAATGTATTCTCCAGTGAGAATTCATTCCTTATAACCAAAACAGTATTAATAAAATTTCCATCCACCGGCTGTTTATAAATGGGCGCGCCAATTAAAATATCGGTACTCCCGGTATACTTGTGCAGCAAAAGGGTCACCCCCCCTAACAACATAGAATACAAATTGTAGTCCGAATTATTTGTTACCCGGTTTAGCTTTATAACCAATTCTTCCGGCAGGGCGAATTCATATCGATTGTATTTCTGCCCGGGGGTATCCATCCTACTATCATAATCATATGGGAAATAACTCCCGGCAATTTCTCCCGATAATTTACTCAACCAATAATTTTTTTCTTTATCCACCCTGCTGCCGGAAACGATTAATCTTTTTGAAATATCTTCGCTCATCGTCCAATATCCTCTCTTTAGTTAAAGCCGCCGGGAACGATTGTTCCCGGGAGTCTGAAAATTAAAAATTAAAATCGACTGTCCCTGCTTCCGGTGTAGTGATTCCAAATACGACGTCATTTGATAAAGAGATATCCCCGAGTTTTATTTCCTCATTGTTCACCACTTGCTCCAGTATTTCGATAAAATGTTTCTGCATACTTTCGATTGTTTTACGTTTAAACAGCGAAGTTTTATATTCCAGGGCCATAAAAAAATTCCCTTCAGCGAATGTACTTAATAGCTGGAGATCAAATTTGGAATCTTCGGTTCCATATTTGTAGGGAGTAATCTTTAGGGCGCTGCTCAGCCAGGTTTTTTCCACTTGATTTGCGCTAATTTCCTGGTGGGAAAAAACACTATCGAATATGGGATTTCTCCCTGGATCCCTTGGTATTCGAAGTAATTCTACCAAATTAACGAAGGGATAATCCTGGTTTTCGTAAGCTCTGCGAGAATTGATCTTAACTTCATCCAGGTATTCTTTAAAGGTTTTATTCCAGGAGGGCCGGGTTCTCAGGGCCAACATATTGATAAAAATCCCGACAATATTCTCCAGTTCCGCATGAGTTCTTCCCACCATGGGAAAGCCCACCACTAGATCATCCTGACCGGAATACCGTGATAAAAGGATAGTGAACGTCGCCATCATGATCATAAATAATGTAGTATCCTTTTTCAGGCGGATCAGTTCATTCAGTTTTAGGGCTAAATCTTGCATAATATTAATGGTAACCACATCTCCTTCGGAAGCCTGTATTCCCGACCTGGGGTAATCCAACGGGAGTTTCAAGCCGGGTATTTTGTCTGCGAACTGACTGGCCCAATATAACTCCTGTTTTTTTAATATATCCCGGTATTCCCTTGTATCCTGCCACTCGGAATAATCTTTGTATTGAACCTGCAGCAGGGGGGGATTCTCGCCCCGGTAAAATGCGGCAAAATCAGCCATCAGGATATCGTAGGAAACGCCATCTGTTATGATATGATGCAAATCAATACACAGGATATGCTTATTTTTTTCAAGTTGAATCACCCCCGCCCTCATCAATGGAACCTGGGAAAGATCGAAGGGGCGAATAAATTTTTTAATAATAGGTTCTATTGAGGTTTCATCTTCTTTCCCCAATATAGATAACCGTTCGACCTCAAATTTTACGTTATGGTGAATCCATTGTACGGGTTTTTCATCCACGACAATAAACGAGGTGCGTAACCCCTCATGCCTTTGTATTAGAGAAAAGAAAGTCCGCTCCATCCGGTCCAGGTCGAATTCTCCCTCCAATAATAACGATTGCGGTGTATTGTAACTAGTATCGGTTTCCAATTGACAGACAGCATATATTTGTTTCTGAATCGGTGAAACTCCGTAGTATTCCTTTTTTTCTACCGGCTTTAATGAAATGAACCTGATTTCCGGGGCATTCCGGATGTATTTGGCTAATTCCCGGACGGTAGGCGCACCGAATATCACGGATAAAGGGACTTTGACATTGAGCCCTTTGTGGATTTGAGCAGCCAGCAGCGTCGCTTTCAGCGAATGCCCACCTAATTCGAAGTAATTGTCGTCAATCCCGATTTTTTCATTCTCCCCCCCCAATGTATCAGCCCACATCGCCGCCAGTTTTCTTTCAATTTCGTCGCGTGGAGCTGCGAATTCACCATCGGCTTTTATCTCCGGGTCCGGGAGTGCATTCTTGTCAACTTTCCCGATAGGAGTAAGCGGAATGACTTGCAATTGAACAAAATAAGAGGGTATCATATACTCGGGAAGCTCTTGAGCCAAATATTCCCTTAGTTGCCTAGCGGGTAGATGCATATCCGCTGTAAAATACGCACAAAGGGCGATATCCTTCATATCGCTTTCGTGGGACAATTTTCCCGGGGATTTCCTGGGGATAACAACCACCGCCTTCACACTTTCGTACTTGAGCAAACATACTTCAATTTCATTTACTTCCACCCGGAACCCTCTTATTTTTACCTGGTTATCAATCCTTCCTAAAAACTCTATTGTCCCATCCTGGAGCCACGTGGCCATATCCCCGCTCCGGTACAATCGCTCACCTTTGTTAAAGGGGCTGGAGATAAATTTTTCAGATGTAAACTCGGCTCTTTTCAGATACCCGGCAGCAAGACCTTCACCGCCAATGTATATCTCACCTACCGCCCCGGTGGGAACAGGCTTTAAATGTTTATTTAACACATATATCTGTGTATTAGCGATAGGCGTTCCTATTGGAACGGCTGCGCCGGTATCGGATTCGCTGTCGAATTTATGAACCATACATCCCACAGTTGCCTCTGTGGGACCATATTCATTGTATATTTCAATATTCCCCTTAAAATATTCATAAATTTTCCGGGTGATCCCTGTTTCCAACAGCTCACCCCCCAGGATAAAACGCTTGATTTGTGAGCCATTTATCTTTTTATCCCCGATTAGATAGAGATGAGAAGGGGTCAATTTTACCACTCCCACCCTATTATCAGCCAGTATTTTGTCGATTAATACTTCATGATGGTCTCCGTCATTACCGGTATAGACAACAATTGCATTTCCCGTTATCAAGGGAGTAAATATGGAAGTTACCGTTAAATCAAATGAAATAGAAGTAAATAAGGGAAAATAAACGGTTTCATTTTTCACATAAGTTCCTGCAGCCCACCATATATAGTTGACAAGCGCCCGATGAGGGATCATAACCCCCTTGGGTTTCCCCGTAGTACCGGAAGTATAGATAATATATGCCAGGTTTTCCGGGTTAACATTACAGACCGTGTTGCTAATTTCCCCTGTGAAAATCGATTCATCATCGACAGGGATAATCTCCCGCCCGGAAAACCCCTGGAAAACACTATTTTGCTCATTAATCAAATCACCCTGGGTCAAAAATAATGACGCCCGGCTGTCCTGGATAATAAAACGATTTCTTTCAGGGGGATTTTTCGCATCCAGGGGTAGATAGGTTCCACCGGCTTTTAATACAGACATAATCCCTATCACGATCTCGGGGGAACAGCCTCCTATTACACATACGATACTACCCCCGGTTATTCCCCTCGTCGTCAAGAGGTGAGCTAATCGGTTGGCTTTCTCATTTAAATCTTTATAAGTCAAATGTTTGGCTTCTGTCCGGACAGGAGTGAAAGTCCCGGTAATTGGTTCTATTAACGCATCATGGTCCGGGGTTCTTTCAACCTGCTCTTCGAATAATCGATGAATCGTTTTATCCCTGGGGTAACCGGCGCCTGAATTATTAAAATCATTTAAAAGTCGTCTTTTCTCTTCATCAAATAGGATATCCAATGAAGATATGGCGGTATTCGGCTCGGCAAAACATTTCTCCAGGAGGAGTTTAAAACGCTTGAAAATTTGCCCGATAGTAGACGGTTTATAGCGGTGGGGAATAAATTCTACAGTACACGTGATGCACGCGTCCTCCTTAAAAAAAGAGAATAAAGTATTGATTTTGAGATGGGAGAGATATGATTTTTCCTGGATATTTTCAAGTAAAACAGCGGTATCAAAAAGTGGAAAATCATTCGCTTCGCCGAAAGGAATATTTAATTCGTACGGCACTGTTTCCAGCGGATAATTTTGATTTTCAAAGGCTTCTACAAGGATTTCTTTTACATGTATTAACAGCTCTTTGAAAGAAATATCGGCGCTCAACCGGATTCGCAAGGCCAGGGCTGTATTAATGAAGTCGCCCTCAATTGCCTGCCTATAGATAGGCGTCCCTATTATTATATCATCGTGTTCGGTATATTTGGCCAATAGTAACGCCACCCCTGCCGCTAAAACCATAAAAAGTCGCGTATCCGAATTGTTACTGACCTTTAACAATTTTGAGAAGAGGTCCCCATTAATATTAAAAGCAAGGGATTCCATGCGCGGTTCCTCCCCGTCTAAGGCCTTCCCGTTCAACCTGTCATATGGGAAATTGGTCTTTATAATTTCACCGGACAGCTTATTTAGCCAATATTCTCTTTCCTTAGCATATTCACGGGCCGCATACGCGAGTTCCGTGGAAATATTATTCACGTTATCCATAGAAATGTCTCCTATAAATTTATATATCAAAATCGCCGTCTTTGTCCGCATGGATATTAGACGCAGCGGTTAAGAAAATTTGCGAAATCGTAATGTCTTTAACTTTTATATTTTCATTTTCAAGCACAATATCTACTGCCTTCTCGATTTGACCGGCCAGGTTTTTTATGAAATTCGCGTCGTACAAATTACCATTATAAGTAAAAATCAGGTTTAATGATTCTCCCGGGACAATGATAAAATTGAGAGAATAATTACTTTGCTCAAACGGTTTGACATCCGACAATTTTGAAACTGCATCCAACCTGGGGAAGTTTTCAAATACGAAGATATGGTCGAAAAGATTTTGTTTTAGGTGGGAATTGGCCTGGATTTCCGCCAGGGGATAGTGATGATGGGGCTGGCTTTTAAGGGCGCTTTCCTGTACATCCCGGATCAGGGAACTGAATGCCGTGTTTTCATCGTTCTTGATACGAATTGGAATAGTGGCCATAAAAGAGCCTAAAATGTTTTCCACACCTTCGATTTCCGGTGGCCGCCCGGATACCACTGCACCAAATACCACATCATGCTTATTGTTGAATTTTTCAAGAATAATACCCCAGACAGCCTGAAAAAAGGTACTCGTGGTTACCTGGAAATTTTTGGCCATTTGATTAACTCGATTGGTTTTATCTTTTTCCAACGGGTGTGAACAAACTTCAATTTTATATCCTTTTTGCCTGGTTTTAATTCCTTTTAACCTGGGAACGCCGACCTGTTCGGTGTACCCTTCCAGGTAATCCGACCAATACTGCTTTGAAGCTTCATGGTCCTGCTTTTCCAACCATTCGATAAATGTCCGGTAAGGCGTTACCTTGGGCAAATGATAAGGACGTTTTTCAACAAACGATTGGTATATTTCAAAATATTCCGATATTAACAGCCCGATACACCAGCCATCCATCAATATATGATGGAAACTCCAGACAAAATCATAGACAGCCGGCCCGGATTTAATAACAGCCACCCGTATCAATAAATCCTTCTCTAGGTTGAATAAACCGGATAAATCCTTTTCTTTATACCGGGTTAAATAATCATCCATATTATTATCGGCGCCCGATATATCCTCATATTCTAACGAGAACGCTCTTTCCTTTAATACAACCTGGAGTGGCCGATGACTCCCTTTCTGGATAAAAACAGTCCGCAGGATATCGTACCGTTTGAATAATTCATTTATCGTCTTTTCCACACAGCGGATGTCTATCTCTTCAAATAAACGGTACGATACTTGTAAAAAATAGACAATGGAGTTCCGATCAAACATTGCATGAAAAAACATCCCCTCCTGCATTGACGATAACGGGTAAATATCTTTTATATTCTCTTTACGGAGTTCGTTATTCTTGCCTTCGATTCCATCGAAAATGGAATCCAGTTCATCGATGGAGAGTTTTTTATAACTGAAATCACTGGGGGATGCATCAACGCTTTCCCTGGCCATACAAAAGGAGATGACCCGACGAAGTTCTTCGTGAAACGCATTTACTAAAGCAGCGATGGTTTCGGTTTTGTAGTGTTTCATATTGTAAGCAATGCCAATTTCCAGGTAATTTTCAGCAATCATGCCGACCACATCCAATTGGCATTCCGACTCCCTGTCCAAACTCTGGGTATGCCCTACCCCCTCCTTTGCAAAGGTGAAAGCGAGGTTGGCCAAATCTGCTGTAAATTGACCGAAATAATTGAAACTCACCTGGGGTTTTAACTTAAAATCGATTTCCCGCTTATATTCCCCGGGGCTTAAATATTTTAAAATCCCATAGCCGATGCCCTTATTCGGGATACGGCGGAGGGTTTCTTTTACCTCTTTCAACTGGCGTGCAAAGTCGGTTTCAAACGTAAAATTTAACGCCACAGGAAACATGCTTGTAAACCATCCTACTGTACGCTTAATATTTACATCCTTCAGGATTTCCTCTCTTCCGTGTCCTTCCAATGCAATCAATACACGTTTATGACCGAGGGTTTTCGAAAAAGCTAACCCCAGGGCAGTCAGTAATACATCGTTTATTTCCGTATTAAATGCGTTGTTGACTTTTGTCAATAGGTATTCGGTTTCGGTTTCACTTAACCGAAATGACAGGGTGGTAAAGTCTTTTAAAAAATTATCGTCTATTTCGTAATCCTTAGCAATGCGAGGGACTTCAATGGCTTCCAACTCCTTCCAGTAATTTTTTTCCTTTAAGAACAACAGACTGGATGCATATTGGGCCAGTTTTTGCGCCCAAATCTTGAATGAATCGGTTTTGTAAGGCAATGCCAATTTTTTTTCATCATGGTGTAGATGGTATTGTTTATACAAGCTGTCGATATCTTCAAACAATATCCTCCACGAAACAGTATCGATAACCAGGTGATGAATTACAATCAATAAGCAGTCTCCATCATTCATGTGAAACAACCCCAATTTCATTACCGGCCCGTTTTCCAGGTCAATACTTCCCTGTATTTTTTCCACGGAGTCTTCCAGTATTTGAAATGCATTTTCACGGTCCCGACAGTCAAATACCTGCAATGAAAAAGGATAGTCCAGGCCCCGGTTAACCTGGGAAATCTCGCCGTCCCGATTTATATAATTCATGCGAAGGGCGTCATGATGTTCCTGGATTTTTTGGAATACGACCCGGGTGGCGACTTCGTCAAAACCATCTTTAGAATATAAAAGCACGGCCTGGTTGAAATGATGACGGTCTACGGGGGGCCCTGAAAAGAAACTCCGCTGGATTGGAATTAAGGGAATAATCCCGGTAACTAAAGATTGTTCCGCTGTTTGCTGCAATTCCTCGACCAGTGGTGCCAGTTGTGTAATCGTGGGATTCTCAAATATCTCTTTCATGCCGATGCGGTATCCCCTACTGTTCATTTTAGCAGCGATCTGGATGGTTTTAATGGAATCGCCCCCCAATAAAAAGAAATTATCGCCGATCCCAATGGATTCGCGTCCCAAAACTTCTTCCCAGACTTCCACCAAGTTTTTTTCAATTATATTTTGGGGGGCGCTGTACTCTACCGGGAGACACATTTTTTGACCGATCTCTTCCAGGGCTTTTCGATCCGGTTTCCCGTTGGGGGTTAACGGCATTTTGTCAATATATATGACCTTTGAGGGAAGCATATAATGAGGCAAATACCGGCCGAGGTATCCTCTCAATTCCGACTCCGGGATACTTCCCCGGCAAACCACACAGGCATACAGGTATTTTTCTCCCTCCCGGTTCTCACCATCCATCACCTCGGCCTCCAGGATATCGTCATGCGTTAACAAGCAATTTTTAATTTCCTCGAGTTCTACACGAATTCCGCCGACTTTCAACTGTCGATCAACCCGTCCGATAAATTCGATTTTTCCATCGCCCGTCCACCTGGCGAGATCTCCTGTCCGATAGAGCTTTCCCCCTGGTTCAAAGGGGTTTTCAATAAAACGTTTCGAAGTCAGTTCATCGTTATTTAAATATCCGAGAGCAACCCCGCATCCCCCAATAAATATTTCCCCGGCAATACCGACGGGAAGCAGCTTAAACCACTCATCCAGGATATATACCCGGACATTGGCGATGGGTTTCCCGATAAGAGCTGTTTCGTCCGGTTCAATACCAATATTTGCGATTGCAGTCACAGTGGCCTCGGTAGGGCCATACTCGATAATATGCAGGATTCCAGGTATCTTCTCCCTACTCCTGCTAATCAGTTTTGAATCAGCCTTTTCCCCGGCCAATACAACAAAACGCATACTTGTAAGGTACTGTCCGTCAATCTTATCGAGCAAAGTTTTATACATCCCGGGAACAAGACTTATATTCGTGACGCCGTATTTTTTAATTATTTCCTTTAAATAGTCTGTATCAACGGCCCGGGTCCCGGGAACCATCACGAGGGTTCCACCGGAAAGTAAACTGGTATAAAAATTCGACATGAAGCCGTCGAATATATATGAAAGGAGCTGAAGCGACACATCTTTACAGGTATAATTATAGGCATGGAGCCTCCATAATGTATAATTGACAAGGCCTTTGTTTTGTACCAATACGCCTTTAGGAGCACCGGTGGTGCCGGAGGTATAGATGATATACGCCAGGTTCATATTGTCACCGACTGCATCGATATTTGCTGTACTGTAGGGGGTTAAATCTTCTTTATCGATAAAAAACGCTGGTATTCCCGGTTGAATTTCCTGTAAGAGGCCACTAAAAGATGAAATCGTTAATAATAGCTGCGCCCCGCTGTCTTCCAGCATATGTTTTATCCGTTGGGCGGGGTAATCGGGTTGTAAGGGAAGATAAGCGCCCCCGGATTTCAATATTGCAAGTATTACCGTTACCATTTCCACAGAGCTTTCAAGCATTATGGCAGCAATACTTCCCGGCCTTATACCTTTTTCCGCCAGGAACCTCGCCCATCGGTTAGTATCTTCATTCAATCGGGTGTATTTCACAGGCTGATCTTCAAATATGACGGAAATATTTCCCGGCCACCGGGCGGCGGCGGCTTCAAACAATTCATGAATAGTTCGGGGGCCGGGAAATTCTACTTCCGCCTGGTTAAAATGGTTCAATATCACCTCTTTTTCCCCCGGAGTCGCCAATTCCAACTCTGAGAGTTGGACTTTGGGGTTGGCTAATAACCAATCCAGAACGGTTATATAGTATTTCACTATTCCCCGGACGGTATTTTCTTTAAACAGCTTTGAATTGTATATCGCCTTGCCTGCCAATTTGTCCCTGGCGCGAACGAAGGACAGCAGCAAGTGGTTGGCTGCCGACTCGGTAAAGGCATCGAGAGTATCGATTTTATGTACCCCTTCCAACGCCACAGCCACAGCAATGAATTCACGATCCCCATACCCCAGGGTCTCAATCACTTTGGAAATAGGATAATGTTGATTTTTATAACCGTCCGAAACAGTGGCCTTGACAGCCATTATATGGTCTACAAAAGACATACGGGCGGCGACTGTGTTTCGCAATAAGATAAACCGGTTATAAATTTTCTCATCTTTAACATGCATGGGGGAGGCTATGATACAGTCGTCCAGACGGCTGTATTTCCAGGCTAATACGTTGAACGCCGCCAGGAGTACAACATAAATCGATAAATCGTTATTTTTACCGATTTGTAATATTTTCGACGCCAGGCGACTATCAAACGAAATGGGCAAAGTTTCCTTTTTATTTTCCTGCCGGTTTTCAAAATCCACGGGAAATGTTGCGATATCGGTTATATCCTGTAATTTTTCAAACCAATAGTTTTTCTCATCCTCGAATTTATCTAATAAAACCATAATTTTTTCGTCCCTTGTATTATCCTTTTTTTTTTCGCTCATTAAGAACTCCTTTTACCTTGATTATTGCCGGATATCTAATTCGATATCCAGGATGTCGTCATCCGAAGAACCGCCGGCGGAACCCGACTTTATAAAATCCATCATGAAAGAGAAGGTGTAATCTCCAGGTAACTCATTTTCCAGGGCCGATTCGAGGTAAATCTGGGT
This sequence comes from Candidatus Aminicenantota bacterium, assembly GCA_026393835.1. Classification (GTDB taxonomy): domain Bacteria; phylum Acidobacteriota; class Aminicenantia; order UBA2199; family UBA2199; genus JAKAGC01. The sequence goes on along the minus strand of JAPKZK010000061.1, from coordinate 41,601 downwards.
AGTAGGCTTGGACACCCGGTGTTCCATTTTCATCAGCTCGCATTCGCCCACGATTAATTTAATCAAAAAATCATCCAACATTTCCTTTTCGGCGCACATACCGATCAATATTCTTTTGAGTTCATCCAGGTTGAAATTATTATCGGGATTCAAGGGGATCGTGGATTTTTTCAAGACAGCCATGATTATATCCGGCGCTTGGGTTTTGGTTAAGATATAGGACACCGATTTCCTGTAGGCGACGAACAAATAGTTCCAGAGCCTTATTTGCCGTCTTAATTCGGCATCTTCCGCCGCAGTCACGGCAAAAGGTTTGAAAACCGTCATGTCTGCTTGCTGTCCTTTTTTAAGGATGTAATTCTCCCTAATATATGCCAGGTAATCTCTAAAATTTCGGACTTTTATGTCTATCCCGTACTTTCCCGGGTTAAAGAAAAACAATGAACCCGGATCCGTAGAAAAATTGGCGTATTCCAGTTCCAATAAACCCGGGTATTTGATCGCCAATTTAAGTATATATTCGGCTGTATTAATGACAGTTCCCGGTATATCCCCGGAAACGTAAAACCCGAAAAAAAGCTGGACTTTAACATTTTTTTTGGTATTTATATAATCCAGGCAGGCTTCCATCTCTTTATTTGTATAGGCAATCCGTACATCCTTATTTCTCTTACGTAATTCATCGCTGGAAGTTTCCGGGGATATCTCGATAATCACTTCCCTGGAAGCCGCCGACATGGCGTCCACTAAAGCAGGGGATGGAAGTCTCCAACAACCATAAGTATAATTTATTGCCAACTTTTCTTCTTCGATCCGCTTGAAAAGCTCGATATACCATTCGTCGCTGGTTTCCCATTCCAGTGATGTGTAAAATGTTTCAAAACCATAGGAAATTGCTTTTTTTATTGTAGCCATCGTCGATTCCACAGAGCGAAAAATCGTCCGTGTTCGGTTGGCCATTTTTTTCTGCGCCGCGCAATTGCCACCGCAAAATGTGCAGGCATATTCACAACCCCTGGCAGCTTCCAATAAAAACATGGGAGAATTTTTGATTGGCCCGTAATTCGTGTAAAAAAAGGAAGACAAACGGTATCCTTCCCAATTCCGGAGGTATTCCAGGGCGGCGAAATCCAATTTCTCCATGTCCTCAACCGTTGCGGTATAGGTTATTTCATTGGCGAAAACATTCTTATCGGCATCTCTCCAGACCAGGTTTTGAACCTTTTTTAGTTTCTCCGAACTAAGCCCGGTTACGATGTCCTTCCCCTGTAATTTCTCTTCATGAAGTACCCTGGCAAGTTCGATTAACGGGATTTCACCATCGCCTCTTATCACGGCATCGATTTGAGGAAAATCCCTTATAATTTCTTCTGCAAATAGGCTGGCGCTATATCCACCAAAAACGACAAACATCCCGGGTTTGATACGTTTGATCTCGGCAGCGGTTTCCACAGCCGTTACACTCTGGTTCACCCAGTGATCGTCAATCCCCACCATGTCCACCGTATCAAAATCCAATATTTCCCGGATGGATTTCCCGGCTTCCAGGTCTGTGTGAATAATTTCAGCGGCAAATCCATTCCTGGCTAAAATATCCGCCAGTGGAAATAAACCCATTGGCATAAAAAAAATATTCTTTTGCTGCCGGTCCTCTGGGTTCACCATACTGATATTTCCCATATGAATCAATTTTATACAAAACTGCTTATTTTCGTTCACCTTATTCCTCCTGCGCCGATTCATTCGAAGTTTAAATCGAATTCGATATTCATCTCTTTGTTTTTCTCCCGGATATGGTCCATTATTGTTTGCATTTCTTGTTCCGGTATGATGCCGATTTCTCCTATTTTTTTCCCTGGCTCCGCCAGGACAGAGGAAAGGATGGTTTTGAAATAATTTATGAAATTTTGCATTGTATCTTCTTTAAACAGCCCGGTGCAGTACTCGATATCGAACTCCAGGTGATCCCGGAAATCTTTTGCAAAGATAAGCATATCAACCCTGGATACCTTATTTTTAGGAAAGTAGGGCGTCATGGTGAGGTTGGAAACCCTTACCGTCGAATTCTCTCCCTCGTCCACAGCCCAAGCATCGCCTCGAAGCTCCAGCCCAACGTCGAACAACGGGTGCCGGGATGGGGTTCTCTTTATACCTATTTTCTCCACCAGGTTTTCAAATTGATAATCCTGGTTCTGAAAGGACTGTATCACACGCCCTTTGACTTCCTTTAAAAATTCCCCAAAGGGCTTTTCTTTGGAGGGAAAATTTCTCATGCAAAGAACATTAATAAACATTCCCACAATCGATTGAAGGTCTGCATGATTCCGTCCGGCAGTCACCGATCCCACAGCAATATCTTCATTTCCACTTAACTTCGACATTAAAATATTGACCAGTGCCAGCAGTATCATGTAGAGAGTAACTTCGTATCGGGCCGCTAATTTTTTAATTTTATCCGTATCTTCCTTTTCGAGGGAAAAGGAACACGTATTCCCCTCAGTACTCTGTATTATTGGTCTCGGGTAATCCGTCGGTAGGTTTAATACCGGGACGTCTGTTTCAAATTCTTTTAACCAGTAAGTTTCCTGTTTTTTTAGCGATTCTTTCCAGAATTCATTATTTTGCCATTGGCAATAATCTTTATAGTGAATCAGGATATCCTCTAACTCATTTCCGGCGAGCAACCGGATAAAGTCATTAAGCAGTATCGCCTGGGAAAGTAAATCGGTTATGATATGATGCATATCCAGCAGCAGGAAATGCCGGTTTTCCTGCAATTTTTTCAAGCCCACCCTCATCAGGGGCGGCCGGGATAAATCGAAAGGACGGATGAAATCTTTCATTAGAAATTCAATCGCCAGGTTGATACCGCCGGGTATTTCCACTCCCTTATCGCTTGTCTCATAATAGTCAATCGCAAATTCCAGGTCCTCGTGAATCTGTTGGACCGGTTCTTCTCCTACCATGCGAAAGAAGGTTCTCAGCGTTTCATGTCGCCGGATTAAACGGTAAAAAATCTGCTCCAGGTGTTCTTTATTTATTTTTCCTTCCACGAGTACCGCAAAACTCTCATTAAACGCACTGCTTTCGGGGCGCAATCGCTGTAATGTAAACATCCGTTTCTGGGCCGAGGAGAGTGCATAATATTCTTTTTTTTCGGCAGGTTCGATGGCTGAAAATTCTTCCGATGTTCCCGATCCCGCTTCCGCCCATTTTGCCAATTCCCGGATCGTGGGGTTTTTGAAGAACACCGAGATATCCATTTTTATATTCAGTTCCTTATGAATTCTTGCCGCAAAGGAAATAGCGATTAATGAATCTCCACCCAGTTCGAAAAAATCATCGTCAATGCCCAATTTATCGATACCCAGGAATTCTTCGCAAATTTTAATCATTCTTTTCTCAATGCCGGACCGGGGAGCAAAATATGCGGAGCGAAGATCGGGCCGAGAATGTCTGGCAGTTTCTGTACCTTTTCCCAATAATTGCAGCTCGAAAAGTTCAGCGAACCTTCGACTCTGTTCCATACGAGCCGTGAGTTCTGTCGCGGATACCAGGATGTGTGGGGGTATTTCTCCCGACAGGATTCGTCGAAACACTTCGCCTTCTTCCCAGTCGTCCCAAGCGATGGATACGGTAAAGGTATTATCCCTTGCTGCTTTGTAACAGGCAAAATGATTAAGAAACGTATTGGCGGCGCAATACGCCACCTGCCCCGCAATGGGGGCAACGGAAATAAGGGAAGAACAAAGAAGAAAAAAATCCAATTCTTTCTCCTTGAAAAGAGCGTCCAGAACCAATGTTCCTCTTACTTTTGGAGCTAAGATGGGTTCCATCGTTTCACGTGTTTTCCCCTGGATAAGACCTTCCCCGGAAAGTCCGGCGGCATGGATGACGCCGTCGATCTTACCGAATCTTTCTTCCGCCAGGCGAATGACTTCTTTCATCTGCTCTTCGTGGGTTACATCTGCGCAGAGCAACATAATCTCCGCACCCAACCTTTCCAATTCCTGTAATTTATTTATCTTGACGCCGGAATCATTAGACGGATCGTTTGATAAGAGTGAATCGTTCCACGTTTCCCGCGGCGGAAGCTTACTGCGGTCGGTCAGGATTAATTTAGCCTTTACCGTTTCCACCAGACATTTCGCCAATACAAGACCGATACCTCCCAATCCCCCGGTAATCAGGTAAACACCGCCTTTCTTCAGCCGCGATATCTCCCCCACCTGCTCTTCCAGGCGATTCGGCTCATAGATTTTTACCCATCGATAATTATTTCGATAGGCAATAACCTCATCTCTAACGGTCGCCGATAACTCGCTGAACAATCGGTCGACCAATTTTTCCCTGTGCGAAGAGCCTGGTTCAGGCAGAATGATATCAATGCAGCGGCATTTTATATTTTTATACTCCCGGGGTATTGTGAGGGCAACCCCTAGTATGGTTGCTTTTTCCGGGTACAACACGTCACCGCCCAGGACTTCCTGCATATGATCGGTTAAGACCGTAAGTTCGATCATTTCTGCCGGGGGCCGGTTACCAAGAGCACCGGCCAGGTGAAGCAGCGAATAGAAACCCAATTCTTGCACGTCCTCCATTGCGGCACCTGTAACATTCCAACAATGAACAATCCCCCGGGGAAATTTCCCCTTTGCCGCGCAGATTTTTAATAATGTTTCATAATCTTCTCCCATTTGGGGATTAATCGTATATGCATCGGCTCCCACTTCGGAAAACTCGGCTCCCGGCCTGACAATGATTGCGTCATAACCACTCAGCTTCAGGCGGTCTGCCAATCGAATCCCGATATTACAATCATCGACAAACAACAGCCAATTTAAATGCTCCACGGCTCCACCGGTTTTTGGGGCCGGCGCCATCGAACGCTTCCATGAGGGGATATAAAACCAATCTCCGATGTCGGTTTTTTTCCCCTTGGGCTGTTCTTCAATGGATGCCTGTTTATCAGGGTCGTGGGGATTAATTTTAGGCCAGTATAACTTCCGTTCAAAGGGGTAGCTGGGCAGCGGAATTCGGTTCCTCGTTTCCCCGGAATAAAAATTTTCCCAATTGGGAGTTATACCATAAAGCCATAACCACCCCAACCGGCTTAACAGGTAGTAAACATCCGATACTTTTTTTTGCTGGGGTCTTAATAGGTTGACCGTCTTTTGATTCAAATCGCTGTCTATGCGACGCCCGATCATTACACTGAGATCGCGGCCGGGGCCTATTTCCAGGAATATACAACTCTCCTGTTTGGCTAACAGGTTCAACCCCTCTGAAAATTGCGCGGTCTGCCGTATCTGCCGACACCAATAGGTGGGGTCTACCGACTCATGCAGGGTGATCCAGTCCCCGGAAACATTTGAAATATAAGGAATACAAGGTTCGTTTAATTTTATGGTTTTTACTACATCCAAAAACTTCGCCAATATCGGTTCCATGAGTGTTGAGTGGATGGCATATTTGGCCTCAAGACGTATGCATATTAAACTTCTTTGCTGCATTCGTTTTTCAAAACGATCAACCGCATGGGGTGATCCGGCCACAATACAAGATGCACCATTATCGATGGCAATCGATAATTCATCATCCATGAGGGTTTTTAACTGTTGGACCGGGAGCGGAACACTCAACATGGCGCCGGCAGACGTTTGCATGATTAATCGTCCCCTGGCCACCACCAATTTTAATATATCCTCCAGGGACATGACCCCTGCAATACATGCAGCGGTATACTCTCCAAAGCTATATCCGATCACGGCGGAGGGTTTAATCTCCCAACTCATTAACTGTTTGGCGAGGGCATATTCCAGGATAAACACCGCCAACTGGGCAATGTCCACGTGGTCCATCTTCCCGGGAGTCGCGACCTGGCCCCTGGGCGGATATAGTACCTCTTTGATATCGTAACCCAGCAGCGGTTTTAAAATTTCGAAACAGAGGTCCGCCTCCTCTCGAAATACCGTTTCTGTGTCATAGATATCACGCCCCATATCGACATACTGCGCTTCCAGACCGGCAAACATAAATATGGCTTTCCTTTCTTTTTTACCGGCTTTAAATGTATGAAGGGCATTGGAAGAGGAAGGTGTTTTATCGTTATCCCGGCATGACAATATATCGACAGCCTCTTTCATATCGGAACAGACTAACATTCTCCGGTAGGGAAAGGCGCGTCTTCCCACTTTCAGTGTAAAGGCCGCATCAGCCAGGATTAACTCTTTATCATTAATCGTCGGATTGACCAGGATTCCGTTAAAGTATCGGGCTAGGTTCTCCGTCATTTGCTCCAGGGCGGTGGAAGTTTTGGCGGATAACACGATTAACTGGTATTTCCTACCCTGCATCCGCCGTGTATTTTCCGGCCCCTCCTCCAGCACCACATGCACGTTGCTGCCGCCGATACCGAACGAACTGACCCCGGCTCTTAACGGGCATCGATCCTGTCTAAATGGAGTTAACTCTGTATTGACATAAAAAGGAGTATTTTCAAAATCGATTTCCGGGTTGGGAGCATGATAATGGAGGGAGGGAGGAATGATCCTGTGTTTTAAGGATAGGGCGGTTTTAATTAAACCGGTAACTCCCGAAGCGGTTTCCAGGTGACCGACATTGGTTTTTACGGAACCGATGGGGCAAAATTTTTTTTTATTTGTGCCGAAGGCCTGGGTGAGGGCTTCGATTTCGATGGTGTCGCCCAGGCGTGTGGCAGTGCCGTGAGCTTCCACATATGAAATCGTTTCGGGATCCACTTCCGCCATGTAAAGCGCCGCCCGGATGACCGCGGCCTGTCCGCTTACCCCGGGGGCGGTAAACCCTATTCTTTGGGCGCCGTCATTATTGGCGGCCGATCCCTTAACCACGGCATAAATCGTATCGCCATCATTAATAGCATCTTCAAGGGTTTTCAACACTACCACGGCCGCGCCGTTGCCGAAAATGGTTCCCCCGGCATTGGCGTCAAAAGTCCGGCAATGGCCATCCGGGGAAAAAACCATATTCTCGAAGTATCGGTAACCGCTCTTTTTGGGTAAACTGACAGTCACCGCACCGGCAGCGGCCATGTTACATTCGCCGTTCAGCAGCCCCTGGCAGGCCAGGTGAACCGCCAGCAGCGATGTAGAACAGGCTGTATTTATATTTATACTGGGCCCTCTAAGGTTGAATTTATACGAAATTCGCGGACATAAATATTCCCGGAAATTCATGAGAAATGCGTCATTTTGAAAGGAGGAACCGTTACCCCCGCCCATTGCCATTTTCATCCATTCGAGATTAATAGAACTCCCGGCATAAAGTCCTATTAAACCATTATATTCATCGGGAACATACCCTGCATTTTCGAATGCTTCCCATACGCATTCATGTAAAATTCTAACCTGGGGATCCATTTGTTCAGCATCCCGGGGTAAATAATCGAAGAAGAACGCATCGAAATATTCGATATCTTCAAGGTACCCTTTGGCTTTTACATAATTAGGAAGCGTGACTAAGCCGGGAGAGACTCCATTTTCGATAAGCTCTTCATTGGAAAAAAAGCCGATGGATTCGACGCCATTCTTTAGATTTTCCCAAAACTCTTCCACATTTTTTGCCCCGGGGAATCTGCCGGACATCCCTATTACGGCGACCTCCAGCCCTGTTTGAGTACTGCTGTACGTCTGGGTAGTGCGTGGGTCTTTCATTTTATTTTTCCCTTACAAAAAATTCCCTAAACATCTCCTACTCCGAATTATTCGTATTTTAACGCCTCGACCGGGTTTATATGCGCGGCTTTTAATGTATGATATGTAATTGATGCAATCGAAGTCACAAAGGTTAAGACGCAGGCAAAAATAAATATGCCGCCGGTTATATTTACCCTGAAACTCCAACCCCAACGCAAAAAACGGTCTAAAAGTAAATAGGACAGCGGCAAACCGATGATATTTGCCAGGGCAATCAACCATAAAAATTCTGAAGTCAACATCTTGAAAATGGTATTAACAGACGCGCCAATTGCCTTCCTGATACCGATTTCTTTGGTTTTTTGGGTTACAACATACGATGTGAGCCCCAAAAGCCCCATGGAGGCGACGAATATTGCAAATCCCCCGATTAATCCGAAAATCAACGTCATCTCAGTCATATACCGATAATGTTCATCAAAAACATGCTCAAAAAGTGCATAATCCTGAAAAGGGAGGTCGGGTTCCAGGGTATTCCAATTTTGCTCGATATATGAAAGGACATTTGGCAGAGATGAAGCGGCGTCTATCTTGATGTACATGTAATTAAATTTTTTCGGCTCCATGTAGAACATTATAGGATCCATTTTAAAATGGATATCCCTATATATAAAATCTTTTACTACAGCTATAATCACCCACTTTTTCCCATTAAAATCCAGGGATTTGCCTACGGGATTATCCCAGTTCAACTGACGAGCGGCTGTTTCATTAATAACAATACTGTCTGCATCATTATACTGCCTGGAGAAACTCCGGCCCTGCTTCACTTTAATATTGAGCAATTCAATGAAATCGTAGTCAACCGAAATGCCTTCTATGTTCAATTTGTCACTTTCATTAGCCCCCTCGGGAATTACATTGAAATCAAGCGCCAATGTAGCCACAGGAATTAAGTACCCGGCGGAAACAGCCTGGATATTCGAGTTCATCAACAGCTTCTCTTTCATTGGTGGGTAATTGGGTCTGGAACTTTCGGACAGCCTTATAGTTATAATATTTTCCCTATTAAAACCAAAATCCATAGTATAAAGATAATTGAGTTGATTTTTAACTGCAATTGTAAAAACAACCAATATTATCGATAGTATGAATTGTGATGTCACAAGGATTTTCCGGGTAAGTACGCCCTTTTTCCCGGATTTGAAGGAACCTTTAAGCACTTCGGTGGATTTAAACGCCGATAGGAAAAAGGCCGGGTAGCTGCCTGCAAATATTCCAACGATAAAAGTGACTCCCAATAGAACGGGAACTATTGCAGGATAATGCCAGAGGATGATGTCACTGTTTACCCCCATATATGAGATAAATGCAGGGCGAAGAAATTGGTAAATGATTATGGCAATAGGTAATGCGATGAAAGCCATGAGCGTAGATTCTCCAATAAACTGCTTGATCAATTCAAACCGGGTAGCTCCGACCACTTTTCGCAAACCTACTTCTTTGGCCCGGCCCATACTATTGGCCGTATATAAATTCATAAAATTAATACAAACGACTAATAGCGCTGCGATTGCCAACATTATAAAAAAATACAACACCTCGAAAGGCATACTCCACGATAAATAGGATACCAGGTTAAATTTATCGGTTTTTGATCTAAAATCAAGCAATGAGAAAAGTGTTAATCGTTCGGGCGTCTCCGGGGAAACCGGGATATATTTTTTTATAAACGCCGGGAATTTGCTTATTATTGTGCCGGGATTACACCCTTTTCGTAACAAAATAAAAGATGCCGTTGTGCTTTTACTCCAATCCTCTATCCAGTTATAGAATAACCTGGCAGTTTCGAATGTAACAAGGAAATCGAATTTAATACTGGAATTCAACGGGGGATCTTTTACTACACCGGTGATACGAACATCAATGCTATTATTGATAGTTAAAGACTGTCCCACGGGATTTTCATTCCCAAAATACTTTATTGCCGAAGATTCGGTTATAACCACTGAATTGTTCTGGGCCAGGACAGACTCGGGATTACCTTGAATCAATTTAAAATTGAAAAAGGTGAGGAAATTCGGGTCGACTAAATAAACACCCCGCTCCGCAAAATTTTTTTCCTTATGCTTTAAAACGACATTGTTCATAACCGTAAATCTTACCGTATCTTCTATTTCCGGAAAATCATTTTTCATTGCCGGTAGAAATGGCGCCGGGATAATTGCTGAATTCGTTTTATCCTGGTTACTTGAAGATATTATTTGAACAACGCCAAAGATTCTTTCTGCCTTCGGGTGAAAAGTATCATAACTAAGATTGAACGCTGTAAAAAGTGCTGCAAGAATAAAAACTGAAAGCCCGATAGATAATCCCAAAATATTCATCAATGAAAAAAAATTGTGTTTTTTCATGTCTCGAATTGCTGTGACCACATAATTTTTTATTAGCATAAATATACCTCCTATCGTTTTATGTTAAACCTGTAACTCTATTATTCCATATATTTCTATTTTAATCAAACGAAGTTTCCGTACTACTTTTTTTTCGTCTTTGTTTCATACGCGTCTTGCCTTTATCGATGGTCTGAGCCTGGAGAAATTCGTTATCGGCATCGGTACAGGGAGCAATTTTTTGTCCCCCCTCAAGAGAGGCGATTTCAAAATCGATGTACTCCGCCAGGGAACCGATTGTTGAAAATTCGAACATCTTGACAATGGGTAAAGAGATTTTAAAGACTACGCGTAATTTTGCATTGATTTTGGCCACATCAAGAGATGTGAATCCTAACTCGAACAAGTTATCGTCAACACTGATCCTACCCAATCGAACCACCTGGTTACATATATCGGCGATGATTTTTTCGGTTTCGTTCCCGGGCTCTTTATAATTAGCCGCTGATAACGGGCGCGATGTTCCCGGTTCAGGAAGCCCTGTGCGGTCGATTTTCCCGTTGGCGGTTAACGGAATTTCCTTTAATAAAATGAAATGGGCTGGGATCATATATATGGGTAACACCTGGCTCAGGTTTTTCATTAATTCCCCTGGGAAATCCGAGGGGACTTCATTTTGAGGCACTACGTAAGCGCATAAATACCTGTCACCGACTTCTCTTTCTCTTACCAGGACGATAGACTCTTTAACTCCTTCCTGTTTTAATAATTGATTTTCAATTTCCCCCAGTTCGATACGGTGCCCTTTTATCTTTACTTGCCGGTCTTTCCTGCCCAGGAATTCGATATAACCTTCCTTATGAAGGACGCCGTGGTCGCCGGTACGGTAAAGATTTCCTAACTGCGGATGATAGAGAAAACTGTCATGCGTTTTCCGGATATCGTTTAAATACCCGGAAGCCAGGCCGATGCCTCCGATATAAAGCTCTCCCGGAACATCCACCGGGCACAATTGCATATTATAGTCGAGCACATAGAATTCCTGGTTTGCCAGCGGCACCCCATATGGGATACTTTTCCACGTATTTTTTACTTCATCGATGGGGTAATAAATCGACCAGATGGAAGCTTCTGTAGCGCCGCCAAGGCTAAAGGTTTTCGCTTTAGGAAAATGTCTCTTTATTTTTCCCGGAAGATTCAACGGTATCCAATCACCGCTTAACATCACGATTCTTAATTGGTGATTTATATAATCGTATGGCAATTCATCCATCGCCAGGTCCATGATGGCCGGGACCGAATCCCACAGTGTAATTTTTTTATTTTCCAGGGTTTCGATCATGTAGGGAACATCTTTTGGTGTTTTGATCAAAACTAACGTCGCGCCTGCACCCAACGCGCCGAATACATCATAAACAGATAAATCGAAACACAGGGAGGAAATACCCATGATCCTGTCGTTTTCATCCACAGCGAATTTCCGGTTGATATCCACGATGGTGTTACCCGACGCACGGTGGGTCTCGATAACCCCTTTGGGTCTCCCGGTGCTCCCTGAAGTATAAATAACATATGCAAGGTCATCCGGGGTATTGATATTGTCTATTTCTTCCGCGGAATATACTTCTAATTTCTTCGACCGGTAAAAATCCGGCCCCAGCGTCAGCATACAATTACTGCTGTGAAAAATATAGGTTTTCCGGTCTTCGGGGTATTCGGGGTCTACCGGGACATAGGCGCCGCCGGCTTTTAAGATTCCCATGACATTCACGATGGTATCGATGCATCGTTCTCCAACAAGGCCGACCAGGTCATTCGGTTTGACTCCTTGCTCTCTTAAATATCGCGCTACCCGGTTGGACTGTTCATCCAGTTCACGGTAAGTAATTCTTTTATCAAGGAATTCCACTGCGGTGCGGTCCGGGGATAATGCCGCCCTGGTTGTGAACAAGCCATGCAAAGTAGTTGGCGGAATATCTTCCCACGTATCGTTGTATGCCTCGATCGATGCGCTCTCGTTTTCCCCGGGCTGAAGCACATAATCTTCTTCACCACGGGTAATGGCTTCCAACAGTTTGGTATTCCGGTCGAACATGGCCGTGATGACTTCCTCGTCGAAGAGGTCGTCCACGTAATCCCAGTTTATATTCAAGCCGCCGTCCAGTGTGTATATCTGGCTGTCGATAAAGACCTGGGAGGTCTGGGAAATGCTCATCTTGACTTCGCCGATTTTTTCCGTATCCTGGAGGGAATCGTTATCGATATCTAAAAACAAGCTCGTAAATACGATGGGCATAATGGCCTGCATTCCGGCGCCGTCTCGCCTCGCCAACTCGCCGATGAATTCCACACCTTCATAATATTTATGTTCCAACGCTTCCATTAAGACATGTTTTAGTTTTTCGGCTTTTTGCCAGAAAGTCGTCCCGGGTTCAAATTCTACCTTCAATAAAATCACTGAGGTAAAATCTCCCACCAGGCGGTTCACATCTTCATGGAAGGGATGGCGATTAAATATAGGTAAATTCAACGCCGTTCGGGGCTGGTTGCTCCAATGAACAAGGACATCGGCATAAACGGCGCACAACAATACCGCGGACGTAAGATTCCGTTTTTGGGCGATCTCCTGGAGTTTTTCCCATTCCGAAGGTGAGAAGAATTTCGCCAGTCGTTTAAAACGAGGACTGGCGATTTCCGATGGATTACACTTAAAAGGCAACCCCGGGGAACGGGGGAAGTCTTCTACCTGGGACATCCAGTACGCCCGGTCGACGGCATACTGCTTCGATTCTTTAATACTTTCGTATGCCAATATATAATCCCTGAATGTAAATTGCAATTCCGGGAGTTGGAGCTCGAGGTTCGAGTATAAAGCGCCGAATTCCGAGTTGAGAATATACATACTGGCGGCGTCGCCGATGACCAGGTCGAAACCGGTAAAAAAATAATATTTTTGATCGGATAAACGGAATGCTTTTATTTCAAATAAAGGCCAGGCGTCGGTTCTGAATATATGGTGCGACATTCGTTCCCGCTCCTTTTGGATCGCCTGCATCAGGGTATCCGCATCGCTTCCCCTGAAATCATCTATTGTTATTCGGTATTCAGGTATGTCATCCAGTATCTTCTGGGAGTTGTCGTCCAGTATCACTGTTCGCAGCATCGGATGACGCTCTATTAATCTATTCAAAATCTCATTCACCCGTTCGATGTCCACAGCGGCTTCTATTTCCTGGTATGCATGCGTAGAGGTGCCGCCCATCTCAAAATAGTCATACCTCCCCAGCACATAGGCCCGTTGAATATTGGTGAGATTGAACGGTTCATGTATATGCCCCCAATCCGCTTCCATGGTTAATAAATTTACTTTCCGGAATGAACCCGCGGACTCGTCGATGACCGGTTCGAACTCGGCGCAAATATAATCAGAAAGACTCTTTATCGTGATATAAACAAAAATATCTCCCAGGGGGAAATCAATGTCCAATTGCTTGCGAATTTCGGTAACCGCTGCAATGGCTTTCAAGGAATCTCCGCCTAACTGGAAGAAATTATCGGCGACCCCCACTTGTTCTACCCCCAATATTTTAGCAAAGATTCGTTCCAATTTCTTTTCCACTTCATTCCCGGGGGCGATATACCGTTCTTTGTCCTGCAATTCGATTTCGAACCCGGAGAGCGCTTTCCTGTCGATTTTCCCGGTGGAAGTAACCGGCAGCCGTTCCAATCGAATAAAAGAGGAAGGAATCATGTAATCGGGTAATCGCTCCGCCAATAATTTTCTCAAATTATCGATGGCCTGGGACCAGAGGGCAGCCGTATAGTCAGGATGGAGAACAAGGAATGCACATAAAACTTTGTCGCCCCCATGTTCTTTGACTATTACCACCGCTTCCTTGACGAAATCGATTTCCAGCAGCCGGGTTTCAATCTCTCCCAACTCGATACGGTGGCCCCTAATTTTTACCTGGCTGTCTCTTCTTCCCAAAAATTCGATATATCCTTCTTTCCGAAATACACCGAAATCCCCTGTCCGATATAGCCGCCCCAGGGTGTTGTCCTGGATAAAAGAAGCGGCGGTTTTTTCCTTATCGCCCATATAACCTTCGGCGACGCCGGCGCCCCCGATATAAAGCTCACCGGGAACATCCAACGGGCAAAATCTCCCCTGGAAATCCAATACATAAAACTTCTGATTGGCCAGCGGGTAACCATAGGGTATACTATTCCAGGTATTTTCCACTTGTTTGACGGGATAGTAGATGGACCAGATAGAGCCTTCCGTGGCGCCTCCCAGGCTGATTGTTTCAGCGTGGGGGAAATACTTCTTAATTTTCCCCGGCAAACTTAACGGGATCCAGTCGCCGCTTAGCATAATCAATCTCAAACTATCTTCATGGATTTCCATACCGGGTAACGATTCCCGCCCGGGGGTGGTTATATCATCGGTTTCCCTGGAAATCTCTTTTGAGACCGCCGCATGCCCGGGTTTCAATCCCAATTCGACGGTATGCAGCAGTACCTGGTTGTCGTTCAATTTAAAATAATCGCGTATTTTTTGAAAGTTTAAGCTCCCGATTGAACAAAGCCCGATCCCCAACAACTCGGAAGCCTGGGTCAAGGCGCCCACCATTATGCCGCAGTCGATCAGGGCATAGAAATACCCGTTTTCCCTGTATTTGGGCATGGTGACCCCTGCATCGTAAATCATGAATATCGAAAAAGCAGACATATGAAAGATTTCTTTATTACCTGTAAAATGAATATCGTCACTTATGGCGGCGTTCCCGTCCACAAGGTTGAGGCTGTTGTCCATCGGATTGTAATAATACAACCCCTTTTCCGTGTTTTCGACCCTTCCTTGTTTAACGTATATAAATATATCGATGGGATACAGGCCACCGGCGCTGGCGTAATAATAACGGATTTCTTTGCCGTGCGTTTGTTTGAATACGGACAGCAGCGTGGAAAAAACGGCAAAAGGAACCGGTTTGGTTTCAAATTCCCTATACGAACGACGTTCTTTTATAACGGCAGGGAATTGCCCGCTTTTTCCCAGTTCGAGTTTTCCCTGGGTTGCATTTTCGAATACCCGGCTCAATTGAAGTTTCTTGTATTCATTATATACCGCTTCATTATATAATATTTCCTCGGAATAAGTATTTTTGAATAACCTGGCCTGGGGCCTGAAAAGTTCTTCCGGCGATAAAATGGAACTTACCAGTATCCGTTTCTCGATCAATTGGTCGATAAATTGTTTCAACGCCGCGGGATTTACTGCCGGGAAGTTCTTCATAACGGCGTCCAGGGTTAATCCATCCTGGGCCAGGAAATAGAAGTCGGGGAAAACTTCCAACGCCGCCCCGGTAAAATAATGTGCGCCGATTCTCAACTTGTTTTTTTGTATTTTCCAGTATGCCGATGGAGACCAGTAATAGACTTTTTCTCCTTCCCGGGGGGCGGGGGATTCTTGTTTCATCTTTACATCGAAGGGCTGTACCTCGGTTTCCAAGGCAAACGGCACATCTTTTTTTAGATAAAAATCGATATTTTCAAGTGTCATATCAAGGATAGCGGGTACGGAATTCCAAATGGTGATTTTCTTCTCCACCAGCGTTTCGATTATCTCTTTCACATCCTTCTGGCTTGAAATCAGTACCAGGCATGCGCCGACGCTTAATGAACCGAACACGTCGTACACGGAGAGATCGAAACACATGGAGGATATCCCCAATATTTTATCCATCTCGTTTACGGCGAATTTTCGCGTGATATCGATAATGGTATTGGAAACTTCCCGGTGGGTTTCCATGACGCCCTTGGGTCTCCCGGTGCTCCCGGAGGTATAAATGATATAAGCAAGATCATCGAGAGAGTTGATGTTATTGATTTCGCCGGCCGGGTATTGGGCCGGGTTTCCCGGGTTTGCCTCCCGGTAGAGTTCGGGAGTTATCCACAGGCGGCAGTTGCTGTCGGTAAAAATATAATCCTGCCGGTCCCGCGGGTAATCGGGATCGATGGGGACATATGCCCCACCGGATTTTAATACCCCCAGGACGCTGACGATGGTCTCGATACACCGACGCGTCAAGACACCCACCGGTTCATTCCGCTTGACTCCTTTTTCAACCAGGTAACGGGCGATTTGATTGGAGCGTTCATCCAGTTCCCTGTAAGAAATGGAATCGCCTCGAAATTCTACGGCCGTGCGATTGGGGGTTCGGGCGGCCTGATCCACGAACATCCGGTGAAGGAAGGCCGGTGGAATAATTTCGTCGGTGCGGTTATAACGCCGGATCATCTCTGCTAATTTTTCATCGGGTCCCGGCCTGCTGTCGTCATTCCCTGCCAGGATACCGGCGATGATCATAAGATACTGTTCAAACATGGAGCGAATTTCTTCCCCATGGAACAAATCCTCCACGTAATCCCAATTGACGACCAATTTTCCATCTTCTTCACTGGCCTGGAAATCGATAAATGCCTGCGAAGCCTGGGTAAGACCTATTTTAACCTCCCCCAACCGGTTTAAAATGTTCCCGCCCAACGATTCGCCGCTAAAAAGCACACTGGTAAAAATATACGGCATGATTACTTTACCGGTCATCCCGTGACAACGGCCCAAATCCCTTATAAACTCCACACCGTCATAGTGACGGTGCTCCAGCGCTTCAAAAAGCACCCGCTGAACTTCCGCTGCTTTTTCCCAGAAGCCGGTATGGGGTCTTAAATCAAGTCCCAACAATATCAACGATGTGAAATCCCCCACGATTCGATTGATATCCTTATGGAAGGGGATGCGATTAAAAACGGTTAAACTGAACGCCAGGCGGGATTGATTACTCCAGTACGCAAGTACGTCCGCATAGGCGGTAGCCAGGAACGCGGACGGGGTAATGTTGTGGGCTTTTGCGATTTCTTTAAGCTTTTTCCATTCCCCTTCAGAAAATTTCCGCAGGCAGCGGCTGAAATGGGGGGAGGTGATTTCCGCGGGGCTGCACGCCAACGGCAGGGCCGGCGCGGCGGGAAAATTCTCCAGCTTATCCTGCCAGTATTCTTTATCCCTCCGGTACAAATCCGTTTCCCTCAGTTCCTCGTAGGCCAACATATAATCTCTAAAGGTAAATTCCAATGGGGGTAACTGGTCCTCCCGGTTTTCGTAATAAGCCAGTAAATCCCTGACCATAAGCAGGATACTTGCCCCGTCGGAGAATAAGACGTCTATCCCGATAAATAAGTAATGGGTATCGTCGGAAATTTTGAAGGCTTTGATTTCAAAAAGCGGCCATTGTCCAGGATTGAAAATAAAGTGGGCCATTCTTGCTCTTTCTTCCACGATTCTTTTTTCACGGGCGTCGGCTTCCAGGTGACTTAAATCTTCTACCTGTATATGGTATCCCGGCGTATCTTTAAGGATTACCTGTCGGTCGTTGCCGACAATAACGGCCCTCATCATCGGGTGCCGCCGGATGACTTTAACGAGGCTTTCATTCAACCGCCCGATATCCAATTTGGTCTCTATCTCTCCATAGCCATGGGTGGAAACCCCTCCCATTTCAAAGGCTTTATTGCGTCCGATTAAATATGAAACCTGGATATCGGTGAGAGGGAAAGGGACGTTTAAATTTCCGGGGTCCGGGGCTTTCTGCGGATACCGGCTCTCCGTACCCGGGACATTAGCAGCGGAGGAAATATAGCGGGTCAATTCCGAAGCGGTGGGATGAGCGAAAATTTCCGATACCGGGATATTGACATGCAATTTTTTGTTTATTTGAGAGACGACGCTAAGGGCCAGGAGGGAATCGCCCCCCAACTCAAAGAAACTGTCATGGACCCCGATTTGAGAAATGCCGACGGTGTTTTGCCATATATCGACGATGGTCTTTTCTATTTCATTCCCGGGGGCGACATAGATGGTTTTCAATTGGGGCTGCTTAAATTCCAGGGGGGCCGCCCTGAGATCTCCCGGGACTTTCTCCTCCTCCTGTTGGGTGGATAACGAACCGATAAATTTGGCGGAGTAAAAGGCTTTACTGAGATAAGGCGTGGGGTCGAAGGCATATCCCGGGAGCGAAATGATACTGCGTTTTTTCCCATCATAAAATGCTTCCCAATCGGGTTTGATTCCATGGAGCCACAACTTACCGATTTTTTCCAATAAGAATTTCACAGCGGATTCTTTTCCCTTAGAATATTGGATAAGATTCAGTGCATGGTTGCCCGGTTTTTTACAGGGGTGCCGGTTCACAAAATTGGCCAGGCTTAGATCGGCCCCGATTTGCACAAAAATGGCGTTCTCTATTTTAAATAATTCGGTTAAGCCGTCAAAAAAACGTATGGGCTGGCGTAAATGCCTGGAATAATAAGCGGGATCAAGGGCATCTTCATCGTTTATCCATGAGCCGCTTAAACCTGAGATATATGGAATTCCCGGTTTATGGCGCTGCGTTTCCGCCACTTTTTCGCTGAATCGGTCCATTATCGCTTCTACCATTTTTGAATGGCCGGCCCGCTCTACCCAGAGTTTCTGACATTTGTGCCCTTTTTCCGTCAGGTGCTTTTTCAAATCCTCCACTGCCTCGACGGTTCCCGAAACCGTGCACAGCTTTTCCATATTTATGGCGGCCAATGAAATATGCCGGTCTAATCCTGTTTCATTTAAAATGTCCAGTATCTCCTGCTCGGAAAGGAAAATCCGCATCATCGAACCTTCTTCCAGTTGAGAAAACAGCTCCGCCCTTAATACCACCAGTTTAAGTGTTTCTTCAAAAGAAAAAACACCGGCAAGGCAGGCGGCCAGGTATTCGCCAAAACTGTGGCCGATCATGGCGGTGGGCTTAATACCCCAATGTATCAGTAATCGCGCCAGGCAGTATTCAAAGATGAATTTTATAGGCGCGTTATACCGGGTTCGAGTTTTATCATCTTTATCGCTCTCCCCGGCCGCGTCTCCCAGGAGGGCAGGGTATAATAGATGTTTGACATCGACGCCGATGATGGTTTCCAATAAAGAAAAACAGCGGTCGATTTCCCGCCGGAAATATGTTTCGGTGCGATAGATTTCCAATCCCATATCGCTGTACTCGGAACCCTGACCGGAAAACATAAATATGATGGGATTGTTATCCCCTTGCGCCGCGGCCGGTTCAACGGGGGCAGCCAGGTTATCGATTAGTTCCCGTGCGTCGGGACAAACCCACATCTGCCGGTATTGAAACGCCCTCCGGCCTCTTTGAAGCGTATAAGCAACATCTTCCAGGTGGATATCCGGGTATCGTCCCAGGTAGTTCGCCAGGTTTTGCGCCGCATGGAGGATTGATGATTCGGTCCGGGCGGAAAGGAGAATTAATTTATACGGACGTGTTTCGCTTGAAATCGATCCTGTCTCCTCGATTTGCCCGGGCGCTTCTTCCAGGATCACATGAATATTGGTGCCGCCGATACCGAATGCACTCACTCCCGCCCGTAACGGGCAGCCGTTATTTTTCAATTCCCGTGTTTCCGTATTGACATAAAAGGGACTGTTTTCAAAGTCGATCCCCGGATTTGGGGTTTCGAAATTGGCCGCTATTGGGATTAATTTATGTTTTAATGTCAGCACTGCTTTAATAAATCCGGCAACGCCGGCGGCGGCGTGCAAATGCCCTACATTGGATTTAATCGACGCCACGGCGCAGAATTGTTTTTTATCTGTATTAAAAGCTTTTGTAAGCCCTTCGATTTCAATGGGGTCCCCCATAAGGGTTCCCGTCCCGTGACATTCTATAAAACGGATGCTTTCAGGCTCTACTTCCGCCATATATAGGGCCGCACGGATTACTTCCACCTGTCCTTCGACGCTGGGCGCGGTAAAGCCTACTTTCCGCCGCCCGTCGTTATTGGCGGCGGACGCCTTAATAATCGCATAGATACGGTCTCCATCCGCCGCCGCATCTTCCAGTCGCTTCAGCATCACCAACCCCACCCCGTCCCCAAACAATGTCCCGTTGGCCCTGGCGTCGAAGGTTCGACAATGTCCATCCACGGAATAAGCCATTCCCTCCTGGCACAGGTAACCGAATTTTTTGGGTAAGGTAACCGTGATGCCGCCGGCGGCCGCCATGCGGCACTCACCGGTTAATAGGGCGCGGCATGCCAGGTGGATGGCCGCCAGGGACGTGGAACAGGCCGTGTATAGGGAATAACTGGGACCTTTTAAATTTAACCGGTAAGAAACCATTGTGCTTAAAAGATCCTTATAACCGGTGAGACTATTTTCGATAAGACTCAGGTTGTCCAGGTTTTGGGTCGATAAAAACTGCGCCGTCCAGTTTACATCGGTGGACGCCCCGGCATATAACCCAATGGACCCGTTGTAGGTATCGGGATCGTAACCGGCGTCTTCCAGGAGATGCCAGGCGCACTCAAGCATTATGCGTATCTGGGGGTCCATCACCCGCGCTTCACCGGGAGTGAAACCGAAGAATTGCGAGTCGAACAACTCCAGGTCTTCCAACACTCCTTTGGCTTTTACATAATTCGGATCATTAAGTAATTCCGGCTCTACTCCATATTCCAACAACTCCCGGTCGGAAAAATGAGAAACTGTCTCGGCGCCGGCTTTTATATTTTCCCAGAATTCGTCGAGGTTCCTGGCGCCGGGAAACCGCCCCGACATTCCTATAACAGCAATTTCCAGGCCGGTTAATTTCGTTTCCCCATCTTGCGTTAAATTATCGATTTCTTTCATTGTTAAACCCTTTCATCTTACTAATGGTGTTTTTCAGTGTTTTTTGAGATTTACTTAATTCCGCCGAATTTTTTTCTTCTTTTATCAACGCGTCTTTGCTTTGTTTTTCGTCGTCCAGGTACACCGCTAAGGAATGTACTGTGGGGTAAGTATAAAAAGCAACCACGGATAATTCTTTTCCAAGAAGCGCATTTAATTTATGGTTAACCTGGATAATGTCCAGGGAAGAAGCGCCCAATTCGAAAAAATTATCATGGATGCCGACTTTTTCAAGTCCCAGGTATTCCTCCCAGGCCGCGACCAGACGTTTTTCCATATCCGACAAAGGGGGCCTATAATCTATACTCAACAAAGGGCGCGGGTTCCTGGAACCGGTATGGGTGGAGGGTTTCAACTCCCCCGCATCGGCTCCATCACCAGGGAACCGATTTTTTCGACTCTCCCGGATCCTGGAATTAAAATCCCATGTGGATACCACGACCCGTGACAATCCCGGGCCGGTCGTCGATTCTTCCCGGTTAAGCACCCTGGCAAAAATTTCCATTCCTTCTGCCGGCAATATTCCCCTGCCGACCATCTCCAGGCGGACCGGGCGCGACACCACGATCTTACCGATATGTTTAGCTTGCGCCATATATTTGAATGCCCCGGCAACCTGCTCAAGGGGAAATACACGGTATGGCAGGGGTTCAAAATGCTGTTGGTTTATATGGTGAACCATTTCACGGAATATTCCTGTAAATCCTGGGGCGCCGACGTCCACGCTGACTGCGGAAAAAGATGTACTTTTTTCAAAAGCCCTCATTCCCAGCGCGGTGTTCTCGGCGATGTCTCTCACACCCAACTCTAAGAACCGGCCATGTGGGGCCAATATGGAAATTCCTTTGAGGATCGCTTCCCCGGAAAGTGAATTCAAAACGACATCGACTCCTTTTCCACCGGTGATTGTCATCACTTCATCGGCAAATTTAGTAGAACGTGAATCCATCACATGTTGAAGACCCAATGATGCGAGGTATTCACGTTTTTCCGGGTTCCCGGCAGTAACGAAAATTTCCGCCCCCACCCATTGGGCGATTTTTACGGCAGCCAATCCGACGCCGCCGGCGGCGGAGTGGATTAAAATCCGTTCTCCTTTTCTTAACCGGCCCAGAGTGACCAGCGAATAGTAAGCAGTCATGAAGGCGACGGGAATTGCGGCAGATTCCTCGAATCCCAGGCGCTCGGGTTTCCAGGCTACTGAAGAAACGGGGACCGTCACGTATCGGCTAAAGGCGGATGTGGCAAACGCAATCACTTCATCGCCGATTTTAAACTCCTCGACTTCTTTGCCGCAAGATGTGATTCGTCCACTGCACTCTAACCCGAAAGTGAATTGGCGGCCGGGGGGCAGCGGCAGCATTCCCAATGCAAATAGTACTTCTTTAAAATTTAATCCTGTGGCGTATACCTCGATCTCTACCTCGCCGGACCCGGGTTTGACGCGCGGAGTATCCTGGAAACGGAAACTGTCCAGGTTGCCGGGTTCGGTAATCTCAAGACGTACTTCCCGGGTTTCATCGACCGCCCCATCTTTCATTTGCCCGGCCCAATTCACCGGTAATTCATTATTTACCCGCTTCATCACAAAGGATTCGATTTCCACGCAGGCATCCCCTTTTTCATCCAGGATACGGACTTTAAACTCCAGGGTTTCTTTTTGAGCCGAAAGACTCTCGATATAACTAACAACACTGGTTATTTTCCGCGGTAGGGGACGGAGTATTTTTACGCCCCGGTACGAAAAGGGTATATAATTGCCATCATCGGGATCTTTTACCTTTGCATCCAGGATGGAAATCACCCGGTCCAGGAGTGCGGGGTGCAGCTTATATGACGTTAAGTCATTAAGAAAAGCATCGTCCAGTTCCAACACGGCCAATCCCCGGTTCTTTCCATATTTGACGCTCCTGAGGTTTGCAAACCGGGGGCCGAAAGTCATTAAACCGGAATTCAAATTCGGCGTCGGGCTTTCTACCGCGGCTTGCAATTCATTGATATCCGAATCACTTATGGTCTCCAGGGAAACGGGCTGAACCATGTGCGCCAATTTACCGGTGGCATTCAATATCCATTTTGAACCGTTGCCGGTTCCACGGTTGGATATGGAAAAAAGTAAATCATCCCCTTGCCCCTCCAATACCGTCCGGACTTCCCGTTCCTCGTTATCATCCACGGACAGGGGTTCCAGGAAAAATATTTCCTTGATTATTGCCTGCGCGCTCCCCGTGTGCAGCTCGAAAGCAGTGCGCGCCATTTCCAGGAACGCGGTCCCGGGCAAGACCGCTTTCCCCATTATCCTATGCTCATCCAAAAGCCACATGGTTTTCACGCTGAACCTGGAATTATAAATAATTTTTCCGTCTTCTTTCAGTATCCGGTCCAGGAACAACGGGTGTTCCACCTTGACGCGTTGGAATTCGGCTTCTGCTTTTGCCGCCATCCCGACTTCTTCCCATGCGTCCCAATTAATGCTGACGGTCAGCGTGAGGGCCGCCGGGTTTGAATTTTTATACCGGGCAAAGGAATTGAGGAAAACGTTGGCCGCGGTATAAGCCACCTGGCCGAAGGCGCCTAATATCGAGGTAAGGGATGAGCAAAGAACAAAGAAATCCGGGGGCCGATTTCCTCTAAATTCCGATAACAGTGCATCCAGGATCAATGTGCCTTTGATTTTGGGCGCCATCACGGCTTCCATGGCTTCCCTGGTTTTGGCCTGGATAATCCCCCCATCCGGCAGGCCGGCGGCATGAATAACGCCGTCCAGTGAACCGAAACGGCGGATGATATCGCTAATTACTGTTTTCATCCGGGCGTAATCGGCGGCGTCGGCCTGCACCACGATTATTTCGGCGCCCAGCGCTTCCAATTCTCTCAATCGCTGGATTTTCCGGGCGACGGTATCCTCCCGGTCATGCTCTGCCGACCAATTGTTCCACAGGTCGGGCCCGGGAAACGGCGACAGGTCGGTTAAAATTATTCGGGCCCGGACGTTCTTTGCCAGGTACCCGGCCAATTCCATACCCATGCCCCCCATACCCCCGGTTATCAAATAAACTCCTTTCTCCCGCAGCCGCCCGACTAAACCTTGGGGCGAGCTTAAAACGACGGGATTGAAAAATTGCGCCCAACGGACATTATTGCGATACGCCACCGCGAGGTCTAAGGTAACTTCCTGTTCTTTATCCTCTCCAGCCCATTCTGCCATCAACAAATCCAGGAGTTTTTGTTCTTCCCGGCCCCGGGGTTCGGGTAAGACAATATCGATGCTGCGGACAAAAATGTTGGGATACTCTTTGGGAATTACCTTACAGGCGCCCAGCAGGGTGGAATGTAAGGGACTCCCGGTTTCATTGTCCAGGACCGCTTGCATATTACTCGAGATGACGATGACGGACAATTCACCGGTAATACCCTGTTTCCCGACTGCCTGCGCCAGGTATACCAAACTGTAAAATCCTTTTTCCAGGACGCGGTCTATATTATTATGGTTAGCGTCTTCTTGCCGAGTATTCCATAAATGTAGTACCTTCCGGGGAATTTTATCTTCGATGGTCAGGGTTTTAAAGAGATCGATGTAATCGCCAGGTTTTGCGGGATTAAGGGTATAGAGGCCGTCGGCCAACCGGGCAAAACCGGACCCGGCTTTTACGAGGGAGATTTCAGCTCCACCCTGTTTCAAGCGATTTACGAGACCCTGCCCGAAATCGGACTCATCGATAAACACGATCCATTTCCCGGCGGCGCCACTGCCGGGGTGAGCAAACGAAATCTTCGGCGACGATTTCCAATGAGGAATGTAAAACCATTCGTCGATGGGTTTCCGGGCGTTTGGTTTTCCATCTTTTTTTTCCTGTGATACAGTGTCCGGTGGGGTTTCTTCTTTTTCGGCCGCCGTATTTTTATATTGGATTTCCCGGCCGTATTTCCAAAAATACCGGTGATCGAAGGAATAGGTGGGCAGCGGCACGCGGCGGCGCTTCTCACGCCGGTAAAATTCCTCCCATTGGACCGTTACCCCGGATAACCACAATTGCCCGATTTGCTGTAAAAGAAAATAGTCATCGGCGATTTTATCCCCCGGATGCCGCACCATGTGGATAATGGGTTGATGATCGCCGCGGTCTTTATGTTTCCTGGCAAATGTGCTTAATGCACGGCCCGGGCCGACCTCTACCAAAACTGCTTTGGCATCTTTCAATAATTCCGCCAGGCCTTCATTGAAGTAAACGGCGCCGCGGACGTGATCGATCCAATACTGTGGATCGACGGCTTGTTCCACGGTTATCCAGCAGCCCGTGGCATTGGATATATAAGGGGCATTAGGTGGGTTTAACGCGATGGTTCTCACTTTTTCCCCGAAGGGCGGCAACATGGGGTCCATCATCTGGGAATGAAAGGCATGGGAGGTATGAAGCCGCGTCGATGCATTTCCATTTTCTTTTAGCATGGCGGCAAAGGCATCCACGGCTTCATCGGGTCCTGAAACCACGCAAAGGGATGAGCTGTTGACTGCCGCCAGGGATAAGTTACCGTATGATTTCAACAGGGGTTCCAACTCCTCCACCGGGAGGGGGACGCTTAACATGGAACCGCCGGGCATTTCCTGCATCAACTTGCCCCGCCAGACCACCAATGTTAATGCATCATCCAGGGAAAAGACCCCGGCCAGGCAGGCGGCCGTATATTCGCCGATGCTGTGTCCGATCATGGCATGGGGTTTGATGCCCCATGAAATTAGCAATTTTGCCAGCGCATATTCGAACACGAAGAGCAGGGGCTGGGCGATCGCGGTCCGGTTGATTGGGTCGGATCGGTCGGACCTGTCAGACTTGTCCGACCTGTCGGACGGATAAAGAATTTCTTTGACATCGTAACCCGCCAATGGGTTGAGAATTTCAAAACAGCGGTCCAGTTCTTGCCGGAAAACCGGCTCGGTGCGGTACAGGTCGAGGCCCATGCCGGTATACTGGGCCCCCTGGCCGGAGAACATAAAGATAACATGTTTACTGCTGTCTTCGCACGTTGAGGTGAAAATCGCCGGGTTCCCGGCGGGATTGGACAGCGCATCGATAATTTCCGCTGTGGCGGCCCCCACCACCATGCGGCGCTGATTAAACGCCCTGCGCCCGACCTGCAGCGTATACGCCGCATCGGAAATATTCGTTCCCGGGTTTTTCGTTAAATATTGCGCCAGGTTGAAAGTAGCGCGGTCCAGGGCGCCTTTTGTTTTAGCGGATAATAATATGAGTTTTTTATCTCGCCCTCCCTGATCAGGTTGGATTTGGGGCGCTTCCTCCAGCACCACATGGACATTGGTACCGCCAATGCCGAACGAACTGACCCCCGCACGCAGGGGATGATTTTCATTTTCCCATTTTCTGAGTTTTGTATCGAGATAAAACGGGCTGTTCTCAAAATCGATTTGTGGGTTGGGGGTCTCGAAATTGATTACCGGTGGAATCTCACGGTGTTCCAGGGCCAATACGGTTTTAATAAACCCCGCCGCGCCGGCGGCGGCGTCCAGGTGACCGATATTGGCTTTTAGCGTCCCAAGACGGCAATAATGTTTTTTGCCTGTTCCAAAAGCTTGTTTCAGGGCTTCGATTTCAACGGGGTCCCCAAGTACGGTCCCGGTTCCGTGAGTTTCAAGATATGTAATGGTTTCGGGATCGATTCCCGCCGCTGCCTGGGCCGCACGGATGGCTTCGGCCTGCCCTTCGATGCTGGGGGCCGTATAGCCGACTTTTCTCGAGCCGTCGTTATTGGTGGCTGAACCTTTGATCACGGCCCTGATATTATCTCCATCCGCAATGGCGTCGGCCAACCGTTTCAGGACGACTACCCCGACGCCGTTCCCCCCAACCGTCCCCTTTGCGTGGGCGTCAAACGGCCGGCAGTGACCATCCGGGGAACGCACCATCCCCTCTTCATGTAAATACCCGGCCCGGTCTTGCAATGTTATGGTTACTCCACCCGCCAGGGCTATCCTGCATCTACCGCATAATAACGACTGGCATGCGGCATCGATGGCCGTCAAGGACGTCGAACAGGCGGTCTGGATCGTTACCGCGGGACCTTTTAAATTCAATTTATACGATATCCGGGTGCTGAGATAATCCCTGTCATTCAAACTTTCGATTGCCAGCAGCCCGGAATGAGAATTAATCTCTGCCGATAACTGCCGCATCCACAACGAGTTTGAAAAAGAACCGGCATATAACCCGATGCTGCCGTGATAAATACCGGGATCATACCCCGCGTCTTCCAGGGCCTCATATACGCATTCATGCATGACCCGCAGTTGAGGATCCATTAATTCGGCTTCCCTGGTGGAATAATCGAAAAAACTCGGATCAAAATACTCGATATTTTCCAGGGCTCCTTTGGCTTTTACATAATTGTGATTCTTTATAAGTCCCGGATTTACTCCCATCGTTTCCAGCTCTTCATCGGTAAGAAAAGTAATGGATTCTACGCCTTCCTTTAGATTATCCCAGAATTCGTCGATGTTCCGGGCCCCGGGAAACCGTCCCGCCATACCTATTACCGCTATTTCCAGTTGCGCTGCCTCGCCAACGGGAGAAATTTCTTTTTCTTTTCCCCCCGGCTCTTCTCCTCCCAGATACTTCGCCTGGGCGCTGACTGTGGGGTAATTAAACAATTCGACTACCGGTATATCTTTTTTGAAGATATGCCTCAATTTGCCGGTTAATCGGATGATATAAGAGGAGTTTCCCCCGATATCGAAAAAATTATCGTGTACACCGACGTTTTCGATTTTTAAAACTTGTTTCCAGGCATCGGCAATTATTTTTTCAATATCGCTTCGCGGTTCCACGTAGGTTTCTTTAACTAAGGCGCGGTCCCTTTCGGGAGCAGGAAGATTTGCTCGATCCACTTTGCCGGATATGGTGAGCGGTAGGTGCTCCATTTGCACAAAAAAGGTGGGGACCATATAAGCGGGTAATTTTTGAGCCAGGTAAGCTTTCAAATCAGAAATAGCCAGCTTTTTTCCCGGGACGATATAGCCGCACAAATATCGTTCATCGGTATGATGCCGGTCTTTCCTTATTATTACAACTGCTTCTTTTACCTGGTTATGCTTCAGTAGTTGATTTTCAATTTCTCCCAATTCGATCCGGAAGCCTCTCAATTTTACCTGGTGATCGATACGCCCGAGATATTCGATATTCCCATCCGGGAGCCAACGGGCCAGGTCGCCGGTTTTGTAAAGCGGCGAATGGCGATTAAACAAAAATTTTGGGAGGTCCCAACAGGCAAACCCTTTTTCAAAAGGATTCCTGGAGACCGAAGGCAAAATAAATTTTTCTGCGGTTAATTCGGGGCTGTTTAAATACCCCCTGGCCAGACCAATGCCCGATATACATAATTCCCCGGGAATTCCAATGGGCTGGATATGCGAATGATTCCCCAGGATGTACAAATATATGTTGTCAATGGGTTTTCCGATGGGAATCCGCCGCCGGTTTTCTCCCGGCGCGCAGTTGAAATACGAAACCTCTACCGTGGCTTCGGTTGGACCGAATAAATCCACCAGTCTCACCCCGGTCCCCCCCCGCATTACGCGGTAAAAATACTCCACATGATGAACCGGCAATTCTTCCCCGGTTGCCACTACCTGCCGTAAACTCTTTATCGGTTTTAGGGACGGGAGTTCTTCGAGATATTCCAAAAAAAGCATTAACAGCGACGGCACAAAATCGATATGGGTAATCCGCTGCTTCTCAATGGCTTTAACCAATGCCGCCGGTTCTTTTTCATCTCCCACGGGCGGAAGATAAACGGACGCCCCTGTCACACCCCACCAAAACAACTCAAATATGGATACATCGAAAACATAAGTGGTGTTCTGGATCAACATATCGAACTCTCCCAGGGAATATTTACGCTGCACCCAATTCAACAGGTTGGCAAGGGAGCAATGCTCCACCATCACCCCTTTGGGCTTGCCGGTGGAACCGGAGGTGTAGATGATGTAAGCGAGATTTGAAGGATTGGAAGCGCGGAAATTAGAAGATTCGAAAGAATCTATAAAAATTATTTCAAGATTCTTCTTCTCTTCCGCTCTTCTGCTTTTCCGCTCTTCTGCTCTTCCAAGCATTATCTTTGCTCCACTATCTTTCAGCAAATACTCGATGCGTTCTTCCGGGTACTCCGGATCGATAGGCAAATAGGCGCCCCCTACTTTTATTATGCTGTAAATTCCTATAATCATTTCGATGGAACGCTCCACCATTATGCTTACAATCATACCGGGTATAACGCCTTTCTCCCGTAATAGATTCGCCATCCGGTTGACCCTTTCATCCAGTTCCCTGTATGTTATTTGAATTAAGGGTAAGGATTTATTCCCATCCTGGTAAAAAACAACGGCGCATTTATCCGGTCTTTTCTCCACATGCTCCCGGAACAACACATCTATTGTCCTATCAGCCGGGAACTCAACCGCCGTATCGTTGAAATCTTCCAGTATCTTCTTCCTTTCGACCTGGGTTAAAATATCCAATTGAAAAACATGGTTCTCATATTGGCGCATCAACTCCCCGACGGCCGTTTCGAAATGCGCCGCCATCCGGCGAATACCTTCTTCTTCAAAGCGGCCCTTGTTGTAGGAGATACTCAATTCTATTCCTTCAAAGGTCTTGATAATCATTGTTAAATCGTATTCGGTCTGCTCTTCCTGGGAATAGGATTCAATTCTTAAATAATCGCCGGGGCTGCTTTCCGGGGAAGTGGCGCCGGTAGATGCCAGGGCCTTGTCGATGGGATAATTTTCGACGGCCACAAGGAAATCGAATAAGTTCTCAGTTCCTTTGACGCCCGCGCAGCGGTTAATATCTGCCAATTGTGTCCATTCATATTTTTCCCGTTTTATTAATACCTGTGCTGTTTCCTGCAATAATGCATTCACCCGGTGAAAGGATGTGGTTTTAACCCGTAGCGGCAGCGTATTGATCAATAGGCCCACCATATCTTCGATCCCATTTATCCTGGCTTTTCTCCCAGACTCCAGCGTCCCTATGACTATATCATCGGAGTTAAGATATCGCTGCAAAACGATTCCGCACCCGGTGTAAAGTAAAGTGGAGGGTGTTATTTTTCGTTTTTTGACAAAATCGGAGATTTCTTCCACGATTTGCCCCGAAAACCGATAAACAAAATATCCATTCTCCGGTGTACCGGGTTCGATGGACGCAAAATTCGCGGCCGCGGGTTTTATTTCGAAACCCGATAAATATTCTTTCCAGAATTCCAACTGCATTGCACTATCCTGGTTTTTTATCCATCGGATATATTCTTTAAATTTTGTCTTAACCTTTTTTTCACATTTTTCCCCGCCGCGTAATGCATTATAAAAACGAATAAATTCTTTCAATATGATCCCATTGCTCCATCCGTCATATAATATGTGATGGTTGCTTATTATCATCGCAAATTTTTTTTCTTCAACTTTGCATAATAGGACCCTGAAAGGAACCTCGCCGAAATCGAAGCTTCTTTTTCGGTCTTCTTTTTTCATCATATCGATCCGGTTATCGATTTTTCCAGGTTCCATACTTGAAATATCGCTATATTCCCACTGGAGTTCATGCTTTTTTAAGACAACTTGCACCGGGTTTTCCAAATTCTCCCACCGGAATACGGTCCGCAGAATTTCGTTTGTTTCGATAACTAGATTCCAGGCTTTTTCAAAGTATTTAAGTTCTATTTCCCCGGATAAAGTAAGATATAATTGCTCGAAATATCGGATGGATGAGGTATCTTTTAAGTAGTAAAAAAGCATCCCTTCCTGCAGCGGCGTTAAGGCAATTATATTTTCGATATTTTCTTTAGTGAATTTCTCTTGTTCATTATTCGTTATCATTTTTGACCTTTTTAGAAAAATTTAGCGTGGAAAGAATGGTTAGAGGTGGATGATATAAAAAGGAACGATTTTAAAATCAGATGGGATTTACCTGGAAAGTAGGGAAATACGAGCTTATTTTCCCCTGGGCATAATCGTGGGCCAATTGAGGGATATCTTCCCAGTCATAAATAGGGTAATTATCCCTGGGGATCCAATTATTTTCGGCCGCATAAGCGATGCATTTCTCGCCTTCCGTTAAGCGAAGTGCATGAGTAAAAACATGAATATGCCGATAATGGCACTCTAATGCCCGGTTGATTTCCAGGTTCATTCCTTTTTTCCACCCGGTTGTGGCAATAATTCCCGGGCGGCCAAGCACTCTCATTGTCGCAGGGTATACCGGCAAACCGATATTTTCGATAAAGATGGATACCCCATCGTCTCCTGTTATTTCATTGACGATTTTGCGAAACGTACTTAAAGAAGCAAAATACTTCTTTCTATATTCTTTATCCGATTCATATTTCTCATGGTCATAATACAGATCGCTGAATCGGCGACGGTCAATGGGCGTGATTCCCAGGTTTTTAATTAATTCGAGCCGTTTATCGCAGGAGGCGATCATCGAAACGTTAAATCCTTTCTCTTTTGCCAGTAATAATTCGCTTAAAGTCACCCCGCCGCCCCATCCGAATACATGCGGTGAAGGAAATTCTTCCAGCGATACTTGCGCTTCCCAGCATTTTAACGTAACCACCCAGTTGGACCAGCCGCTTCCGAAGCGAACCGATATTATCGGCCACTGGTGCAGTGAAAGCTGCGAATTTCCCGGGACAGGAACCAACTGGTAATCTTTCACTTTCGTTTGCCGGGCCAACATCCCGATGGTGCCGGGTTCATCAAAGCCGAATCCAAAAGCAGTATCCAGGTAACCATGGCGATTGCACGGGCCATAGGGAATAAAGACACAGACATCCCCGGGTTTTAAACGAGTCACACCCGGACCGATCTTTAGCACTCGAACAACGCCGGAATTTCCCAGGACAACTTTCGATTCCCCCCTTTTGTGGCATACATCGACGGGCTTTCTTTCCAGTGCGTGGGTCATATTTGCTTCCCATCCTCCATACAGGGGCTCTATTAAAACCTCTTTCCGGGAGATATCCTCAAATGAGATCGGCTCTTTCCTGAGGGTCCCATAGTTACCGGCAACCAGGTCTTTACTATAAAGAACCCATGCTAACGTCTTAATTGTAGACATCCATTACCTCTCAAACATAATCTGAACATACCTTATTAAGGAATGAATCTATTGAACAAGCTCCCGCCCTTCTCAGACGGGCTAAATTTTTATGGTTATATATGTCAGAACTTTTTTGACTACTGTACTTTAATACTATTGATTTATTACTTATAGATTTTATCATCTTTTCGAGATATTGTCAATATTTATTAAGGTTAGAATTCTGTATTCCATTTTTTTTTCGAATATTATATAATTAAAACCGGAGTATGAAAATGAAAAAATATTTAAGACTAAGCCCAATAATTATCATTACCCTTGTATTGGCTTTTATTATCGTTCAATGCGCCGTTAACCCGGTAACCGGCAAAAAGGAAATCATGCTGATTTCCGAGAGCATGGAAATCGAGATGGGCAAGGAGATCGACAGCGGCATCCGGCAGGAATACGGCCTGTACCATGATCCCCGCATGGCCGATTACGTGGCGCAAGTGGGTGACAAATTGGTTCCCTACACGCACCGGCCCAAACTGCAATATCATTTTGCCATCCTGGACACGCCGGTGGAAAACGCTTTTGCCGCGCCCGGGGGTTACATATACATCACCCGCGGCCTGCTGGCCATGATAAACAGCGAAGCGGAAATGGCCACGGTGCTGGGACATGAACTGGGACATGTCAATGCCCGGCATTCGGCCCGCCAGATTACGCGTTCCATACTGGTTACGCTGGGAATCGTACTGATCGGCGAGTTGAGCGAGGATATTAAAAAAATCGCCCCTATTTCCATGATTGCCGCGGAACTGCTGTTCTTGAAATACAGCCGGAGCGACGAATACCAGGCCGATGAGCTGGGCGTGCAATATTCGCTGAAAACCGGTTACGCCGCCGGTGAAATGGTCAGCTTTTTCAACTCCCTCCAGCGTTTAACCGCGTCCGCCGGCGGCGTGCATCTACCGAACTTCCTCTCCACCCACCCCATGACCCCCCACCGGATCGACCGGATAAAAGAACTCCTGGCTGCCAACGGGTACGGTGAACCGGGCAGCATGGCCGGGCTGGCAGTGGGAAAAAACGACTACCTGCAAAAAGTTGACGGCCTTGTGTTCGGTAACGATCCCATGCAAGGGTATGTAGAAAGCGGCGTTTTTTATCACCCCGGGATGCAATTTTATTTCCGGGTCCCCACCGGCTGGAAAGTCAGCAACACGCCCATGCAGGTCACCATGGCGCCTGGAGACGGGAAAGCGCTTATCATCTTAAAAACCGAAGATACCTCCGAATCCCTTGACAGTTACTCCCAAAAAATGATGAAAAATCTTACCAATCCGCAGTTGATCCAGCAAGGGTTCAGGTATGTCAACGGGTTGAATGCCTTTGAAACCCTGGCGGCGTTTTTACCTGCCCAAAATGAGGGCAGCCAGGCCGCAAAAAGTGAAGAGGTTAAGGTGGACCTGACCTCTATACGAAAGGACAATACGGTTTTTACCTTTTTTTCCGCCGCTTCTCTTTCGGACTTTTCTAAGTACCAACCCGAGATTAAACGCGCCGTCAACTCTTTCAACCGGCTAAAGAGTCCCGAATATTTGAACCGAAAACCGCAGCGGGTGTTTCTTAAACAGGTCAACCGGTCGCAGAGCTTGAGATATTTCCTGGTAAACCTGGGCATCCCGCAGCAAAACTGGGATAAAATCTCATTGATCAATGCAATGGAACTGGATCAACAACTGTCCGCCAACCAACTGATCAAAGTAATTCAATAAGACATTATTTTTTTCTTGCCTTTTACTCGATTAGTTGGTATGATTACTTTTTGATTTTTAAGAGTCCATCCCAGGGCAAGAAGTGCGGTTCATCACGCAGTATCCAGGGTTTAAAAAAATCGAAAGACAAATGAGGTGTCTATGAATATGCAGAGCGAAGAATCCAGGAAAGGATTCTTTAAAAAGTTTCCCGGTCAGTTCTGGTTGGTGGTGATGTTCGAATTTTTCGAAAGAGGGGCTTATTACGGGATGATGAGTTTCTTATCCCAGTATTTCGTAGATTCACTGCATTTTCCCAAAGAGAATGTCGGTATTATCAAAGGGGTCATCCAGCCGCTGCTTTATTTTTTGCCTATCCTGGCCGGGGCCATTGCCGACCGTTTCGGTTACCGCAAAGTTTTAATGGTCGCTTTTGCGCTGCTGGGGGGCGGTTATTTCCTGACCAGTCAAATGACTTCTTACACGGCTGTTTTTGCCGCCCTGGTGATTATGGGGTTCGGGGCCGGGACCTTTAAACCCATCGTATCCGGCGCCATTGCCAAAATCACGGACGAATCCAACAGCACCCAGGCCTTCGGCGTCTATTACTGGTCGATTAACATGGGCGCCTTTTTATTCCCGTTGATCCTGGTTCCCTTTTTAAAAAGCATCGATCCCAGGTACGTGATTATCGCTTCCGCCGTTTGCACCGCCGCCATGATTATTCCCACCGCTTTTTTCTTTAAAGAACCCGCTAAACAAAAAGAGGCGGAAGCCAGGGCAAAGGAAAGGGAACAAACCGGTTTGCTGCAGACCCTGGCCAATGCCTTCGAGATCATCTACTCCCCTATCGTACTACTGCACAACCTGATGAAAAAATCCCCTACCTGGAAAATCGTCATCTCCCTGGTATTGGCGCTGCTGCTGGGTTATTCTGTTTACAGTTATATGGACCGGTCGCCGGCGCCCGTTAAATTTCCTACCATCGGCATCGAAAAAGATAATACCACGCTGCTGTTCAAAGTCCAGAGGAATATGTTGAAAAAAGTCCCTTACGAGTTAAAGGGACCGTCTGAAAAGGAGAAATCCGAAAATACAACGCCTTCTATAGTCACATTGACCATTTACAAACCTCAATATATTAATACTGATGTGATGGCCAAACTGCTGCAGGAATTGTCGGAGTACCCGGGCCTGGCCCCCGTCACGGAAAATGAAATTAACGGCTATATCACGCAGTCCATCGATAAAATCGAATTATCGTTTGAAGTAGACCCGGCCGCCGGCGCCGGCGCCGGGGTAGAGAGTCTACCCGGCAATCGTTACAGGGTTTTCTTAAAAAGTCTCGACGATTACGACAGCGATAAAAATAACCTTTTGAAAAAAATGCATGAAATCCCGGCGCTGCGGGGTATTACCATAAATGACTGCGATACGCTTTATCAAGGGCTTAAGGGGCGTTCATTTTTCCCATTTTTCGTAATTTCGCTGGTATTGTTGGCGCTTTTTATCGTGGCCGTTTCCCCCGGTGGTGTGCGGGCGCCCCGGTTGTACCTCCTGTTGGTCCCGGCGGTTATCATTGCAGCCTGGTTCTTACCCGGGCTTGACACACTGGGCAGGATTGTTTCTTCCGTCATCTATTTATCGGTGATGTCCCTATTCATCATCGATAAAAGCGATTCCCGGAAATTTGTGGACCACGGCAAATTCCTGTTGATGATCGTGCTGTATTCCGGGTTCTGGGTTCTATATTTCCAGATGTTCGATTCGGTTTTATGGTATGTGCAGGCGTATGTCGACGCCGGTTCCTTTAACAATGCGGTCAACGGATTCCTGGGTATTTTCGGCGTCAAGATGGATTGGTTCTTCGATGTGGAGCATGTGACCGCCATTACCGCCGGCACCATTATTTTATTGCAGTTGTTCATATCCAGTATCGTTAAGAACAAAAAAGCCATGCCCACCATGATCGCCGGCATCGCTATTGCCACCGTAGGGATGGCTGTATTTGCCATATCCACGCATATCTGGGTATTCATTGCCGGGGCCGCCATTTTTTCTATCGGTGAGATGACCGCGCATCCCAAGTTTATCAGTTACGTCGGGTTGACGGCGCCCGCCGACAAAAAAGCTTTGTACATGGGATACATTTTCCTTTACGGGGTCTTCGGCAGTTCCGTGGGCGGTATTTTAGGGGCCAGGCTTTACGTTCATTTCGTGGACAACCTCAACCAGCCGCGGACTTTGTGGCTCGTTTTCAGTATGATCGGGGTAGTCACCATCATCAGTCTTTTGTTGTACAACAAATTCCTGGCGCCCAGGAAAGCGGAAAAGGAAAGTTTGAAGAAATAGAAACTCAATTTCACTTGCAATAAATTTTCCTTTTTAGTATAGTTAAAAAAAAACAAGGAAATTTTAACATGAAAGAATCGATTTCAGAAGATCAAATAATGGAGGGCCAGAGAATACCCTTGAAGTCCTGGCTAAAATGGCTGGGACAACTCTTTCTAAGCTATCAGTGGTGGATAATACTAATCTCCGCAATTGTAGTATCATTTTTTGGTCTCCTGGGATTTGCCGAATATTTTTTATTAACAAACCCCCCAAAATACACTTTCCTGGATATTTTGTATCACACTCTCCAACTTTTTGTATTAAATCCCGGGGCCTTACCACCTCCTTTAAATTGCAAGTTGGAAATCGCCAGGTTTCTGGCGCCAGTAATTGCCGGTTCTACGGCAATAAGGGCATTTATAATAATATTCAGAGAGCAAAATCGATTGCTCAAAATTCGAGCCATGAGAAATCATATTATCATCTGCGGACTTGGTAATAAAGGGCTTCTATTGGCGCTAAAGCTAAAGAAAAGTGGTCAGAAGGTTGTGGTCATCGAGTTGGATGAAGAGAATGATAACATCAAAGAGTGCAGGGACAGAGGTATTAGTGTATTAATCGGCAATGCAACATCCGCCTATTACCTCAAGCAAGCCAGCCTGAACAGGGCAAAGTATTTGTTTTCTGTTTGCGGACAGGATGACATTAATGCCGAGATTGCGGTACAAGCTCGCAAATTAATAGCCAATGAGAAAATGAGACCATTGACTTGTTTTGTCCATATTATAGAACCGCGGTTTTGTCATTTTCTTAATAAAAGGGAATTGGGATTGGACAGAGTTCCAAACTTCCGCCTCGACTTTCTCAACCTTTTTGACCGCGCAGCCCAGGCCATAATTGATGATGAACAATTATCGCCATTCGAAAACAAAAAAATCGGTGCAACCGCATTCCCACGTTTGCTGATCGTTGGAGTCGGATATATGGGAGAAAGCCTGATCGCTTATATCGCTAAAAGAAGGATGAGTTTAGCGGAAAGAATCGATGAAAAATTAATTATTAGCATCATCGATCATCAGGCAAACAAAAAAAAAGATTTACTCAACCTGCACTATCCCGGCCTGGATAAAGTATGCCGGATTGATGCCCTGCAAATGGATATAAATTCAAGTGATTTTGAAGATGGCCGTTTCCTTTTTAGCGCTGATGGATCGTGCAACTTTGATATTATCTATGTTTGCCTCGACAATAGCTCTTTTGCTCTAACAACAGCCCTGACCCTGGATCAAAATTTAAGAGAATTTATGCTCCCCATTATCGTTCGAATGAGTCGCAAAACAGGATTTATAGAATTAGCAAAAAATTGTAACTCCAACCCAAACAACATTCCTGACAGGATTTACGGTTTCCATTTATTGGATAGAGCATTAACACCTGAATTGCTGGAAATTTTTACATATGAAATGGTGGCCCATAATATTCATGATGAATATGTTCAAGAGCGATTAAAAGAAGGCGAAACAGTGCG
Organism: Candidatus Aminicenantota bacterium; assembly: GCA_026393835.1. GTDB lineage: Bacteria > Acidobacteriota > Aminicenantia > UBA2199 > UBA2199 > JAKAGC01. Next base: position 4,046 of record JAPKZK010000061.1, on the reverse strand, counting down.
AATCAACCCATACCTGGTTTCATGGGAAAAACTACCGGAACGTATAAAAGATTCAAACCGGAGGCAGGCCTATTACATAAAGTATAAATTACACGGCATCGACTGTTATATTACTCCAATGAATGATTGGTTCGCCGAAGCGGTTGAATTTACTCCTGAAGAAATCGAGACGATGGCTAAAATCGAACATAAACTCTGGATGGAGGATCGTGTGATGGATGGATGGAAATTTGCACCAGGAATAAAAAATATTCGGAAAAAGACAAGCCCGTGTCTTATTCCGTGGAATGAATTGCAAGAAAAGGAGAAAGAAAAAGACCGGGAGACTGTTCGAAAAATACCTGCTTATCTTTTAAAAGCAGGTTTTCAAATGTACCGTGCTAAAAAAAAGGATACCACCGCTTAGTAGACATTACGAAGAAACTCTCAGGCAGGTTTTTCTAAAATGGTCGGCAAGAGTGAGAAGGCATTATTACGGGGAATAAGAATTGTAACCCGGATATAGAAATATCTTCCCAGGACCTTCCAGGAACTTTCGGGGGACTATTTAAAACAGGGGCTTTAAAAAATGTCTGAACCGCTGATAACGCTGATGACGCCGATTAAAAATCCTCTTTTTAGCATCTGTGTAATCCGCGCCATCTGCGCCATCTTCTTAAATTGTTCTCCAGGTATCGGGCGGTAAACCAGGAGATTATTCATAGACGTAACGAATGCGTACCCTGTATTTATCAACTGTTATGATAGCCCCTTGCTCAATATCTCGTTTATTTAACCTGATTAAGTTCAATAATACTTTCCCCTGGTTCTTAGCAGGGATATCAACTAATCGAATGATGGTTGAAGAAGGAATTCGCTTCAAAAATACAAGTTCCCCAAAGTCTTTATCGGCGGTAACTAAAACAAGATTTTCCACATAGGCTTTTTTTATAATGACTTCATCTCCCGGATCTTTCCCCGTTTCAGGAATCCATATAACTTCAAACTTTTCCTCTCTTAAGGCCTTTACCGCGAAGAATGAAATGCAACTATCCAATAAAAACTTCATTAACCAACCATAACCAGGGCCGGTTCAATGCGTTCATGGGCAACGATTCGATGCGCATAACTCATACATGCCTGGATATCTTGTTTTTCTAAAAAAGGATATCCTTCCAATATCTCTTCAATCGTCGAACCTTCGGCAATCATTCCCAGGATATGCGCGACAGCGATCCGTTTCCCTCGTATGATCGGCTTACCGTTGAAAATCCCAGGATTAAACGTTATACGCTGTAAAATATCATTCTCATTCATCGAAATCTCCTGCATTAAATATAATGGTTTTCTTAGGCGATGTCAACTATAAAGGAAATTTTTCCAGGCTGCAATTTCTTTGACAGCCTTTATAAAGGATTTTAATTTGTTTTTAACCCATCCAGGAAACTGAGAAAATTATCTCTCTCCATGAAACCGGAAAACCGTTTGATCTCCTTGCCTTCCGGGTTGAAAAACATTACCGTGGGCATGCCGATAATCCCCAGCAATTTCCGCAGCGCTTCATTGGCCTCGCTCTTTTTGGTAAAATCCAGCTTCACCAATACAAACCCCTTTAACCGTTCCGAAACTTCGGGGGTCGAAAACGTATATTCATCCAACTCTTTGCAGGCCACACACCAATCCGCATAAGTATCGATCATCATGATCTTATTTTCAGCCAGCGAAACCTTCTTCCCCTCTTCAAGGTCCGCAAGCCACGGCAGGTGAACTTTGTCAACCGCCACAGGCGAATATTTCGCAGGGAAATACTTCATCTCCAGGGATTTCATGAAGAAAAACGCGCCGGTAAATAAGATCAGCGCCAGGAGGATTTTAAATAATTTACTCTTAATCCCGGCGTCTTCTTCCAGCGGCTTCAATAACCCCATAAACACAGCGGCGGCAATGAGGAAAATTCCCCACAGCAGGTAATCGAGCCATTCGGCTGTAATGGTGCTGAGGAAATATATTCCACCTCCCAACAACAGCAGGGCGAAGAAATACTTGACATAATTCATCCAGTTCCCGCCCCTGGGCATGGCCGATACTACCCCGGAAAAAGTTCCAACGATCAAAAATATAACCCCCAACCCCAACGAAAAGGTAAAGGTCAACCAGAAACCCAATAAAATATTGCCGGTCTGGCTGATCCATGAAAGCAAGGCAATCAGAACAGGGCCGACGCAGGGGGCGGCAATGATGCCGGAAACCCCTCCCACCAACAATGAACCGATGATCTCACTTTTATGCCCGGATTGCACTTTCGAGGAGATGGATGACGGTACGGGTATCTCGAAAAGACCGGCCAAACTCAAACCCATCAGGATAAATATGGCCGCGATGATAATTACTACCAGCGGATTCTGGAAAGAAAGCCCCATCATGGTGCCGGTGGTGGCCGCGATTACGCCGAATACGGAATAAACCAACGCCAGTCCCAATACGAAAAAAATGGAAAGATAAAATCCTTTTAATTTGCTGCTGCCGCTGCGCGTCCCGATATAGCCCATAACAATGGGAATGACAGGATAAACGCAGGGGGTAAAACTGGTAAGAAAACCGGCCGCAAATACCAGTAAGAATAATAGAAAAGATTTACGCTCCAATTCCTGTTTAACGATTCGCTCGACCCACTGCGAATAAGATTCATCGCCCCTTTTACCCCGTTCACCCGCGCCTTCGACCGTCTTGAAAGCCTGGCTGAATTTCACGTCGATATCCTTCTCCGCCGGGGGATAACAAAGTTCCCGTGGACTTTCCTGGCATACCTGGTAGGAAAGTTTAAATTTCAAAACCTGGCCGGCGGGAATCTCTTTCACTACCTTCACATAAACCGGGACTTCAAAGGCGCCTTTGAAAACCAGTTCATCGGCGTAAGGCGTTCCTTTGGGAAATTCCACTTTCGCAACCTTGAGATACTCATTTTCAGGCGCTTCGATTTTGAAGAAATTATTCTTCAGGTCCGTGATATGGTAATTCTTATCCAGCTCGATCTTAAAAAGAATCATGCCTTCATCATACTTGACCTGGGTATCGACCATAGGTTCAGCGGCAAAATCCTCTTTAAAGAGCTGCCCATACAAGTGGCCCTGGCTAACAAGACCTAATATCGACAAAACAACTATAAATAAACCGATTATTTTTTTTCTTATCATTATTGCATCCTTATTCGCGGCGTTATCGAGGCTAAATTCTAACAGGGTAAGCAGTGATTGTCAATAGGGATTGATTGGGGCATCAACCGGTTGAAAATGATACTGAATTATAGTATTATAATAGAGAGTAAAATTATGATGAAATATAAAGGGTATTACGGTGTCGTCCAGTACGATGATGAAGCCAAAATCTTTCACGGTGAGGTTATTAATACAAGGACTGTCATTACTTTTCAAGGGACATCGGTAGACGAAATCGAACAGGCTTTTCGGGAATCCGTCGATGATTACCTGGATTGGTGTAAAGAAAGAAGCAAAGAGCCTGAAAAACCTTTTTCAGGAAAATTTGTGTTACGCCTTTCCCCGGAACTGCATCGCCAACTAAATTTAAAAGCAAAAATAACCGATAGCAGCCTGAACTCGTTTATTGTCCACACTTTAGAGCAAGCCGCCGCTTCTTAACATTCAAAAGATAGCCAGAGTTCTCCCTTCTCTAAAATCGCCACAAAGACACCCCTGGTGATTAGGGGACAGCCCAATTTTTCCAATTTTTTCCTCCAAATCGTGACGGCGGGCATTTTTCCCGGTGAAACAATCGCCAAATTGCGGTGGCACGGATTTTTTTTGCTTGAATACTCCATAAAAAGCGGCCGGGAACGTTTTTTTCTTGAAAAAGTCCGCGGCGACCTGGAATATTCCATTTTTTAGCACTTGAAATCACTTCCGACGACGCTGGAGGTATCATTCGCGGCGGATAAATATCAGCCGCCTGGAGGGACGCAATTTTTTGTCGAATTGCGTGTAAGCGATCAGAATTGCTCGAATGTTTTGTAGAATTTTACCCGGCATTTCGCTTTTTCCCGGTCTTTTTTC
>JAPKZK010000060.1 GCA_026393835.1 Candidatus Aminicenantota bacterium | reverse complement strand
GCTTCAACAAAAAATTTTGGAAAGCCTAAACATAAACATCAAGGTAGAGAAAAACTCATTTTAGGGTAAGGACAGGAGGGACGGAAATGATTTCATAGAGATCATTTCCAGGTGCGTCCGCAAATAACTAGGAAACTCGGGATAGGCATAATTCCCGGATACGCAGACACCCCAGGCTTGCCCCGGAGTATCCAGGCAGCCTACCTCTGTTGGCGCCGACGGGTTTGACACATCGATAATTCTCAATCCCTTGTCATAATCCGCCACATAAGCATAGATCCCCTGGACATACACTTCCCTGGCAATGCCGGGAGTGTCACAAATCCCCAGGACCTGCGGATGATAAGGGTCAGATACATCCACCACCTGGAGACCTTTATCCCATATTGCAGCATAGGCGTAGTCCCCGGAAACATAAATAGAGTATATGAACGTATTCAACGTTACACTTCCCATCTTTTGCGGGGCTGTGGGAATACTGGTATCATGAATAATCATGGTCCTGCCGCTGCCCATATAGAGTCGGTTATACTGGGCAAATGCAGCGCAACTTAAGCCATCCCCCCATACTCCTACCTCGGTTAAATGTTCACCCGTTCCTAAAATCCCGGAACGCTCGACAGCCGTATAGATAAGTCCATTGGCGACAAAGAAAATAGTAAAGGCCATGCATAAAAGAACTCTGAATAGTTTGCAAATAGTACCTATTTTTTTTTGCTCTCTTTGATCTTTCATTTTTACTTCCTCCTTATGCGGCGTTTTTGTTTGCTTTTCATATCTTAAATACCGGTATTAAATTCATGTTAAATAATACCACGATGGGAAAAGAAATTCAAGCTTTTTCACTTTGAGGGCTGTGGGGACTGGGGGAAGAAAATTTTGTAAAAAACAAGGGGTTGCGATATAATACATTTGGTACAATATAATCATGGCGAAAACGGAATTTATTGCAGATGAAGAGATATACCGCCGGGTAATCCTGGAGACGGTAATGACTGCCAGGGAGTTTCTCTGGCTGGGAACGTCCGATTTGAAAGACCTTTATGTTCATAAGGGGAAAAAGATGGTCCCTTTTCTTGAGACACTTTCCGGTTTGTTGGAGCGGGGGGTTGCGGTGCGTTTGCTTCATGCCAAAGAACCCGGGCCGGCGTTTCGCCGGGATTTCGATCGTTATCCCAATCTTATCGCCGGCATGGAACGTATCCAGTGTCCGCGGGTGCATTTCAAGACGGTGGTAGTGGACGGCAGGACCGCCTATTCGGGCAGAGCCAATCTTACCGGCGCCGGCATGGGTGCGAAGAGTCACAACCGCAGGAATTTCGAAGCGGGTTTTATAACCACCGACCCGGATATTATACGGCAGGTCATGGAGCAGTTCGACCTGGTCTGGATGGGGAAGCGGTGTGTGGAATGCCGACGCAAAGATTTTTGCACAGAATAGCGATTACAAAGATTTGATGTTGGTATAGGAGCCCACTTCCTGTTTAATTTTCCTCAGCAATTCTAATTTTGAAACACCGACAAGTTCGTATGGTAGCTATCTATTCTCCTTAAAAAAGGGACAGTCAAAATTTATGCCTATTTTGTACTCCAACCGGACACGAATAAGAAAAAAATTTTCCCATACCTTTTCAGGGCTGATCAATTTTTTCCGGCAATACCCTCCATGAAGGCTAATCAAAATTATTGGTATGACTGAAATTTTCGCTAAAACTC
>JAPKZK010000046.1 GCA_026393835.1 Candidatus Aminicenantota bacterium | reverse complement strand
ATTTTTGATCAGGGAAATAGAGGGACAGATACTTCAATTATTGGAAAGGTAGGTACAGTTAAAAAATAAAATGAGGGGCGCGGTTATTTCAATTTTTGCATTTTAAGGCCTTTTCTGGACAATGATCGGTTGTAATAACACGGAGCGAGACCTTTGCATTGCGGAGCATGACATTTGTAATGCGGAGCATGACATTTGCATTTCGGAGCGTGACCTTTGCATTGCGGAGCATGACCATTTCATTGCGGAGCATGACCTTTGCATTGCGGAGCATGACGTTTGCATTGCGAGGCGCGACCATTTCGTTGCTTACCGTGACTATTTTGTTTCGGGGCGTGACAATTTCAGCCGGATCGATGGATAAAACAGTTGAATTGGTAAAGTAATATTGCCACCAGGGGGGAAGGATAGAAGCGAAGAAGCAAAGAAGGAAGCGAGGAAGCGAGGAAGAGCGGAAGAGCGGAAAAAAAATCTGTGTAAATCAGGGTAATCGCCCATCCGTGGACGGAGCTTTTTTCGTGGTAATTCGAGTAATTCGTGGGCAGCAGTTAATAGTGATAGAATGATGAACTATGAATGATGAATGATGAATGATGAAAAAAAGAAGGTAGCGAGGGAGAGCGGAAGCGAGGAAAAGAAGAAGTGAAGTCCGTGTCCGTCCGTGTTCGTCCGTGGCTCATCTTTTTTCGTAGTAATTCGTGGTCTGCTTTTGTTTCGCATTTCGAATTTTCCTTTCATCATTCATCATTCAAAGCTCCCCAGTGACCATTGACCAGTGACTAATGACCAATGACCACTCACCAATCCGTGATTCCCAGGTTCTCTTTCTCTTCTTTGTTTAGTTGCGGTATAGCGGAGGTTTTCAATGCTTCCATAATGGCTTCGGGTGTGTACCAACGTTTGAGTGTGCCGTCTTTGGATATTGTGAGTATCTGTTTGCCGCTGTTGATAAAGGCCGCAGTCGCATAGTCAACTTCCTCCACAACTTAGGATGGGTCTGCCACAATCTCAGCTTAAACCAAAATTTGAAAAAATGTTTTTTTGCATAGGTGGTTGACAAAAGAATCGGACTGTACTATTCTCAAAGTCTGAGAGGAATGAATGTTAGATATACAGGATTGCAAGAGAAGAAATGACAATGCAGAAGAGCCGTTGATCTTATCGGTAGGATTTTTTGAAGGTGATTCGAGATCATCAGGAGGAAGATATTTATGAAGTGTAAACTGGCTGATGAGATGATTTTGCCATTCTCTATCGTGACCCAAAATGGTACTCAACAAAAGGTAGGATATTAAAGGTTATGTTAAAAAAACAAAGAAAAGTCCCACCCCCCAAAAAACAGAATAAATCAAAACCGCAGGAGAAGAAGAGTTTAAAGAGTAGCAAGGGTTTACGATATACCTTCTTGACGGGAGTCGGGGCATTATTCGTAGCAATAATAGTCGCATTAACTCCATCTTTGTTTCAATATTTTTTGGGTATTTTCAAACCAGATCCTATTTTTGGAGTTGAACATGCCGTTCGAAATCCTAAGCTACCGATAGTCATTATTGCAAAAAATATTTCTGCAAAACGTAAAGAGCCATTGGATGTTCGCTGGGATGGCTTTTGCATTAACCAGGCCGCAATCCCGAAATCCAATCCTGACGTATTTGAATGGGAATTTACTATATCTACTATACCTAATACAGACCTACCGGATGAATATAAAAAGGACGGTGTGCATCAGTTGGAAGTTGGGTTTAGAGGAAAATTTTTTGAACCTATGAATGTAAGTATTTCTTCGAAAGCGCCTGTTGTTGAAGCAATCATTCAAACTGAGGAAGGCAATCCGGGAAGTAAGATTCTGATGGGAAGAACTATAAGTGAACGTCAAGACCCAAAAGAAGAAATTAAATTAGATATCATATTTTATAATAAGGCAGCAGAGACGACTTGGCCTATCTCCGTTGAAAAAAGAAAGGATAGTAAAGGAAGAATCTATTTTGCTTTTAAGACTCCCAACATTGTATTTCCAGAAATATCCCCAAATGATCCATTGTATAAAGAGACTTTTTTCGCCTTCCAGGTTTCGGATCAAGCAGGGAATCGTTATTATCAGAATTTAAGCTATGCGCAATTTGTAGCCCCTGGTGCACAACATTTTGGACTCTTTCCGATTGCGGATATTGATATGCATAAATACCAGGAAGTAGATACCCAGCAGACTGTTGTTAATATGCGACTTGAGTTTGAATTAATGCCGATACAGATTGGGAAAACCAAATATAAAGGGACGGATGTGCTGCAATTGAAGGCATTTTTGCATGGTACGAACTCAGTTAAATTGGTGTGGACAAAGCTTCCGGAAGAAATTAGAGCTGAAAACCCATCTACCATTATTTTTCGGGATAGTAAAGCTTTAAGCTTTGTATTTGGAGACAACTACATCGATAAATCACTACCTCCAGGGAAAAGTATAAAATATCAAGTAGCCCAAGCAGATAAAAAGGGAGTTTATTATAAAAGTGTGGAAAAGACGGTAGAAAGACAATTCAAAAAAGACCAAATTTCTTTAATATTAAGAGGTCAGGTAGCATCTGGCGATATTGGAAAACCTGTAGCAGGAGTACATATAAGTTCTCCAGGGGGACTTGCTTCTGTAACTGATAGTAACGGGAAATTTAAATTGGAGTTTTCAAATAAAAAAGAAGGAGATAGCGTACTTTTAAAACTTGAAAAAGAAGGTTCTAATTTATTGAAGAAAGAGGAATATATAATTTTAAAAGATAGCCAAGATTATTTCGTGACAATATTTATGTATGCTAACAGAGAGGAAGAAAAGGGGCAAGGAAATATTTTGTTGGCCGAAAAACTTATAGTGGATCCGGCCGCTAATCTTAGCGCCACTCCAATATCTTTTTGCGTAACCGAAGACATGCTTTATTTATTTCCCGATACTAAATCCGGAACAATAAAGGTTTTCGGGAAAGAAGGAAGATTTTTAAAATTCAATAAAACATTTAGAGGCGGCAATGAGTTATTCACCCAGCCGAGATATTGTTTTTACAGTCGAACCGAGGGTAAGTTAGGAATTATTGACTACGGGGTGAGAAAAGGATTCATTTTCAAAAGATCCGGGCAGGTTAACTTCGAACTGATTAACACCTTTGAGTGCAGTAAATTAGGTTACGATATCAAATTTGCTGGCGATGGGATCCAAACCATTGTCTCCGGGTATATTACCGATGGTGACGGCAATCCCTTTGATCTGTACAGTATAAACATCAAAACCGGGCAAATCGATTACCTGTTACCCTCATATTTAAAATACGGCATGAAAACTCATGAGGAATATGTCGAGGAGTATTTCGAAAAACAGACGCTACCGGCTATTGGCATCAAAGCATTCATCGATATCCAGGGGGATGACCTGTTTTTCGCGTGGGAAGGGGCGTTACGAATTATCAAACTTAACCTGCGATCCAAAGAAATAACCAGAGTTTTTGGCCAAGTCACACTTTATTACAACAAGCTGGTTGGTTCCAGTCTTATTGATTCCTATAAAAATGCAGCATTCCGAGTTACATGGAAAGATCAGAAGACGATTGCCTACATTAGAAATATTTTTGCAACTCCCCGGCATGTCTTTGTCGTTTACGAGACCGGTAAGAAGAACGAAGGTGACGTTTCCACCTTCAGATTGCAAACATATTCACTGGAGGGACTTTTTCTCAACGACGTTTCAATCCCCAGTACTCCCGGCAGGCAAATGTGCTTTGATAAAGAGAGTTATGAACTATATGCCTTTACGGATGGTTCGGATAACGATAAAGGCGGATTTGCGATCTTGAAATATAAAATAAGTAGGTGATATTAAACATGAAGAATTATCTCATCGGTATATTGATGGTGGCCATTTTGTTTCTTGGAAGCCTTGTTTACAAAGAACAAAATACAGAGGTTTGCAAGCATTTCCCGGTTCCTGAGGGACTAAAGAAAAAATCTGCTGAGAAAATTCCCCTTTATCTGTTCTTATTTTTCTCGAAAAATGATTGTACTCCGTGCTTGCAGGAGCTTGTAGGGTTATTAAATAAGTTACCTTCGCAATTTTGCTCTGCCGGGATCGTCCCGGAAGAAGAACTTAAAAATGAGAGTGAACTGATGCGTTTGACAGGCGCATCATTCCCATTGTACAGCTTTCGAGAATATAAAAAATATCTACCATGGAAGACGCCAACGCTGTTTGGAGTTTCTCCCTCAGGTAAAATTATTTTCGTTTTCCCCGGCATTCTTGGGCAAGGTGCCTACCTGGAAAATGTTATAAAATCTATATATAGGAAACTATCCCCCTCTTTTGAGAGAGAGTCTTCCCCTAGAGGAGGATAATGAAAAAACGAGGAGATAATCTGAAAGGAGATGACCTGACATGAGAAAAATTTTGAAGTTGATACTGATTATTTTGATGCTTTTGGGGATTATGTTTTCGATTATAAACTTCATTTCTGTCGATAATATGGCTACTAAGCCGGCTGAGAATGAAGGAACTGTACAAAGTGACGGCTGCTATGGCGCTGCACTCAATTGTTAGCCGATACCCGGGATTTTATAGGCGATTCCTAATCGCCTAGCCCTGCTCTTTACTCAATTAAACCCAGGGGGCATAAATCTCCTTGCCTTGTTTCTCTATCTTTTCCCATTCCCTCTGCCAGGGCAAACTGGAACCAAAAAAAAACACGAAATCCGAAAACCCGCGGCAAAGTGACCGGGCACCCTTCTAAGAGATCAAATGACCAAAACTCCAAAAGGACTTCCGTATCTTCTGTGTGTTCCGTGGGCCGTATGCCCCCCAAACCATTAAAATATTCCGTTTCTCTACCGGGATGGTTATTTTTCTTCCAAAACGCCATTCCCAAAACATATCCCTGGAAGTTCATAGGAAAAAGCGCCGCTTCATCCCTTCCTGTTTTAAATAAGACAACCCCTCGGCATAACTCGCAATACGGTCTCTTTAAAGATTATCCGGGGCGATCGAAATCGCTGAAACCATAGGATAATTTTCAGTCTTGACAAATTCTTAATCTATGGTATCTATGTATTCGTAAGACAATTTATTCTTACAACATTCCTTTCAAAGCATTTCGACCGACAACCGCTTCAAATAAAAAAGGAGAAAAAAATGAGAGCCTATTTATTTCCCGGCCTTAAATCGCGGCAAAAAGGGATGAGTGGAACCCTTTTTGACCGGTATAGTCATTTAACTGCAAAAGCAGATGAAGTTCTTGGATATTCCATTAAGGAACTTTGCCTGGAGGACCCGGGGGGGAAATTGGCGCAGACCCGGTATCACCAGGCCGCCCTTTATGTGGTAAATGCCTTGTGTTACCTGGCCAAAGCCCACACCGATCCCAAACCCGATTATGTGCTGGGGCAAAGCGCCGCTGAGTACGACGCCTTGTTTGCTTCCGGGGTGGTGGATTTCGAGACCGGCTTGATGCTGGTAAAGAAACGGGGAGAACTGATGGCGCAGGCAAAGGGCGGGGCAATGGCCGCCGTCAATGGACTGACTGAAAATAAAATCAAGGAAATTTTAAAGCAAAATAATATTGGAAGTATATATATTGCCGACTATCACTCCACTTTCCAGGTTGTGATATCCGGGCCCAGGGAAGACATCCTCAGGGCCGAACCCATCTGTTTAAACAACGGCGCTAAATATTACCGGGTATTAAAGGCCAACGGCGCCTTTCATACCCCTTATATGGAAGAAATAAAAAAAGAGTTTAGGAATTACGTGAGACAATTTAAGTTTTCAGATATCGAGATTCCCATCATTTCCAATGTAACCGCCAGACCTTACCAACAAGACCAGGTTAAAGAAAACATGATCGAGCAAATGACCCGCCCGGTGCGCTGGCGGGAAAGCATTCGCTACCTGTTGGCTGAAGGGGGAACCGCCAGTGACTTTGATGAGATCGACGACGGGGGCCTCAGCATGGTCAAAGCACTGGCCATACGCATTGAAAATGAAACCGGTCCCTTTGCCCTTTCCCAGGAAGAGGCGTAAGAAAAGGTTTTTCTCCTGGGGGGACAATTTTAATTTATTTCTTACCGCAGCACTATTGACATCCTGTTTTCCCTTTTCTATAATGCGGTTATCATTTATAGGAAAGGAGGATAACGAAAATGATCGATTTAAAGAAAGCCAATGTTCGTTGGAATAGGGAAGATTATGTACCGAAAAAGGTATCCGGGTTCGAGTCCAAACCGGGGAAAGGAGATCCCAGGGAGATTGCCGACGGGTTCTTAAAAGAAAACAAGGATACCCTCAAAATTACCTGCCAGTTGAGCGATCTGAGGTACGAGAAAGTATCCAGGAGCCTGGGGGGGGGTGCTGTGTTATACCAGCAGTATTTTGAAGGGACCCCAATCCACGGCGGCTGGGTCGCGGTTCATATCGATAACAAAAACCAGGTTTTCCTGGTGAAAAACGACACCGTGCCCATCGATAAATTGCAAACCAGGGTAAAGGCCAAAAAAGCTGCGCCGCTCCCGGAAGAGAAAATCGAAGCAGCGGTTCAAAATTTTATTAAGGGTCACGGCGCGCTTAATACGGAGATCGAGAAAGAAAAAGTCATCTACCCCCTTAAAGGCAACCTGCGAGCGGTATGGAAAGTGAAATTCGGTACGGAAAACCCGGCCGCTTCCTGGATTCTATTTATCGATATGTCCACCGGGCAAATCATCGAAGAACGCGATGTACTTCGTAAACTGAACGGCAAAGGCAAGGTGTTCAGACCCAACCCGGTAGTGGCCCTTAACCGCGATGACCTGGAAGATAAAGATGACCTGGACCAACCGGAATTTAACGCCGCTTACAAAACAGTGACTTTGAAAGAACTGGACGGCAGCGCAAGCCTTAAAGGCCCTTATGTAGACCTCACCCGTACGAAAAATTACGCCAAAGCGCCGGACGGCAAGTTCATGTATACCCGCGGCGATAAACACTTCGAAGAAGTAATGGTTTATTATCACCTCGACGCCGCGCAGCGTTATATCCAATCGCTGGGGTTTTCCGGGGATAAAGGAATTCTCAACCGGCCCATCAAAGCCAACGCCCACGGCATACCGGATGACAATTCGTATTATGACCCATCTCCCAATAAGAAAGACCTGACGTTTGGGGACGGCAATGTTGACGATGCAGAGGACGCCGATATTATCCTGCATGAATACGGACATGCCATCCAGGATGGGATTGTCCCCGGTTTCGGTCAGGCAGCGGAAGGCACAGCCATGGGCGAGGGATTCGGCGATTATATGGCCGGCACCCGGTTTAACGATTATAAGAAAGGCGACCGCAAGCTGCGGGTCGGCGAGTGGGACGCTAAGGGATATGGACCAAGCGAGCAATGCCTGCGCAGACTGGACAGTACAAAACATTACCCCGAAGACATGGAAGGCGAATGCCATGTGGACGGCGAAATCTGGTCCGCCTGCCTCTGGAAAGTCAGGAAACTCCTGGGCCGCGCTAAAGCCGATACCGTCATCCTTGAAAGTCATTTTTATTTGAACCAATACGCCGATTTCAAAGACGGCGCCGAAGCCATTATTATGGCGGAAAAAAATATTTACGGCGGCAAACGAACAGCCGGTTTAACTAAAATTTTTAAGACAAGAGGAATATTGACCTGATAATTGCCATTTTTTCTGAAAAGGCGCAAATCGATAGTGTGTAGTGTGTAGGGAACAGGCAGCGCCTGTTCCCTACAAATGCCTCGTTCGCGCTGACGCCCCCAGTTGGGTTTCATTATCCTTTTCCAGGGTATCATGTGAAGTCATAATTTTAATTGAAATGAAATTAAATACCACTATTTTTTTTTCTTGCAATAAAAACAATTTTCGCATATCATATCACTCTTATTATTTAAACATACGGAGGCGTAAATGTGTGGTGTTGTTTCTATCGTATACGGCGATCATAATGATAACCTCGGCAATGAAGCTTGTTTCTTACTGAAAAAACTGGAATACAGGGGGTACGATTCCACCGGCGGTGCGTTTATCAAAAAAGACGGGACCATCGTGCTGAAGAAAAAAGTCGGCGCCCCTTCACGGGTGGTAGCCGACCTGGAAATGGACAAAATGTCCGGTTATAAATTCATCGGCCAGGTACGCTGGGCCACCTACGGCGCCGTTACCGACGATAACGCCCAGCCCCACGAAGTGAACTGCCATACCCACCTGGTGGGCGCCCACAACGGCAATATCTCCAATACGGATTTCCTCAAAGAGTTCCTGCGCGAAAACGGCCATAGAACGGTTTCCGATAACGACGGCGAAATGCTGGTGCACCTGATCGAACATTACTACAGTAAATACCTGAAACGTCTAAAACCAGTGGAGAGAGAGGATGAAAATGTAAGAATCGCTGCCTTTATCCAGGCCATTCGCAAAGCGGAACAACGCGCCGAAGGCTCTTACGCAGCCTGCATTACGGCCCCGGATATCGAAGGGGTATTCGCCGTAAAAGCCGGCTCTTCCCTCTACGCCGGTAAGGGCCTCGACAATAACGGCGATTTTGTCGTAGTTAGCTCCGACCTCACCTCGGTGCTCTCCAAAACCCGCTTCCTGATCCCCCTCTCCGAAGGCGAAGGCATCTACTTTACCAGCGCCGCGTACAAAGTCTTCTCACTTGCCGAAGATAAAGAATATGTCCCGGAACTGAAACGCTCCCGGCTTAATATCTCCGATATCTCCCTGGCGCAGAAATACCACTACTTCATGGAACAGGAAATTTATACCTCGCCCCAGAATATCGACATGTTGATAAAATATTACTTTGCCGATAAAGATGAAGAGAAATTTTTCGAGGTCTTCGAGAAAAACAAAGAAGAATGCAAAAAACAAATGGACGCTTTTTTAAAACTTTATAATGTGTTCGACCACCAGACGCTGGAAACGGAATACGAAAATATCAGGAAAAGTGAAAGTTTTTCGGCTATTTATAAAGAAGTGCTGGGGGAAAATAAAGAGATACACAAAGAATTCCAGTCCGTTGGTTTTTCTTCCGAGGAGGCCGCGCTTCTTGACGAGATAATGGGGCTGGATGAGCACTATTTCCCGGAACTTTATATCCTGGACCAGATGCTGATCTGGAAGAAAAAACGGAAAACCTTGAAACTTAGAAGCGAACTGTCGAATTCGTTTAAAAAAATCCAGCAGAAAGGCGGCCGGGTATTTGTAGTGGCTTCCGGCACCTCCTATCATGCGGCCCTGGTGGGCGCCTATATCTTTAACAACCTTTGCGAACTCTCCCTTATCCCGGCCAACCCCGGTACTTTCCGGTCCATGTACATGAATTCCATCACCGCCAAAGATATGGTCATGGGCGTCAGCCAGTCCGGGGAAACCAAAGACCTGGTAGACATTTTTAACGACCTCAGGGCAAAGCACGGTCATAATATTATGTTGGCATCTATTGTCAACAATGAGAACTCCACATTGCCGCAGGAGAAATCGGATTTCTACCTGCCGCTGATGTGCGGACCGGAAATCGCGGTGGCGGCCACCAAATCTTTTATCAGCCAGTTGGCGCTCTTCTATATTCTTGCCGCCGGGATGACATGCGACGACAGCGATATCAAAAATAAACTTGAGAAAATCAAATATTATATGACGTTTACACTGCGGGCCGTGGACCTGGATGTTACGGAAGTGGCGCTGAAGACTTTCTTGAAACCCTCGATCCATATCCTGGGGACGTCGCTGGTGGGGCTTTCCAGGGAAGGGGCGCTGAAAATCAGGGAAGTGGTGTTAAACCATACCGAAGGTTACGATTCCGCGGAATTCAAACACGGACCCAACACGATCCTGGGCAAAAATACCATCTATTCATTGAGCGATATGGAACGTCTACATTCCGACCTGATCGAATCCTTTGAAGAAATACGCCGGGACAAAGAAATCCGTGACATGGATGAATTTCTTTCCTTGTTGAAGAATTTCAAACTGCAAAAAGTGGACAGTGATGTCCTGTTCGGTTCTTACCCCATCAACGGCGATAGGGACAAACTAAACAATGCTTTCGAGAGTTACCGGAAACGGGTGAACATTGAGAATTACTTTTCCAATTACCCGCTGGTTTTTATTTGTCCCCCGGATGAGCGGGACAAGCGCATTACCGTTACCCAGGTGCATACCCATAAAATCAGGGGGGCGGATGTGATCATGATCGCCGAAGATTCGGAAGATTTGGAACGGGCTATCGGGGGAAAGCCGGCCGGCATCGATGATTATTACAGTAAGTATATTATGGTGCCCAAGACCGGGGATAAGAATATTTTTGTTTTCGAAGCGGCCCTGGTGCTTCAATTGTTGGCGCTGCGTATGTCCATTGCCAAGATGAAGTATTTGAATAAGAACCAGGTGGAAAATCACGGCGTCCATCCCGATGTACCTAAAAACGTCTCTAAATCGATTACCGTGGACTAACCCCCCTGCGCCCCACTGCGTGGGGTTTCTATTTGTAGGACTGTACCGGAAGATTTAACTTCCTTAACAACGTCAACGTCAGGCTCGGCCCCGCAATCAAGCCTCTTTGGAACAGGCTTCTTATTTTACACTCCCATCAATTTGTATTTTTCTATAAATTTATTGTCCTCTTCTAAAAACATCAGTATCCTTTGCGCCGGACCTTGCGGCTTATTTCTACCACATTCCCATGCTTCGATAGTCTTTTTTGATACCCCGATGACATAAGCGAAGGTAGATTGAGAAATCCCCAACCTTTTTCTTATTTCCTTTATTTTGGGGGCTTTATAGTCAGGCAATGGAGCAACTGACATTTTTCTTGAAGTGATACCGATAACCTTTTTACCTTTCTCATAATCGACAGCTTGCTCCAGTGCAGCGATTAACCCTTCGCCAACCGTCATATCTTTATAGTTTTTTTTCATAGTTTCTTCCTCCGCAATTCATTCTTTAAATCATCCACCCGCTTTTTAATGATTTGTTTTTCTTTTGCCGTGATATTTTCTTTTTTATTTTTAGGGTAAACCATGAGGAGATAAATCTTTTCATAAAACAGGAAATCGACATATAAAACTCTAACTCCCCCACTCTTCCCTTTACCTTTTAATACCCAACGCAGTTTTCTAACGCCACCGGTACTTTTAATTATCATTCCGGCTTCAGGGTCTATGTTAAGATGTTCTTGCAATTCTCTAAGATCATCATCGGAAAGACCAAGGTCTTCCCACAGCCTGTTGAAAATATCCAGGTTTATAAATTCTCTATTCATGATTCTATTATATACCCTACTGTGTAGGGTGTCAAGATGTAATTAATCTGGAAGAGATAAGAAGGATTGAGAATTATTGGCAGAGTGGCAGAGAAAGTTGGCCCTGGAATTAAAGGAAGACGGTACGATTGAAAAAGGAAGAGGGGCCACGGACGAACACAAGCGTCGCGACAAACACGGAAAAAAACAGACGTTGGGGCGATAGGTTCCGAAGTTCCGTAGGGGCAAACCAATGTGTATGCCCGTTTATTAGACCGGACCGCAGGCCCACCTTAGAACATTTTTTTTGACTGTCCCCTATCCCCCTATCCCTTCCTTTTTTCAAAAACAGCTTCCTTCTTTGGAAAACATCGATTTTTTTGCCACACAACGATTTTATTTGGAAATCATTGATTTTTTTTGCTGCACATCGATTTTATTTGGAGATCATCGATTTTTTTGGCCGTACATCGATTTTATTTGGAAATCATCGATTTTTTCTGGTGCACATCGATTTTATTTGGAAATCATCGATTTTTTTGGCCACACAACGATTTTATTTGGAGATCATCGATTTTTTTTGCTGCACATCGATATTATTTGGAAATCATCGATTTTTCTATAGCGCTCAGATAAATTGACCCGCTTTTGCTCAGATAAATAGAGCCATTTGTTCACAGAACTCCCCACAAAGTTTTTTTCTTTTCCAGGTAGTAAAATTTAAAACGAATGCGTGTTAATTAAAGAATGAGGCTTGC
>JAPKZK010000200.1 GCA_026393835.1 Candidatus Aminicenantota bacterium | reverse complement strand
TCCCCAGGGGGATGATATAATACCTTCGACGGCTGATATAGTAGAAAAAAGGGGTGGTCCCGGTGCTTAAAGGATTCAATTAATATCCCAGGGGGTTAGTATAGGGGTTCGAGGCATCGATGCACCGGTAAAAAAAGGCGTTACCCATGCAAAGTGAGAAAGAACCAAATAAATATTGAAAAATGGAAGTTGGTGGAATGAAGTATTCCTGCCGCGCCGCGGGTTGGGGGTGGACATCGGGAAAAAATATGGTATAATTAAAACTACGACTTCGAGTCCGGCCGCGGCGAAGGGGCCGAGCCATCATCCCCGCGGCTTAAACGCTCAAGCATTTGATGCAACGCAATCGAGGTGAAAAATGAATAAAGTTAAATTATTTCTTTTTACTTATGCAGGCGGGGCAGCCGCCTCATATAACCAGTGGAAACAATACCTGGACCCCGCCGTCGAATACCGGTCCATCGAGCTGGCAGCCAGGGGCAGGCGCATGCGCGAACCCAATTACAATTCCATCGATGACGCCGTGGACGACGTGTTTAATATCATCAAAAATGAACTAACACAGGCCCCTTATGCCCTGTTCGGGCACAGCATGGGCAGCATGATCGCCTTTGAACTGGCCTATAAAATCAAGAAAAATAACCTTCCCATGCCTATCCATATTTTCTTCTCCGGTCGCGCCGCGCCCCAGATACCCAGGGATAAAAAACGGACGCTCCACCACCTGGCCGATGAAGAATTCAAGACACAATTACTGGAAATGGGCGGCACCCCCAAGGAGTTTTTCGACCACCCGGAACTGCTGGAAGTCTTCCTGCCTTTGCTGAAAGGCGATTTCCGACTGACCGAAACTTATTTCCACCCCGTGAAAGACGCCCCACTGGACGTGGACATGACGGTTTTCAGCGGCAAGCAGGATGAAGATACCCCGGAAGAAGTAGAGGCCTGGCGGGTGCATGCCGGCAAAAACTGCGATATCCACTACTTCGAAGGCGGCCACTTTTTTATCCATGAAGAAAATAAACGGGTGGTGGATATCATTAACAACGCCATCAGGAAAGCCGTAAAATAACATGGATGTTTACGCCGTCGATGTAACCGGGACCCTCGATAAAGGCATTTATGAGCGCTTACTGGCTCGTGTATCGCCGGAAAAAAGGGCCCGAATCCCACGGTTCTATAGGGAAGAAGACAGGATCAGGGGATTGATGGCCGATATCCTGGCCCGCGGTTGTATTACCCGGGAAACCGGCCTGGAAAACCACCGGATCGAATTCTATACCAATGACTACGGCAAACCCTTTTTAAAAGGCAGGGATGATTTTCAATTTAACCTCTCCCATTCCGGCGCCTGGGTGGTGGGCGCCGTGGATAACCAACCCATCGGCATCGATGTCGAAAGAATTCAACCCATCGACCTGGATATCTCTAAGAATTATTTCTCGCCCGACGAACACCAGGACCTGATGGCCCACCAGGATAAGTTCGCTTACTTCTTTACCCTCTGGAGCCTGAAAGAAAGTTACATCAAAATCGTGGGCAAAGGACTGTCCCTGCCTTTGAATTCGTTTTCCATCAAGTTTTTCAGTCCCGGTGATATAAGGATCAAAGCCGAGGGCCGATTGCTGGAGGATATATTTTTCCAGCAATATGATATCCATAAAGATTATAAAATGGCAGTTTGTGCGCATCACAGGGAATTTCCCGCCGGCGTCCGCATGATGACCATGGCGCAGTTGGCCGTAGAATTCCTTGGCGATTGAATGATTAATGAGAGGAGCATAAAAATATGAGTAAACCCAATATAAAACCGATATTTCTTCTGGCCGACAGCCAGTTACTATTCTGGCGCTGCAAAGAAGTACTTTTTATGGAGCGGGTTCGCAAATTACTGGAACAAGACAAGCCGGGGGGGCCTTTCAAAGCCGCTTACATCGGCGCCTCCAACGGCGATAAACCCGAGTTTTACGATATATTCCTGGCCGCTGTAACCCAGGTTGGGATCCCCCATGAAAATTGCCGGTTAATCCGTTCCAAAAAAACCGGCCAAAAAGATTTCAAGTTCCTGGAAGAGGCGGACCTCATCCTGTTGGCCGGGGGCAGCATCGAAAAAGGCTGGGAAATTATCAAGGAAAAATTCCAGCAGCGCGTGGTGGACCGGTATTATAAAGGCGCAGTTTTGATCGGCATCTCTGCCGGCGCCGTGCAGTTGGGCCTGAGGGGTTGGACAGAGGGCAAACGACCCGTGGAGGGACTCTTTGAAACGTTTCAACTGGTCCCGGCGGTCATCGATGTCCACAACGAGGAAAGCGATTGGCATGACCTGGCCACCATGGTGGATTACCTGGGCAGTTTCAACCGCGGGTTCGGCATCCCGTCCGGCGGCGGGGCGGTATACCATGCCGATTGGTCTTTCGAGGCCGTCCGCCACCACCTGGTGGAATTTGCATTTGTGAAGGAAGAGGGCGATAATGTCTCTTACAAACGTTCCCTGATTATTCCCGGGGAGCCCACGGCCCCCACCGAACCCCCGCCCACGCCTTCGCCGGAGGCAATGGAGGCGCTGACCGCCACCGGCCAACCCGGGGTCTACGTACCGGCCTCGCCCGCGACAGTCCCCCCGGAATCCGTCATTATCGACGCCGAACCTTTACCACCCGGCCCCGTTAAAACATTGAAAAAACCGGTGAAAAAGAAAAGCAAGACGAAAAAGAAATAATTAAGGGAGAGAACGTGACGGATTTTTCCCGGCAAATCAGCGCCAACGTACGGGACCAGTACGAAAAATACCCGTACCCCGATATCGATCCCCAACACCATGCCCCCCAACTCCTGGTATCCAGTCACCTTTCCCTGGTTTGCGATATCCTGTGGGCAGGGAAACGGGCCCCCGACGGTTTACGCGTCCTGGATGCCGGGTGCGGCTCCGGCGCGCCGCTGGTGGCCATGGCCCTGGCTTATCCCAAAGCCGATATCGTGGGCGTCGATTTCAGCGACGCCTCATTAGCCAAAGCCAGGCAATTGGCTCAACGGTGCGGCGTTAAAAATGCCCGGTTTTTCAATTTACCCATCGAACGGTTGCCCGAATTGGGC
The DNA here is from genome assembly GCA_026393835.1 of Candidatus Aminicenantota bacterium. GTDB lineage: Bacteria > Acidobacteriota > Aminicenantia > UBA2199 > UBA2199 > JAKAGC01. The sequence continues at coordinate 23,096 of JAPKZK010000200.1, read as the reverse complement.
ATGACCTTTGATTTCGTCGTTTCCAGCGGCGTGCTTCATCACCTGCCCGATCCCGCCCGCGGCTTAAAAGCCATAGGCGACGTGCTGGACCCCCAGGGCGCTGTTTCCGTTATGGTGTATGGGAAATACGGCCGCACCGGGGTTTACATGCTGCAGGAAGCCCTGCGAACTGTTTTTGAACCCCATGATCCCATGGCGGGAAAAATCTCTTTTGCCCTTCGTATGGCCCACGGAATACGCGCCGCCGCGCCGAATCATCCCCTGGCCCAGCGGTCGCTGGGAAGGGAACTGCAAGAAGGAAACGACGCCGGCGTCGTGGACCTGCTGCTGCACGCTAATGATATCCCCTTCGATGTACCTGCCGTCTACCGCATGTGCGAAGGCGCCGGCATGCGGTTTTACCGCTGGTTATTCCCGTTAATCTACGAGCCGGACAACTATTTCAAAGACCCCCTGCTGCTGAAATCTATCGAGAGTCTTTCCCCCAGGGAGAAACACGAAATCGCGGAGCTGGTGCATGGGAAAAATTCCAAGCACAGTTTTTTCGCTGTCGGGACTGAATTCTCAGCGCCGGACGCCGAAATAAGCGCCGGACGCTGGCGACAACTTCATGGCAAATTAACCCCCTGCCTTGCCTGGAGCCGTATCTATCCCAACCCTGACAAAAAAGGAACATTTCTTATCCCCCCCACCGTTATCCAGGATGCCTGGGGACCGCTGGAAATTTCCCAGTGGCAGTTGATATTCTTAAGTCATATCTTGCCCGAACATTCCCTGGGCAGGGTGGCGCAAATGCCGGTTGTGCGCAAAGCAATGCCTTTTACATCCGGGGCCGCCGTGGATAACGCCGTGGAAAAACTACTTAAAAAAGTAATGGATAACCTGGGCATTGTTTTCATAGAGAATAGAATGATGAATGATGAATGATGAATGATGAATGATGAATAAACAACAAATCGAAGAGATGACATGTTCGAGAGATTTTGTGACCGCCGCATTATTTTCATCCGCGACGACAGGGTCGATAGGGGCGAAAGGTGGCGGGTTCCGGGTATTGGAGGCCGGGGGCAGGGATGATTTGTTTGAACGATTGAAGAGAGAGTTTCCCGAAGCGGAGGTTATGCGGCAAAAAGAGGGACTACAAGCGCCCGCGGCAGAAGGCGTATTCAATTATATAAACGCCGCCGGGATAAAATATCTATCCTGCGGTGAAAAGACCGACCGGTTGTTCCGGGAACTAGCGGTCCTTTTGAAGCCCGGTGGAGTGATGTCGGCCCATGTTTGCAGTTTTTCCGGGTACTACGGGGCGGTTATGTTGGGCGACATTATCCGCCGGCTCAGCCGCGGGCAAAACCCGGTCGATACCGTCAAAATCGCCCGGGCCGTTATCCGGGAATTACCCGAAACCCACCCCGCTTTTTCATGCGAGAGTCTTAAACCCCGTGACGAGACAGCCGTTAAAGAACTCCTGGACCTTTCCGAGGCCATCGATCACGTGGATAAACTATATACCGTTTCAAAGTTGATGGATGCTATTCCACGGTGGATGGGGCAGGGGCGGGGGCGTTTTTTGCGTTGGGTTTTTCCCCCGCTTTATGATCCCACATCGCCGTTCGAATCGTGGTTCGAATCCATCGGGCCCGGTATGCCCCGGCGCTTAAACGCCCTGCCGGAACCGCGGCGTTCCATCGCCGCGGAATTGTTAACCGCTTCGCCCCCGGGGCATTATTTTTTAGTCCAAAAATTCTGACTTGTGCACTAAAATAGTGCATTTACATTCTAGGCGAGGAAAAACCGGGAAGATGCGCTAACAAGTCTTAAATAAAGGATTCTACAGCGGCGGCGCTTTTCATTAAACCGGTGGAATTATAAAAGGCATTAAAAATGATATCTTTTCAACTTTTCCAGGGTATGCCCTTTAAAACAGTAGTTATAATTATATAAACGGACATAAAAAAAATTATAAATAAAACGATAAGGGAGATTTCCAACGGCCGGCGAGAAAATGAAAATTTCAATACCACTGATATATAATGCTTTCATAGGGTTTGCCTGTTATGTCGGGGTAGGTAACCATTTTTAGTATTTTAAAATATCGCAAGGTGTGTTATCAATAGCAGCAGACTTTCTGTTGCTGGGTAAAATTTACTAATTTTATTTGAGACGCCATCGGTAGTTAATGGCGGAAGCTTGTTCATTTAAATGCTATTTTTTCATTTGAATCCATCGAAGGATTAAAGGATCAATGATCATTAGTCAAGTGTTAAGTAAGGCGGTGATTAAAAAAAAGCGTGTTGCGGCAACACGTTATAAAATGGTGAAACATGAGAAAGATAATTGTCTTTCCGACCGGGCGGTGGAATTTGTATTGACCCGGGAAATCAGCGAAATGGCAGACCTTACCGTAAAAAACATTGCCAGGGCACTGGATGTAAACCCGTCATACCTATCCCGCCGGTTCCTGTTGGATAAGAAAGTTCCCCTGGGCGAGCATATCATGCAAATGAAAATCTATCGTTCCGCCTTATTATTAATCATGAACGACAGTAAAGAGTTAACCGTTAAACAATTGGCCAAAAACCTGGGATTTTGCACCACCAGTTATTTTATCCACGCTTTTAGAAAACTATTCGGGATCGGACCGGGAAAATACCGCGATTGTATAAAATGGAAAAATAGCTTTTAGACAAGATAATAACATGGCCCGAAAAAAAAAGAAACGAAGCGCCGGCAAGCTGTCCCAGCAGGTAGTGGAATATATTTTAACCAGGGATATGGAAGAATTGGCAACCCTTTCCGGGGAAAAGATCGCCAGGGCCCTCCACAGGAACCGGGCGTATCTGTACAGGAAATTCAAATCGGATCAAAATATCGGCATCCACCAGTTTATCCTGAGGGAGAAGATACATCGGACGGTTTTTTTACTGGGAAAAAACAATGATATTTCCATTACGGAACTGTCCCGCCGGTTGGGTTTCTTATCGGTGGAACGCTTTGTCCGTGAATTTATAAAATATCTTGCCATTGATCCCCGGAAATACAGGGAGTTAAAATCGAAGCTTTAATCATCATCCGATAAATTTATTATTCATCATTAGAATGTTGTTTTTCCCATATTATCTTTCTTCATTGGTCATTCATCATTTATTGTCAACGTTTGGGCGATGTTTGGGCCCGCGGCGTTTTACGCCAGGCGTTCAACCATTTTTGTAAATGGTTTTTTACAGGTAATGACGGGCATATATAAAAAAACAAAAGGAGATAAAAAATGAAGCAAAACAACAAAACGTGTACCAACTGTGTTTTGCACACAGGGATCCCCGGTATCACAATCGATGATGACGGCCTATGCTCTTTATGCACGCATCATAAGAAGTTCAACGCGCACGAGCCCAGGCTAAGGAAGTATCTCACCGAAGAAATGGAAAACCTGTTTAAGAAGGCCAGGAGTAAGAAGCGGCCCTATCATGCCATCGTGCTTTTCAGCGGCGGTAAAGATAGTACGGTGCTGCTGAAGTTGGCCAAAGAAAAGTACCACCTGAGAACCCTTGCCGTATCGGTAATGCACCCCCTGGTAAATGAAACGGCCCAGCACAACATCGAAAATGTGGCCGCCAAATTGGGCGTCGATCTGGTTAAGATTTACCCCGATGTGGAAGTGTATAAGAAGGCCATACGCATGGGGATTTTAGAGGGCCCCAAATACGGACTGGGTGAGTTTTTCGGCTGCGATGTCTGCAGTTTCTTCCATTCATGGTTGCCCATCAATTATGCCATGAAGATGGACATCCCGGTCATACTGGAAGGAAGCGACCTGTCGCAAACAGGAGACCCCCACTTTTTGCAGTCTGAAAGAGTCAGTGAAGAGGCAAAAAAAGGGAAAAAACCCTACGGCGGAGTTCACGATCTGATGATGGACGCCATCGGTGAAGAGTATAAGGGAAGTATTTACGATTATGATGTAGAGGAAGTCACCGGCGGCAGGTATCCCTCCATTGTCTCACCTTTTACCTTCTTGCCTTACGATTACCGCGAAAATTTCAAGGAGATCGAGTCTATGGGGCTTCCCAGCAAGTCTTTCCGGACCATTTATACCAATTGCTCCGCTACCCCGTTCTTCTCGTATTTCAGCATGAAGCGGTTCGGCTGCGTCTCATACATCAAGCATTACGCCACCGAGGTGAGACGGGGTTACCCCAATTTAATGCAGCGCAGCGTGAAAGATACGGATACCGCCAATGTGTTGACCCGGGAAGTGGTGGAAGCCATGATGGACGAATACAAAAACGTGGTCCTTTATGTGGCTGAGAATAAAATGACCCAGGAAACCATGACCGATGCCCAAAAAGAAAAAGCCATCAAGATGGCGCCGACTTACATGGAGATCTTTGGCCGGGAAGTCTGCGACATCTTTCTCCAGGATGTTTTGGAGATTCCCAAATATGCCGAATTTTTCGGCGTCGATTTAGCGGACGTGAAATAAGCAAATCGTTTTGAGAGATTAAAAATGTTTTTTAAGTAACTTATAAAATTAGCCGCGGACTTTCCACCGATAACACGGGAAGCCCGCGGCTAAAATATCCGGACAATAAGGAGACCGATTATGAGAATTAAGCAAGGAATCGATTTTTTTGACAATAGGTTTTTAATGTTTGAATTGGACAAAATGGCCAATGATTATGAAAAGGCCGGTAAGGAAGCCATCCGCATGACCCTCGGCAAGTCCGAATTACCGGTACACCCCGATATCATCCGGGCCATTTTGGATGCTGTCCAGGATTTTAAAAAAAGTGCACTGGTGTTCCCGGCGGGATTGCCGGAATTAAAGGAGAAACTCTCTCAGCATTATAAGAGGAAGCATAACCTGGATATTTCCCCGGGAAATTTTATCATTAGCGTCGGCACCAGTACTATTTTCAGGAATTTGTTTTACCTGTTCCTGGAAAAAGGCGATGAAGTTTTACTGCCACTTCCCTATTATTCATTATATCATTTTTCCGCTTTATTGGCCGGGGCGCAGATCAGGTATTATAAAATCGACATGAATACCATGAGGCTGGATAAGGATTCTTTCAAAGAGAATTTTACCGCCAAAACACGTTTGGTGGTGATTAACAGCCCCGGGAACCCATTGGGAAATATATTAAACTGGGATGAATTGTATTATATGGATTCCGTGGTCAAGGGCCAGGCGCCGATTATCAATGACGAAGTTTATGCTAACATGTGTTTCGAGGAGCAGAGCCCTTCCGTTATGGAACTGACCGATACCAAATCCGTGTTCATTACCACCAACAGCTTTTCCAAGGGCTACCGGATGTACAGCCGCCGCGTGGGGTGGTGTATCGTGCCGGAAGAATTGGTGGTGCCTTTGACCACCATCCAGGATCATACCCTGTTGACCACGGACCCCATCTGCCAATTCGGCGCGGTAAAAGCGTTGGATTTCCAGGATGAGGTAGAATATTTAAGAAATCTTTATAAAGCCCGGCGGGACTATACCGTGGAGCAGTTTGAAAAAGTCGGGGATGTCCGGGCCATGCCGGCGGAAGGCAGTTTCTATTTTACCCTGGACTGTGAGAAATTTATGAAGAGAAAAGGGTTTGCCTCCAGCCTGGCCCTGGCCGTCAAAATCATGGAACAAAAGAGTGTGGCCACTGTACCCGGTTCCGATTTCGGACTCCCCTGGACCCTCAGACTCTCCTATTCCTGCCATAAATACAACGAAGGAATCGACCGGCTGGTCCAATTTTTTAATAATTAACAATTAACAATTAATAAACTTAATTATCGATTGTAAAAGGTATTGGACATGAATCATTCCAGGATCGACAAAAAAAATCTCGAGGATGTCTTAGGCTTGACTGCCATGCAGGAAGGCATGCTCTACCATTATCTAACCGACCCCAATTCGAAACAGTATTTCGAGCAGATACGTTTAAGACTGACAGGGAAACCCGATATCGGGCTCTTCAAAGAAGCCTGGCAAACAGTCGTTCGCGCCAATGAAATGCTGCGCTCGGTGATAAGATGGGAAAAGTTGGACGAGTCCGTGCAAATCGTTTTAAAAGAGAAAGAAATTCCTCTCCGCGTCCATGACCTTTCCGGGACGCCGAAAGATGAGCAGCCGGGTTTGTTGGAAACAATACGCCGGGAGGATAAAAACCAAGCCATCGACCTGGCAAATGAACCGTTAAGGCTCGCCCTGTGTATCCTGGATGACCGGGAAGCCGAAATGCTCATTACCTTTCATCATATCATATATGACGGCTGGAGCAATGGCGTCATTTTGAAAGAATTTGTCGGGGCTTACGAGACCTTATGCCGCGGCCAAAAACCCCGGTCCCCGCGCAAGACTAAATACAAAGAATTCTTTAAATGGCGCCGGTCGTTGTCTGAAAATATGCAGGATGAATTCTGGAAGAGTTACCTGGAAGGTTTCGACACCCGCACATCATTACCCTATGACAGTGGCAAACTGGCCGCTGTGGACCGGGTAAAAACCCATAAAATAACCCTTTTGCCGGATCTCAAAGAGCGGGTGGACAACTGTTTACAAATTCATAACATCACCCTGGCCGCCCTTATGTTCACCGCCTGGGGGCTGCTGCTCCAGAGGTACAATAACTCCCATGACGTTATTTTCGGCGTCACCGTATCCGGGCGCACGCCGGCGGTGAAAGGGATCGAGAATATCGTCGGGTTATTTATCAATACCCTGCCGTTACGGTTGAAACTGGAAGCGCCCGGGGAAGATACCGTGGGAAAAATGTTTCACCGGGTCCGCCATCACCTGAACGAGTTGAGCGCCCACGGGCATGAGCAGACCCCCATAACCCGCATCAGGAAATTCGCCGCTGTCGGCAAGGAAAACGACCTGTTCGATTCCATCGTGGTAATCGATAATTACCCGTTAGAGGGGATCGAGCCGGGCGTTAACCTCGCCATCCGGTCGTTTGACCAGTTTGAGATGACCAATTTCGATTTGACCCTGCAAATATTGCCTTCCGGTGCGCGGAATACGCTGGATGTTTGTTTCCATTACAACGAAGAGTTGTTCGAGTTTGAAACCATCCAACGGTTGGCCGGGCATTTCTATAATATATTGGCGGAAGCGACGGAAACCCCGGGTTGCGATAAAAAAGTGGCCGATATCCGGATGATATCCCAACAAGAGAAAGAACAAATCCTATGGGCCTTTAATAAACCTGAAATCCAATACCGGGGTGATAAAACCATCCACGGTATCATCCGGGACCAGGCCCAAAAGACCCCGGACCGCGTCGCCATAACCAAAACACAGCATCTCACCTACCGTGAATTCGACCGCGAATCCGATTACCTGGCGGGGTTGCTCCAGGAATCCGGCGTTATCGCCGGATCGCGGGTCGCCATTATGCTTCCCCGTTCCATCCAGATGATTGTCGGTGTGCTGGCCATTTTGAAAGCCGGGGCCGCCTGTATTCCCCTGGACATCACTTACCCGGCGGAGCGCAGCAATTTCATCATCGAAGACAGCGGCGCCATGATAATGATAGGAAGAGCGGAAGAGCGGAAGAGCGGAAGAGCGGAATTTAAATTTTCTAGTTTTTTCCCCGCTTCCCCGCTTCCCCGCTTCCTCGCTTCCGATTCATCTAACCTTGCTTACATCATCTACACCTCCGGTTCCACCGGTAAACCCAAAGGCGCGTTATTAAACCACTGGGGCATCGTGAACCATACCTACACCAAGATCGGGGTGCTGGGAATCACGGAAAACGATATCGTAGGCAACAATTTCAGTATCAATGTAATCGCTTCTGTCTGGCAGATACTTTCGCCGTTGTTTACCGGGGCGAAGTTAGTGCTCTATTCCGACGAAATCGAATGGGACCCTTATCTCCAATTCCAGCGTGCGGCAGCCGATGGCGTCACCGTTATCGAAGTCATCCCGCCCGTATTAAAAACCTATCTATTTTTATTGGATGAAGGGAAACCGGCGGTCAACCTGGACGGTTTACACAAAATCGCCCTCACTTCCGAAGAGACCAAACCCTTTTTAGTGAACAGGTTTTATGAAAAATACCGAAAAACCAAACTGGTAGACTGTTACGGTCAGACCGAGTGTTCCGACGACGTATTGCACTATACCATTCCCGCCGCTGCCGATACCCGGAAAGTACCCATCGGTACGCCGTCCCTCAACACACAGGCGCTTATCTTAAGCCGGGACAATCAATTGCAGCCCATCGGCGTGGTGGGCGAGATTTGCGTGTCCGGGGCCGGCGTGGCCGAAGGCTACTGGAACCGGCCCGAAATGAACAAAGAAAAATTCGTAACCAATCCCCTGGACCCCGCTGTCCGCATGTACCGCACCGGCGACCTGGGCTGCTGGATGCCGGATGGGAACGTCGAATACCTGGGCCGCATCGATCACCAGGTTAAAATCCGCGGCAACCGCGTCGAATTGAGGGAGATCGAAAACCATATCATCGGTTTCGAAGCCGTCAAAGAAGCGGCGGTTATTGCCAGGGAAGACAAAGAGGGCGAGAAAAGCCTATATGCCTTTTTTGAAGCGGACCGGGAAGCGACCACTCCCGAAATCCGGCAATACTTGCTGAAAAGCCTTCCCGATTACATGGTTCCCGCCTATTTCGTAAAAATGGACACTTTGCCCCATACCCCCAACGGCAAGATCGACCGGAAAGCGTTGGCCGTCGTGGAAGTCAAAGGCAGCATCGGCGCCGGGACCGAATACAAACCGCCCCGGAACGAATACGAGCGAAAAATCGAAACCATCTGGCGGGAATTGTTGGATAAAGAAAAGATCGGGATCAACGACAATTTCTTCGACCTGGGCGGACATTCCCTGCTGCTGATAAAACTGAAAAGCAAATTGGAAAAAACCTTCGATCGTGAAATCACCATTGTAGACCTGTTCAATTATCCCACCATCGACCGCCAGGCGCAATATTTCGAGGGAAACGGACAGGATAAACAGGATAAACGCAGGGCGGTCCGTGAGCAAGAGGCGCCCTCCGGGCGTTCGCACGATGTGGCCGTTATCGGCATGGCGCTCCGCCTTCCCGGCGCTGCCAATATCCATGAGTTCTGGAAAAATATCTGCGACGGCGTCGAGTCCATCACCTTTTTTAGCGATGAGGAATTGGAAGGTTCACGGGTCTATACATATATCCAGGCCAATGCCCGGCGCATCCCGGCCGGCGGAGTGCTGGGAGATATCGATCTATTCGACGCCGATTTCTTCGCTTTCACCCCCAGGGAAGCCGAAATCATCGACCCCCAGCAGCGCATGTTCCTGGAATACGCCTGGATGGCCCTGGAAGACGCCGGCTATGTCGGCGAAACCTACCCCGGTTCCATCGGCGTTTACGCCGGAACCGGCTGGAACACCTATTTAATGAACAATGTCCTGCTCAACCCCGGTGTGATTCGACATCTGGGTGAGTTCCAGACCATGATCGGCAATGATAAAGATTTTTTACCCACCCGCGTCTCATATAAACTCAATTTAAAAGGCCCGTCGGTTACGGTTCAGAGCGCCTGTTCCACGTCGTTGGTGGCCGTTCACCTGGCCAAACAGGCGCTGGTAAACCGCGAATGCGATATGGCCCTGACCGGCGGAGTAGCCGTTAAAGTACCGGAAAGGACCGGTTATTTTTACAATGAAGGCGGGCACCTGTCCCCGGACGGCCACTGCCGCGCTTTCGACGCTGAAGCCAGGGGAACCGTATTCGGCAACGGCCTGGGCGTCGTCGTCCTGAAACGACTGGCCGACGCCCTGCAAGATAACGATCATATTTATGCCGTCATCAAAGGCTCGGCCATCAACAACGACGGTTCCTTGAAAGTCGGTTACGCCAGCCCCAGCGAATCCGGGCAGGCGGATGTAGTTTTTGCCGCGCTGCGGGAAGCGGACATCGACCCCGGGACCATCGGTTACGTAGAAACCCACGGCACCGGCACCCTCCTGGGCGATCCCGTGGAAATGACCGCCCTCGCCCGCGCCTACCGCGAATACTATTCATTTAGAAACAATGGCAGCGGAAAACTGGGCAAACAATACTGCGCAGTTGGTTCCGTGAAAGCCAATATCGGTCACCTGGACGCCGCCGCCGGCGTTACCGGGTTCATCAAAGCCGTGCTTTGCCTGTACTTCAAAAAGATGCCCCCCAGCATCAATGTGACGGAACCCAACCCCATTATCGATTTTCCCAATACACCATTTTATGTGAACCGCTCACTCCGGGATTGGCCCGACGGAAAGACGCCCCGCCGTGCCGCAGCCAGTTCCCTGGGCATCGGCGGCACCAACGCCCACGTGATATTGGAAGAATATAAGCAGGGGGCGCTTTTTGAAAAAACTGCCCCCTGCACCCCCGAAAAAACTTTTGATTATTTGTTACTTTTGTCCGCCAAAACCGAAACTGCCCTGGAACAACAAACCTTAAACCTGGCTAATTATTTAGAAGAAAATCCCGGTCTAAACCTGGCCGATGCCGCCTATACCCTACAGGTGGGCCGGGCGCGGTTCCCTTACCGACGCATGGCCGTATGCACCAATGCCGACGAAGCCGTCGAAACATTGTCCGACCCCAACATAGTTAAAACAACCTTTTCCGAAAAAACCAACCGCCCCATTATCTTCATGTTCCCCGGCCAGGGCTCACAATACGTGGACATGGCGCGCGGATTGTACCAAAACATACCCACATTCCGCCGCCAAATAGACCATTGCTTTGAAATACTAAAACCACTAACCAATTACGATTTCAAAGAAATACTTTACCCTTCTCCAGGAGAAAATAGCTCCAATCAGTCCTGTAGGACCAATATTATCGATCAAACAGACATCACCCAGCCCGTGATTTTCATGATCGAATATGCCCTGGCCAGGTTGCTAATGGCCTGGGGCGTCGAACCCTACGCCATGATCGGGCACAGCATCGGCGAATATACCGCCGCCTGCCTGTCCGGCGTACTAACCCTGGAGGATGCTTTAAAATTAGTGGCCGCCCGGGGCGCATTAATGCAAAAAATACGGGCCGGCGCCATGCTGAGCGTCCCACTCCCGGAAAATGAACTCATCCGCCTGGTAAAAGAAAAACATTACCCGGAGGAGGACCTATCCATTGCCGCTGTAAATTCATCCTCCCTGTGCGTCGTGTCCGGGACCCTTGAAATCATCGACCGCTTCGAAGAAATGCTGAGGACAGAAGGGCGCGATTGCTCCCGTCTGCACACCTCCCATGCCTTCCATTCCCCCATGATGGAACCCATATTAAACGAATTTCAAAAGACCGTTGCGGCGGTCCCGTTAAATAAGCCCGGGATACCTTACCTATCCAATGTAACCGGCAATTGGATACATGAGCGGGAAGCCGTTTCCCCCAGGTATTGGGCCGGTCATTTGCGGAATACCGTACGTTTTGCCGACGGCATAAAAATACTACTGGAAATGGAATCCCCCATCTTTATCGAGGTCGGTCCCGGTAGAACATTAAGCACCTTTGTCCTGCAATACGCCAACGCCAACGCGGGGGCGCGGCGAAATGACGAGCCATCGGTAATTGACCTGGTAAGACACCCAAAGAAAACCATGCCCGATTCCCATTACCTCATGGACAGCATCGGCCGGTTGTGGCTTTACGGCGTCGAATTCGATTGGGCATCCTTTTATGCCCGGGAAAAACCCCATCGTATCCCTTTGCCGACCTATCCCTTCGAAAGAAAAAGCTACTGGATCCAACCGATGGAAGATAAGGGACAGACGCTGGAAATCGCGGCGGGCAAGCAGGAAATCGACGACTGGTTTTATGTTCCCTCCTGGAAACAATCCGTACCTCCCGTAGAAACAACAAATGAAGCAAAAGGCTGGCTCTTTTTTCTCGATGAACCCGAATCCCAACCCGGTATCGGTTGGGCGCTGGCGGACCGGCTGCGCACCAACCGGGAACCCCCGGATATCACCATCGTAAAAGCCGGTGAGTATTTTGAAAAGCACGGCGACGGATATTATACCGTTAATCCCGGACGCTGTGAAGATTACGCGGCCTTACTGGAAGAACTCCAGGCGCAGGAAAAAACCGTGGATACCGTCGTTCATTTATGGATGCCGACCGGGGTAGGGGAGCGGGAACTCCCCGATTGCCTGGACCGCGGCGTGTACAGCCTTCTATATTTAACCAAAGCCATGAAAAACTGTTCCATGTTCGATAAGATAAATCTCTGGGTGGTGACCCGGGGTATGCACGCCATCGAGAGCGGCGAGACCGGCAGCCCGGGAAAAGCCGTCATCCTGGGACCCTGTAAAGTCATTCCCCAGGAATATCCCAATATCGCATGCCGCAGCGTAGATATTGACAGGCCCATAGACGGCGACGAGATGGATGGTGAAATAGTGGAAACCCTGGCCGCCGAATTCAGCAATTCCGCCTCTTGCCCGGATACCGTGATCGCTTACCGCGGCGGAACACGTTGGCTGCAAACCTATGACCCCTTTCAACCACTAAGGCGGGTCCAGGCCGCAAACCTCGACATACCCTTCCGCTTAAGGAAGAACGGCCTATACCTCGTGATCGGCGGGCTGGGTAAGATCGGCTTTACCATGGCCCGGTACCTGGCCCGGGCGGCGCAGGCCAGGTTGGTTCTCACAACCCTTCCCGGGTACAACCCCCAACTTATCCGGCAATTAGAGGAATATGGGGCCGAAGTAACCGTGGTGGAGGTCGATATCGGCGATGAAACGGCAATGAGACAAACCATCCACCAGGTGGAACAACAATTCGGCGCCCTAAACGGCGTGATCCATGCCGCCGGCGTTATGAATGAAAACGCCTTTAAACTCATCGCCGACCTGGACCGGGAAAACTGCGAGCCCCATTTTAACGCCAAAATCCACGGCCTGGTCGTGCTGGAAAAAGTGTTGAATGATAAATCCCTGGATTTTTGCATGTTAACCTCCTCGCTGTCTTCTGTCCTGGGTGGACTCACCTTGTATGCTTACAGCGCGGCCCACAGCTTTATGGATGCTTTCACCTTGAAACAAGCCCGGGAGTTTCGCAGGAATTGGTTTGTCGTCAACTGGGATGAATGGCGCATCGAAGACGCCCCGCCGGGAAATACCCGGGAGGTTCCCGCCGGGCGAAAAGCCACCTGTTTAAATACCGCCGCCATTACCGGCGAAGAAGGACAAGAGGTATTGAAGCGCCTATTGTCCATGGATAATAAGAAAATAACCCAGGTGGTAGTTTCTACCCGGGATTTGGGGCGCCGCCTCCGCCAGTGGATCATGGATACCGATGACGGCGCCGCTAAAAAAGAACAAAAGAAAGCGGAAGGTTCTTCGCTTTACCAACGGCCCCGATTGCAGAGCGTCTTCGAGGAACCAAAAAACGAGGCCGAACAAATCGTGGCCGAAATCTGGCAGGAACTGCTGGGAATCGACATTGTGGGCGTGCATGACGATTTCTTCCAATTGGGTGGACATTCACTCCTGGCCACCAAATTGATCGCCCGGATGCGGGAGGTCTTTCGCATCGATTTGCCCTTAAGCATCCTGTTCGATAAACCTACCATCCGCCAGTTGTTGACCCATATTATAGATACCTGGGGCGATGTGGAAACCGTCGCTGAGATTGCCAGAACTTACAAGGAAGTTTTTTCCAGTACGTAGTATTGATATTTAAATGGCGTTAAAGTACAATGCTTTATTTACCTATATGAAAAAAAGGAGGAAATAATCATGAAAAAAAAGTCCTTTACAGCGATCGGCGGACTTGTGATTTTATGGATGCTGGGATTGTGGTCGGCGCAACTTTCCGCGAAACCCGCGGAAAAAGTGGATGAAACAATTTCGGGAGTGAAAGTCGATGAAAAAATAAAAATCGACGGCATACTGGATGAGAAAATATGGCAGACCCCGGCCATTAAGAAAAAATTCATCACCACTACGCCACTGTACGGGTATGAGTTACCCTATGACACCCTGGTTTGGGTGGCATATGACAAGGAGAACTTATACTTTGCTTTCCGGTGCCTTGACGCGGAACCGGACAAAATTAAAACCGCTATTACCAAAAGAGATAACATCACCGGCGACGATTGGGTTTCGGCGTCTATCGATGCAATGGGGAATGGACAATTGGGATACCTGCTTTTTGTCAATCCCAACGGGATACAGGCGGATGGAGTGACCTCTTCCATGCACAGCGATGACGATATGGCGGCGGATTTTGTCTGGGAAAGCTCCGCAAAAATAACCAAAGACGGATACGATGTCGAAATACGCTTGCCCTTGAACAGTATCGGGTTTAAGAGCGGGAAAAACGTAGAGATGGGGTTGCTGTTCAGGCGAAGGATCAGCCGCTTGAGTTATATCGGCGCCTGGCCCGAGATCAAACTCAATCGTTGGATACTCACCAGCGAGACAAAGGCCGAATTTAAAGATCTCAAGAAGCAGCTTAAACTGGAGATATTGCCCGATCTCACTCACAGCAGCCAGGGCGCCCGGCTGACGCCGGACCAGTGGAGTAAAAACGTTAAGGATACGGAATTCGGGGTGGGTATAAAATACGGCATCACTTCTTCCACCACGGCGGAAATTACCATCAACCCGGATTTCAGCCAGGTGGAGAGCGACGCCCTGCAGGTAGAGGTCAACCAGAGATATCCCCTGTTCTATACCGAAAAACGTCCCTTTTTCATGGAAGGAATGGGAATATTTAATTTCTGGACCTATGTTTACGGCTACTTTCCCAACGCCGTTTATACGCGGCAGATCGTCAACCCCGGTTGGGGCGCCAAATTAACGGGAAATATCGGCGGTAAATTTTCTTTCGGCGTTCTTTCCGCCGGCGACGATACCTGGGATACAAGCGTCATTCCCAATAAGGAAAAACAGGCTTTTTTCGGTATTGCCAGGGGAAAATACGGATTTGGGAAAGACAATTACGTGGGCTTTGTTTACACCGGCCGCACTTTTGCCGGGCAATACAACCATTTGTTCGGTATAGACGGCAGCATCAGGGCAGCCGAGAGGCATTGGTTCCGCGCTTCATATATTTACACCGCGTCTAAGGATAGTTCGGGAAATGTGATCGACGGCCCGGATACCGGTTATGGTAACTTTACCTATACCTATGGCACAAAAGCCATTATCCTGGTGGGGAACCTTGAGCATATCGGCAAGGATTTAAGGGCAGACGCCGGCTACCTTCAGCGAAGGGGCATTAACGTCCTTCGAAGCGCGATATATTATAATATCTACGCCAATCAAAAGAAACTCCCCTGGTTGAAGGTGATTACCCCCTATTTCGTTTTCGATATAACTCGCGATCTGATAACACACAAGGATGATGTCAGGGTCGGCAGTGTTTTAAGTATTTATTTTATCAAAGATGCCACCCTCGCCTTCACTTATCAACGCGCACGGGAGAACTGGCAGGGACAAGCTTTCGATATGGATGCATTGAAAGCGGCGGCGGCAATACGGTTATCCAATTGGCTGCGGCTGACCGGGAGCCTCCTCTGGAAAGAAGGCATTTACTATTACGCCAACCCCGCGTTTATGGGAAGCGGATATGGCATTACCTTTACCGCCGATATCCAACCCAGCAGCAAATTGAACCAAAATTTCTCTTTTACCCATTCCGACTTGAAAAAAGATGGTGTAAAAATATACAATGTGGATATCTTATATTCGAAAACCACTTACCAGTTCAATAAATATTTTTTCCTGAGGGCGTTGATTCAATACAACAGTTACCAGGAGAGGCTGTTGACCGATTTCCTGGCATCTTTTACACTGATCCCGGGCACCGTTCTTCATATCGGCTATGGCGGCATGTATGAGAGACGGGATTGGGTCGATAACCGCTGGATACCCCTTGAAGGCGAATTGTATAATATTAAACGCAGTTTCTTTGCCAAGGTCAGTTACCTGTGGCGTTTCTAGAAAATCGTAAGCGAAAATCGAAAATCGATATTTTTACCTCAAATGAACAATTATCGAGCCGATAGGATTATGCGGGAAACTTCCGTGCGCATGCACGGAGGTCCCGCGCACATGCACGGAAGCCTCGTGCAGGTGTCCTCGATACAGAGAATATGACAAAAAAGGAATAAAAAAGGAGCAAAAATGTCGATTAAACCAGGCCGACTTTTAATTTTCTTTTTAACCGTAAGCATGCTTTTGGCATTTGCCCCTGACAGGGCGCCCGAAAATATGGTTTTGGTCCGGGGCGGCTCATTTCAGATGGGAGATGATCGCGCTTACTCCGATGAAGAACCGGTCCACAGCGTCACCCTGGATAGTTTTTTTATCGGCTGTTTTGAAGTCACTCAACAAGAATGGACGGCCGTTATGGGGAATAATCCTTCCCATTACAAGGGTGCTGACCTGCCGGTGCAGGATATCGACTGGCATATGGCCATCGAATATTGTAATAAAAGAAGTCAAATAGAGGGGCTTAGCCCCTGTTATTCCGGGAGCGGCGATAATATCGCCTGTAATTTTGCCGCCGGTGGCTATCGACTGCCCACCGAAGCCGAATGGGAATACGCCGCCCGGGGGGGATTAAAATCCCGTCATTATATTTACAGCGGGAGTAATAACCCCGATGAAGCGGCCTGGTATGAATCCAATTGTGAAGACCGGATCCAACCGGTGGGAAAAAAGAAACCCAATGAACTGGGTATTTACGATATGAGCGGTAATATCTGGGAATGGTGCTGGGACCGGTATGAAGCCGGATATTATAACGACAGCCCGGTCAATAACCCGAAAGGGCCGGCGCCTGTCGACGGTAAAAAACGCGCCTATCGCGGCGGCGGCGGTCCCGGTGGCCGCGTGGAATGGCTGCGTAATACCGCACGATATAGCCTGGATACCACTTACAGGAGTTTTGATATGGGGTTCCGTATTGCCGGGAATACTACCGGTAAAAAAACCGGGAACATGGTCCCGGTGGAAGGCGGAACATTTTTAATGGGCGGTAATGACGGCGGGAGCGGTGAAAGACCGGCGCACGCCGCCACATTAAACAGTTTTTACATCGGTAAGTTTGAAGTTACCCAGGAAGAGTGGTGTGCAGTGATGGGAAAGAACCCTTCTTATTGGGTAGGGGCAAAATCCCCGGTGGATTCCGTCGCCTGGAATGAGGCCGTGGAATATTGCAATAAAAGAAGTCAAAAAGAAGGGTTTACGCCCTGTTATTCCGGGAGCGGCGACGAGATCGTTTGCAATTTTGGTTCCGATGGCTATCGACTGCCCACCGAGGCCGAATGGGAATATGCCGGCCGGGGTGGGGCGTTATCCGGGAATTACAAATACAGCGGCGGCAATAATCCCGGCGAAGTGGCCTGGTATGCGGAGAATTCCACCTTTAAAAATGAAACCGTCGGTCTGAAAAAAGCCAATGAATTGGGGATTTACGATATGAGCGGTAATTTGTGGGAATGGTGCTGGGATTGGTTTGATAAAGACTATTATAAAAACAGTCCCGGGCAAAACCCCCAGGGCCCCGCTGCCGGTCTTCGCCGGGTAATGCGCGGCGGATCGACATTTAACCCTGAAAATTATGTAAGGACCACCTTTCGCGCCTCTCAAAAACCCAATATGGGGTCTACACGTTTGGGGCTGCGGGTGGTAAGAAGCGCCATAGGAGGAAAATTATGAGAAAAATGATGAGAAAAACCTTTGTTATGTTTTTAATTAGCTGTTTTTTCACCGGGTCAGGATATTTACTGAAGCCGCAGGAGTTCCAGGAAATGGAAATCTCGAAAACACCTATCTTTAGAGAAGTGGGTGGATTCTCGTATATCTATATGGATTTTACCTGTCTCAAGGGAAAAGCCCGGGAAAGTGTGCGTGCTTTTCTCGATGAATGTAAGAAGCAGGGAATAAAATCAGAGTGGATTTTCGAGATATTTAACGTCTGGTCTGAAAATGATGCGGATGAGATAAAATGGGCCATGGCCTACATTGTCCCGGAAAACACCCCATTTTCCGCCCCCCTAAAAATGGCGAAAATAGAGAAGTTTAACGCCGCGTTTCTCACCTATATCGGAGTTATAGACCCGGCTTTGGTAAAAAGCTCCAACGAAATGTTGGATAACTTCCTTATTTCGAAGGGGATAAAAAAAACCATGCCTATTTATGAAATCATCCGTTTAAATCCTCCGCGGATCGATATTATCTACCCAGTAAAAAAATAAATAATGGGTTTATTTAGCGGCATATAATCAACATATTCGCTAATTTTTTATCATAATCTTTAAATCGGTAAAACGATAAACCAATGGACTGGTCTCAGCGACTATCACAACTATCACCCGGGCAGTACAAGCTTTTACAGCAAAAGCTGGAAGAGCGAAATGTCGATATCTTACAACTACCTATCACCCCATTGGCGAGAAATGAGGGGCAGCGATTTCCTCTTTCTTTCGGGCAGCAGCGATTGTGGTTCGTCCAGCAACTGGATACCGGTAATTTTGCTTATAATATTATCCGGGCCGTCAGGTTGGAAGGAATATTGGATAAACTTTCCCTGGAACGGGGTCTCAATGAGATTGTCCGCCGTCATGAGATTTTGCGCACCCAATTCATGTTGGAGCAAGAGAAACCTTTCCAGTACATTTTACCCGGGTTATCCGTACCCCTGGAGGCAGTTGATCTTAAAAATTTACCCGGCCAGCATCAGGAACAGGAAGTCAGGAAGATTATCGCGGCTGAAAACCGGCGCCCTTTCGATCTGGCCGGGGGTCCATTATTAAGAACCAAATTACTCGTCTTAAATGAAAATGTCCATGTCTTCCTGCTGGTGATTCATCATATTATTTCCGACGGCATATCCATGCAGATTCTCATCCAGGAGCTGGTGCGGTTATACGAAGCATTTTCCAGGGGCAATCGTTTATATATCTCACCTACGATGCCCCCATCGTCTTTGCCGGAATTGCCCGTTCAATACGTCGACTACGCCTGTTGGCAGCGGCAGTGGTTCGGGGATGATGCATTTAATTACGGAAATGGCCAGAAACAGGAAACCTATTGGCTGAAGCAGTTCGTCGATGATATTCCCCTATTGACCCTTCCCGCCGATTACCCCCGGCCGGTGATGCAAAGTTTTGCAGGAAGCCAGTTTACATACAGTTTGGCTGCCCATGAGACCCGGGCGTTAAAGCAATTGGTGTTAAGGGAAAAAAGCACCCTGTACATTTTACTGCTGGCCATTTACAACATTTTTTTAGCGAAGCTGGGGGGGATGGAAGATATCGTGGTGGGTACTCCCGTATCCGGTCGCCGGCATCCGGCGCTGCAGAAACTCATCGGTATGTTCGCGAATATGTTGGCCCTGCGGAATCTCCCGAATCGCCAAAAGACATTTGCGGAGTTCCTGGGGGAAGTCAAGGAACAGACCTTAAGCGCCTTTGAAAACCAGGAGTATCGCTATGAAGATATCGTGGATAAATTAAATATCAACCGGTCTACCAGCCGTAATCCATTGTTTGATGTAGTATTTTTATTAGATTCCAACGACCTGGAAAGATTTGAGATCAATTTACCCGGTTTAAATTTGAAATCTTACAAAATAGACCCGCAGACCTCCAAGTTCGATTTGAGCTTGATCGCCCTGGAAGAAGAAGACCGGTTGGAAATAACCTTTGAATTCTGTACAAAGTTGTTTAAAGAAGCCACCGTCGAAAGATTTGCCGGGTATTTTAAAGAAATTTCAGCGGCGGTGGTGAAAAATTCAGGCGTTGAGATTGGGGACATAGATATCATTCCCGTTGAAGAAAAAACAAAGATTTTATTTGAGTTTAACCGTACTGAAGCCCAATTCCCCGCGGATAAAGCGATTCACCAACTGTTGGCCTGCCGGGTAGACAAGACCCCTGACCGTGTTGCCCTGGTATTTGAAGCTTCCAACCTGAGTTATCGCCAATTAGACCAAAAAGCCCAGAAACTAGCCATAACATTAAGAAATAGGGGGCTAGAAACCGGGGGGATCGTGATGATTATGATGAACCCTTCGCTGGACCTGGTTATTGGGGTTATCGGGATAATGAAAGCCGGGGGGGCGTACCTACCGGTTACGCCGGATTACCCACGGGAACGTATCGATTATATGTTGAAAGACAGCGGGGCCATTTTGCTGGTTACCACCAGCGATAAAGAAGGTGAGAAGGTAAGAAGGTGGGAAGGTGAGAAAGTACTTTTAGAAGAAATTTCCCAGTCCCCAAAAAATTTTTCTTACCCTCTTACCTTCTTACCTTCTTACCTTCTAAGCCTTTCAAACATCGCTTACATCATCTACACATCGGGTTCCACCGGTGGCCCGAAAGGGGTAATGGTAGAACATCGCGCGGTGGTGAATATATTGTGGGATTTGTTTCGACGTTATCCCCTGGAGGAGGGGGATGCCTATCTTTTTAAGACTGCCTTTACGTTTGATGTTTCGGTATCGGAACTTTTCGGTTGGTTTTGGCGGGGTGGGCGCCTGGTGATATTAAATAATGATGATCGGAAGGACCCTGAGAAAATCATCGCTGCCGCTGCTGCTCACCATATCACCCACATCAACTTTGTACCCCCGATGTTTTCCCTGTGGTTGGAGTTCTTAAACGAAGCCCATTTAAAGAAGTTGGGCTCGTTGAAATATATTTTTGTAGCCGGTGAAGCGCTGTTGCCCCGGCCGGTATTGAAGTTCAAGAGTTTGGGGACCCGGATAATACTGGAGAATATCTATGGACCCACCGAGGCCACAATTTATGCCAGCCGGTATTCGTTGGCCGAATGGGATGGGGATGAAAGAGTTCCCATCGGTAAAGCGCTTGCCAATATAGAACTTCTTGTATTGGATAGGAATCGGAACTTGCAGCCGGTGGGTGTGGCCGGAGAGTTATACATTGCAGGGTTGGGATTGGCCCGGGGGTATTTAAACAACCCGGAATTAACCGCGGAAAGATTCATCCATTTTCATCATTCATCATTCGATCTTCCACGCATTCATCATTCAAAATTATATTGTACAGGCGACCTGGTGCGTTGGTTACCGGATGGGAACATCGAGTATTTCGGCAGGATCGATCAGCAGGTAAAGATTAGGGGGTTCCGAATCGAACCGGGGGAGATAGAGAACCGGTTATTAAAATATCCTATAATTAAAGAAGCAGTAGTGCTGGTTAGAGAAGATGAAACCAAAGACAAGTATTTGATCGCATATTTTGTTGCCGCGGCAGCAGGGAAAGAGATTCGGACTGTTGAACTAAAACAATATTTAGCCCAGCAATTGCCGGATTATATGATTCCCGGCTACTTTATGCAAATCGAAAAAATACCGCTGAATCCCAGTGGAAAAGTCGACCGTAAAGCGCTGCCGGCGCCGGGGTTAACCGTAAAAGGAAGTTTTGCGGCGCCCACCAATGAAATAGAAGCAAGGTTAGTGGACATATGGTCAAAGGTATTGGGAATTGAAAATAGCCTGGTGAGTATCGACAGTAATTTTTTCGAGTTGGGTGGGCATTCGTTAAAAGCCGCGGCAATGATTTCCAGGATACACAAAGAGCTTGATGTAAAAATACCCTTACTGGAAATATTTAAGGCCGCTAATATCAGGGCGCTTTCAAAATATATTGGCGGTTTGAAAAAAGAGTTATACCTGTCCATCGAACCGGTGGAAAAAAAGGATTATTATATTTTATCCCCGGCCCAAAAACGGCTGTTTATTTTGCAGCAGATGGAGGTAGAGAGCACTACTTACAACATGCCGCGGGCCTTCCTTATCGGTGGGGAATTGGATACCGGCAAATTGGAAACCGTTTTTGAGATGTTAATCGATCGTCATGAAAGCCTGAGAACCTCTTTTCATATGATCGATAACGAGCCGCTGCAGCGGGTACATGATGGGGTGAAATTTCAAATCGAGCAATTAGAGAGTAGGGGCGACCCCCCGTGGTCGCCCTTTATTCGTCCTTTCGATCTTTCCAAAGCGCCGTTACTACGAGTGGGATTGATAAAGGAAGCGGAAACCGAACATGTGCTGTTGGTCGATATGCATCACATTATCTCCGATGGGATCTCCCACGATATATTGGCCGGGGATTTCTTTAACCTTTATAATTGCTGCGACCTGGAACCGGTGCGAATTCAATATAAAGATTTTGCCGAATGGCAAAATAGCGAAAAAGAGAAAGAAAAATTGAAAAAGCAGGAAACCTTCTGGCTTAAGATATTTGTTGGTGAAATACCGGTACTAAATCTCTTCACCGATTTTCCCAGGCCTCCGGTACAGAGTTTTGCAGGCAGCACAGTCGGTTTCGAATTACCCGCCGATGCGATGAAGGCATTAAGACATATCGCCGTTACCGGGGGCGTGACCCTGTACATGATTTTACTGGCCGTCTATAATGTTTTATTAGCTAAACTAACCAACCGGGAGGATATTATCACCGGTACCCCCACTGCCGGTCGCGGGCATGCGGATTTAGAAAGAACAATAGGCATGTTTGTCAACACATTGGCGCTGAGAAATTATCCCGAAGGCCATAAAGGATTCATGGATTTTTTAATGGAGGTCAAAGCAAGAACCCTGGAAGCCTTTGAGAACCAGGAGTACCAATTTGAAAATTTAGTGGAAAAGGTACTGGTTAACCGCGACCCCGGTCGTAACCCCATCTTTGATACTGTGTTTACATTGCAAAGCCTGGAAAACCGGGACAAAAAAATACCCCGGCCAGAGACATCCCAATTGGACATAAAACCCTATGAAATCGAAACCGGGATTTCAAAATTCGATCTCATTTTAACCTGCATTGAAAGTGAAGAAAAAGCCGTTTGCACCTTCGATTACTGTACCAAACTCTTCAAAGAAGAGACTATTCGACGCTTCACAGCATATTTTAGGCAGGTGGTATCGGCAATTATAGAGGATAGAAACCGGGAGATATCTTATATAGAGATCATAACAGCGGAAGAGAAGGAACAAATTTTGCATGAATTTAATGATGCCACACCGCCATATCCCAGAGAGAAAACCGTTCTGCAAATATTTGAGGAGCAAGCGATCGGCGTGGGCGATCGAATTGCCGTAGTC
>JAPKZK010000210.1 GCA_026393835.1 Candidatus Aminicenantota bacterium | reverse complement strand
ATAGGTAATTCAGGTTGATGTTAAATTGAGTGGCCAGCCTGACAAAGAATTCAGGGCCGGGATTGCCTTTGCCGTTTTCGATATCGCAAAGGTAGCTGGCGGCGATATTCATGGCGGCGGCCATGTCCTTTTGCTGTATTTTCAATTTCCTGCGTACTTCTCGTATCCTCTGACCAATTTCCACAGCGCTGAGTTCATGTTTTCTCATCGGTTTACCACCGTGCCTTATTTTCCTGGGTTAGTCCTTATTATAAAGGGTAATTAATTATAACCCGGAATTCATTAAAAGTAAAGCGTGTTGAATACAAAAGCGCGATTAGGGGTCGCTCAAATAAGCCCCCTCTATCCTGGTAACTTTTCAATTATTAAAAAATCATACAAAAAATACTTGACATTACTTACGATTTACGTTAGGCTTTTGCCTGATATTGTTACCAATAAATAAACAAGGAGATAAAAAATGAAAAAAAGGTATCAACTTATTTTGTTTTTTGTGATCGTCTCATTGGGTATCCTAGTGATCGATAATTCGCTGTTCGGCATTTTGGGAGTAGCATGTAATTGCGGCGACCCTGGTCTAGCCATGATGGAATGCGAATATGCCTGCATGGGCTATGGAGGGTGTGATGACGTCTTCCTTCAAAATCCAGGTTACTGCCAGGATAACATATGCTGTAGAAAGGCCTGGAATTGGTGCGCGGAGGGTCACCGTTATGTAATCGGTTATCATTGCGTTGGTTGTAGTGACTGTTATATTTGGTAAAAATGAATCTGTGGGTGAAATGAAAATAGCCAGAGGATAAAGTCACATTAGGAGGAATTGACATGAACAATAATCGTTTTACTGTTTTTTTATTGACGTTATCTGTTTTATTTACTGCATCACTGCCCGTTTTCCCGAGTTCATATATTAAAGTCATCACAGACCCACCTCCAAATTTGTGGGAAAAGAATTTCAAGTTGTTGAAGAAAGTCCGGGAGATCAAAGATCAAGTGGGAAAAGATGAATACTTGTTCTTGCCTTATTCCATTGCGATGGATAGGAATAATAATCTTTTCATATACGACAGGGGGCAGGCAAAAATCCTGGTTTTTGATGCATCGTTCAAATTCATCAAATCCTTCGGTGCTGTCGGGGCCGGACCCGGCGAATTTTCAGGAAGTGGGAAATTCTCCAGTGTACCGATTCAGATAGGACCGGATGGGAAGTTATATGCCTATGACCATAACGCTAATAAGGTACTGGTATTCGATACTGATGGAAAATTTGTCAGGCAAATCAAAATTAATCCTTCTCTCGGGTTCAATTTCAAGGACCCGACCGCGGATAAATCCGGGAACCTTATTTTCCAGGAATTCCGGGGTGACAGTCTCGTGATTTTCAGCGAAAAAGGAGAGATATTATTTTCGATGTTGAACAAAGAGAAGGAAAAAGAATATCTCTTTGCCGAGAACAAAATATTTCTAAGGCCCGGCCAAGAAGATAATATCCCGAAAAATGAACCTTTCTCTTATGACGGCAGTGAGCTGCAAATGAAAATCACGGCGAATTCAAAATTATTTTTATATTTTACCGCCGCGGCGACCCTCTATATAGTGGATTTGAATGACAGGAAAAATGCAAAAAAATTCAGGATCTGGCCCGAGGAAGCAGTCAAATTACGAAAAGCAGAGCTTGAAAAAATGAAATTCGGATATGCCTGTCTATTTTCTCCGATAATTCCAGATGGCGATCAAAGCGATCTTTTCTATGTTGATTTCGGGAAAAACAAGGATAGAAAGAGCGAATGTCTTTATCGGCTTAACCTGGAAGGAAACTTAATGGGAGTATTGTACATACCGATCACGGAAGGATCGGCTACCCCCATGATTTTATTAAAACAAAACAATTTTTTCTTTGCCAGGGAGGACGACAAAGTGGTTGTTTACCAGGAGTAAAAATAGGATATTCTCATGGAT
This sequence comes from Candidatus Aminicenantota bacterium, assembly GCA_026393835.1. Taxonomy (GTDB): domain Bacteria; phylum Acidobacteriota; class Aminicenantia; order UBA2199; family UBA2199; genus JAKAGC01. The sequence goes on along the minus strand of JAPKZK010000210.1, from coordinate 731 downwards.
ATAAAAAACAAAACTTTCGGATTAATACTTGTTTTTCTAGCAATAATCATATTTTTGAGCTTTTCATTATTCAGGTGCATAAAAGCAAATATTGTCTTAAAAGAGGCTCTGCCATACCTATTACCCGGTGAAAAGATAAATTCACTTGATTTAATCGATGTTGCTGAGCCGGCAGTGATAAAAAAAGATTTAACCGCTTCCAGGCTGTCGCTTATATTTATTATACCGCGGTCTTCAAGCATTACCTGCGATAAAAATATGGTTTATTGGAAAAAATATGCGTCTCTTTTTACCGACACGATTTCCATTTATGGCATTGTCTTAACTAACATTTCAGAGGCAGCCAATTTTTCCCTGGACGCAAAATTGAATTTCCCTCTTTTTACGCCGGAAAATTTAAGTGCATTTACAATGAAATTCAGGATTAAATTCAATTATCCTCAAACAATTATTTTTAAAGGCAATGAAATCAGATATCTCCAATTCGGCGACCTCGACGGTGAAATGGCTAAAAATATTATAAAAATAATAAAGAATTTAAAATGACCGGGCTCTAGCGAAAGGGGCAGAAACGTATCTATGGAAATGGCGCAGTTCCCGGTTTAATCGTTCTTATCGGCGCCGGCTTTGGCTTTCTTTCTTTTGATGTTTTCCCGGATGATCTCTCTATCATCGTATATGGTTCTATTGACGCAAGTCAGGACAGTGGACCGTAAATGGATCGAATGTTC
>JAPKZK010000034.1 GCA_026393835.1 Candidatus Aminicenantota bacterium | reverse complement strand
TAAACAGCATTTCTCGAAGCTGTTTTGTTCCCAGGTCCGTATAAATTCCACTGGGAATAACGATACCGCAATATCCGCCTTCTCGCAGGAGATTGAAACACTGCTCTAAAAATAACTTATACAGGTTGATATCCGTTCCTGCTTTTTTTCCGTTCACAACGCTGATTTGATTTTTATATTGCGGAGACGATCGAAAAAATGCGCTCATATACGGATACCCGCCCAGGTATTCCAGCCAGGCGCCGCGGATTTCCGGGTCTTTCAGCAGTTTCGCCTGTTCCTTTTCAAAGTCTTTGATGGTCATTTTTTTCTTTGTGACCAGGTGGGAGTATTCTTCAAAGAATTCTTTGGCATTGGGTTTGAAAATTTCCCAGGGCGGGTTCGTAATAATGACGTCAAATCCCGCATGGGTGTTGATTATCTCATTGAATTCAAAACCCCAATGAAAGGGTTTTAATTTGTTAATGTCTTCCTCAGATATAGCTCGTTTAACGGGCTTCCCGGATTTTTTCTTCTTATCGTCCCATACCGCTTGTTCAAATTTTATATCCAGGTACTTGAAATCATCGCAAAGGATGGAATTAAGGGTAGCGATGGCTTCATCCCGGCGTACGTCGATATCTTCCCGCAGGGACTGCAGGTCTTCCGAATAAGCGGATGCCTTCCGGTAAGTGGTTACCAACCTGTTCTTTTCATCGACCACCTGTCGATAGCTTTTTCGGAATAAATTTCCCTGTAAATGACCTTCAAATTTTTTATCATCCACATGCATCAAGCCGACCAGCGAATTCCCGGTAAGGATATTGAAATCGATATTGGGGAGGGGCTCGAGATCATCGACTGAATTGACGGCGGCCACCAGGGCAAGGAAAAGTCGCAATTTCCCGATTTCCACGGCCTCTTCCATGATGTCCACGCCAAAGAGGTTCTCCGTGATGATGGTTTTTTTGATGTAATAATCGATGCGGGGATGTTTCTTCTCGATTGCTTTTAGCCAGGATTCAAGCCGCTTATCGCTAAGGAATTTGATTTTCCCGATAACAGCCGCATAAATGTTTATCAGGGTTTTCATGGCAGAGACCAGGAACGCGCCGGACCCGCACGCGGGATCAAGGATGCGTATTTGGGGAAGGACCCTATCGATTAATTCCCAACATATCCCGGCGTCCAGGTTAATGAGCAATTCGGCGAGATCGTCGAATTGCCGGCCGGCAAGTACGCCCGGTATCTCTTGATGATTGACTCGGCCCAGCACCAGGTTGTAAATGGTTCGCTCGCATAAATATTCGGTAATTTCAGGCCGTGTATAGTATGCGCCGAAGGCTTTCTGGTTAATATACTTTTCAAATATATACCCAAGCACATCGGGGTTGATTTCATTATCCTCGCCGCCGGGTGTGTCGTTTAAATTCCAGGAATACCGCTCGAAAAGAGAGAACAACTTCTCGAACGCCTTATCCTTAATGGTAATACCCGGGTTTTTTATCTCGATGGGATGGAGAAGGAATAAACCGCCGTTTAAATATTTTATTTTACCCAATAATTCCTTTGCCTCTTGTGACCGCTTCTGTTCCGGTTTGGCAAATCCTTCGAAGAAAAGGAGTTTAAGGAATTTTTCATAATATAGGTTTTTCCCCATTTCCTTTATTTGCGCCAGTTTGTTTTGAAGATACCTGTTATCGCCGTTATCGATAAAGAATTTTCGCTGCAAAAAATAAATAAACATCAACCGGTTCAGCATAACGGAGGCGTACCAGCGACATTCCCGTTCATCATCGATTCCTTCGATCAGGTCAAGGAATCCCAGGTGAAGTTCCTGGAATTCCTTGTAGAATTTTTTTGTAACGCGCTCCACATCGAGGGCGTCTTTCAACCGTTTTGTCACTTCCACAACGGGGGCATCGGTAAATTTATCAAATTCGCCGACTTCGAAAACCATGGAATTTAATTTGCTGAGAAAGAGATCGCCCGGCTGACCCCGGAAATAAAAATGATTTCTTATAAACAACTTCCCATCCTGATGTTTCACCCAATACCATAAACTTTGAATGCGGCGGTCATCGATAAAAATGACCAGGTTATCGCGAAATAGTAGGGATATTTCTTTGTGCACGGCAGCGCGGACGCTGCCGTCGGGGATATTTCCCTTTTCTGAAACGACTTCGAAAACCGCCACATCGCCAAGCAGGGCAATTTTTTTTTGGGTAAGCGGCGTATCGGACACTACTATTCTTACCGGTTCCGCAAGTTCGGGTTGCGACCATCCCAATTCGGCGGTAAAAAGTTCGGAAAAATTAAAATTGGCAAGACAATCACGCGCTTTTAATAAATCCATTCCCATATTATTACTCCGTTTTCAATTTCAATCCAAGAGAACAAATAATTCCCGGTTCCCTGGTTTGTTTTGCTCCGTGGATAATACATAGACGGTCCTCTTCTTTTAATTCGATAACGAGGCGGGCGAGGTCTTCATCCGAAATACCGCTGCGTAATTGCCGGTTTAACGAATCCACCGCGGCCTGCCGGAGGGGATGGCGGTAAATCGCATCGACGGCCCAGGCCAGGGCAGGGTGACTGGAATGTGTGGCGTTTATTTTTTCCCAGTAATTTTTAAGCCGTTCGTACGTGCGGAAACGGGCGCTAGAAGGACGGCCCAATTGACCGCCGATGGCTTTTTCTTCCTTCAGTACCCATTTCACCCCCTGGGCCACCAGTTCATGATGATTTTCAAACCGGGGCAGGGCAGGGGTTTCCGGCAAACATTTCGCCGCATCCAGGATGGTTTTCTGGGATTCCGTAATACTGTTTCCTTCTTTATCCATCCAGACAAGCGCATCATTATCCTGGGCGGTCCGCAAATATACCAGGACCCCTTCCGGTAAATTGTCTTTCATCTCGACGGGCATGGTGGAATAGACCACCGGGGGTAAGCCGGGGATGATTTTTTCCAGTTCCGGGTTTTTGGTAACGGCGTTTTTCCAGGTTTGATAGGCATAGGAGGCCAGGTCCACTTCGGAATCGTGGTCGCCGTCGAGAATTCCTGCTTTTTCGTTATAAATATCGAGAACCAGGGCGTCATCCTGTTCCTCTTCAAAGAATTTTTCATCGGTTCCCACCACTTCTGCGTTTTCCATTAACCGGCGTCTGATACGCTCACGGAGTTTGATAATTCGTTCCACGCCATCTGTCGGTAAAAACGAATAACACAGTATGCTGTCTGCTTTTTGGCCAATGCGGTCCACGCGACCCACGCGCTGGATGAGGCGAATGATGGCCCAGGGCAAATCATAATTGACAACAATGGAACAATCCTGGAGGTTCTGACCTTCACTCAATACATCCGTCGTAATAAGCACCCTTAATTCGTCGCCGGGTTTAACCAGGCGACGTTTCCCGCTGCTGACCGGGCTAAATTTCCAGGCATAGGAAGCCGGGTCGGAGGATTCCCCGGTCACACCCGCGGCGCCCTGGATTCCCCTTCGTTTTAACTCGACCTCTATAAATCGGACGGTATCGGCAAACTGGGAAAATACGAGAATCTTATGACCGGGATGAATTTGGGTTAGTAAATTGATAAGGTTTTGGAGTTTGTAGTCTTCGTCCGGGTTCCATTCCCCGGCTTCACTGAGGACGCTTAGAAGGGCTTTTGCGTCTGACTCCAGGTCTTTTCCAAGAGAAGGGCTAAATAGTTCGGTGTTGAGCCATTTAAACCGTCGGCGGTATTTTTTTAGATGATCCCCATAAACTTCGGCCGCGCGTTTTTTAAAATCTTCTTCCGTGCGCAGGGATCGACAGCGGTTATTCTCTGCCCCCGCGGCGGGGGTATTATCTTCATCTCCCTCTAATTGGATCAGGGTCCCGGCATCGCTGTCCGTATCTTCATCGAAAATCCAGGAATCGAGTATACCGATGTCTTGTGCACCGATGGGTAAATTTAATTTATTCGCAATGGCATACAGGTACACATAATTCCGCAGGATATGCCGTTCGATGGACTGTAAAAAGGCCATCCCGCTGCTTTCGAGGCGTTTGAAAAGATTGGTGCGGCAGAACCCCATGAGGCGTTTCCCGGCCCTGGACAGGTTCCTGATGGTTTTTGCTTCTTCGGGAGAGGGGGCGCGGTGGGGCGCGGCTGCGATATAATTTCCCAATCCATACCGGGGAAGCGTAAGGGCATCGATGGTATCCACCACACTTTGTGAATACAACCGTCCATAGCGATCCGAATCGTCGTCTTCGGATAATTGATATTTTATAGTCCTGGGTTCGCGTACGGGAAAATATGTCCTGGAACCGTCTTCAAAAACCAGGAATTTCCGGTTATTTTCGGGGTCTGTTTGGGCGTAATTATCCTGGATAAACGTCCGGGTGCGGCGGACAAGATAAAGCCGCATCAGTTCGCGCCAGTCATCGGCATGAATGCTTTTTTCAAATGCGGCCAGGGACCGGACAGCGCATTGGTGCCTGCGGATAAATTCCATTTCACCGATTTCCCGCAGCAGCCGCTCGGGGCGAATGACAAGTTCCTGGTCATCTTTGAGAAACAACCGCAGTTGGTTGGATAAATCCAGGTAATCTTTATTATATGGCGTAGCGGAAAGGAGGATACATTTACTTTCATTCTCCTCGATATATTCTTGAATCGCACGGAAACGTTTTCCTTCCCTATTGCGTAGGTTGTGGCTCTCATCGATCAAAACAATGCGGTAACGTCGAAGATCCGGTAATTCCCGGTTTACCATGCTCAAAGATAAAACCCTGGCCCTCAGCCTGTACTGATCCTTGTAATCTTCCCACATGGAAACCAAGTTTTTGGGGCAAATAATTAATGTTTCGAGGTCGAAGTCGTCTTCCATGATACGGGCAACCGCCGTGGCCATAAGGGTTTTCCCAAGTCCCACCACATCGCCGATCAAAACGCCCCCGCGGGTATTCAAATGATGGGCGGCGATCTGAACCGCCGCTTTCTGAAAATCCAGGAGTTTATCCCCGAAGTCCTTGGGGATGGTAAATTCCGAAATGCCTGCCCTGGCCTCATGGGAAAGATGGTATGCGATTTTTAAGTAGATATAGTAAGGAGGAACCGGATCGATACGGGCCCAACTGGCGTCGATAATTTCAGCCAGTTCTTTGGAAATATCCAGGCAGAATTTGTCATCCCACCTTTCTTCAAACCATTTGGAGAGTTTAGTACATGCATCCAAATCCAAAACATCGATATTTAATTCCCAGTTTTTTTTAAGACCGGCAAAAGTAAGGTTGCTGCTGCCCATGAAGCCCACAATGGGGTTGATGGGATCGCTGCGAAACAGCAGGTACAACTTGGCATGTAAATATTGGCGCAGGCAAAGTTTAACGATTACTTTTTGGGCTTTAAGTTGGCTCGACAGGCGGCGGAGAGCGATTTCATCTTCATTGGAAGGAGTACCGGAAGCCAGTTGGGCGCGTAAATCTTCGGCCACCTGCCGTTTCAGTTGCGCCGCCGCAGCCAGATCGATGCCGGTGCGCTGCTTAGACAGGCTGATGGATTCCAGTAATTCCTCTTTCGGGTTCGGCTGCATCCCGATGAGTAAACGGCAGCATTTGCCTTCCCCGCCCGGCCAGCGATCGATATACGTATCGATGGTTTTCCACCCCCGGAGGTTAAAATATCCCACGCAAAAATCGGCGCGGTAAGATAGAGAAATGGTTTCAAGGATTGCAGGGAGAAGCGGCTCTTCTATGTTATCAAAAATTCTCGGCATTCGATTTACTCCAGGGGATAACGACAGTATCCCCGACCTGGAAAAGTTCTCGCATATTCATTTAATGAAACCCCATAGAATATTCTATCATAATTGCCGGGGAATGACAATCCGATAAGGTAAAAATTGGTCTGTCCCGAATGCCGCTATTTTTCTGTGTCTTCCATGTGTTCCTTAAGCTTTATCTTCATTCGCTCGTAGAATCCGGGTATTTCCCGGAAAAATATTTCATGAACTGTGTGCGTTCATAAAGAATGGGGTTTTTAATCCGGGCCTGGTTTAATTTGCCGGTGAAGTCTTGCAATGAGGTAAAGCGGCGTCCTTTCATCCAGGTTTCGATTTGGTCCAGCATTTTGCCGATGTGGGCCGGACCGTTTTTATAAAGAGTGGTGGCCACCTGGACTGCTTTTGCCCCCACCAGCAAGCATTTAATGACGCCGTCCCCGTCCTGGATGCCGGTAGAGGCCGCCAGGTCGCATTTGACATGGGGCGAAAGCATCCCCACCCAACGGAGGGGCAACCCTATCTCCGACGCGGAACTAAACACATGCGAAGACACGACTGCCATTTTTTCCAGGTCGATGTCCGGGGCATAAAACCGGTTAAACAACACAATGGCCCCGATGCGCCGAACCGAAAGGTTAAAAATCATATTGGCCAGCCCGGAAAAATAGAAACTCATTTTAACGGCAATGGGTATGGTTACCTGCTTTTTTACCAGGTCGATAATATCGAAATAGATTTTTTCCACATCCGCGCCTTTTTGGTTGTGGTCGGATGGCATAATAAAAATATTTAATTCCAGCCCGTCCGCGCCGGCGTCCTGGATTTTACTGGCAAAAGAAATCCAATGGCTCGATGAGGCGCAGTTGATACTGGCGATCACGGGAATAGACACTGCTTTTTTGGCGGCGGAAACCAATTGCAGGTATTCATCCAGGTTATGCTGTTGGGTATATTGGGTGATATTATCCGCTTCTTCGGAGTGCCCGGGGTGCGCAGATCTCAGGGAATCGGCTTCCATGAGGATTTGTTCTTCGAAGATGGATTTAAGAACCACGGCGCCGGCGCCATGGGTTTCCAGTTCTTCGATTTTTTCCAGGGAACCGGTTAAACCGCAACTCCCGACGATAATCGGGTTTTTTAGGGTCAAGCCCATGTAATTGGTTTCCAGGTTTATCATTATTAACTCCTTAATTGTGATAATTTAAACAACCTCAGACGCTTATTTTACAGGAATAGCAGGAAAAAGACAAATAGCCACCAAGGCACAAAGGCACCAAGGTACACCAAAGATTTTACTATAAAAACCCCCTTAGTGTACCTTGGTGTCTTGGTGCCTTGGTGCCTTGGTGGCAATAATTTTTAAAGCTGTACAGACGCGGTCTATTTTGTCAGCAAGGCGCAGGTTTCGACCAGGCGGATAAATTCGGCGCGATACCCTTCCGGGTCTTTTCCCTGGGAATTCTTTGCCATGGCCAACACCGTGTCATAGGTCAGGTCCCCTTTAAATTTGGAGTCCCGCAAAAGCATGCCAAACCCCGCCACAGACGCTGAAAAACGGAAATTCTCAGACGCGTTTTCAAGGGGCGTCCCCGGATCGGTCAGCGCCTTCTCGATCAGTTTGCTGGTTTCCTCTTTGGGCAGTTTGTAACGAAGTTTGACCGTCATGATTTCCGCGGTTCCCGCCGCTGTCGGTTTGACATCGGTTACCTGGTATTTAAGATCATCGGTTTTTCTCACTTCTTCGGCGGCGCCGGCCGGGAGGATTTCGTATAGGGCGGTTACCGTATGACCGGCCCCCAATTCTCCGGCGTCTTTTTTATCATCGTTAAAATCCTCGTTGGCCATGACGCGGTTTTCATAACCCACCAGGCGGTAGGCTTTGACACGGGTGGGATTAAATTCCACCTGGATTTTGACGTCTTTGGCTATGGTGAATAAATTGGCCCGCATTTCTTTCACAAATACTTTCTTCGCTTCCTGGATATTATCGATATAGAAATAATTGCCGTTGCCGGCCTTACTGATTTCTTCCATGCGACCGTCTTTGTAATTGCCCATGCCGAACCCGCAAATAGTCAGGTAGATATCGCTCTTTCTTTTTTCTTCGATAAAGCGCACCAACTCGCCGGTGGAAGATACGCCCACATTGAAATCCCCGTCCGTGCAAAGAATGACGCGGTTGTTGCCGTCCTTGATCAAGTTCTCTTGCGCGACGCGGTAAGCCAGTTGGAGACCTTCACCACCGGCCGTGGTGCCGCCGGCGGATAATTGGTCTAATGCAGCGATGATTTGCCGGTTCCGGGAAGCCGGGGTGGAGGGTAATATGAGGCCCGCGGAGCCGGCGTAGGCGACAATGGCTATTTTATCCCTGTCGTCCAGGCCGTCCACCAGGAGTTTCAAAGACTGCTTTAACAAAGGAAGTTTGTTGACATCCTCCATGGAACCGGAGGAATCCACCAGGAAGACCAGGTTGCAGGGTTTCAGTTGGTGGTAGTCCAGGTTTTTGCCTTGTAAACCGATCATGACCAATTTATGTTGGCGGTTCCAGGGGCATTGGGAAATTTCCGTGCTGACGGAAAAGGGATTATCGCCTTCCGGTTGGGGGTAATCGTAGGTAAAATAGTTGATCATTTCTTCGATTCTTACGGAATCTTTGGGGGGTAATTGGCTGCCGGTAATAAAGCGCCTGATATTGGCATATGAGGCTTTATCGACATCGATGGAAAAAGTAGAGAGTGGATTTTGCCGGGCGTCTTTGAATTCATTTTCCACTATCCGGCCGTATTCTTCCGTGTTAAACTCTTTCACGCCGGACGGTTCGGCGGCCACCGGTGAAGGGGCTGGCGTTTCCGTGGGGGCCATTTCCATTTTTGGGATGCTTTTCGCTTCCTGCAGTTTCTGCGGTGATGCGACGGCCTCCTTATCTTTTTGGGCCCGGAAGTCTTTGCAGCCGGCAAGGGTTATCAAAACGGTTATTAGTGTTACTTGCAAAAACAATGAAAATTTCGGTTTCATTTTATACCTCCTGTTAAGTTTCTAATATATTGTATCACATATGACAGGTAAGTCGGACACGCGGTAAAAAATTCTCCGCATTTTTAATAAAGCACGAAATTCGAAACAAAAACAAGCCCCCGAATTACTCGAATTTTCACGAATATTTTTTTTCATCATTCATCATTCATCATTCTATCTTTCCCTCGCTCTTCCTCGCTTCCTGTTTTCCCGTATTTTCCGTGTATTCCGTGGGCATTATTTATTTTTTTATCCATCCGTAATAAGGTATAATATGGAGAATGAATAAGAACCGAAATGTTGATCCGGAACGTTTAGATATTGCCCTGGTTCGCCGCGGCCTGGTGGAAACCCGCGAACGGGCAAGACAACTGATTAAAACCGGCAGCGTGCAGATCCGGGGTCAAATTTCCACAAAACCCGCCCTAAAAGTACATGAAGACGATTCCATTCTCCTGCTGGAACAACTGCGCTATGTGGGCCGGGGGGGCTTGAAACTGGAAGCGGCGCTGAATCATTTTCCCGTTAATGTCAATGGTATAACGGCCCTGGATGTGGGCGCTTCCACCGGCGGGTTTACGGATTGCTTACTCCAACACGGCGCATCATCGGTCTATGCCGTGGATGTGGGGCATAATCAACTGTCCCGAAAAATCCTGGGCGACCCACGCGTAAAGGTATTCGAAAATACGGATATCCGAAAACTGGAACGGCTTCCCCAACCGGTTGATCTGGCTGTCATCGATGTGTCGTTTATTTCGTTAAGGCTCGTGCTTCCTGTGGTTATTGGATTTTTAAAACCGACCGGTCGAATAATCGCACTTATAAAACCTCAATTTGAAGCAGGTCCGCACTGCGTGAAAAAAAAGGGGGTTATCAAGAATCAATCGATACGAGAAGAAACGGTACAGGAATTACTTCAATGGATTGAAGCGCAAGGCTGGACAGTTCTTGGCCTCATTCCGTCACCCATCCTGGGAGGAGAAGGAAATACTGAATACCTGGCATATTTAACGCCCCACTGAATGGGGTCCCTTTTGTTAGGGGGAAATTTAAGGGACACTCATCCTGCTCAATTAAAAATTGTCAACTAATTTGATTATTGATAACTTCCACCTGGAGAACTTGAATATTAAAGCAAAAACAAAAAAACTTGAAACTCCGCTCTCTTTTTTATGTTTAATTTTTTTGGCTACCTTATTTATTTTTGATCAACCGGTATTGCATTTAAATTTATTTAAAGATGTCATTTTCGGTTTCTTTTATATATTTCTTTTTTTGTGTTTTATTATTGTGCGCATTCCTGCTACCGGCACTGCTGAATTTTGGATTTCCCAACTTGAAAAAGTTTAATTTAACTTGAAATTTACTTGAAGCGCACCTACCAGATTTGAGAATTTGAAAATCATCATATTTCGAGGAGTTTTGGGTTTTTTTAAGCGATTTAAAAGATCTTTTAATCGCCTTTAATTGCCTTTTAATTGTGAGTTTAATGTGGTTTAAAGGAAGCTGTCATCGATCATTAGTCATTAACAGTTAACCATTAACAATTGACAATTAATAATTATCCCTTCTTCATTTCCAAAATCGGGCAGACTTCGCTCTTCCTTGCTTCTTCGCTTCCTTTTTCCCCATTCTTAATAAAAATAATTTTTTTTCTTGACTTCACATTTCCCAATGTGATAAAATGTTCCGCGTGGACGAAAAGAAAACTTACATACTGATTATCGATGATGATAGAAAGTTTATCGAACGAGCGAAAGATACCCTGACGTATCTCGGCGATGTCGTTATCGATGAAGGCTATACCGAAGCTGATTTCTACTCCCTTTTCAAGCCCGGTAAGTACAATGCCGTCATCCTGGACTTAAGATTGGAATCCGGCTACGAAGGCATGAACCTCCTGGAATATGCCCTCAATGAAGACCCGGAAGCCCCTATTATCGTCCTGACCGGTTACGCCTCCATCGAAACCGCCATTAAGTCTCTTAAACTGGGGGCCAAGGACTACCTGGAAAAAGAACATTATCAAGATAAACCTTTCCTGGCCATGATCGAACGTATTATCATTGAGGATAAAGCCAGGAAAATGGCGGACCGCATGATCTCCGCTTCCGCTTCCGAAAATCACATCATCGGGAACGACATCAAAATCACAAAACTCCTGAAGGTTGCCGATTGGCTGGCCTCGGAAAAAGAATCCCCCATTCTCATCGTAGGCGAAGAAGGCACTGAAAAAGAAGAAATGGCTGAATATCTTTATAAAAAAAGCGGCGCACGGGGAAAGTTCTTAAAACGTATCATCGGGACCCATGAAAAAGATATCCGGGAAGAACTTTTCGGCGACGATAAAAACCAGGGCCTCATCAAACAGGCCCAGGGCGGCGTCCTGTACCTGGAAGAAGTCTTTCGGTTAAGTAATGACATCCAGCAAATGCTGCTGGATTTTATCGCCTCCGGGGTCCTGAAAAAAGATAAAAAGAAACAAGGGCCAAAAATCAAAGTGCAATTAATCCTGTCCACCAGTCGGTTGCCGGTTCAAAGTGAAACGAACAAGTCCCAGAATCTACCTTTTTTTTACCGGGTAAAGACGCCGGAACTTTTTATCCCCCCTTTAAAAGAACGGGGGGACGATATCCTGCTGCTGGCCCAGTATTATTTATCCCGGTTGAAGAACAGCGGCAAAACAACCGCGGATGGGATATCCGATGAAGTTAGTGAACTATTTAAAGAGTATCCCTGGCCCGGCAATCTCCTGGAGTTAAAACAGGTGATGGAGGCTTCGGCATTGCGGGCCAAATTGGAAGACGGTCGAAAGATAAAGGTCCAGCATCTCCCCTTTGAATTGCAGAAGGGATTCCATGACACAGGAGATTCGGAACCGCTAAACCTGGATAAAATCCTGGCCAGGACCACGCTGCAATATTTGAAAATCGCCCTGGAAAAATCCGGCGGCGCCAAATTGGAAGCCTACAGGTTCCTGGGCTACCCCGAAGCCAAACGCGGTACCTTAAATTCAAGATTAATAAAAATCTTTCAATCGTTTCCCGACCTGGCCGGGAAATTCCCGGGCATTTACAAATTGTACCTGGAAGAATAGGAGAACACTGATGAATGAAAAACCCACCCTCCTGGTAGTCGATGATGATAAAGACTTGCTGAGGCAATTGGAGTTCTTGCTGGAAGATGATTTCGGCAAAATTCTTCTCTCATCCTCTAAAGAAAAAGCCCTGCAACTGGCCAAAGAAAAAATCGATGTCTGCCTGGTGGATGTCCGGCTGAGTGAAACCGATACGGCCAACACCGGGGGCCTGGAACTGGCCAAAGAGTTTCGAAAAAAGGATCCGGCCATTATCATTGTCATGATGAGCCGCTATGATTTTGAAAAATACGAATCCCTTAGTAAAGATGAATCCCATGCGGATGCTTTTATCAGGAAACCTTTTATAATGGATGAATTTGTTCAACTGGTAAATAAAATAAAAGAGGCAAGAGATGCTGGTACAACTTCTCATTAACGGTATGATCACCGGGGCGGTGTATGCCCTGGCGGCGTTGGGTTTCTCCCTTATATACCGCTCCACCAAAATATTCCACATCGCCCACGCCGCTGTTTTCACTACCGCCGCTTATTTTCTCTTTCTCTTTTATAACCAGGTCCACCTGGACCTGTTTATGTCTATTTTGCTGAGTCTACTTTGTACGGGAATCCTGGGCGTACTGATGGAAATAACGGTCTATCACCCGCTTTTTAAAGATGAGGCGTCCTCCAGCGTGATGCTGGTGTCTTCCATCGGCATTATGGCCATTGTCATCAATTCCATTGCCATGATCTGGGGAAACGAGAACAAAATTATTATTTCAGGCATCAGTAAAACCGTAAAAATAAACAACCCCCTGGCCGAACCCGGTTCGCCCTTTAAGGAAATCATTCTCACTATCCCGCAGTTATACCAGTTTTTTGTCTCACTCCTTGTCATCGCCATGGTAATGATATTCTTGCATTACACCAAAAGCGGTAAAAAGATAAAAGCCATTTGCGATAATGACCGGCTGGTGGAAATCTTCGGCGTCTCCCTTACCCGCTACCGGGTCTCCATATTCTTTATCGGTTCCACCATGGCCGGGTTGGCAAGCATCTTATTTGCCGTGGATTTCGGCATGGACCCTTATGTGGGCATGCCGGTTCTTTTAATTGCCGCGGTGGCCGTCATCGTCGGCGGGGTTGAGTATTTCTGGGGGGCCGTTTTGGGCGGCTTTTTACTGGGCTTTGCCAAAGCCCTGGTGGTCTGGAAAATGTCGGCCCGGTGGGAAAACATGATCGTTTTCCTCCTGTTGATTGTCTTCTTGCTCTTCAGGCCGGAAGGAATCCTGAGCCGGAAAAGAAGGAAGGCGTAAACCATGAAACCGATATTAACCTTGCTAACCAAAATTTATAAATGCCGGTATTCCTTGCTCTTGCTTCCTTTCCTGGCCACCCTGTTATTCTATTTATTTACATCCATTTTCAGCGCCACGGGTTTCAGTTCCATCAATTACCCGCTGCATATGCTCCTTATGATCAATATTTATATCATCTTAGGTTTTTCCGTCAACCTGGTCACGGGCTATACCGGCCTTTTATCGTTAGGGCACGGCGCGCTTTATGGAATTTCCGCCTATATTACGGTTTTAGGACTGATGGTATTTAAAATTTCCTTTTTCCCCGCCTTAATATTGGCCATCCTGTTTAATATGGCCGTCAGCCTTCTGGTCAGCCTGCCGTCTATCCGGCTAAAGCAAGACTATTTTGTCCTGGCCGTTATCGGGTTCCAGATGGTTGTTTTCACCGTCTTATATAACTGGACACCCGTCACCAGGGGACCTTACGGAATCCCGGGTATTCCCAGGCCCAACATCCCGGGATTATGGAATATTTCCGAACCCTGGGAATACGTGATTCTATCCTACCTGCTTTTAATCCTGGTATTCATTTATTTTTCAAGGATTGACCGTTCATCCTTCGGACGGGTAATCAAAGGCATCCGTGACGACGAGTTGGTAGTGGAATCCATGGGCCGCAATGTCAATTTAATTAAGGCTTATGTTTTCGCCCTATCGGCCGGGATTGCCGCATTTGCCGGCGCATTGTTTGCCACCTCCGCCACCTACATTGATCCCACCAGTTTCACCCTGGATGAAAGCATTGCCATTATTATGATTATCTTTATCGGCGGCAGCGGTAATTTGAAAGGCGTTCTCTGGGGGGCAATATTTGTCGAACTACTCCCGGAAATTCTCCGCTTCGTCCAACTGCCGGATGCAGTGGCCGCCAATTTACGGCAAATCATTTTCGGTCTTCTTTTAATCATCTTAATGAGATTCAAACCCACCGGCTTTGCAGGAGATTACGACTATGACTGACCGTAACCATGAAAATATCCTGACAGTCAAGAACCTGTCCAAACGTTTCGGCCATGTCGAAGTGCTTAAAAATGTTAAACTCTCCCTGGGCCTGGGTGAAATCTACGCCATTATCGGCCCCAACGGCGCTGGTAAAACCACCTTATTTAACCTCATTACCGGTATCATTGAAAAAGATGCGGGCGATGTACTATATTATAATAATTTGGTGATTGGTGGAGGGGTGAGTGGGAGAGTGGTAAAAGAAAATTTAGTGAGTGGTGGAGGGGTGAGTGGTGGAATGGTGAAAGAAGATTTGGTGAGTGGTGATTTGGTGAGTGGTGGAGGGGTGAGTGGTGGAAGCTTGGTGACTGGTAGAGTAGTGAGTGGTAGAGTGGGAAAAGAAGATGTGGTGAATGGGGGGAAGATTGATATAACGGGGTATAAACCTTATGAGATTGCACGGATTGGGATTGGGCGTACATTCCAGGGGAACCGGGTGTTCGGCAATATGACCGTGCTGGAAAATGTGATGTTTGCCAAACAACTGATCGAAATCGAAAACCCCATTGCCCTTATAAAAACCAACCATAAAAAACTCTTGAAGGAACTAAAAGATAAAAATAACCTGGTCAGCCAGGAAAAGGAGGCAACCAACCTTGAAGATTTTCTAAGAATAGAAGCCGAATACTGGCTTGATTTTGTCGGCTTAAAAGAAAAAGCAGGGAACAAAGCGGAAGAACTCTCCTATGGTCAACAAAAACTTCTTTCCATTGCCCGTTTGCTTATGGCAGACAGTCGGTTACTGCTTTTCGATGAACCCACAGCCGGGGTAAATCCAAAGTATTCGGTTCGCATCGCGGAAATATTTCGCAAGATCGTTGAGAAAGGGGAAAAGACCATTCTCTTTATCGAGCATGATATGAAATTCATCCAGGAATTGGGATGCAAATGCCTTTATATGGAAGAAGGCAAATGTCCCTGGCCATTTTTCGAACTGGAAGTGATCATGAAGAACCCGGACATCCGCAGAAAATTCATGGGAATGTAGAATGGTGATTGGTAGAGTGGTTATTGGTAGAGTGGTGAATAGTGAAAAGTGAATGGTGATCGATAATGAACAAAAGTAATAAATATAAGCTAGAGGATTTTGAGTTGTATAAGATTGAAAAAATAAACAGCTATATCCCTTATCTAAAAAAGCAAAAGGAGTCCCTATGACACCAATCACCAATCCACCACTCCACCACTCCACCAATCACCAATCCCCAATTCTCTCAACATTTTCATTGACTGCCGGATATAAAAGGGCAAGGGATATTATTAGAGGTATAAACGTTGTCATTGAAGAAGGGGAATTCGTCGGGCTATTCGGCACCAATGGGGCGGGAAAATCCACAGTGTTGAAGGCCATCATGGGGCTCCTGTATCAGAAAGAGGGGCAGATTCTCTATTATCCGGGGAATGGCGCTTCTTCTATGGATATCATTAAACACAGCGCCGATATGCGAAGCCGGATGGGCATTAAATACCTGACCCAGGATGCGCGGATATTCCCGAATTTTACCGTTAAAGACAACTTGATGTTTGCCGTCAACTATGATAACAATGCCTATGAACAACGAATCGAACGAATTTTTACTTTGTTCCCCGATATGGGGGAAAATAGTTTCTTAAAGAAGAAAGGAGATGATTTAAGCGGCGGCCAGAGGGAAAAAACCGCCATAGCCATGGTGTTGATAACCGAACCCCGGTTATTGATGTTGGACGAGCCCTCTTCCGGTCTTTCCCCCAACATCGTTGGGGCGCTTTTGAAAGGTATCCGAGATTTTCAGAAAAGCCGGGACGGGAAAATGGGGATCATTTTAATCGAACAGCAAAAACTGTTTGATGCGAAAAACATCTGCGACAGTCTATACCTCATGAAAAATGGCAGCGTGGTCGACCTGGAAGGAAATATTTCCCGGGAAAAGTTAAAAGCAGATTCAATCAGTGAAGAAGACCTGGAGCGATTTATGCTGGTCGAGGCCTAGGATGGTGAGTGGTGAATTGGTGATTGGTGATTGGTGGAGTGGTAGATTGGTAAAAGAAAGATTGGTGAGTGGTAAAATGGTAGATTTTGAAATGAATGGATTTCATAAAGGATTGCTTTTTCGCCGCAGGCGTTTTAAATTGTCCGAAGGACACTTTATTACCAGTCACCAGTCACCACTCACCAGTCACCAGAGTAGAGTGGTTATTGGTGAGTGGTGGATTGGTGAAAGAAAGATTGGTGAGTGGTGAATGGTAATGGATAATAGTAATAGGTATAAGTTAGAGGATTTTGAGTTGTATAAGATGGCCAGGGAATTTAGAAAAAAGGTGTATGATTTAATTAAAAGGCTTCCCAAGGAGGAGATATATGTATTGGTTCCCCAGATGAGACGGGCCGCTTTGTCGATTAGTAATAACATCGCTGAAGGGCATGGGCGATGGCATTTCCAGGAATCTATCCAGTACTGTAGAGTATCGCGAGGTTCTGTGGAAGAGGTCATCGATGATTTGAATGTGTGCCTCGATGAAAAATATTTTGACGAATCTGAAATAATCCCATTAAAAGAAGAATCTTACAGATTGATTGAAAAAATAAACGGTTATATCTCTTACTTAAAAAAGCAAAAGGAGACCCTATGACCCCCCTCCCCCCCGCCCCAATCACCAATAACCACTCACCAATAACCACTCCTCCAATATTCATCTCCCAGGACCCAGAGCTAAATGCCTCGATCGCACGCTACTTCAAATACGTCCATAACACAAACATTACCACCTACCAATTACCAATCCCCAATCACCAATCACCATTCTACCAATCTACCACTCACCACTCACCAATCATCATCTTCAATGAAATGCTTATCGATTCAGACATTTGCAGTCTTTATCCCCTCTGGTTTGCTTTTGGTCTTCGCCAACATATCCAGGTCTATGCCTTTACCCTTGGATCGACCGACTTCTCCTGCAACCTGATCAATTGGGAAGATTTCATGCAACTTAATTGGCAAGGGCGGTTCAGTACAGATATTGATTTTGGTAAAGTGCCCTATTTTGACAACACCCGCGGCCATTTGACCGGCATACTCAAACCCCACGGCGGAGAGTCGTTGTATGATCTGGCAGCCGGTTTCCACATGACCTTTGCCAATGCGTCGCAGTATATCGCCCGGAAAAAGACTTCGGGCAAGCAAGTACCGGCAAACTTTAAGCCGGATGTCATCGATCCGGGCATAGCCCGGTTCAAGGAGTTTCAACAAAAAGAGCCCCGGCATCATGCGTTTCTTTCGATGCTGCCGGAGGTAGATCCGTTATTTGTAGCCGTCAAGGAATTGGAAAGCTTATTGGATGAGCTTGAGGGCACAGTTATCCAGGGAACAGAATCCCTGGAAACCTTGAGTCGTCTTCTGCCTCTTATCCAGACCCAGACATCGTCTATTTACTCATTCTTTCTCAACCTGGAAAAATTCCTTCAAGGAGGTGTTCAATGAATCTCTCACTGCTCACCAATCACAAAAAAGGACATCTTGCATCCCCAAGGGTGGCAATTAAATTGCAGGGAAAAAATTTCAATCAGTGCTGCAATAGTACCGGAGGAAAAAATGAAACAAAAAGATGTTTTAGAAAAACATAACAATAAAAGGAGGATTACCATGAAAAAAACAAAATTATTCAGCATTTTAATGCTGGTTGTATTCGTATTTATAACCATTCTCTTCATCCCCGGCTGCAAGAACGAAGCAGAGCAAAAAGTAATCAAAATCGGGGCAATATTACCGTTAACGGGATGGTCGGCTGAATTTGGCCAACATGAAAGAGCGGCCACGGAAATAGCAGTTAAAAAGTTGCATGAATCCTACCCAAATTGGCAAATTCAATTGAGTGTCGAGGACACCGAAAGTGATGTAAAAAATGCCATAAATGCATTTCAGAAGATGCTTTCAACACAAAAGCCTGGGTTTATCTTAGTGGAATCCTCTAGTGCATCACTTGCATTGGGAAAACTCTTCGATGAAAACAAAATTATTATGCTGAGTATATCAGCAAACCCAGAAGTAACCCAAAAGGCACAATTTGTATTTAGAAATTTCCCCACAGCGGAAGAAGAAACGGAAAAAGTGCTGGAGTATGCTCTCAAAAAATTAAATATTAAGAGAATTGGCCTACTCTATATCAATAACGATTATGGTTTGGGTTATAAGAATCCCTTTGAAAAATATGCAAAAGAATTAAATGGAGAATTGGTTTTTACCGACTCCTATAGTTCCGAAACCAAAGATTTTAAACCTGTGATCCAAAAATTGATAAACTCGAAAGCAGAGGCAGTCTACATTGTCGGATATGGATCTGCCATGGGTTTGATAATCAAACAACTTCGGGAAATGAACTATACTGGAACAGTACTCGCTTGTTCTTCAGTTATTTATGATGATGTGCTATCCATCTCCCCTGGATCCGTTGAAGGTGTTATTTTTACAGATATTCCTTATGATGTCGAAAATGGTACAGGTGAGACAAAGGAATTTGTACAGGAATATTCAAAAAAAATGGGAAAGTTACCGTCTCCTTTGGCTGCCATGACATATGACGGAATTATGATGATTATCAAACAATTGGTCGCTGAAAACGGAGACCCGGCAAAAGCAAGAGAATCACTTTTAAAAAAAGGCGAATATGAAGGTATAAATGGAAAAATCGGCATTCCCTTCTCCAGAGATCTAAAATACCAGCTTATCGTGAAAGAGGTTAAAGGAGGTAAGGGAATCATTATTGAATAGGAACTGAAAGTGCTCTGCCTCTGGAGGACGTATCTGGAAATGATTTATCCATCTTTGGGAATTTCAGTACTGGTTTTTTTAGACGAAAAGGTGTATTATTATAGCGAGGAAAATGAATATGGATTTTAAGAAATTGATTTATCTGTCGCGATCATTTATGGGTATACATATCCTTAATATTGGGATTGATCTGGAAATTTTCGAGACCATTGAGAAAGACAGAATAACCCTTTATCAAATGATCGGAAAAACCAAAATTCGGAGTTCGCATTCGGCGGCATTCTTGGAAGTGCTGATTAATCTGAAACTAATAGGAATCGACAAAAACGATTTTCTTAAGATATCTTCATCAGCCAGGAGATACCTTATTAAAAACTCTCCCGAATCCATTATCCCTTATATAAAATGGAAATTGCATACGATGACATTCTGGGAAAAATCCATTGATGTACTAAAAGGGAACATGAGCACTATATATGGGGAAAGCCTTTACGAATATTTAAAAACAAAGCCCGACCAGTACAAATTGTTTCATAAAGCTCTTGAAGTAGTGGAAAGACCATATATTACGAAGGTTCCAGCGATGATAGAGCCTTTTATCCCGAAAAATAAAAAATTGACTTTGCTCGACATCGGGTGCGGAAGCGCATTGCCCAGCATACTTGTAATGGAAAAATTTAAAAATATCAATGCTTTCCTGGTTGACCTGAACCTGGAGGCTGCCAGTGAAAACATCATTAAATATGGCCTATCCCATAGAGCCGAATTAGTGAAAAAAGACTTTTTTTCCGACCAATTACCCCAGGCAGATATCGTGTTTTTTTCCTTCGTCCTTTCGGATTGGGATGATAGGGAAATTCATTGCATCTTAAAAAAAATTTCCAGCTATCTTAATAATGAAGGGATGTTGTTTTTGATAGATTACTTAACTCGATTTCCACATGACCCACTGCAAAGCGCCTTACTCAATTTTCTCCTCTCTGTCGAAACAAAGGGGGCAATAAAAACGATCCCCCAATGGGATCATCTGTTGGGTGATTTTTTCGAAAATACCAGGAATATTCCTATCTCCGAAGATGTTTGCTTAATCTATGCGGAGAAAAGGGAGGAAGGTGGTTATGAACAATGATATTGAAAGTATTCTTAAAGTCGTAGCGGATTTAGATGTTGAAATAACGGATTCCGATACTTTGCTAGAACCATTAAAGGAGAAATTGGATTCCATCGACAGAGTATATGAAATCCTTTTAATATTCGGGTCCAAATTAATTCTATATCAAGAAAAATCGAGCTGCAATAAGATTTATAAGGCGAAAATATCAAATCTTCTAAAGGTTTTGAAATTTATTTTTTCCTATTTTATCAAAAGTGATTGTGGGAAAAAATTTTTCAATAGTACTAATGGTGATGAATGGGAGTTCCGGTGGATGGACCTTTTTCATGCACCTTACAATTATTCCGATTATAATCTGGCTGAATTTACTGTTCACTTTCGGAACGACCTCATATATGAAGAAAGGAAAGACCTGATCAGTAAAGCATGGAATTGGTTCCAGGGATCCACGACTGGGATTCAATTTTCTCTTACTCCTTTGATCTTTGTAGAATCTGCCTTGCCAAAATTGTTATTAATAACAAATGATCCGGATCAAAAAGCAGATCTTGCTTATGATGTTATTTTATTTGAAAAAGATTTATTATCAACTATTAATTTATCCCTGGAACAGGTTGAAGAATCAAGCCATCAAATTGGAAATGATTTGGAAAAGACACTTGATAAAAAGAAAGCCGAACTTAAACAAGATACAAAATTCCAGGAATTATATGAAAAACTAAACAAAGTGCTCCGGATTTCAAACATTAATATGGATGGATTTGCAAAATATGTCGTACTAACAACAGTTTTTGAGTCGGACATTATCAACGAAAATAAAAATTTCTATTATTATTATTTCCCGGCAATGCCGGGAAAAAGGACCGTTCTATCCGGTAGTGTCCTTGCTATAGCCGGAAAGAAAGAACTAAGCCCTGAGATTATTTCCCGCTTCGACTCGACCATAAATATCTGGTCTCGCTATGCACACCAGGCGGAAACCGAACGGAAAATAAAACTGGAAACCGACATGATGAATATACGTATAGCAATTATCGCTATTCTAGTCGATTCCTTTGCCCACAACATCAGTGCCCACAGTTTGCGTGCTGTTACATGGCTGTATAAAAAAAGACAGGAATTAATGGAACAAAAATTTGTCAACGAAGGATTATCGAAGAATAATTTTGAAATTTCAAAAAATGATATTCAAGATATAATAAAAAAGATATATGACGATTTTGAAAAATTGGGTAAAGAATATAATAAAAAATATTTCAGTTTGTTTGACCTTTTAAAAAATATCGAAATGGAATGGGGAAATGATTTACTTGCCTATAATGAATTGCCTATTGGTCACAAAAAAACAAATATTAAGCAGAAACCCACTTTCCCCGTACCTCTGGATAATGAAATAATGCTTTATCTGAAATACCTGCAAGGCAAGGCATCTTTTTGGAGTGGGGTCCTAAAAGATGCAACCTTCGGAGGAGAAATAAAAACCATTTACGACATCCTTTTTGAGTTCTCATGGAATCCGATTTTCCTGGGAACTATTGCCGATTCAGAGGGAATTAATGAAATTGAGATCAACATCGACTTTAAAAAAAGGACTGATAAAAATAAACATGAAGAACTAGAAAACTTTATTAACATTGACATAACAGCTTTGATGGAGGATAAGAAGGATAAAAAAAATCCATTTGAATATATTTGCTTAGGAGATAAATATTCAAACTTAAGAAAGATATTATCCGACTATCAGGTGTTTTTACCCGGTGGTATCGTTGGCCGTCATGCTCTCTATACCGTATTCGAGAATACTATCCGTAATGTCAAGCATACCAAGAAAAATAATGAGCATATGGATAAAATTATATTTAATATTTCAATTGAGGAATTGGATGATAAAGTATTCAAATTTACTATCTGGTTAGGAAATGAAACGGAATTGGATAAGGAGGATGCAAAAAAATTAAACGAATGCAAAACTCAATCAATTATAGAAACGAGTGGTAGACCCAAATTAGGTGGAAATTCACAAGATAAAATCTGTGCGGCGATGCTGTTTACGGGGAGATTTACGAATGTGGAAAATAGAGACTATATCTATAAAAACGATAATGTTGAGGTTAAGCAACCATGGATCGATATTCCAGGCATAAAAGTGGGCGATAAAAGTGTGAAACGGGGCCTGCATCTGTGGAGAGGAGATATCTATATCAAATTAGATTCCGATTCAGACCTGGAGAATGAGAATGTTAGCCGATTCAATTTCGCGATTCTCCCCCAAAGCAGCACTTTATCGGGCATGAAAATATACGAAAATGGCTTGATTCGCTTGCTCAACCTGGAATTCCTGTCAGAGAAGTGCACTGATAAAAACTATAAAAGATTGCTCGGGGTTGTTGTTGAAACTCCTAAAACTTTACCCCCAAATCAGGACGGTTGTGAAATTAAACGATTTCTATACAAATTTTGGAATCAAACGTGGATAAAAGATATAAACGAAAATGAGAAAATTATTCAAAGATTCCTGCTGTCTATTGGCAGTTCCAGTACCCCGATATTTGTTATTGAAAAGAAAGATGGTAATTGGGCAATTGAAGAGTATCACGGAGAAAATGAAACCAACGCAGAATACGACAAGATTATCCGTTTTTCCCATGGAAGCGTGCTGAATGGGAGGGAGTCCTCCGAAAATATCCTTGAGGTGAGGAATCATGGCGTTTCAAGTGAAAAACTTAAGATTCAAATTATTGAAGGAACAATTAAACCTGATGCTGAACGAAATGGCTATACACATGAGTTTGTTGAATCACTTCTCACCAAAATCCTTATTATAGACAACAGGATAAATAAAAGAGTATTCGAAAGGGGAAAAAAAGAATTGTATAAGGATAACTTATTTTTGGATATTCATGATGAATTAGAGCTAAATGCAGGCGATTTAAAATCCACATTAACGAAGGGCAAATACAACTTCATTATTTTACATTTATCTTATATCGAATCGCTTAATGGATACAATGAACGGAATTTTGAATCTTTTATTAAAAATTTATTTAGCGATTGCCCGTTAGATGAGCAAACCAAATTGGTAATCACTACAGGTAGAGGCAGGGAGCTGTGGACTGAAAATATAGAAGAAAAATATCTCAAACATATTATGATGAAGCCTATCGATATGCTGTTAGATGCAATCGAGGATGGCCTAATGCTTAAAGACGATTTCTCGGTTAAATATAACCTGGTAAAAGTATTATTTGGATCATAGTGAGGAGGATTTGTGAGGAAAAAAATCATAATTACATGGAAAATCAAGGAAAGAATCTTTTTGACGGAGACTGGTCATAATTTAAAATATCATACCGGTGGAGATTTTTGGTTTATCGATTTTTCCTGCGAAAACGATTGTGAGAAAGAAGTTATGATTATTCAACTTCTATCAGATGATGAAGAAAAGAGGATTGAGAAAGTAGGAAAATTCCTTATTGAGGAATTAAAAGATCGTTCAAATGAAAAACTATGTTTTATTCACGATAAACCAGTGAAATTTCAAAATTATCTGATCGATCATCCTGAATTCATCGGTTATGAAGAGTTTGGCGGAGGTGGTGAGATATTGTATGCTCAGGATAATAATCCCAATGGTCTATTATTTGAATCTCCCTACCTTAACGAAAATGCCTTTGTTAATACAACTAGTCCTGAAAACATCAAACTAAAGGATGCTGTTTTTGATGAAATATGGGATCACTTTGCCGTAAAAAAAAAAATCGAAAAAATAATATTGGATTTCCATAATCTATTTCTTCCTGTCATTTTTGATTTAAGTGTTTTAAAACAAATGGCTAAAGAAAAAAGAATTGAGCATTTATCGCAAATATACAGAGGTTATAAAAGTTATCACGGTTATGAGCCTCAACACTTCCGTGACCTCCTGGCCGACCTGTTAAAACTTATAGTTGGGATTAAATTCGACCAAAAACTGGAAACAATTTCTAAGCCCGGTGAGGAACAATTTTCACTTTTGAGTATTGCGAAGCGCCATTCAGAAGAGATGGAAAATATGTTTAAACAATTATTCAAAGAAAGCGACCTGGGACTTACAGCCGACTATACGCGGATAGATAAGGGATTAAAAATATCTGACTTTTTCCTGGGTATGGACGAGTTCCTGAAACAGGTCTTTACCGGCGACATTAAGGACCTGGAACAATCGGATTTCTGGATAAATCATCTCGGTCCCGAAGCTGAAAAAAACGAATACTACTTCCCGATCTGGTACGTGCGATTAACGGTAAAATTAGATAAAATTTATAAATATCCCAGGGTTTAAAAGTGATGAAAATCCTGATTATTCAAAATCATCCTGAAATGGCGCAGGCCATCGCCCGATTTCTCTCCTTTGCTTTGAATGTCAATGATGTCGACTTTGCAACCCTGGGGCCATATGAGCAGAAAATGACCTATAAAAAAGCAATGAAATGCGATCTGATATTAGTAGATGCATTTATCGCGGAGGAATCCAGGGGCTTCCAGTTCGCAAAGGCTATGGGAATGAACTCACTGGTTGTCTTCTATGCCGGAGAAATAGATTTGGAAGCAGAAGGCCGGTTCTGGTTGGTGCTTCCTTATACGTATGACCGTCTGGTAAATAAAATCAAAGAAATTATGGCGAACCCAGCGGTGGGGCGAGAAGAATACGAAGCCCTGGAAGAACGATTTCCGGAACTGAGGGAGCGAAAAAGACATTACCATTAGGTGAGTGGTGGAGTGGTGATTGTAGATTGGTGAATAATAGAATGGTGAGAAAGTAAACTGGGACTTGATAAAAAAAGTGAAATCTGGTAAATTAGACTATGACAAAAAAATATAAGGAGTAAAAAACATGGCTACTATAGCGAAAAAAGAAGCTGGTGAAGCGGTGCAACAAAAAGAATGTAAAAGCCCGGAACAGTTTAATTTAGAAACAGAGCAAGAAAAAACCGAACAGAAAAGATGTGAAGTTAAGATAGAAGAATTTAGAATACAGCAGGAAGATGAAAGGACTAAACAACGAGTGTTAGAAGTTGAAAAGAGCAAACTTGATTTGGAAAAGCTTCAAACAAGAAAAAAAAAGAGGATATGCGTTATAGACCATTTAAGTATTCTTGTAAGAGTCTTTTCGTTGGCGCTGATTGGCGGAGGGATTTGGGTTTTCTGTTCTATTAATGAAATCGGGAACCCTACATATAATCGGGTACGACTGATTTTCGGATATTTGATGATGGTTTCTTTTGTGGTATTGATCATTTTCCTTTGCTTTATGCTCAAAAGTCTGGTATCCCATTCAGAAGAGGAATAAATGAAATTTATTATCTTAAGCCGCAGCCAGGACTTGATAGACAGTATCGGTCGGTACTTAAAGAACATGCACTCGATTGAGCAAATCGAGAGCTTTCTTTTCAAAAAACCAGAACAAGAGATATATCAGAACTTTTTGATAATTAAAGGTTGGCTGGAAGGACTCTTTGAAAATGATGTGACCGGGATGAAGCATACCCTGGCCTTTCTGGACCTGCCGGTTACTGATTGCACCGATCTTGTAGTTACAGGTGATAATAGTCGCACCCTCGCTTCTCTCCTCTATTTGTCATTCCCAGAGATTTACTGGTTTTTCCTAATGCCTGTCGTAGACATGAAGGCGGATGAATGCCTGGACCGGGAAACATTCGAACATTTCCATGTTCTTCTTTCGAAAAAAGCGCTTCTCCTGGAAAAAAAGGAATTTAACCTGACCAGGCCGGTCGAAAATTTTTTGCACAGTTATACACCTCTATTTGATCCCAGCGGGTTCCGCCATTTTATCACCAGGAAAACCCTGGAACAATTAAATGACGCCCAAGGAAACGGGGCAATCAATAGACCCTTCTTCTGCGAACGAAAAAAAAAGGCATTGGTGGTGGACGAAGAACTCTCTTATTCCTTTTTGCATTCCTATGTGGCTTATAAGTTTGGACAAAGGGCCATGATGGCAACCACCAAAAAAATCCTGGATATTATAAAAAATGAATGCAATGATCTTCAATTCAGTCGCTCTTTTGAAGATATCTGCCTTAGCTTTCCAGATGCGGCATTAGAATGTGAAAAATCGCAGCAACATTTATTGAGTGCACGCGATAAGCTTTACAATTTTTTTAAAAATATCCCCCGGAGGATTTTTGTCACCATTGGTGAAAAAGGAAAGACAAAGAGTGCTAACCGGGCTTACAGGCAAGAGTTGAAAGATAAGCCGGATTTTAAGTTCTATAAAATGCTTTATAAACCCTATGCCGGTATTTTTAACCTCCAGAAAGAAGCCCGCTTGAAAAAGAAGCAAAAAAAGAATCGGAGACAAGATGATACCGGCAGCGGTCATTCTCAACCGGGGCGATTGGGTTTGATCGCCGATATCTTGATCGATCGAAGTACCAGGGTCCTGGCCGAAGCAAAGAATTCAAATGACGCCATATACGCCGCCATGCTGGCGCTGCAAGCCCAGGAAATCCTGGGAGGAAGAACCGCCACCGAATCCATAAAAGCGGTGGCATTAAAACACCAGGCCGAAGTAATGGCAGAATGCATGTTTTATGGGGTAGAACATAATTTCGATGTCAAACGTCGATTTGAAGAAATTCACCAGGAATTGGGCATTATCGGCAAATGGTTCGGTAAGTCCACAAGAGACATCATGATCTTTAATTCGGAGCTTAATATCGTCAATGAACTGGCACGGGTATTTAGACATTATTCCCAATTTGATGAAGAACAAGATTGCCTGGAAAAAGTCCGCACCCTCAGCCGGAAAATTTACCGGAAACGAAACAAACTCCTTGGCTGGTTGATATCCCCCCTGCGCTGGTATTTTGAATTCCTGGTGGGTTCATTGGCCCGATTCATTGCCGCTATTGTCTTCTGGCCCACTTTGTTTACGTTTATTTATTACTTCATTTTTGGCCCGGGGACTGAAGGGGCCTTTAAAAATGCCTTTATTTATTCGATCAATTCCTTCTTCGCCCACCAGGTAACCATAGCACCTAATATACCGGATTGCGCGATGTTATCCTTCCTATCCGTTATAACCATCCTTCTCGGCTTCTTCCACCTGGGCATCTTAATATCGCATCTCTATACCATTGTTTCAAGGAGGTGAGTGGTGAGTGGTGAGTGGTGGAGTGGTGACTGGTGGAGTGGTTATTGGTGAGTGGTTATTGGTGAAGGGGCGTCCTTCGGATAAAATAAAGAAAATAGCCGCGAAGAACGCGAAGACCCGCGAATTAAAAAACAGGCCCCTTGTCCACAGATTACACTGATTAACACAGATTTTCTTCATCATTCATCATTCATCATTCATCATTCTATCTGTCTCAACAGCGGTCCACTGATTACACTGATTTACACAGATTTTTTTTACTTAGCGCCCACTCGCGCTCTTCACGGCTCTTAATATATAAGCCGTGGATCCAGGCAATAGGGGTTGCAATTGTAATGGATATTTATTAAAATACTGCCATGGAAAACAAAATTAAATCAATGTGTCGCCTGACGGCTGCTGTAATTTTTCTCTTATCCGCTTTGATTCTTCCCCTGTCTGCCGGTACAGGAGAAATCTTATTCGTCGAAACGGATGTGGACCTGCAAGCCGACGGCTCGGCCGTGGTGGCTTATACGGTTCAATGGCGCGTGCTTTCCGGGGAATTCCACGGTTTTTATTTCCAGGGCAATGACCGGTTGAGAATCGAACGATTTTCCAGCGATTCTTATGCGCTGGATACTGGGGGAAATAGATACAACCTGGACGTTACCACAGTGGGCAGAGATAAATGGGATATCGTACTGGCCAACGGTAAAGGCATTCCAAACGGAACCGTCACTTATGTTTTTTATTTTAGCACTAATTTTGCCGCCGCCGGCTACATGGCCCCCACTACCTCCTCCGAAGGGAAAAAACTTACTGTGTTTAACTGGTCCCCGGTGCAATGGGATGAAACCGATAACTCGGACCACTATACTTTAAAGATACTAACCCCTTTCATTTTGCCGCAGGATACGCAGCCCAGGAGTTTTGTGGAAGAAAATCAACTGATTCTTACTGAGAAATGGGTAAATAAGAAATTTCTTATCGATTACCAACGGGGCCCAAAAGACCGCTTACTGCTGGTGTTTCATAAGAATAACCCGGGGACTGAGTTCGATATGCGCACGCAATTTTATATGCCGGGGGAATGGTTTCAACTGGGCGCTGTCGCGGAGATCCCGGCGGCAAAACTTCAGGACAGCGACTGGGCAACGGAAACTACGAAATTATTTGAAACTAAAAGTCGTCCGGCTCCCGCTGATCGTTCGGCATTGCTGCCGGTGCTGGGAATCCTGGGAATCCTTTTCGTAATCATCATGCTTTCGAAGCACCGCTCAATGGTTACCGCCGCCAAAGGCGTGGGCGACATTCGCTGGGAAAACCTGGACTGGACGCCGCCCAAATTGCTGCTTTCCACGTATCATCAACCGGGCAAAATATGCGACAGCCTCACTCCCATCGAAGCGGCGTTTTACCTGGGCATGCCGGTTAAACGGGTTTTAAGCGGTATGCTGGACGCCATGGCGTCCGAGGGTTATTTGGAAGTCGTTGAACAAAATCCTTTGCGGGTCCGGGTTTTGCAGGAACCGGAGTTAGAACGCCTGGACCCTTACGAACGGATGTTCTATCAATCGATGGCCAATGACGGTATCCTGTCCCAACCGGAGTTGGAATCGCTGATGAACCTGGTGGTTACCAATATCCAGAAAAAGGCATGGGACGCCGACATCGATGCGACTAAAAAGTATTACGCCGGGCGCATCGAGGAGACGGTGAACAAATATGAGCAAAGGCCGCAGGATGCTGAATATTTCTGGTATTACTGGTACTACAGCAACCATCATTATTATCACCGAACGTACGATCCTAACCGGGACCCTTACCGGTATGAAACGAATATGCCGGTGGAAGCGGATCATCTTATCCAGGGGTCGATGTCCACGGACCTGGTTTTGGATATGAATGTTTGTCATGATGCGTGTCATTCGGCATGTCATTCGGCCTGTCACTCGGCCTGTCATTCGGCTTGCCATTCTGCTTGCCATTCGGCCTGTGTCAGTGGAGGGGGCCATTGAGACTTAAGTTTACCCTCAAGAATTGTCTTCGACGACCAGAAACCTTTTCGAGAAACCATCACGGATGGACGGTTCCTGGGGATTCCCAAAGCTTTTCATTATCAAAAGTTTTAGGGGGTGTCGGGACCCTTTTTCAAAAGGGTTCTGACCCGCCGGAGGCAAAGTATGCGGATTTGGCCTGGGTCGATACTTTTATCGCTAA
Source organism: Candidatus Aminicenantota bacterium (assembly GCA_026393835.1). Lineage (GTDB taxonomy): Bacteria > Acidobacteriota > Aminicenantia > UBA2199 > UBA2199 > JAKAGC01. The sequence continues at coordinate 21,658 of JAPKZK010000034.1, read as the reverse complement.
TGTGAAACCGTATATTTTTGTCAGGCTGGAGGATAATCTACTGATTAAGCGGCCCAACACCGCCACAAAATTGAATCCCATGGGCGCGCGGGTTTTATATTCGCTGCTGCAAGGGACATCCATCCGGCAATTATTGAACGATATCGGTCCGGAACCTGGAAAAGTTGCGGACGTGACTTATTTTTTAGCGGCGGTTAAACAGTATTTGGAAGGCGCGCTGGATGAATTTTCATTGAATCCGGCGGTAGAAACGGTTCCTTTCGATATGAATTTCTCGCAATACCCGGTGTTGTCGGAAGTGGCGCTGACGTACCGCTGTAACTTGAAATGCCGGTTCTGTTATGCGGGCTGTAATAACAAAAGACCAGGTCCCCTTTCTCGAAGCCATCACGGATGGCCGGGTTCCTGGACCCCCCAAAGCTTTTCATTATCAAAAGTTTTAGGAGGTCCGTACCGGCGAACCCTTTTTCAAAAGGGTTCTTGGCCTCCGGAGGCAAAAGAGATGTCAACAGCCCAGGTAAAAAGGATACTGCGGAAACTATTCCATGAGGCAAAAGTCCCTTCCGTCAGTTTTACCGGCGGCGAGCCGTTGTTGTCGCCGGCGCTTCCTAAATTAATTCGCTATGCCAAACAGTTGGGGATGCGGGTTAATTTGATTACCAACGGGACGTTGGTGACGGTGAAAGTCGCCCGGGTGCTGGCCGACAGCGGCCTGGATTCGACGCAGGTAAGTTTGGAAGGAGTTACGCCGGCAACCCATGACGCCATCGTTCAATGCAGCGGCGCATTTCAAAAGACCGTGGCCGCGGTCCAACGATTGAAAGAAAAAGGCATCCGAACTCATACCAATACGACTATTACCGGCGAGAACCTGGAGGAATGCGAGGCAATGCCTTCGTTTGTCAAAAATATTCTTAATAATGAGCGATTCAGCATGAACCTGGTAATCCCGACGGGCACCGGGGCATTGCATCCGGGAGTGCCGGTTAAATACAGTGAAATCGCCCCTCACCTGGAAAACATTATCGAAAACAGCAAAGCGCAGGGGGTAGAGTTCATGTGGTATTCGCCGGTTCCCATGTGCATGTTTAATTCCATTTTGCATAATCTTGGCAACAAGGGCTGCAGCGCCTGCGACGGTTTGATTTCCATCGCGCCCAACGGCGATGTACTGCCTTGCGCTTCCTACGCCGACCCGGTGGGGAACCTGCTTAAACAGGATTTTACCGCCATCTGGCAATCGGTGGGGGCGGCGCGTTACCGGGCAAAATCCTTGGCCCACCCCGGCTGCAAATCCTGCGATCACTTTCATATCTGTAACGGCGCCTGCCCCCTTTACTGGCAGCATATGGGTTTCACAGAATTAACCCCATATATCGCAGTCCCCGCGGCGGTCCATGCCGAAGGGGTAGAAATTAAGGCCGCGGGAGCAACCCGGCAAGAAAACATAGGAGAAAATTAAAATGGCATCTATATTTCTTAATCCCGACGAACAAGGCATGGTGGTGTTTAAAACCTGGAAATCGCTGCAGTATCAAACACGCCTGGCGATTAGTATCCCTATCATCCTGGCGGGATTTATCGTCCAGTATCTTTCATTCGCCGTATTCCCGGGCGTTATTCTCATCCTGGCGGGAAATTTATTATTGTTACCAAAGGGAATCACCAACCTGAAAGACCTGGGGATTTTCGATCCCGCATCCGATTGGGAAAAGGTGGAAAAACATAAGCTGGATGATTACCTGGCCCTGGACCGCAAAATCAGGAAATGGGACCGCAGTTCCATCGATGCCTCCAATGTCCTGGGGGGGTTTATATTTATTATCCTCCTGTTGGGCATTGTTATTATGACCGTGGCGGCGTTTTTCGATGATAACAAAATCATGACCGTCGCCGGGTTGGACGCCCTGGCGCTTTTGCTGCCGTTCTGGTTGACGGGGTTTCGTTCCATATTCACGGTTTCTCAATTGACCATGAAAGTTAAACTGGTTAATGAGTTGATGACGAAAGTAGAGGCGCGGCTGCAGGCGCACAAGGTGGAATATTATTTCATGCTGCGGGGAAAAGAGAAGCGGATCCCCATGGATGTGAAATTCAGGGTGAACATCGCGGGTCAGCAAAAGGATTTCCTTGGTTGTTACGGGCAAATCACCATTAACGGCCAGACAAACGGTGTGCCCTATCCTTATTTTTACGTGGTATTAGTGGCCAGGAAAGGGTTTGGCCTGGCCAAAGCACTCAAGGTTCAGCCATTGGACCTTAAGATAAAAAAAGAGTTCAAAAATCAAGACGATGTCGAGGTGTTGGTCATCCGTCAGAATACCGATACCGTCAGCATGGGCTACCGGACCACGGCCAAACAAGTGGAGAGCATTTTCTTAGAGGGACTTGCCCTGGCGGAAAAGATTGCCTGTTATTTTGAGAATAATTTTGATATAATAGATAGATGAAAACACCAAAATTTGCTGCTGTTGTTTTGTGCATCCTTTTTTTACTGCCGGCGCCGCCTGGCTCCGCCGCGAAAACCAAAGAAATAAACCCATGGCAACAATGGCTCGACGAAGTCGATCCCATAATGAGTTCACAAGAACGCCCCGTCGCCCGTATGATGCAAACCCTGGAAGAAAGAAAACGTTTCCAGGACCTCTTCTGGAAAGCCCGGAACCCCAACCCCCACGACCCCGAAAATAAATATAAAATAGAATTCTACCGTCGCCTGGATTATGCTAAAAAAAAATTAGACGGCGTCAACTCGGACAGGGGAAGAATCTATATCATCCTGGGCAAGCCGTTTCGCACCGAAAGTTACTCCGGGGAAAAAAACCTGGTGGACTGCGAAATGTGGGAATACCGGACCGAGGGCCAACATGGCCTCTTCCCCTTTATGAATTTTATCTTTTATAAACCCAATGATATGGGCGACTACCAGTTATACCAACCGGGCATTCACACCCCAAGGGAGCTTTTATCGCCTTATCTTTCCAACAATACCTGGAACCCAACCCAGGCTTATCACCAGGTCAAGTTGAGTTCCGGCGAACTGGCCCAGGCCTCGCTTTCGATTGTCGCCGGCGAAGGCGCCCCGGGCATGGATATGTCCCTCAGCTCCTCCAGCTTTGCCCTCAATAAAGTCTATACCCTGCCGGAACGGGAAGCGGAAGTCGGGTACATCCGGACCTTTACTTCTCCCACCGGGAAGGTGGAGGTGACCCACTCTACCGACGATGTCCGGGGCTACGGCTACCTGGCCGTTACCCGGAACAAAAACATGCTGTTTCTTAATTATGCCATGATGCCGGAAACACTGAACATGAAATTCGCCGGCCAGGACACATACACGGCGGATATCGTTGTGGATATCAATATCGAAGACGATACCGGGAAACTGATCTATCAAAACGAACGAAAAGTCGAACTTAAAGTAAACCCGGGGAAAAAACTGGAAATCGACAAACGTAAAATCGTTTTTATGAATTTCGCACCCATTATCGAAGGGGATTTCAATGTCACGGTCATGCTTATCAACAAATCCACCCAGGAGTTCTTTACATATAAAGAAAAAATATCGATTGCAGCGGATAAACCGCAGGCGGCCGTGGGATTTATGTTGAAACCCCTGGAGATGAAAGATTTTATGCCTTTTGCCGCGGAAGATTTGTTGTTGATTGTCGATCCCCGGTGCACTTTCACACAAAAAGAAAACCTGGAAGGAATCGTATGCGCTTCCGCTTCACAGCCGCCGGAGATTTTCCTGGAAAGTATAACGAATAAAGAACAAAGGATAAAAATCGAACCGTTGGTAAAAGTGGGCGACCTTTATAAATTCAGTAAACCTCTGGCGGATGTAAAAGACGATAATTACCGGTTAATATTAACCGTCACATCCCCCGGTTCATCAACAACGCAGGATTACCCGGCGGCCCGGAAAATACATGTGTTACCGTTTTATATGACCATGGAAAGGCCCGTCACCATGGCAAAACCCGAACCCCTTTCCGCGACCAATAGCAATAATTACATATTTATCCAGGGACAGCAGTACCTCAACGCCGGGAACACGGACCGGGCCCTCGAGGTTTTTAATAAGATTCCTCCCGAATACCGGAACGGCGTTTCCATTCCCGTTATTGCCAGGGCCCATTACTTGAAAAAAGAGTATGCCAGGGTAGTAGAAATGCTGGGGCGGACGGATGTTCCAAAGGTTTACGCCACCGTGATTATGCTGGCCAACTCCGCCATCGAGTTGAAAATGTTTGCCAAAGCGGTCCAATACCTGGAACAATTGCGAAAATACGGCGACACCGTGGAAGTCAACCATCTACTGGCCGCTTCTTATCTCAGCCTCGGCCAGCAGGATAAAGCCAAACAATATTACCAACACGCCAAAGAATTGCTGAAAAAATGAGATTATATAAATTCAATCGATATTATTTTAACGGAGGTTAACTATGAAAAATAAATACCGTATATTAATGTGGGTTTTAACGCTGACGCTGTCTGTTTCTTTTTTACCGCTCAGGGCAGGTATTTTAAACAGCGTCAGGGGCACTATCACCGACAGCGAGACCGGCCAGCCTATTCCCGGCGTCAAAATTACCATGACCGCCGCTGCCCTTAAATATGAAACCGTGACCGACGATAAAGGATTCGTTTATAAATCTGGCCTGGAAACCGCCATGTACGAGATCAGGTTTGAAAAAGACGGGTATATCCCGGGGACTTCCAGCTTCCGTTTGGCCATCTCGGAGACAAGAGATATTAGTACCCAACTGAAACCGCTCAAGCAAGCGCCGCCGCCGCCGCAAAAAGTTTCCTTATTGAAAAAAGGAAGCGAACTGATCAATGCCGGGAAATTCCCTGCCGCCATTACCGCATTGACCGAGGCTATTACCGCAGCGCCGACAAATCCCCTACTCTACTATTACCGGGGGTTCGCGATAGAAAAAAACGGCGACCCGGATAAGGCGCTGGAAGATTTTAAAAAATCCCTGGAACTGGACCCGCAATTAGTCCTCTCCCTGGCCGAAGTGGGGAAAATCTACGCTAAAAAAAAGGACCTGGATAACGCCGTCATTTATTACAAAAAAGCGTACGACCTGGGGATAAAGGATGTGCTGTCCCTTTATAACTACGGCGTCTGCCTCTTCAACCTGGGAAACAACGACGAAGCCCTGAAAGTTTTTGAAAAACTGGCAGCCATCGACCCCAATTACCCGGATACTTATTACCAGTTGGGTATTATCTACATGGGGGCCGGCGATAACGCAAAAGCCAAAGAATTCCTTGAAAAATTTGTCGCCATGGACCCCGCAAATGAAAATGCATCCGTGGCGAAAGAAATATTGAGCGCACTGTAGAAACAGTTAAGACGAAATAGACGAGGTAACCATGAATAAGCGGGAAAATTATCGATATTATTATGCCTGGCCGGCAGTATTCGCGATATTTTGTGCGTCGATGCTGATATTCGCTGCGCCGGCGGCGAGTCGCGGGGAACCCCCTGCCCCCGGGACATCAGGCGCAAGCTCAGGTCAATACCAATGGCAGATAGACGATCTGTTGACCACCGATACGGTTCAAGAGTATCATCTCTCTCCCGGGGGCCAATGGTTGGTATGGACAAAAAAACAATGGGACCTCAAAACGCAAACTCCTTATCACACCATCTACCTTACCGCCGTTGAAAATAAGAAGGGCGAAGACCGCCGGTTGACCTACTGCCGCTTCGACCATACCGATATCCAATGGCTGCCGGGTGAGCGGATGATCAGTTTCAAAACCGGACGGAAATTCAAAGACCCGGAAACCGAACCGGGAAACCTCTGGGTAATGCCCCTTACCGGCGGCGAGCCTTACCCGGTTACCCATGCCAAAAAAGGCATCGATAATTACGCCTGGATCGATGAGCAAAATCTAATCTTTACCGCTTCCGAAGACGAGGCGTTCCTGGAAAAAGAACGTAAAGAACAAAAAGATTCCTCCATGGTAGTGGAAGACGAAGAACACCCGGCCATCACCCGTATTTTTTACTGCAACCTTAAAACCGGTGAAGTCGCCCGTTTGAGCCGGAACCGGAAACCTATTTCCATGATGGCGTTATCCTTTGATAAGAAACAAGTCGTTTACCGCGTCGATATGAGCGTGCGTTACGAGCAAGACCAGGCCATCCCGCCGAAATATTACCTGTTAAACCTGGCAACAAAAGAGACGCGGGAAATCCTGGCCGACATGCATATTGTCCCGGATAGCCGTTTTTATTGGGCGCATGACAGCAGTGGGTTATATTTTACCAACCATTACAACAGCGCCTCCTCCTATACCCAGTGTGCGGTGGTGAAACTCTTTCACTATAACGCGGCAACCGGCTCTTGTAAAGAAGTGGACCTTAATTGGGACCGGTATGCAGTGATGTACCGCGACCTGCTGCGGCCTACCCCCACTGGGTTTGTGATACAATTGGTCGACGGGGCCCGCTATAAATGGGCCCGGTTCACCGGGGCCGGGAACAGTTGGAAACGCCAGTGGCTCCAGGGCGAGGCGCAGGGTAATATCCAATCCTTCGACCTTTCCCGGGACGGCAGTACCATGGTTTACTGCCATTCCACCGCATCGCGGCCCCCCCGCTTTTACCTGGCCGGGTTAAAGGGCAATCAAATCATAAAAAAACAGGAAGTAATGGATATTCAATCCCCCCTCCTTAAAAAACCGCTGACCGGGACCGAGGTGCGGACCTGGAAAGGGGCCCTGGAGGAAAACGTTGAAGGCATTCTTTATTACCCTTTCAACTACCGACCCGGCAAAACATATCCCCTGGTTCTCATGATCCACGGCGGTCCCAATGGGGCGGACATGGATAAATTCGACGATGATTATTTTGCACCGGCCCACTTATGGTGCGAGCGGGGTACGTTCGTTTTGAAAATCAATTATCACGGCAGTTCCAATTACGGCGTCGCTTTCGGCGAGTCCATTGCCGGTCATTATTATGAATATGAGATACCGGACATCGAAGCCGGCGTGGAGATGTTGATTGCCGAAGGAAAAGTGGATAAAGATAAACTGGGCGTTATCGGGCACAGCAACGGCGCCATATTGGGAACCGCGCTCATCGTTCACTCCAACCGTTATAAGGCCGCCGTGCTTTCGGCCGGGGATGTAAACTGGACCAGCGATTACGGCAATTGTTCCTTTGGGGTGTCCTTTGATAACTATTATATGGGTGGGGCGCCCTGGGAAAAATTAGAGCAGTATATCAAAAAATCCCCCCTCTTCCAGATGGAAAAAGTCACGACGCCCACGTTGATCTGGCACGGCGATAAGGACCGGTCGGTCCCGTACAGCCAGGGTTGGGAATTCTACCGCGCCCTGCAGGTAATCGGCAAGGCGCCGGTTCGTTTTATCTCGCTGCCCGGCGAAGAACATGTTCCTAAAATACTTGCCCACCAACGGCGTATCCTCCAAGAACAAATCGCCTGGTTTGAAAAGTACCTGTTCAACACTTACGCGCCCGGGAATGAATCGTTGAAGAAGGACAGTCCCCTGGACCTACTGGCGAAAATGCGGGATATTGCCCGGAGCCGCGGACAATTCGGCATCCTCAAAGATGGCGCGCTGATACCCGAAGTGGTGGAGTTCGAGAAAATGAAGGTTGGCCGGTTTGAAGTGACCCGCGCCCAGTGGGCGTGCTTCGATAAAAATTATAAGTATGAACCCGGGGCCTGTAATTACCCGGCGACCGGGGTATCGTTTGAAGAAGCGCGGAAATATGTGCAGTGGCTCAGTCAATTGACCGGGAAAACATATCGATTACCCGCGGAAGAAGAGGCAAAAACGCTCTATGGAAAACCTTCCGGGAATACCTTTGATTATTGGGCCGGGTACAAGGTTAACCCTGACGATTATGCGCGGTTGTTGGAGACGCTGGAGAAATATGGCGCTGAACCTGTGCTGCTTAAACCGGTGGGGAGTTTTTCGCCTGCCGTCGATGAAATCAGCAAGAACCCGGTATTCGATTTGGGGGGCAACGCCTCCGAGTGGGTTGCGTCGAAAAACGGAAAAGGTCTGGTTAAAGGGAGTTCCGCGGTAACCCCTGGAGACCCGAAGAGCAACCGGACAGCGCCACTCACTTACACCGGTTTCCGTGTAATTAATAATTAGAAATGCCTCCGGCGGGTCAGGACCTTTTTGAAAAAAGGTCCCGACGCCCCCAAAAACTTTTGATTTTGATAATTAAAAGCTTTTGGAAGTCCAGGCCGCAGCAGGCGCCGAGCCAGATGAATTAATAAAGCTCAACCTCCCGTTACGGTTCTACAATAGGGTGCACGCGCCGCGTGCTAGGTAATCCATTTTTTAATCAATTGGTATAAAATATCTTTCTTAATCGGTTTGGAGATATAATCGTTCATGCCGGCTTCCACGCACTTTTCGCGGTCTCCCTTCATCGAGGCGGCCGTCATGGCAATAATCGGGATATCCGTATACCCACTATCTCTTATAAACCGGGCCGCATCTTTTCCATCCATTTCCGGCATCTGGATATCCATCAATATCATATCAAAGCCGCCGGGGTCAGACAAAAACGTCTCCACGGCTTCTTTCCCGGTAACAGCGATATCCACGTGGTAACCCGCTTTTATTAACAAGTATTCCGCCAATTTCCGGTTCAATTTATTATCCTCCACCAGCAAGATGTGAATCGCCTCTTCGTTATTTTCTTTCACCGGGACCTGGGCGTCGGTACGGTCATCCTTAATAAGAGGGGCATTTCCCGGGTCTGCCGGCGTTTTGCCGGTTTTTCCCAGCCAGGCGGTAAAAAAGAACGTGCTGCCGATGCCGGGTTTGCTTTCCACCTGTATATCCCCGCCCATCAAGCGGGCGATCTGTTTACTGATAGACAGCCCGAGCCCGGTGCCGCCGAATTCCCGGGTATTGGAGATATCCGCTTGCTGGAAAGCCTCGAAGATCAAAGCGTATTTTTCCTGGGGAATACCCATCCCGGTATCTCTCACCGTGGTAAGCAGTTTCACCCGCTGGGCATCGTCGTCTTCAACCCGGATGGCCAGTTCCACTTCACCTGAGGGCGTAAATTTTACAGCATTACCCATCAGGTTGATCAATACCTGTTGAAAGCGTCGCACGTCGCCCCTCACAATTGCGGGGACGCCATCGTCGATATGGCAGAGCAATTCGATGGACCTATCGCCGATCCTGGGAATGAGCAGTTCGCATGCATTAAAAGCCGCGGCTTCCACTTCAAAGTCGATAGTTTCCAGTAATAACTGCCCGGCTTCGATCCTGGAGAGGTCCAGTATCTCATTAATAATTCCCAGCAGCGTATCGCCGCTCTGTTTAATGGCGGCAATGAAGTCGGTTTGTTCGCCGCTGAGCGGCGTTTCCAGGATCAGGTCCGCAAACCCGATGATAGAATTCATGGGGGTCCGGATTTCATGGCTCATCCTGGCCAGGAAGTCGCTTTTGTAACGGTTTGCCTTTTCTACTTCCTGGGTGCGTTCTTGTACCAGTAGAGTCAGCCTTTTTTCCTGGTCTTTGAGGCTGCGCACCCGCACCTGGTGAATACCCAATCCTGTAATGAGAATAGTCAGGATGCACAGCGCATAAAACCAACCGGTTTGCCAGATCGGAGTAACAACGGTAATTTCCAGCGCGGCGCCGGTTTCATTCCAGCGGCCGTCGTTATTGGCGGCTTTTACCCGGAAGGTGTAATGTCCGGGGGTTAAGCGGGTATATGTGGCGAAGCGGCGGTCTTCAACATAATTCCAATTATTTTCAAGTCCTTCCAACCGGTAGGCGTAGCGGTTCGCCCGGGGTGAGGCGTAATGCAGCGCCGCGAATTCAAGAGATACGATATTATCATTATGGGACAGCGTAATTTCCGGGGTTTCCGAAATGGCCCGGGTTAGAATTATACGGCCATTTACTTTTTTCCCGGGTTTCACCTCTTCATTTAATACCTGTAAGCCCGTGATCATCACCGGCGGTATGTAGGGGTTATCTTTGATGTCCAGGGGATTAAAGCAATTGAACCCGTTGGTGCCCCCAAAAAACATTTCGCCTTCATTATTTTTATAATAAGCCCCGGCATTGAATTCATTGCCCTGGAGGCCGTCGTCCTTGTTGTAAGCTTTGGATTCCCCGGTGCGCGGGTTAAATCGGAGCACTCCCGCGCTGGTACTGAGCCAGAGATAATAATCCGGGCTCCCGGGTGAAGGGATTTCTTCCAGTATGCCATAAACCGCATTATTGGGCAGCCCTTCTTTTTCCGTATAGCGTGTAAATTTTTCATTTACCCGGTCAAACTTGTTGAGGCCGCCGCCCAGGGTGCCTACCCAGAGCATACCCGTATGATCTTCATAAATGCAAAGAATGCGTCCGTTACTTAAGCTGTTGGGGTTATCCGGCTGGTAATTATACAGGGTAAACGCTTCTTTTTCCCGGTCGAATTTATTTATCCCGCTGTCGGTGCCGACCCAGAGCACCCCTGCGCGGTCCGCGTAAAGCGCCCAGATATTATTACTGTTGATACTTTTCGGATCATCGGGATTGTAATGGTAGTGGGTGAATTTACCTGTTTCCCGGTTGAGCTTATTAAGCCCGTCATAAGGGGTAGAAACCCATAACATTCCCTGCCGGTCTTCGACAATGGCCCATATATCGGAGCCGCTTAAGCTGTCGGGATCATTGGCATTGGGGATATAACGGGTAAAAGTCCCTTTTTCGACATCCATGCGGTTGAGGCCTTCGCCGTCGGTGCCGATCCAGAGGTCGCCGGCCCGGTCTTCGCAAAGGGCATAGATCGAATCGCTGCCGATGCTGTTGGGATTGCCGGGATTGTAACGATAATGAAAAAAAGTTTCAGTTTGCCGGTCAAATTTATTAAGACCTCCGCCCTTGGTTCCGATCCAGACGAAGCCCGGGTTTATACGGGACTGGCAGATAGCCCAGATATCGTTGTTACTTAAGCTGCTGGGGTCCAGGGGGTTGGCCCGGTAGTGGTAGAAAGGTTTCTTTTCCAGGTCCAGTTTGTTAATCCCGCCGCCTTCGGTACCGATCCAGAGGACGCCGAAGCGGTCCTCATAAATACAGAAGATATCATCCTTATTAAGGCCGCTGGGGTTTGAGGGGCTCATTTGGTAATGCATAAATTCGAATTTATTATTATCATTTTCCTGGACGAGCATATTCAGTCCACCGCCCATGGTGCCCACCCACAATGTGCCTCTATGATCCTCGAAAATAGCCCGGATTCTATCCTGGTTCAAACTTCCCGGGTCCGCCGGATCATGAAAGTAGCCGATAAATTCATTTTTTGCCGGGTCAAAGCGATTAAGTCCTTTGTCGGTTCCGATCCAGAGTCTGCCCTTACGGTCTTCGTAAATGGCAAACACATCGTTGTTGCTCAGGCTGTGGGGATCAAGCGGGTCGTTTTGGAAGCGGACAAATTGTTCTTTTTGGCAGGAAAATTTATTAAGGCCGCCGCCGAGAGTGCCCACCCAGAGAGCGCCGGACCGGTCCTCGAAAATATGATAGATATCGTCGTTGCTCAGGCTGTTTGGGCTTTCCGGGATAGACCGGTATTGGGTGAAAGTTTCTTTTTTCGTATCGAATTTGTTTAGCCCGCCGCCGCTGGTTCCAAGCCAGAGAATATCCGGGTTTGACGAACACCCGGAAATAGTAGTGACGCAATCGCTGCTTAAACTGTTGACATCGCCCGGTTGGTTATTATAGCGTTTAAACCTGAGGGTTTCACGATCAAATCGATTAAGGCCGCCGCTCCCCGTCGCGATCCACAGGTTATGGGACCTGTCTTCGTAAATGCAATTGATGAAGGAATCGCTGATGCCGGCCGGGTCATCCGGGTCGGGTTTGAATATTGTAAATTTGTAGCCGTCGTACATGTTCAAACCGTCCTCGGCGCCAAACCACATAAATCCTTTATAGTCTTGAGTAATCGCGTACACATTATTCTGGGAGAGGCCGTCTTCCCGTGTGAGATGGTCAAAATCGATATTCTTTTGGACATGGGCATAAATACTTTGTTGAAATGGGATATTGAATAGAGCCCATGCTAGCAGCGCCGCGATTTTAAGGGTAGAATCTCGCCGGACAATTTCGGATTTTTCATTATTCATGAGACTTAAGTATATAGGTTTATCGAGAAAAAATCAACTATAAAATCCCCGGCGCCTCCATTTTTTTTCATGCCGGGGCCGCTAAAACAGCCCATGGATTAGACGGATTCACAGGAAAAAATTAGCCGCGGACTTACACGGGCGGACAGTCAAATTTCCCCCACTGCGTGGGGTCACGTTTGTAGGACCGTACCGGAAGATTTAATTACGTAACAGTTTCCGGCTCGGCCCCTACAAATTTTAGTTTGTACCACAGCTTAAGGGGCCGGAAAAAATTCCTGATAGAATCTGTTGGCGCCGTCCTATAAATCGGCCCCCCGCGCCGCGGGGGTTGACAAATATTGGCCGGGTGGTTACAATAGATGAAATGACTATACAGGAATATTTAGAGAACATTAACAGGCGATTCAAAACCGGTATTTCTAGCGAACATACTTACAGGGGAGATTTACAGACATTATTGCAGGGTATGGCTCCCGGTTTTTTGGTAACCAATGAACCGGCGCGCATCGAGTGCGGCGCGCCCGATTATGTGATTACCAAAAAAGATGTTCCCATCGGTTATATCGAAGCCAAAGACATCGGCGTCGATTTAAGCGGTAAAGCCTTAACGGAACAATTCGATCGTTACCGTTCCTCATTAGAGAACCTGGTGTTTACCGACTACCTGGAGTTCCGGCGTTACAAGGACGGTGAGTTTGTGGCCTCCACCAGGATAGCGGAAATCAAAAAAGGAGCCATTGTTCCATTACCTCAAAATTTCAAAGCCTTTACCGACCTTATCGAAGATTTCATCGCCTATAAAGGCCAGACCATTAGAAGCCCGAAAAAGTTAGCGGTAATGATGGCGGCAAAAGCCCGGTTGCTTTCCCTGGTTATTGAAAGCGCCTTGAACAGCGACGAAAAAAACAAGGAAGACAGTACGATCAAAGAGCAAATGAATGCCTTCAAGGAAATCCTGATCCACGATATAAAGCCGAAGGAGTTTGCCGATATTTATGCGCAAACCATTGCTTACGGGATGTTTGCCGCCCGGCTGCAGGACCCCTCGTTAAAGACTTTTTCAAGGCAGGAAGCGGCCGAACTTATCCCCAAATCCAACCCGTTTTTGAGGAAATTGTTTCAATACATAGCCGGATATGATTTGGACGACCGTCTCAAGTGGATAGTGGATGCGTTGGCCGATATATTCAGGGCCACCAATGTCAATTACTTGCTCAATGAACTTGGGGGTACAATCCAGGTGAACGACCCCGTCATTCATTTCTACGAGACTTTTTTGGCGGAATATGACCCGAAAGTGCGTAAAGCCAGGGGGGTTTGGTACACGCCGGCGCCGGTGGTGAATTTTATCGTTCGTGCGGTAGACGATATTCTAAAAACCGAATTCAATTTACCCATGGGTTTGGCCGACGCTTCCAAAACCAAAACAGACCCGGAGGTGCACCGGGTGCAAATACTGGACCCAGCCGCCGGCACAGGAACTTTTTTGGCCGAAGTAGTAAAATTCATTTACGACCGGTTTCAAGGGCAGCAGGGCATCTGGAGCAATTATGTGGAAAACCATTTGATACCCAGGTTAAACGGATTTGAGTTGCTCATGGCGTCGTATGCCATGGCGTATCTGAAATTGGAGATGCTGTTGAGTGAAACGGGTTTCAAGCCTAAAAAGGAGCAGCGGTTTAGAATTTATCTGACCAATTCATTGGAAGAGATCGTGGAGTATAAAAAAACGTTATTTGTGGATTGGTTGAGCGCCGAAGCCAATGAGGCGCACCGCATCAAACAAGATACGCCCGTGATGGTGGTGTTGGGTAATCCGCCGTACTCGATAAGCAGCACAAATAAGAGCGATTGGATTGAAGGATTGACGGCTGACTATAAAAAGGACTTGAACGAACGGAATATCCAACCGCTGTCGGATGACTATATCAAGTTTATCCGTTTCGGGCAACACTTTATCGATAAAAACGGCGAAGGTGTCCTGGCTTATATTTCCAACAACGGTTTCATCGACGGCCTTATCCATCGACAAATGCGAAAGCATTTATTGGAAAGTTTTGATAAGATATACATCCTGGATTTGCACGGCAACTCCAAGAAGAAAGAAACCGCACCCGATGGCTCCCCGGACCAAAATATATTTGACATAATGCAGGGCGTAAGCATCAATATCTTTATCAAGACAGGAAAGAAAAAGGAAAGCCAATTAGGTGAGGTATTTCAATTCGATTTACAAGGAAAAAGAGAATTCAAAAATGATACGTTGATTGATAGCACTTTGACAAATATCGATTGGCAGAAATTAGAAGTAAAACCTCCCGATTACTATTTTGTAAAAAAGGATTTCGATATTTTTGAAAATTATTGTAAAGGGTTCAGGGTACCAGATTTTTTCCAGTTAATGAGCAGCGGTATTAAGACACACCGGGATCATTTTGTAATTGATTTCGATGTTACCGGATTATCGAACCGCATTGAAAGGTTTTATAATTTAGCTACTCCTGATGATGAAATCCGTAGGCAATTGGATTTAGAAGATAATCCAAATTGGAGTATGGTTGAAGCACGTAATAAAGGCATCTATAAAAAATCTTTTATTAACGAAATGTTATATCGACCTTTTGATTGGAGATATATTTATTATGATCAGCTATTAATTGATCGTGCTCGTGAAAAAGGGATGAAACATCTTAAATGTGGAGACAATTTGGGGTTAATCCTGGTTGCTCAAGCTCAAGCAGCTAATTTGAATTATTTTGATTGTGTCTATATTACAAATGTGCTGACCGATACAAATATGTTTAGGAGAGGCGGACCATCAACTTTCCCCCTCTACCTTTACCCCGAAACCGGCAAGCAAAAAACCTTACTCGAAACCACCGAAAGAACCCCGAACCTGGATATGAAGATTGTGGGGCAAATGGCGGAGAAACTGGGCTTGCGCTTCACCAATGAAAAAGAAACCACTGCGGACACCTTTGCGTCCTTTACACCCATCGATATCCTGGATTATATCTACGCGGTTCTGCACAGCCCAACCTACCGCGAGAAATACAAAGAATTCCTAAAAATCGATTTCCCCCGCGTCCCTTACCCCAAAGACGTCGAAACCTTTTGGCAATTAGTGGCTCTTGGCGGCCAATTACGGCAAATCCACCTGCTGGAAAGCCCCATCGTTGAGAAATACATTACCACCTACCCGCAAGAGGGTTCAAATGTAGTGGGCAAAATAAAATACGAAGACAATAAAGTATGGATCAATGATCAACAGTATTTTGAAAACGTGCCCCAGATTGCCTGGGAGTTTTACATCGGCGGTTATCAGCCTGCGCAAAAATGGCTCAAAGACCGGAAAGACCGGGAATTAAGTTTCGAAGACATATTACACTACCAAAAGATTATCGTGGCATTGTTCGAAACAGACCGGCTAATGAAAGCAATCGACGAGATTGAAATTGAAGAGTAGCCGTGAAGAAAAAACAACCTGTGAAAATCTGAACCATCTGTGGCTAGAAAAACCCATGTAAACACACGATTAAGCAATACCCGGGAAAAAATGACCAATAAAGGCGATCTATTGTTTTTCAAGAACAAACACAGTATAATGTCCATTACCATTCGAGCTCCAAAATATTCTGTACCAAAACGGAGGTGCATATGAACCTAAAAAGCCAGATAACCCTAACCGCAATTTTACTTTTCGCGACCCTGAGCCTGCCCATTTTTCCCGGGAACAGCGTCAAGAAAGAAATTTATGTTTACGATACCTTTGAAAATTTTAAGTTGGAAAAACCTTTCAAGGTCTACCATTCGGAAGAAGAATACAACAACGACCCAAAGGTAAAAAATAATACCGGTTTTATCGTATCTATCCGAACCATTGACGGACAGGATTTCTGGAATACTACCCAGCACGATAAAGTCCCCGGCCGTTACGCCAAACAATATAATGACTTCATCGGCATCAATATCCGGGATGCCGGGAAATTGAAAATCGCCATTGGCCTGTATGATACCGTGGAACGGATGCATAAATTTGTCGCCCTAAAATATTATAAAACCGATAACTGCTTTGAAGAGCTGGAAAAAGACATAAGCACTATATTTCGCGGAAAAAAAGATTTAATCAAAATCATTTATAGATACAATAAAGCCAGCGATGCCATTATTTACCAGGAACACCGCGTACCCGATTTTCACCTGGCTAAATACCTCGAAAGCATGATCGCCAACGGAAAACTCTCTTCCCTTGATGCGGCGGAAATAAAGAAACAGGGTGACGAAGAGAAAATCCTCTGGTTCGATATTCAGAAGAAATATATCAAGCAAATCAAGACGATATCGGATATAAAGCCCGGGGAGCAACTGGCCCAGGCCAAAAAAAGCGAGCCTGGACAGAGAAAATCGGCATTTATCCCGCCGCCCCAGGTGCCTGACGATCCCTTAACTGCCCTGGAGAATGACCCGTTGCTCTCTTTTGTAATGGCTATGAACAATAGGAGAAAGGAGCGTTTCCAGGCTTCGCTGCCCTCTGCGCCGCTGCCCGCCATTTTTCGACCGACAATTCCACGCCCGAAGTATCCGGGGATTTTAGGCGACTACATAACCGGCATCAATTCCGTTAACCCAATGATCGCCGCTAATGCCGCATTACCCGAAATGACGCCCGATGCCCCCGCCCTGCCCCCTCCCCCTCCCCAAACCATAACCACGGAAGTCAATCAATTAAACCAATATACCCGCTTCGGTGAATGGACCCTGGACTATGATTTGAATGGCAATGTAAGGCGGAAAGGCACCCAGAAATTTACCTACGATTACCGGAACAATCTTGTTCATTATGAAGATGTGTACAACAAAGCCGACTATAAATTCGACCCCTTCAATAGGCGTGTTGAAACGAATGTAAACGGCAAAGTCACCCATTATTATTATGACGGGCAGCAAATGATCGAGGAGCGGGACGGCGACGACCAGGTAACCAGGCAGTATGTCTATGGAAACGGCGTCGATGAAATTATTTTCATGACGATATTCCAGGGTCCTTATGCGGGTGATTATTATTTTCATACCGATGCCATCGGGTCGGTAACCGCCATTACAGATAAAGAAGGGAAACTCGTTGAAAGGGTAAGCTATGA
The DNA here is from genome assembly GCA_026393835.1 of Candidatus Aminicenantota bacterium. Classification (GTDB taxonomy): domain Bacteria; phylum Acidobacteriota; class Aminicenantia; order UBA2199; family UBA2199; genus JAKAGC01. The sequence continues at coordinate 4,365 of JAPKZK010000034.1, read as the reverse complement.
TATTTACGGGATGCCGACGTTTATGGACTACTTGACCGACCCCGCGAACCCGGTAAAACGTGAATCTTCCATCATCGGCAATAAAATATTGTGGCACGGGAGGTTGTATGATCCGGAGAGCAATATGTATTATTTCAGGAACCGGATGTATGACCCGACAATGGGAAGATTTTTGCAAACCGACGCCATGGGCTACCAGGATTCCATGAATCTTTACCAGGGTTTCAATAGTAATCCCGTCAATTTCACCGATCCCTTCGGCCTCGAACCCGTACAAGAATTTGCTGGGGTGGTGGCCGATATCGTCAATGCAATGAATAATTCAAAAAATAAAGTTGGGCTATCGATTGGGGGGCAGGCTTCGAATACGTTGCTATATTTGGGGAAAATCAAATTGTCCTTGAAGCCGCCTCTTCCACGGCCTCTTCCCGCTAGTACAGAGCCTTTTAATACGATAAAAGGTCGCTATATATACACCAGGAAGGGCGGTTGGATCGATATGTCCCATTTCTTGTTTTACGCCGGACGTGCTTATACTTACAAAATACAGAAAGAAAACGCAAAATGGCTCCTGGGAAACAGTTTCTTTCCTTTTATGGATTTCGCCGCACAATTGCAAATTTCCAGGGACGCGATTATGTCCCCCGGCGGCGAAGCAATGCAAGAAGGATATATGCAAGAAAAAATGGATACCCTGGTCTCGACCCATTCGGCATATAGCTACGAAGACTTGCCAAGCGATAAATTCGGAATTATTTTTGCTCTTCAGTATTTTAATCCGGCAAGTAAGCTCACCTTAGGCGAGCAAGTCGCTAATTTTTTGAATAATGTATTGGGTGCCACGGACCCGACAGCCGCCCCGAATTGGAACATGATTCCAAAAGACGATTCTAAAAATCCACCCATCCAAACTAATCGTACCACAACCCCGATTTACACGAGCGAAGATGAAGAAAAACTACGGGTGTTCTTTCAGTGGTTAAAGGCACTTTATAGATAAGGAAACTTTTTTGAACTATGGACGAATAAAATGAAAAAAACAAAAAAATTCATTATTTTATTTATCATACTGGGCTTATGCCTTTTTCTGATATGGTATGTATATGAGTATATTCGGGGCAGGGAATATTGTCAAAATTACCCTGAATTTAAAAAAGCGAATGAAATAATCCAAAAAATTGAAGATTACAGGAAATGCCACGGGAAATTGCCCGACTCATTGGAAGATATCGGAGAAGAAACAAAAATGGAAGGGCCGATATATTATAACAAGATCGATTCCCAATATTACGAAAAAATCAATCCGGATGAGGATGTATATATCGTATCATTTAGCATGGGATTTACAGTAGGGGAATCCTGTACTTATCATTCGGATACTAAAATATGGCGCTAGTACAGGGGCTTTGAGTTAATGGCACAGGCAGAAATGTTATCACCTTTGGCTGAAAGGTTTCATCAAATAGGAGAAATTCCATGAAAAAAAAATACCGCATTTTGCTTATTTCTCTGACGATCTTTCTATTAATAGGCCTATTTTTGGTATGGTATATATTTAACTTTTTCCGTGAAAAGGATTGCTGTGATTGGCCTTCAAGGTACAATAAAGGAATTGAAATAATTCTAAAAATTGAAGAATACAGGAAGTGTAAAGGGAAATTGCCGGAGTCGATAGAAGATATTGGAGAAACATGCGATGAAGGAGGGCCGATATTTTACGAGAAGATCGATGCCATTAACTATGAAATATGGTTTGGTACAACATTAGGGGAATCGTGCACCTATCACTCTAAGACAAAAGAATGGACACCTTATTAGAAACCTCATATTCAGCATATTTTTACGAGGACCTGCCCAGCGATAATTTCGGAATTATTTTCGCTCTTCAGTATTTTAATCCCTCCAGCAAGTTGACTCTAGGCGAGCAGGTCGCCAATTTCTTGAATAATATATTGGGGGCTACGGCCCCAACAGCCGCACCGAATTGGAACACGATGCCAAAGACCGTGACTGAAAATTTACCAAGCCTGACTAATAAAACTACAACCCCGATGTACACAAGCGAAGATGAAGTAAAACTGCGACTATTCATCCGATGGATGGAATATTTTTTCAAATAGGATAAGTACTATGAAAAAAAAATACCGCATATTGATTACTTCTTTGATGATTTGCTTGTTTCTGGCATGGTTTATTTATAATGCTCTCCGGCCCTGGGAGTGTTGTGAATATTCCGAAGAATTCAAAAAAGGGAATGAGATAATTCAAAAAATTGAGGACCATAGGAGATGTAAAGGTGTACTCCCGGAGTCGTTAGATGATATCGGAGAAGTAATGGATGAGAGGGGACCAATATTTTATCAAAAGTACGATACCGAATATGAGATATGGTTTGGCACAACATTGGGGAGTTCTTGTTTGTATTCTTCAGAGAAAAAAAAATGGACCACCTATCCGGTGGGGTAGGGATTTAAATGGGACAGGCAGAAATGTTATCTCCTTTGGCTGGAAAGTTTCGTCAAGTAAGAGAAACACAATGAAAAAAAAATACCGCATTTTGCTTATTTCCCTGATGATTTGCCTGTTTCTGACATGGTTTATTTATAATGCTCTCCGCCCCTGGGACTGTTGTGACTACACCAGCAAATTCAAAAAAGGGAATGAGATAATTCAAAAAATTGAGGACTACAGGAGATTTCGAGGTGTACTCCCAGAGTCTTTAGATGATATCGGAGAAGTAATGGATGAGAGGGGACCGGTATTTTATAAAAGGATCGATTCCGATAAATATTTTATATGGTTTGGGACAACATTAGGCGAGTCATGCACCTATCACTCAGAGACAAAAAAATGGACTCCTTATTAGAAATCTCATATTCGGCATATAGCTACGAGGACTTGCCTAGCGATAAATTCGGAATTATTTTCGCTCTTCAGTATTTTAATCCCTCCAGCAAGTTGACTCTAGGCGAGCAGGTCGCCAATTTCTTGAATAATATATTGGGGGCTACGGCCCCAACAGCCGCACCGAACTGGAGTAGAAAAAAGGGACAAGCAAGAAATCATCCAACCGGCAGCCTGACAAATCAAAAGGGAGCCGGGGCGGATTCAAACGCGGCCCTAAAATATAACCACAAGGGTAAATCAACCTCACATCCGACGCTTGCGCGGGGCATTACACCCCCTACCGGAACAATTACATAAAATGTAAGATCAAATATAAGGCCGGCGCGAGTATTTACAGGGATTGCGCGATCAATCCCAGGTGCTGCATTCACAAATGAGGCGCTTGCACGTGCGAATAGCCCACTTGAAATTGCAAACGATGCGAAATCGTACCCAAATGGTCAACATACACAATCGAATGATGCGAAACAATACGCAAATGGCGCAGCGTATTTCACAAATGACGCAACATTGTGCGCATATGCTGCGAATAAATACGCACATGGTACAAAATCACAATCATATGATGCGAATTTAGGCGCCAATAGGGCGTAGGCAAACTCGAACGATGCACATTTGGACGCAAATGATACACTTACACGTGCAAATGGTCCACATGAACATGCAAACATTGCTCATGAATCGTCTTATAAGGCTACTTATAAACCATATCTATGATTTACCAGGATAAACGCAACTAAATTGAAATCTAAAATATATCAATTTAATAAGGAGACGAACAATGGATTTATCTGGATACGGTATCTCATTCTTTTTAGAGGATTTTTCTGCCGGTCCCCTTCCGTCCCTTCCGTGCTTTAAGTTTCCGGCAGATTTTTTTCAAAATTCTTCAAAGTAAGGGAACGCTGAAAAATTCCCCGCTAGCTTTACTAATATTGATTCGTAAGCCAATAAGCACCTTTGCTGAACAGGACCCAAATGAGGTAACTCTAAAAAATGCACCGGGCTGGGGAAAAAGGATACAATTAGGTATATTAAATCTAAACCAAATTAGTGGCCGCACTGGGGAGACTCTTTTAAGGGGTTGGGAGACTCTTTTAAGGGGTTGGGAGACTCTTTTGAGTGGGTGGGAGACTCTTTTAAGTGGTTGGGAGACTCCTTTGAGCGGTTGGGAAAGAGGTTTCAGCGGTTGGGAAAGAATTTTGAGCGGATGGGAGAGAGTTTTAAGCGGTTGGGAAAGAATCTTGAGCGGATGGGAAAGAGTTTTAAGCGGTGGGGAAAGAGTTTTGAGCAGATGGAAAAGAGTTTTAAGCGGTTGGGAAAGAGTTTTGAGCGGTTGGGAAAATTTGAGAGGCAGTAAGAATACTTTGGAAAGAAGTAATGCCCTTTGCCGACAGGGTAATAAGGGCAAAAATATAATATACATCAAATATAAAAGGAGACAAACATGATGAAAAA
>JAPKZK010000138.1 GCA_026393835.1 Candidatus Aminicenantota bacterium | reverse complement strand
GGATCGATATAAGCTCAATAAGCTATGAAATGTAGGCAGGCAGGATTAATATATATGCCGGAAGGTGCGGCATAAAGATTCAATGGGTAAAAATCAGACTATAAAAAATTGGATTTACCCACTCAATCTGAAAAAGAACCAAAGTTTTGATCAAACTTTTTCAAAAGTTTGGCCCCCGGCAGGGTTTTTTATTTTCTCAATATAGTCCCAATTTAAGAGCAGTTTCTTTATAGTGTTTTCCAGGTACTCCCAATCGATAGGCGAGGCGGAGTGAAGCAGATTCTCTATATCGACCTCGTCCTGTTTACGAAATGAAGACAACTTGAGGATAATCAAGTCTTCAACCGGGATAACCGGGATGGAGATGCCTTCATAGTCGATTTCGATTTTTCGCTCAACAATGGATTTTAAATAGTCAGTATCGGCTATTAAAAAATCAATCATGAATAGTTCGCCTTTTTTTTGAAGAGATACAATGTTTCTCCATATGGATAAGGTTTTGAATTTCATTTCATTTTCATGACTTTGAATAAGGTGGAATGAATCTTCCAGGATTGAGATCACCAGCTTTTTGATATCATCATTAAGAACGATAAGGATGTCGATATCGATCGTTGTCCTGGCTGTTCCGATAATGGAAACAGCCCATCCGCCGGCAAGGCAAAACTGCAATTCTTTCTTTTTCAATTGAGTGCAAACTTCTTTTAGAAGGGTTTTCAAATCTCCTGCGCTTTCCATTGTCTTTCCTTTGCCTGGATCGCATCCAGGTGAATTTTTCGAATTAATTCAGCTTCGGTTTTACCGGGAAGTATCTTTTTTAAATAAGCCAGTTTGAGTTCCATTACGGTCTTCAATAAGTCAAAAGCCTTATCCAGGTTTTTGACCATTCGGAGCTTTTGTTCTTCAGTCGCAGACATGTTATTTGTTCTTTTTTGCATGTTATACCTGTCTTCTGCAATAATACAACAAATCCAATAAATATGCAACACGATGGACAATTCCTGGCGTCCTGGCGCCTTGGTGGAAAAATTCTACCCGGTTTGATTACCTTTTAACGCCTGCGTTACATTTTTCCGGGGGTAAAAACCGCCCGGTTTGACATTTTTTCGGACATATGTTATGCTCAAGTTGTCATTTTCAAGGAGATATTATATTCATGGAACGAATTTTATATAAACAATTATTGACATGGAAGTCGCAAGCAAACAGGAAACCTCTCCTGCTCCAGGGCGCCCGGCAGGTAGGGAAAACATACCTCGTAAAAGAATTTGCAAGAAAGGAATATACCGATTGCGCTTATTTTAATTTTGAACAAACCCCGGAGCTTGGCTCTCTCTTCGATTCGTCTTTAGACCCCGGGATTTTAATCGAATCCCTGGGGGCATTTATCGGGAGAAAGATCGAACCCGGTTCGACATTAATCTTCTTTGATGAGATCCAGGCGTTTCCGCGTGCACTCACCTCCCTTAAATACTTTTGCGAGGATGCGCCGTCGTATCATATTGTGTCGGCCGGGTCCCTATTGGGCGTCAGCGTCGGCAAAACCAGTAGTTTCCCCGTCGGTAAAGTCACCTTTATGACCCTTTACCCCATGAATTTTTTTGAGTACCTGGCTGCCCTGGGGGAAAACATGCTGCTCAAACTCCTGGAAGAAAAAAAACTCACGGAACCGCTGCCGGAGATATTTCATGAAAAGCTCACCCGTTTGTTCAAGTATTATCTTTATATCGGCGGCATGCCGGAAGCGGTACAAAATTATATTAACAATAAAGATATCGAACAAGTGCGCAGGATTCAAAAAGAGATTTTAGGCGCATACGAGCGGGATTTCTCCAAATACTCCACCCCGGGCGAGGCCATACGCGTTTCTGAAATATGGCGCTCCATCCCGGTTCAGCTTGCCCGCGAAAACAAGAAATTCAAATACAGCGAGGTAATAAAAGGGGGCCGGGCCTCGCGGCTGGAAACAGCCATCGAATGGCTGCGTAAAGCCGGGCTTATCTACATCGTCTATAACATTAAAACGCCGAAACTGCCTTTGTCAGGATATACGGACCGCGGTAAATTTAAAATTTATATGTTGGACCCGGGCCTTTTGGCCGCGCTGTTGGAGGTTCCCTCACAGGTCATTATTCTCGGTGACAAACTCTTTTCAGAGTACAATGGGGCGTTTATAGAAAACTATGTCGCCGACCAGTTGATCGGCCATAGATATGCGCAAGACATTTATTACTGGACCAGCGACAGCGAAGCCGAAGTTGATTTTGTTCTTTCCATTGCCGGGGATATTTTCCCCCTGGAAGTTAAGAGCGGTCTTAGTGGAAGAGTCAAAAGTTTAAGGGTCTATGCCGCGAAGTATCACCCATTGAAAGTATTTCGGGCATCGCCCAGGAATTTCATGGAAGACGGTGATTTAATAAATATTCCATTGTATGCCGTCCACCTTTTGTTATATAATAATGAATCATGAATCATGAAAAAATATTGGAGTTTTAAAAGGAACAATGACCGAACTAAATAAGTTAATTAAGAAAGGAGAAAGTAAAACGATTGAGTTCAAGGAAACACTTTCTGAGGGGAATAATATTGCCAAAACCATCATTGCCTTCTCCAATATGGCGGGCGGTAAAATCGTCATCGGCGTTGAAGACAAATCCGGGAAAATCATTGGAATCGATGATGACCAGGCCCTTGATTTTCCCGACAAACTCTCCAACATCGTCCATGATAAATGCCATCCCTTTATTCTACCTGAAATTTATCTCGAATATATCGACGAAAAAAAAATATTGGTGGTGGAAATCTTCCCCGGCGCCTTTAAACCTTACTACCTTAAACAAAAAGGGAAAAAAGAGGGAACCTACATCAGGGTGGGAGCCACCAATAAACCGGCAGACATGGAAATGATCATGGAACTGGAACGTCAGAAGCGGAATATCTCTTTCGATGAAGAACTGGATTATGAATTAAATGAAGACAGCCTGGATATGGAACGGCTGAAAACGGATTTCCGCGAACTCACCGGGAAAGAAATGTCCTCCAATGACCTGCTAAACCTGAAAATTCTTAAAAAGGAGCATGACAAGATTCACCCTACCATCGGGGGGCTGCTCCTGGCTGGAAAAACCGGTTACCTGGAATACGCCCGGGTAAAATGCGCCAGGTTTAAAGGCAATAACATGGATGAGTTTATCGACCAGAAAGAGTTTTCAGGGCCATTGTACCACCAGGTTGAAGAAGCCATGAAATTTGCCCAGGTTTATATCGCCAAATCTGGGAAAGTCGTCGGACTCCGGAGAATCGACCGCTATGAAGTACCACTGGATGTAATAAGGGAAGCCCTGGTAAATGCCGTTGTTCATAGGGATTACAGTATCACCGGCTCCGATATAAAGTTTGCCATATTCGACGACCGGATAGAAATAACCTCCCCCGGCGCTTTGCCCCGGTCCCTGGAAATCGAGGATATCATCGCCGGCAGATCGGAAATCAGGAACAAAGTGATTGCCCGTTTTTTCAAAGAAATAGAATTTATCGAGCAATGGGGAAATGGAATACGAAAAATTCTTCGCCTCTTGAAAGAGTCCGGATTGAAAGAGCCGCTATTCCGCGAAAGTGGATTATTCTTCAAGATAATCATTTATAAAAAAACGACTACGATAATAGACAAAGACAACGCCAAAGAAACTACCAAAGAAACCACCGAAAAGACTACTATAGAAACGAATGGAGTAACTATCAAAGAAACTCCAAAAGATATTACTGTAAATGATCTTGAGACATTCAAAATTGCCGAAAAGACTACCAAAGAAACAAATGGAAACACTACCAAAGAAATCAATGGGACTACTATGAAAACTACTATGAAAACTACTATGGAAACTACTACGAAAACTACTATGAAAACTACTATGGAAATCCATCATAAGCTCCTGGAAGTAATTAAGAAAAACCCCACCATAAGCCTACCGGAACTGGCAACCCGGATGCATCTTACTAAAGATGGAACCTGGTATCATCTCAAAATACTGAAAAAGGAAGGAACACTCAAACGAGTCGGCCCTGCAAAAGGCGGCAATTGGATAATAAATAAAGAACCTTAATAGTCGAGGAACAAAATGAATTTTAAACTGGTAGCCAATTTCGAACCCAAGGGATCGCAGCCCGAAGCCATTAAACAACTGTGCGCCGGTCTGCAAAAAGAAAGGGCCACCCAGACCCTCCTGGGCGTCACCGGCTCAGGGAAAACCTTTACCGTGGCCCATGTGATCGAACAATTACAAAAACCCACCCTCGTCGTGGCCCACAATAAAACCCTGGCCGCCCAACTCTACAATGAATTTAAAGAGTTTTTCCCGCAAAACCACGTGGAATTCTTCGTCTCCTACTACGACTATTATCAACCGGAATCCTATATCCCCCAAACCGATCAATACATTGAAAAAGACTCCATGATCAATCCCAAAATCGAACAAATGCGGCTGGCCGCCACCGCTTCCCTGGCCTCGCAAAAAGATGTCATCGTGGTGGCGTCCGTCTCCTGCATCTACAGCGTGGGCAACCCCATCGATTTCAGGGAAATGGGTTTCGAGATATCCGTGGGCCAGGAAACCGAGCGGGACCAACTGCTGCGGAAACTGATCGATATCCAGTACGAACGGAACGAAATGGAACTAAGCCCGGGCCGTTTCCGGGTTAAAGGCGATACCGTCGATTTCATCCCCGGCTATTTCAATAACATCATCCGCATCGAGATGTTCGGCGATAAAATCGAACGGATCATGGAAATCGATAAAACCACCGGCGAAATCAAAGAGAAAATGAAATATTTTTACGTTTATCCCGCCCGCCATTTCGTAATCCCGCGGGACCGGATCGAAGATGCCGTCGAAGGAATTAAAAAAGAACTGGAACAGCGGCTGCCCCAACTGGATATGGTGGAAGCCCACCGCCTGAAACAACGCACCCTCTACGATATCGAAATGATCCGGGAAACCGGTTTCTGCAAAGGCATTGAAAATTACTCCGTCTTTTTCGATAAACGCCGCCACGGCGAAAAGCCTTTCTGCCTCCTGGACCATTTTGGCGAGGACTTTTTAATCGTCATCGATGAAAGCCACCAGACCATTCCCCAATTGCACGGCATGTACCGGGGCGACTATACCCGCAAGAAAAACCTGGTGGATTACGGGTTCCGTTTACCCAGCGCTTTCGATAACCGGCCCCTGCAATTCCACGAGTTTGAGGAGTATTTGAAAAAGCAAAGGGCAATTTTTGTTTCCGCGACCCCGTCGGATTACGAGCGGCAAGAGTCGGGGGCCGTGGTGGAGCAAATCATCCGCCCCACCGGCCTGGTGGACCCGGCCGTGGAAATCAGGCCCATTAAAGGGCAGATGGCCGATTTGCTCGGTGAAATAGGCCGCACCATAAAAGCGGGGAACCGCGTCCTGGTCACCACACTAACCAAGAAACTGGCGGAAGAACTAACCGAATACCTGGCGGAACAACAAATAAGAACCCGCTACCTCCATTCGGAAGTGGAAACCATTGAACGTACGGAAATCATCCGTCGGCTCAGGGCGGGGAAGTTCGATGTGTTGGTGGGCATCAATCTTTTGCGGGAGGGCCTGGATATCCCGGAGGTGGGGTTTATCGGGATACTAGACGCCGATAAAGAAGGGTTTTTACGGGACGCCCGCAGCCTGGTGCAGATCATCGGCAGGGCGGCGCGGAACCTCGATTCCAGCGTGGTATTGTACGCCGATAGAATCACGGATTCCATACGGCAAGCAGTGGCGGAAACCGAACGGCGCCGCAATATCCAACTGGAGTACAACCGGGTGCATCATATTACTCCCCGGACCATTATTAAGCCTATTAAAGAAAAAGAAGTCGATCTACGCGATACCAAACATATTCCCAAGAAGAATATCCCCAAAATGATAACGGAAGCGGAAAAAGAGATGAAAGAAGCGGCCGATCAACTGGATTTCGAGCGGGCCATATACTTGAGGGAGCGGGTCAAAGAATTTAAAAAACGAATTGCAGCCGGTGGTTAATACCTTGAATTTCGACCATGAAATTAAAAAATTACCTTGATTTTCGACCATGAAAATGAAAATTTACCTTGATTTTCGACCATGAATGCGTTATCATTTTACCGGGATTATTGAATTGATGAAGATAAGGAGTTGTAATGAAACGAACCGTTCTGCATGAGTTGAAAAAGTGGAAAGAGGAGCCGCGGCATAAACCGCTTTTGATACGTGGGGCCCGCCAGGTTGGCAAAACATATATTATCCGGCAACTGGGACAAGAGTTTCAGAATTATGTCGAGGTCAACTTTGAGCTTTACCCGGAAGCGAAAAAAATCTTCGAACATGACCTGGACCCGGAACGAATAACCCGTGATTTATCCGCTTTTACCAGGAAAAAAATAATCCCCGGCGTCAGCCTGCTATTCCTTGATGAAATCCAGGAGGCCCCAGTCGCCATAAACGCATTGAGATATTTTTACGAAATGCTTCCGCAGCTTCATGTAATAGCGGCCGGGTCTTTGCTGGATTTTGAGCTTGAGAACATCGGGCTGCCCGTGGGGCGTGTGGCTTCGATTTATATGCATCCACTCTCTTTCATGGAGTTCCTGGCAGCCAAAAACGAGGGGTTATTGATTGAAACCATTATCGATCATGATGAATCCCGGGAGCTTAACGAAGCCCTTCATAATAAGTTGTTATTGCTGCTTGGGGAATACATGACGGTGGGGGGGATGCCGGAAGCGGTCGCCTGCTTCGTGGAAAATTCCGATATTAACCGGTGTTTTAAGATTCACCGGACTATTATCGACGCCTTTCGGCAGGATTTTCACAAATACGCGAAAAAGTACCAGGTAAAATATGTAGAGCTTCTATTCAATTCGATACCCGGTTTTTTGGGGAAAAAGTTCAAATTCAGTAATATCCCTGGGGAGTATCGTAAAAGAGAATTGATGCCCGCCCTGGAATTATTGGTCAAGGCCGGGGTTGCCGCCAGGATAATTCACAGCAGCGGCCAGGGGGTTCCCTTGGCGGCGGCGGCAAAGGAAGATGTATTTAAAGTTCTTTTTCTCGATATAGCGCTCAGTCAATCGGTATTGGGGAGTGATACGGCTTCCTGGTTACTGGAACCCGGGATCAATTTTATTAATAAAGGTGGCTTAACGGAAGCATTTGTAGGCCAGGAATTGTTGGCATATTCGACGCCGGACCAGAAAAGCGATTTGTTTTATTGGCAGAGAGAGGAGCGGGCCAGTAATGCCGAATTGGATTATTTAATCCGGAAAAACGATATCATCGTTCCCATAGAGGTCAAAAGTGGGGCCGCCGGGCATCTCAAGAGTCTAAGGCTTTTTTTGGATGAGCGTGGTAAATCCGCATATGGGGTTCGGTTTTCTGTTTCAAATTTTTTCATAGACAATGACATTCACACGTATCCTCTTTATGCGGTGGCAAAATTAGTAGCCCCGGAAAGTAGTTTGATCCGTTCCTTACTTTGAAAATCCCGTTTAGTGTTTCGCCGCAGGCGTTTGAAAAAGTCCGAAGGACGACAACCCCTTTTCATCATTCATCATTCATCATTCATCATTCCCGTTTTTTCACATCTCCACCAGGATATGATAAAGAATGGTTTCGCCTTTATTACAGCGATGATGCGCACGAAACGCAGCGATCTTATTAAACCCCGTAGGGACCTCTTCGATTCCATCTTTCAATAATGGATAGGATTCATAATCAATCTGCTGAAGGTGTTCCCGGTACTTTTTGCATAGGCCTTTGAAATCTTTCGCCGATGAATATACCACTATATAATTCTCTTTTAAACCGCTGCAATCGTATTGGTGGAACAATTTCCACACATAACGGTCTATGACTGTGGTATTGAGGGAGTCGAGATTTAAGGCTTCGATAATGGAAACGGCGTGGCCCTTTTCATCTTCGATTCTAATATCCAGTTGTGCCAAACGGATCTCCGATTCGGAACTACCGGACAGCGTTTGATCGTAAGCACGGAACCCGCGGGTTTGCAGCAGAAGGGATACAACCGTATTGCGGCTGTTTTCATCCGTTTGCAGGGTTTTCCTAATCCCATGGACCTGCGATAGTGTGGTGATAAGCGTATCGAAAAGAAGTACCGGTTTTTTCTTCTTTCTTTTCTTTATCACCGATTTTAGTGCTTTGAAAATCTGGTTATAAACGGACGCTTTATATTCCCACCAGGGATCGGAAATAGGCTTGCCCCCTTCCGGAAGGATGATTATTGTTTCCCCGGGGATCAAGGGTTCCCAGTTGCAATCGGAAATGATGATAAATAACAGGTCCAGTTTCCCCATCCGCGCCAGGGACCGGATTCTATCATAATCATCGCCCTGGAAGTACCCGGAGTCGACGATTTCATTATCCAGCAAAACCAGGATCAAATCGGGAAAGACAATGTTTTCACCGATGATGGGCTCCCACGTTTCACCGGCGACTATTTCCCTATCGGCCAGGTAATGAATATATCCCTGCAATTTTAAGATAGACAAGTATTTTTCCAGTACTTCCCGGTCTTTATAGGAAGCACGGGTATAAACGATATAAGCATTTATATCAATTTTTTCCGGCATATTTACACCTTTTAAGAATCGAAATACCTTTGCCTGAAAAGTTCAAATGCTCTTCTTACCAAAAATCGCATGTCTTCATTACCAGGCAATTTTCTAACGAAAAAGTCTTCGAATTCCTCATACATTTGAGTTCCCAATTGAGTATAGACGTATTTATTTCCAGGATTTTTTAGCCCGGCCAATGCCTGGAAGGTCCCTATAAAAATCAATAAAAGGTCTTCATCTGTCTTAATGGCCGTATAAAATGTGGCCGCGATAATCGTTTTATCTTTTATGTCGTATAAAATCCCGCCGATCTGTTTTTTATATCTTTCCGTGAGTTCATCCCTATCTAATTTGCAAATATCGATGGTTGTTCTTCCCTTTTCACTTCCATTTCTCTCTTTTATCGATCCATCCGGGGAAAACGTTATATGCTCCGAAGCGTCATCCAATTCGGGATTGAGCAATAATGCGCCTTCATCCATCATATGGGGGGAATCGGCCAGATGGCTTTCTTTACCTGGATTTATTACTCTTTTTTTCTCAACCCGGAGGGGAAACGAATCCGATTTATATTCGTTGCATTTTTCGCAAGAAAGCAAAAGGTTGCTCCACTCCATGGCCAGCCACCTATATTTAGCGATGGGCCTGAAATGATCGACGCGTGAGAAGCCTGTTGTTCCGATAGTCGATTCGCAATAGGCGCATCTTTTTAAATAATGCGTTTCCAGGTGTTTCCTTACTTTGCTTTTACAGCTTTTTATTGGGTTGTCATCCCCATCCAGCATTTTATCCATATGCTTTGCCGCAAACTTTACCAATCCCGGCGGAGGCGACAGGAAATCCTTTTTTATACTTCTCATCGGTTGCTCGAATCCTTACCGACAGTTCCCCTGGGAATTTTAAATGTTTTCGCCGCTTCATCTAATTTTTTTTGCAAATCCTCATGGGTTAATATTTCCTTGTAAAGATATTCGGATCGGAAATCATCGGCATATGGCGAGATAAAATCCTCTATTCCAAAAAGAGGCGAACTAATTAGCGTATTTGGTAAGAGATTCTTAACATCGATTTCCAGCCTTTTAATAGTTGTTCCTGTTTCGGGGGTGCGGGAGATAGTGAGAAAAATAGAATTAAGTGGAGCTTTCATAAACGGTACAATGCTGTGTGTGGTTGCCCAGAATTGGATTTTGGGGAAAATCGAAGAAAGAAGACCGGGAAATTCCCTTTGCCAGACGGGGTGAAGATGGAGGTCCAATTCATCGATAAAAACAATACCTTCAAAGTCGGATACGCTTTGTGCATCAGGCTGTAATTGGATAAACCGTTTAAGCATGTCCCCAATCATAGCAATGACCATTTTACTCCCGGAAGATACATGTTTGTACTCTGCGTCGAAGCCTTTTTCCTTATAAATCACTTTTTTATCCGGGAACCCCTCGATATTCAACGATTTAATACCGGGCAGCAATTCCAGCAAGGTCTTTTTTATTTCATCCACGATAGGCTTTTCTTGCTCTTCATCTTTCTCCGAATGCTCTTTAAGCCAGGTTTCGATATTTTTGAAATATCCCTCGGTTTCGTGGTATAAACTGAAAACCGGGTATAACTCTTTTGCATCTTTCAGGTCATCTTCGGATTCAGGCGTTAAAATTTTTAAGCGGGTCACCCCATAAGCCATCAGCCTTGGAGGGGTAACGTCGCCCGGGTATAGACGTTCTGTTTCCCAATGCTCCTTATCCTTGAAGAAGCGCTGGATTTTATTTGCCCCATTGCTTTTGAATTCGATTTCGATACGGGCATCCGGGCTATCCCCCAGCAAATAATTTTCAGCAATTCCTTTTTCGTTTCCCAATAAACCGATGGCCAGCGCCTGGAGAAGGGCGGTTTTGCCATCGCCATTGCGGCCGGTGATCAATACCCATTGGGTATCCACCGGGATTTCGCCGGTATAAATATCTTTGATACAGAGAAAGTTCTTGATGTTGAACTGTTTGATACAATAAGGAAAGGGTTGACCGTCGAAGCCGACAATATCGCCGCTGGGGGTAACGGTTTTTATGAAAACCCACCTGATTTCTTCGAATAAATTATCTAAAGCGCTTTTTGTATTTTTCCAATAGGGGCCGCGAACGGACTTTCCATTCGAAGGAAACGTATCCAACTTCCCGAACGGTGTATCCGACCAATCTATATCATCGATCAAAACCGGTACCACCGTGGCAGCGCCGCGGATATGTAAATCCACCATTTGCCGTACTTCTTCCCCGTAACAATATTCCGAGCTTATAAAATCGAGGCTGGCCAGTATTAAAATAATACGGGACCTATCCAATTGATCACTGATTACATGGTCCCATTGTTTCCCGATAATTTTTCGCTCGTAATAGGAATGAATCAACCCGGATTTTTCCATTTGTTGGAAATAGGGCTTAAACTCATCCCGGTACAGTTCCTCATCCTCAGCGGAATAAGCGATATACAGGGCGATACCATTATCTTTATTTAGAGCATCCATATTGCCCTCGGTTGAAATTTCAAAGAGTAAGTCTTCATATCGATAATTTACCAGAAAAGGATTGATTTTTCAATACCCGGACGATTTTTATTATTGAAACATGGCCATACCCGGGAAAAGAAGAAAAGGGAGCCGCTAAGAACGCGAAGACACGCGAAGAAAAAAAGGAAAAACGAAAAAACAGCCCGTGTTTAAATATCGGACAGCCAATCATGTCGGCTCATCGTGACCCGTCATCCTATTGCTTTTCTCTTACCTTCTTAACCCCCTAACTTCTTACCTTCCATCTTTTCCCCCTTGTGCCTTCGTGCCTTTGTGGCTATTTTCATGTTAGGTAAAAAATTATCTAACCGGATTATCAGGGTGTTCTTTATTCCAGCGGGCAATTAGTTCTCCAACTGTTTTTCCGATCATATCACTGTTTATGATCTCGCCTTCGAAGGCGCGGGGCTTGTTTAAGTCCGCTTTAAATTCGGAAGGGATACGATTGGTGACATTGATATTGCCTTTCAAATCGATTTTGGGCGTATAACAACCAAGCCCCTCCAACTTGACCGACCGACCGGTCAGGTGAAAAAATACCAGGGCGTCTTTTATTTCACAGAGCACCATAAGGATAATGCCTTTATTAAGACCAGTGCGCCCGGAAATGAAACTGACTACTTCATTCATAGTAACCCGGGGTCCCAATTTTAAACGCGGCGAATAGGCTCGCAAAACATGTATAAATTGCGCCATGAATCCTCCTTCATTTATTTTTTTTCGCGTAAGGATATTATACTATCCTTACAGGAAAATAACAATCTCCTGCCGCGATATTGTCGGTTCCCAGGCTGGATATTGTAGTTTCTAGGCTAGAAATTTTGGTATCCTTACGCAATAATTGATTATCCTTACGGGATAATTTTTTATCCTTACGCAATAATTTTTTGTCGTGGGAGGTTTTTTATAAAAGCTTCCAGAGGACAAGCCAATGACAAACTTCCCCCTTTTATGCCGGCAAGGTCCCGGCCATGGTTTTAATATACTTGTATTTATAAGGCTTATAATTGTACTTAAAAATTAAATCCACTAACGGCATATGAAGCTTTCCAAACTCCTCCACGTACCTCCGGCTGACCCACTTTAAAAAACCTTCAAAATTTCTACCGTTATTGTAAAATGAGATATTCAATAATGCATCGATTTCCGTATCGAAATAGTTCTCTACCAACGGTACCGGGGAACCATCCAGCGGTTGAAACCTCTGCGTAAAAGGCGACACCCCCAGGTTTTGCAAAAACGAGAACCTCCCGATATCGTCGGAAAGTGTGGTGTCGTACCCATACATACATATAAATATGAAATCATGCCGCTTGATGCCTTTTAACAAATTTATCTTTTCTTCCACCACGGGAATTAACGCACTGGAGTTAAGACTGAAATAGTACATACGCTTTGAAAAACTATAATTCCTACTGTCTATCTTTACCAGTAGTCCCGCATTTCCAGGGGTGACATACCGGATATCGAGGGTTTGATTGAAATTAACCCGCAGGTTTCTTTTTATGATCTCCTTGAAAATATCCGTTGTACCCGGATAAGCCAATAAATTGTTATCCAACAGCACCAGTTTTGCGAATCCCGGCGGAACGATGTCGTCAAGCGTTGCAACCTGTCTTAAAGCGCCTTCCTTTCGGGGAACCAGGCAAAAACCACAGTTATGATGGCACCCCCGGGTTAAAAAACCCATGGCAAAATCCATACCCGGGTATAATTCATAATCCGGCATCAGGGCATCGATTTCCCCGGGAAGCTTTTTAAAGATATCCACACCGGCGCCGCCAATGTCAAGCGCTTCAGCGTGTATACTTTTTAACCTATCTATTTTAACCTGGGTAGACCGGTTCCTGAATACACAACTGGCAAACACCCGGTCGGCTTTACGGTGAAGGGCGGACTCCCTGGTTAAAATTACCTCCCGCCCTTGTTTTTTATAGAATCGAGATATTTTCATCAAGGCCAGGTTGGGAATGGTACTGTCCACATCGATTAAAACGACCGTATCCCCTGCGGCCGGCGACAATTCGGCAAACCTGTTCATTTTAAAGTTATTTCGATAAGCGCAGATCGATTTCTCTCTCCCCGCTTTGGTGACCACCCATTGGGTCATTTTAACCGGGTGGGTTGAAGAAGGACCCGGGACAGTCATCCCGTTCATTTGTTTAATGGATGCAGCCATTTCCTGTTGTTGACAGGTAAAGATAAATTGCAGGTTGGGAAAGATATCCGCCAACACCCGGATCGCTTCGGGATTATCTTTTAACGGAAACAGTTTCTCCACTTGATGAATAAAAAGAATCCCGGCGCTGGTATTAAAACCGGCGCCGTTCACCTTCGAATCCGAAATTTGCCGGGTAAAGTCGACTAAGAATTCCATCGGGGCAATATAATCACCGGGAAGCCGCGAAAGGGTGTGATCTTCACCCGGATGGGAGAAACGGAGACGCGGAAGCAAACCGGAGATCAATGATAAAGAACTATTATACAGGTTTTGGGCCAGAGTGCTGTTGTGCCGGTCGGCGTTTCGATACTGCAAAGAAAGCCAGTGTTTTAAGGGCAGCAAGGGAAAATGCCCCCCCAAAAAGGTCTCAAAACGAGTATGCCGCGGGCGGGAATTTGCCGGATATTCCGGCTGCACCCGGTCGCCTAAGTCCCGGTTGGAATCATACCCATAGGCAAAATAGCCCAGCGGTTTTAAATCATTAAACGGGGACGTAAAAGGCCGGGTATTCACTTCATCGGCAACTTCGGAAACTTCCTGGGATATTATTATCGTTCGGTTTCCATTGACCTTTTTATTCGGGACCGTCAGCAATTCAACGCCAAACCGGATGGGGCTATCCTGGCGGCAGCGTTGTCCTAAAATTTCACCGGCCAACGCAGGATAATTTTCACATTTTCCCCCCAAACAAAGGGCGAGCATTTTAAATAATAAAAGAGCCCGGGCGGGTTCCAATCCCTCGATGATGGACCATTGTTTTATACGTTTATCCCCATCTTGAAAATCCAGGTCATAGGCCCCATTGTTCCAACCATTGTGAAGCCAAATTTTTTTGAGGTACATCCTGGATTTATAAAATCCCCACCGGCAATACCGTCACTTTGACGCCGTTCTTGTCCACCACTTTTTCCAGTTGTTTGGCCTCTGCCGGGGTGACTTCAACAAACACAATGCAGGCAACTTCTTGCAATCCCATCTGCCGGCCATATTCCGCCGCCTGCTCAATGCCCTTTTCATGCGCATACATATCTTTGAAACTTTTTAACTCCAGCGCATAAATTTTTCCCTTATATTCCAGGATCAAATCGATCTTGCCGTTACCCGTGGGGAAATGCGGAACCACTTCTACTTCCCGGGATTTTAACAGATCGTACAGGTAGCGAAATATATTAAAATGATAAATGGCTTCATAAATTCTCAAATCGTCTTTGCGGCGCGGGACATCTTTAAAAAATACGCCCTGGTTTTTAGTTAAATACGCCTGGTAACGCTTAATGATATTGGGGATATAGAGATTCTCTTTATCCACGGCGTCTTCCATGGCGTCGAAAGGGTGGATCAACGGGCCCAGGTAATTGAAGAACCGGTCGGAAAAATAGTTAAATATCCGCTTCTGGACAAAAGGACAGGAAAAGCGAAGATAATATTTGCCGTCGTCCGCTTTTTCCAGGTCGATCACCCCATTCATGTATAGATAATTGACGTCCGGTTTGTCGAAATTAAATTCGATTTTCTCGCCGGTTTTAAAAAATTCAATGACGATCTCGTCGTAAGGAGGTTTGTTTACCTTGCTGATGAGGTTCATGATATTGTTATTGGGCAGGATATGGGTGGCGGCGCTGTAGGCTTCGTTAAAATTAAACATAGAAATAGGTTTCTTCGGATCAGGATTATACGTTTCTGTAAGCAATTCGCCAAACCAGCAGGTCAAACCCGGTTGGCCGCGCATCTCATCATAAAGCGCGTCGATGACTTGTTTTTCTACCGCCTGACCGCTTTCTTTTTCGTACCATTTGAACATCCCCTCCACTTCTTCAAAGGTCAAATTGGCGACACGGACGCTACGCTGGACATTAAAGGGCGAGCCCTTCTGGTTTTCAATGCCCAGGACGCTGCGGACACCGATCAAGGCCACCCCGTGCAGCAGGTAAGTTTTTTGCTCGGTGGTTTTATCCATCTCATCGCGGCGGCGGATATATATATTTCGAAACGCGCTGACAATCGTATTTATCCCCTCCTCGGCAATAGCATCGAATTCATCCAGGATTAAAATAAGGGGTTTATCCAGTACCTCTTTTTTGAAGATTCCCTGGAATTTATTCTCTTCATCGATGCTTTTAAACGTTTTACCCAATCCTTCACCGATTTCCCCGGCAATGATTTTGATGATGTCGCCAACTTTTTTTTTGCGTTTCAGGATTTCCAGGTTGATCTTAAGCGTATGGAAACGGGGGTCTTTTTTCAAGCGATGGAGAGTTTGCTGCATGAGCCAGGTTTTGCCGGTCTGGCGCGGCGCCCAGACCGTAAAATAATGTCCGCCTTCGGCGGGATTTTCCCCCACCAGGTTGATGTAGGCTTTCTCAATCAGTTCTTCCCTGGGGGCATAATACTCCGAAGTGTTAACTATCGGCCCATAGGATGAAAACTTTCTCATGTTTCGCTCCTTATCGTGTTATCGCTGTATCCGCTGTATCCGCTGTATCCGTGGATAGGATTGTATCATAAGCAAAATAGGAAAGCAAATCATTTATTCGGCTCGCTGTTGACAAATTTTTCTAATTTGTCTATAAGATAAGGATAAAAAATTATAGACAAAATTTCCATTTGACAGGAAAAAAGGAGGACGACAGGCAATGAAAAGCGGTTTGAACTACAAAATTATGGTCCCTATCTTCGGCGGCTATTTCCTGGCGCTGATGGTATGGGTGATATGGGCAATTACCCCCGGTACGATAACCTTTTCACTGGTTATTATCGGTCTAATATCGCTGCTGGCGCTGGGCTTAATGAGCATCTTAATCACGGCCAGGATGGTAAAAACGCCGGCAACCCTGGAAATCCGCCGGCAACTGGCAAATTTCACTGCTGAAATGCAGGCCAAAAAAGACCTGGTGGAAAATGTCTCCGCAGTTATGAAGGAGATCGAGAATTCCAGTAAAGAGATCGATAATATAACGAATATTATCAATGATATCCGGTTCCAGGCCCACCTGCTGGCATTGAATGCCACAATCGAGGCGGCCAGGGCCGGGGAAGCGGGCCGGGGTTTTGCCGTAATCGCCGCTGAAATCAAGAACCTGGCCCAAAAAACCGCGGAATCCTCTAAAACCATCCGGCCGCTGGTAACTCAAAACATGGCGTCCGTTAAAAAAGGGTTGGAACTGGCCCATGAATCTTCTGTCTTTTTCTCTGCCGTTATGGAAATGATAAACGAACTGGCGCTGAAGATCGATGAAATCCCAGGACCGGCTCAAACTATAAAAAGAACAACAAAACAGCCCCTGTCAACGCAATCACCGTCCCAACCACAGAACGCAAGGTAATACGTTCTTTAAAAAGAAAATGCCCCACCGGGATCAACAGGATGGGCGAAAGCGACATCAGGGTAGAGGCAATACCGATGTGGGTGTAGCGGATGGCCACCAATGACAGGATAACGCCCAGCACGGGACCGGTTAGCGCCCCGCTGCCGATCTGGAGCACTGCTTTTATATCTTTCAGTTTGAGAATATCCGCGCGCAATTTCCCGCTTAGGAGAGAAACCGTGGTAATCACCAGCGCGGCGGCGGTAACCCGGATGTGATTCGCGGAAATAGGCGATAACCCGTGGGCCATTCCCAGCTTGGAAAGCAGCAGCCCCGAAGCCTGCCCTACAGCGCCCCCGATCCCCAGGAGTATCCCTAACCCCCGGCGCCTTGCCTGGTCCCGGTGTAAAGTATGGGGCTGGCTCTCCGATACGGTCCACCCGATGCCCCCCATGGTCACCAGGATGGCGATAATCTCCCAGAAGAGAAGGGTCTCGCCCAAAAAGACCCAGGCCAGGATGGCGCCGATAATGGGCGCCAACAACATTAAAAGCATGGCTAAACGCGGCCCGATCAACAAAAAAGCTTCAAACAACAGGGAATCGCCGACGATAAACCCAATCACCCCTGAAAGCGCCAGGTAAAACACCTCCCGCGGCGCCGCCGCGGCGGGAAAAAACGACCGGTAGAGGACGAGATGAAGAATCAATAGGGCAACAAAAGCAATCCAGAGACGGAACTTGTTGACGATGACAGACCCTACCCGCTTCCCTGCCAGGCTAAAAACAACCGAATTAAAGGACCAACATACCGCCGTCAGCAGGGCGGCAATTTCTCCGTAAGATTTAATCATATTATTTGGGTTGAAAATAATTCCTTATTTAAATTAAATCAGATTATAACAGTATTTTGCCTCCCATGCAAATTCATTTATAACCCAGGTACGCTTTGTACCTTGAAAACCTTTCTCTAAATCGGTATAATATATAACATGAACCTCATAAAAAATGTCTTCAGTCGTGAATTGATGGCCTTGATAAAATCAGGTGATACTACCGATATAAACAACATCGATCGCGACCTGGAAGAATTACTGGTGTCCGGTATCTACGCCATGGAGAAAAAACATTTGCTCTGGGTCGTGGGTGAAAATGAGAATCTCCGGGAAAAAAGGGAAAAACTTAAATCATGGCTGCGCTTCCTGGGCCTGAAGGAATTCAGTATCCGGTTCTATACCAAACCCTTTGAAGACCCTTATATCAATAACAACAGCCATTTCAATGCCATCGGTAATAAAATGCATTTAGTCTCCGCCCTCCTGGATAACAAACGGCTAATCGTTTTAACCAGCCGCTCCGCCTTAAGCATTAAAATCGAGAAACGCGAGGCCTTGAAGGAATTTTTCTTTAAATTAACCGTTGACCAGGCCGTCGCCAGGCCCGATTTGACCGCTAAACTGGTTTCCATGGGCTATCGCGGCCGCGGCATCGTCGAAGAAAAGGGCGATGTGGCCTGGCGCGGCAGCATCGTGGACGTCTTTCCCCTCAACAGCCGCCACCCCGCCAGGATCGAAATCGAAGATAACCGAATCATCTCTATCCGCTGGTTTAACCCGGATACCCAGAAATCCATCGAACAACTGAAATATATATTATTCCCCACGGCCGGCTTTTTCCTGGATTTTGAAAAAAACACCGACTATTTTCAAAACCGGAAAATCGGCATGGTTCATCTCCCTAACCTGTTAAAGAACTACCGGCTCATTGTCTCGGACCGGAGAAAAATCGCCGACGAATTCCATAAATTACTCGCCCACTACGACAAGATATATGAAATCTCCCAGGAAAAAAAGGAAAATTCCAATGTCAGCATGCTGCCGGAACCGCGGGAAATATTCGATTTTCCCCTGGACCGGGAAAAACTATTAAGCATTAATGAGACTTATGATAATGTCACTTCGTCGGCGGAATGGGTCAAGTCGAGGCACAGTATCATCGATTTCGACCAGGAAGATATCGGCACTATTAAAGATAAAATAGAGCACAACGGGTACAGCCTGTCCCTCTTCTCCAGGAAACAAAAAATAGTGGATAACCTGCAAGAATATTTCGAACGGTTCCAATATTTCGATACGGAACTCCCCTGTTCGTTTGAAAATACCAGGACCAATAGTCTCTTTGTCACCCACAAGAATTTTCAATTCCTGGAAAAAATCGAAACCGCCAGGAAATCCGAGGAAATAAAATCTGAAAACCTGGCCAGGGAAATCCAGGTGGATGACCTGGTGGTGCATCAGAGACATGGGATCGGCAAATTCGTGGGCTTTAAAAACCTGGGTTTTGAAAACAATATTTCCGAATTTTTAAAGATAGAGTATGCCAATAATGAATTTCTTTATGTACCCGTGTATGAACTGGACGTATTAAGTAAATACGTGGCCTTCGAGGGGTTCAAGCCGCAATTGGACAAAATGGGGGGCAGCACCTGGCGAATGAAACAGAAGAAGGCCAAAAATAGTATTATTACTTTTGCCAAAGAATTGCTGCAGCTCTATGCCCTGAGAAAAACCATCAAAGGCCGCTCATATCACAAGGACCATGAAATGGAAGACCGGTTGGAGCAGGAGTTCCAGTTCGTGGAAACAGAGGACCAGAAACGCGCCATACGGGATGTGCTCAATGACCTGGAAGCGGACTATCCCATGGACAGGTTGATTTGCGGGGATGTCAGTTTCGGCAAAACAGAAGTCGCTTTACGGGCGGCTTTCCGGGTGGTTACCGGGGGCAAGCAGGCGGCGGTGTTGTGTCCCACTACGGTTCTTGCTTACCAGCATTATTCGACTTTTAAAAAAAGACTTGCCTCTTTTCCCATAGCCATTGCCATGCTCTCCCGCATGGTATCGACTAAAGAGAAAAATGCGATTTACAAGGGGTTGGCGGAAGGCCGCATCGATATCGTTATCGGCACCCACTCCCTGATCGCAAAGGATTTGAAATTCAAACGGTTGGGGCTTTATATTATCGATGAAGAACAGCGGTTTGGGGTTTTCCAGAAGGAAAAATTAAAAACAAACCGCGAAGACATCGACGCCCTTTCGCTTTCGGCCACGCCCATTCCCAGGACCCTGTCCCTGTCACTGGCCGGGCTGCAGGATATCTCCGCCATCCAGACCCCGCCCATCGGCCGGGTGGCCATAAAAAATTATGTAGGCTGGTTTTCCAGGGAAGTCCTGGTATCCGCCGTTTTAACCGAAATGGAACGGGATGGCCTGGTGTTTATAATATATAATAATATCGAAAAAATATACAATTTCCAGGAACAACTGCGGCAGTGGCTGCCGGATGTGGAGTCGGCGGTGATTCATGCCCAGATGGATAGCGACGCCATCGAAAATAATTTAATGGCTTTTATCGATAAAAAGTACCGGGTTTTGATTTCCACCACGATTATCGAGAACGGCATCGATATCCCGGATGTCAATACACTGATCGTATTGGGCGCCGACCGTTTCGGTTTAACGCAGCTTTACCAGTTAAGGGGCCGCATCGGCAGGGGCAACCGCCAGGCCTTTGCTTACTTTTTAATTCATACCAGCGTCCTGTCGGATAAGGCCAGGGTGCGGCTGGACGCCATCCGGGAATTCACCGAGCTGGGTTCGGGTTACAAACTGGCGGAATTCGATTTGAAATTACGGGGTGCCGGCTCCCTATTGGGCAATAAACAGCACGGCCACATCGAAGCCCTGGGGTTCGATTACTATCACCGGCTGCTGAACAAAACCGTCAGGGAGTTGAAGGGCGAAATAGAAAAGGAGAAGGAACCCCAGATCAAGATCAATTTCTCTTATTCCATCGAGGCCGAGTACATACCCAACAGCGCGGAGCGGATCACGGTTTACCGGCGGATACTTGAAGCCGTGGATTTCGATGACCTGGATGAGCTGCGCCTGGAATTGGAGGACCGGTACGGACGTCTGCCCCAGAGTATGGAGAAAATATTCTTTGCCGGGATGATACGGGTATTGACAAGGCAATGCCATTTCGAAGAAGTCGAAGTGTTCCCGGATAAAGTGAAAATTCGCTTCCCGGAAATCACCACGGGCGAGTCGTTGGTGGACCGGCGCTTCCTGGTGAAATTCAGGGAATTCGATATGGAAATCCTGGATAAGAGAACCAGTATTTTCAATTTCACCGATTACAGGGAATTCATCGAGCAGTTCAGGACCACCTGGCCAATGGATTGCGATAAATAAACCGGTAACCCCCCATTTATTAAGCACGCGGCAAAATGACCGTGCACCCTATTTGTAGATCCCTACATTAATCCGCCGTTATCAGGCCGGTGAAGGGGTTTAATCTTGATGAACCCCATTGTTTGACCTCTTCATATAACCTCCGGCCCATAATAACCATGATGTCCCCGGCTTTTAAACGCAAATAGGAAACATCCAGGGCCTCCAACTCTACTACCGTATTGATGATGCGGGACAACACGGCCTGGGATACATCCACATCGAGAGATACTTCTTCCAGTTCGGTCTCGCCATCGTGTATTTCCGTTTTGACTTCATAGTTTCCGGTCTGATCGGGCAACTTTAACCAGTAAGATATGTTTTCCGTGGCGCCGCCGCCGGTCAATTCGCCGGGCAACACCTGGATAAGGCAAGATTTTACCTTTGCCTCCGGCGATTGGGAGGAAGCAGAAGGTGAGAAGGTGAGGAAGGAGCATGGTGGGGGGATCGGAGCCGGAAAAAATTCCTAATGGAATCCGTTGGTCCTGTCCTACAAACGGGACCCCACGCAGTGGGGGGTTGACAAATTAGGGGGTTTCCTTTTATAATACTTAAAAAGGAGGACCATTTGATTTATATGACTTTATATTTTCTATTTCCACATCTTGAAAAGAGAGTTTTCACATGGCGATAAAGAAAAGCGAATTGTACAGTTCTATCTGGAAAAGCTGCGATGAACTCCGCGGCGGCATGGATGCTTCCCAATACAAAGATTATATCCTCATCCTTTTGTTCGTCAAATATGTCACGGATAAGTATGAAGGTCAAAAGGATGCGTCCATCTATATACCCGCTGGCGCCAGCTTCAAAGATATCGGTAAACTGAAAGGGAATCCTAATATCGGCGAAGAAATTAACAAGGTTTTAGAAAAACTTGCATTCGAAAATGGCCTTAATGGCGTCATCGATACCGTCGATTTCCAGGACGACGCCAAACTGGGCAAGGGAAAGGCCAGGCAGGACCGTCTCACCAACCTGGTGGCTATCTTTGAAAACGAAAACCTGGATTTCAGTAAGAACCGCATCGGCGGCGATGATCTGCTGGGCGACGCCTACGAATACCTGATGCGGCATTTTGCCACGGAATCCGGGAAAAGTAAAGGCCAATTCTATACCCCAGCCGAAGTCTCCCGTGTTATCGCTAAAATTATCGGCATCCACCAGAGCAAAAGCCAGATGCAAACTCTTTACGATCCCACCTGCGGTTCGGGTTCCCTGCTCCTCAAGGCCGCGGATGAAGCCCCCCACGGTATTTCAATTTGCGGACAGGAAATGGACATTTCCACCTATGCCCTGGCCAGGATGAATATGATCCTCCACAACCAACCGTCTCACGACATCAGGCAAGAAAACACGCTTTCGCATCCCCAATTCACCGAAGATCAAACCGGCGCGCTAAAAACCTTTGACTTTGCGGTTGCCAACCCGCCTTTTTCTTCCAAAGCCTGGACAAACGGCGTCAATGTTAAAAATGATCCGTACCGGCGTTTCGACGGTTATGGCGCGCCCCCGGACAAGAACGGCGATTATGCCTTCCTTTTGCACCTGGTGCGTTCATTGAAAAGCGATGGTAAGGGGGCCATTATTTTGCCCCACGGTGTGCTGTTCCGGGGCAATGCCGAAGGCGAAATTCGTAAAAATATTATCAAAAGAGGATATTTAAAAGGTATTATCGGGTTACCCGCCAATCTTTTTTATGGGACCGGCATCCCCGCCTGTATTATCGTGTTGGATAAAGAAAATGCCGCCGGCAGGAAAGGTATTTTCATGATCGACGCGGGTAAGGGGTTTGCTAAGGATGGCAACAAGAACCGCCTCCGCCAGCAGGATATACATAAAATCGTGGATATCTTTAATAAGCAAATGGAAATGGCCAACTATTCCCGCCTGGTCCCGGTGGAGGAAATCGCGGTCAATGGCTATAACCTGAATATTCCGCGTTACATCGACACGCAGGAACCGGAAGATATCCACGATATCCGGGCCCACCTTTGCGGCGGTATTCCCGCTTACGATATCGACGCCCTCCGGGATTACTGGGAGCAATTTCCCTCTTTGAAGGATGCGCTTTTCACTTTTGCCCCCGGGAAGGGGTATTATGCGCTGAAAATTCCCCAACTGGAAATTAAGCAAACCATTTTTTCCCATCCCGGGTTTGTCAATTACATCCGGGAAGTCGATGCGGTTTTCGCTTCCTGGAAAAACAGGCATGCCCTTCAGCTCAAGCAACTGGATATCGATAATAAGCCCAAACAAATCATTCACCGGTTAGCCGAGGATATTTTGCAAGCGTTTGCATCTCTCAAGCTCATTGATAAGTATGATATTTATCAGCATCTGATGACGTATTGGCTCTATATCATGCAGGATGATGTGTATATGATTTCCCTGGATGGGTGGAATGCGCGGTTGTCCCTGGTAAAAAACAAAAAGGATGAATGGGATTGCGATCTTGTACCGAAAGCGTTGGTGATTAACCGTTATTTTGAGCAGGAGCAAAAGGACCACCGGCAATTGGAAGCGGATAGGGATGATCTTACGCGTCAAAAGGAGGAGATGGAAGAGGAGCATGGGGGTGAAGACGGCGTGTTGGAAGCTTTCAAATCCGACAGTGGGAAGGTTTCCAGGGGCATGGTGTTGGACCGTATCAAAGAGATAAGGAATGATAAAGAAGCGGAAGAGGAATTGGGGGTGTTGAATGGGTATTTGCTGCTCAGCGAACGGGAAGCGGAAGCCAATAAAAAAATAAAAGAGGCCAAAGGCGCGTTGGACAAAAAAGTAATTGTGCGGTACAGGGACCTTTCCCAGGAGGAGATAAAGACCCTGGTGGTGGATGATAAATGGTTGTCGGCGATAAGCATGGAAGTGAAGAATGAAATGGAGCGTATTTCGCAGCGACTTACCCGGAGGATAAACGAGTTGGTGGAGCGTTACGACGTACCGTTGTCAGCATTAAGCCGGGAGGTGGAGGATTTAAGCGAAAGGGTGAATGGGCACCTTAAGAAGATGGGGCTGGAATGGTAAACGAGACTTCCATACCTGCCGGATACAAAAAAACAGAGGTGGGAGTTATTCCTGAAAAGTGGGAAACAAAAAAACTTGGAGAGATTGCGGAGATTAACACTGATAATCTTATGAACAATACTAACGCTAATTATTCTTTTACATATGTCTCGTTAGAAGATGTCCAGCAAGGATTATTAAAAAACTCTACGAAATGTGTTTTTGATTCTGCGCCATCAAGAGCGAGAAGAAAAGTGCAGAAAAGTGATGTTCTTTTAGGTACAGTTAGACCAAATTTAAAATCGCATCTATTCATAAAAAACGATGTCAAAGATTTTATATGTTCAACAGGATTTGCTGTAATAAGAAGTAATAAAAATGAAGTCAAGGCAGAATATATTTATTACCATTTGTTTGGATATATAATCGAAAGACAGATTAATACATTGTTGATAGGCTCAAATTATCCTGCGATAAATTGTAAGGAAATTAAATCGCTCACTATCCCCCTTCCTCCGCTTCCTGAGCAGGAAGCCATCGCCTCGGGACTCAGTGATGTGGATGCGCTGATTACAGCACTGGATCGACTGATCGTCAAAAAGCGAAACATCAAACAAGGCGCGATGCAGCAACTCCTCACCGGTCAAAAACGCCTGCCCGGGTTTGTAGGGAAGTGGGAAGAGAAAACTTTAGGAGAGATTGGAGAATGTATAATCGGATTAACATATAAACCGGAAAATGTTAAGGAGAGCGGGTTATTAGTTTTAAGGTCTTCAAATATTATTGAAGAAAGTTTGGCTTTTGATGATAATGTATATGTGAATATTAAGGTTCCAGAAAAACTAGTAACAAAAGAAGGAGATATACTTATTTGCGTCAGAAATGGCAGTAGAGAGCTTATTGGAAAATGTGCATTAATCAAGAAAAAATCAGTGGGTATTACATTTGGTGCTTTTATGACTGTCTATCGAACGCCATACTTCCAATACGTTTTTCATCAATTTAAAACACATTTAATTAAAAAACAAATCTATGAAAACATTGGGGCAACAATAAATCAGATCACCAATAAAAATTTAAAATCATTTCAAATCCCTCTTCCTCCTCTTCCTGAGCAGGAAGCCATTGCGCAGGTACTGAGCGATATGGACGCCGAGCTTGAAGCACTGGAGAAAAAACGCGCTAAATACAATGCCGTCAAAAACGGCATGATGCACCAATTACTCACCGGCAAAACCAGGCTAGAGTTAAGGAAATAAATCCGAAATTCGAAATTCGAAATTCGAAACAAATCCCAATGACCAAAAAATAAATGACCAAAACAAAAACAAATGCCCGCGAAAGGCGCGAAAAACACGAAAGGGATCACCGTAAAGTCCTGCTTTTGTTTTTTGTTTTGAATTTTGAAAATTTGGATTTTGATATTGTTTCGAATTTCGTGCTTCGTGCTTCATGCTTGCATGATTTATTTTCATGCCGCCCCTTGACAATTCTTGATCCATACAATATCATTGAACCATGAATGAAAAACCTGAAAATTTAAACCATAAGCCGTACTGGAAACCCAAACGTTTCTTTGAAGATTCGGGGACAGTAAACCCGGAAGGGTCTTATTATGTTGAACTGGAAAATGTTACCAATACTAAAAAACAGGATATTCAAACCATGATCGACCTGGGCCGTTACTTTTCCATCTTTGCCCCCAGGCAGAGCGGCAAGACAACTTTCCTGAAAGAAACCTGCCGCCAATTACACCGCGATCCCACCTATGTGGCTGTCTTAATAAGTTTCCAGCGCTATAAAGACCTGGATAAAACGCGCTTTTACCAGTTGGTCCAAAGGACCATGTATTCACAATTGATCGACAGGCTAAACGAAGTAGGATGCGAAAAGTCAGAAACCGTAAAACAATTTTTGAACACCCATCAGCTCACCGATCACATCTCCTTCGGTACTTTATTCGAGGAATTAAACCATATACTTCGATTCAAAAAAATAGTCATTTTTATCGATGAGTTCGACGGCATCCCGTTAATAGAATTGGAGAATTTTCTTTCATCCTTAAGGGATTTATACCAGGCATATAAAGATGTAAAACAAAAAGCCCTTTATTCCGTCGGTCTTATCGGGATTCGGAATATAACCAAACTGGTGGTGGGCGGGGTATCGCCGTTCAACATTGCAGATCACATTAATCTTCCCCCGTTTTCTTTAAAAAACGTCCGGGACCTCTATAGCCAATACAGCGAAGAAACCAATCAACCCTTTACCGAAACAGCCGTAAAAAAAGTCTATGAAGAAACCGCCGGTCAACCCTGGCTGGTGAATCGATTGGGCGCAATTTTGACTGTCGATGTCAAACCAGGAACCGTTGATCCCATCGATGAAAATGATGTGGAAAAAGCCCTCCGACTCCTGCTGAAAGAAAAAAACGCCCACTTCGATAACCTCTATGAGAAAGCCAAACTGTACAAAGAAACCTTTGTAGAGATTGTGTTCGATAACGTCGAATATAGGGCTTACAATGAAGTCCAATCCTGGTTGGAACAGTATGGTTTGATAAAAGACTGCGACGGGAAAGCCGTTGTCGCCAATAACATATATAAAACAATTCATCTTAAAACATTTTTTGAGGAAGCTGAGGCGTCCCGGGAAATAAAAATGCACAGCTACACGCTTAGTTCCCAGCGGGTTGGGAAGAATGGATATCTTTTTATCCTATAAAGGCAAGAAGTACATTATAGAAACCAAAGTGAACCGGTATGATGAATTAAACGTGATACTGGAAGAAGGGATAACCCAGGTATCAGGGAAATATTTGCCGTCGGAGAGCGTCACTGAGGGCTATCTTGTGGTATTCGATGCCCAGAAACGTGTAGGAACCGCGTGTAAACCGGAATATTACCAGGTTGGCGACAAGAAAGTGACCGGTTTCATCATTGCCATAGGACGCCCCCTGTAGAGACGTTGCGCGCAACGTCTCTACACAACTCTTCTTCTCCTCTTCTCTTCTTCACTTCTATTTTTTCCTTATCCCTTCCAGGTTGCGTTTCGCCGTTTCCTGGTCCGGGTATCCGCTGGGAAAAAGAGCCGAAAAGCTTGACATCCTTTCCCATTTCTGGTAAATTAACAAAAGAGGTGATACTGTATGGGAAAAATAAGCACCGCGAAAAATTTTGAAAAAATTATCCGCGAGTTAAATGAAATCCTAAAAAAGAAGTATATTGATTTTAAAGGCACAACATTTTTTGGCTCCAGGAATCGGGGAGATTTTTCATCCGAATCGGATTTTGATGTCGTTGTTTTATTTACAAGAGAACCCGACTGGGAAAAGGAAAATGAAGTGCTGGATATCATTTATGAAATGGAGTTAAAATATGATATCTTGATCGATAGGAAAAAATTTGTGAATAGAATCAAGACATTTATGGCCACAGGATGACAAACCGACAAAACGAGGCGAATATGACAGACGTCGGGCAAATCGAACGTAAAACACAGGACCGAATCATCACCCTTTTTCAACAACAACTGGGCTACCGCTGCCTGGGCAACTGGAGCCAGAGAGAAAACAACCGCAATATCGAAACCGCTATTTTACAAGAATATCTAACCAAAAAAGGCTGCTCCCCCGAACTCACCAGGAAAGCCATATTCGAACTCACCAAAACAGCCGCTAAACCCGGCGACGGAAAACTGTACGAAACCAATAAAGCCGTTTATGACCTCCTGCGCTACGGCGTCAGCGCCAAAGAAAACATCGGCGAAAATAAACAAGCCATCCATTTTATCGATTGGCAAAACCCCCTGAATAACGATTTCGCCATTGCCGAAGAAGTCACTGTCAGCGGCCAGTATGAAAAGCGCCCCGATATCGTCCTCTATGTCAACGGCATTGCCGTCGCCGTATTGGAACTCAAACGCAGTACGCTCCCCGTCGGCGAAGCCATCCGCCAAAACCTGGATAATCAACAAGACATCTTTATCAGCCACTTCTTCTCAACCATCCAATTAATCATGGCCGGCACCGACTCCGAAGGCATCCGCTACGGAACCATCGAAACCCCTGATAAATCCTACCTCGCCTGGAAAGAAACCAGTCCCATTGAAAACATCCTGGACAAGCACATTATCCAACTTTGCGAGAAAAATCGCCTGCTGGAACTGATCCATGATTTCATATGTTTCGACAGCGGCAGAAAAAAACTGTGCCGCCCCCATCAATACTTCGGCGTGAAAGCCGCCCGGGAAAGCCTGCGCAAACGAGAAGGCGGCATAATCTGGCATACCCAGGGCAGCGGCAAAAGCCTGGTCATGGTCTGGCTTACCCAATGGATCAATGAAAACATCCCGGATGCGCGGGTCCTTATCATTACCGACCGCGACGAACTGGATAAACAAATCGAAAACGTATTCCTCGGCGTCAGTGAAGAAATCTACCGCACCCGCAGCGGGAAAGATTTAATCGAGAAACTAAACGCCGCCGCCCCGCGCCTCATCTGTTCCCTGATCCACAAATTCGGCGGGAAAAAAACAGCAACCGGCGGCGACGATTACGACGACTATATCGACGAACTCAAAAACAGCCTGCCCAAAAATTTCAAGGCCAAAGGCCACCTCATCGTCTATATCGATGAATGCCACCGCAGCCAATCCGGGAAACTCCACAAAGCCATGAAACAAATCCTCCCCACTGCCCTATTTATCGGCTTTACCGGCACCCCATTACTCAAAGAAGATAAACAAACAACCCTGGAATTATTCGGCAAATATATCCACACCTACAAATTCGACGATGCCGTCCGGGACAAAGTCATCCTGGACTTACTCTACGAAGCCCGCGACATCGACCAGGATATCTCCTCCCCCGAAAAAATCGACCAGTGGTTCGAAGCCAAAACAAAAGGATTAACCCAATACGCCTCCGCCCGCCTCAAACAAAAATGGGGCACCATGAAAAGCGTACTCAGTTCAAAATCCAGGCTGGAGCGAATCGTCAACGACATCCAACTGGACATGGAGACCAAAGACCGCCTGCAAAACGGCCGGGGAAACGCCCTACTGGTGTCCGGCAGCATCTATGAAGCCTGCAAATACTATGAACTCTTTCAAAGCAGGGGCTTTAAAAAATGCGCCATCGTTACCTCCTTTTCTCCCACCATCCAATACATCAAAGGCCAAAGCACCGGCGAAGAATCCCCAGGCCATCATCTTATGAAATACAAGATTTACCGGGAAATGCTCAAAGGGAAAGACCCGGAAAAATTCCAGGATGAAGTCAAAAAAAAATTCATACAAGAACCCGCGCAAATGAAATTACTCATCGTCGTAGACATGCTGCTTACCGGTTTCGATGCGCCCCCCGCCACATATTTATACATCGATAAAAGCATGCAGGATCACGGGCTCTTTCAAGCCATTTGCCGGGTCAACCGCCTTGATGGCGACGATAAGGAATTCGGCTATATCATCGATTACAAAGACCTGTTCCTCAACCTGGAAAAATCCATCAAAGATTACACCGCCGGCGCGTTTACCCGCTACGAGAATGCCGATATCCTGGGCCTACTCAGCAACCGGCTGCAAAAATGCAAAGAACGTTTAGACCAGGCGCTGGAAGCCATCCACCACCTATGCGAACCCGTAGCCCCGCCACAGAAGCCCAACGATTATTTCCATTATTTTTGCGCCCGTGAACCCGGCAATCAAGAGCAACTGGAAAAAAACAAACCCAAACGCCTCGAATTATACAAATACACCGCTGCCCTCATCCGGTCTCATGCCAATATCGCCAATGAAATGCAAGAAGCCGGGTATACCCCCCAGGAAACAAAAAAAATCGCCGGGGAGGTCGCCTATTATGACAACCTGCGTAGGCAAGTACAATGCAACAGCGGCGATTATATCGATTTAAGAAGCTATGAATCCGACATGCGTCATCTAATCGATACCTATATCGACGCCCATGAAAGCCGGACCATATCCGCCTTCGAAAAACTGACCCTCATCGATTTGATCGTCGAAAACGGCGCCGGCGCCCTCACCGCCCTCCCCCCCGGCATCGCGGCCAATGAAGACGCAATCGCCGAAACCATTGAAAACAATGTCCGCCGCCTGATCACCGAAGAAACCCCCACCAACCCCAAATACTATGAAAAAATGTCCAGGCTGCTGGACGAAATCATCCGTGAGCGCAAGGCCCAGACCAGGAGTTATGCAGAGTACCTCGCTTCCATAGTCGAACTATGCCGTCAGGTGAAGAATCCCGCCGCCTCCTTTGCATATCCCAAAAGCCTGGATACCAATGCCAAACGCGCATTGTACGACAATTTGAACCAGGATGAAGCGCTGGCCGTGGCCATCCATAAAGAAATACTGGCCACCAAAAAAGATTCCTGGCGCGGCCATATCATCCGGGAACGCGAAGTAAAAAGCGCCGTACGAAAGCACATCCCCGATGACGACGCCCAGGTGGAGCGAATTTTCCAATTAATCAAAGAACAGAAAGAGTATTAAAATGCCCCAACTAACCATAGGCGAAATCGCCGTCGAGGTAGTACGCAAAGATATAAAGAATTTGCATCTCGGCGTATATCCGCCCAATGGGCGGGTGCGCATCGCCGCGCCCATGCGCATCGATGACGACGCCGTCCGGTTATTTGCTATATCAAAACTAACCTGGATCAAAAAGCAGCAGGTCCGGTTCCGGCAGCAGGAGCGCCAGGCAAAGCGTGAATATGTTTCCGGCGAAAGCCATTATTACAATGGCAAGCGGTATATATTAAAAGTCATCACCGCCCCTCCCCCTTCCCGCGTCGAAATCCGCGGCAAAAAATACATCTACCTGTACGTTCCCGCTGGCAGTTCAAGAGAAAAACGCCAACAGGTCATGAACCAATGGTATCGAAACCGCTTGAAAGAGCAAATACCCGGGCTGTTGGAAGAATGGCAGCCCATTACCGGGGTAGAAGTATCATCGTGGGGGATCAAGGCAATGAAAACCAAATGGGGGAGTTGTAATGTGAGGGAGGGGCGGATCTGGATTAATCTTGAGTTGGCCAAAAAGCCCACCCATTGTATCCGGTACATCCTGGTGCATGAGATGGTGCATCTATTGGAGCGGCGGCACAATGACAGGTTTATCGCCTATATGGACCGGTATATGCCCCAGTGGCGAAAATATAAAGAAGAGTTAAACCGGGTCATATTGGGACATGTCGATTGGAACTAATTTTTTCCTGTTCCCTATTCGCTATTCGCTATTCCATCGGCAGTCCGCCCGGCTTTTGTTTTGAATTTTAAACATTTACGTGTCGCAATATTGAATTTGTTTGTCATTTGTGGTTTGTAAATTGTGATTTGGCCTTCCGCTCTTCCGCTCTTCCTCGCTTCAAAAACTTTGCCACCAAGGCACCAGGTCACCAAGTTTTTTTCTTCTTTTTCCGCTCTTCCGCGTTCCTTTTATCCTGCTTCTGATTTACAGTTTTGGTCATTTATTATTTGGTCATTTGAATTTGTTTCGAATTTCAAGTGTCGCGATTTCGAATTTCGGATTTTCCTATAAACATTCATCATTCATCATTCATCATTCTATCTTTCCCCAACCCTTTGACAAAAAATTCGATTTGAGATAGACTTAACCCTCATGGCGCCGGATAGATTATATGAATTGTCTGTTGGCTCTAACCGCCGGGAAAAACAACCCGGCCTATTCCAGCCCCATCTGCATCCAATAACCGGTCAACTCTATGGGATTATCTTAAGAAACGACCGATTGCAGAAGAGAATGGAGATAGCGCAAAAACTTTCTAAGCAAATTCCCGGTACACCCTGGGGCATGCAAAGACGCCCACACCTCATGCAGATGCGCCCCGACTACTTGCAATTACGCCCTAACCACTTGCGGATGCGCCCCGACCGCTTGCAATTACGCCCTGAGCTCTTGCAGGTGCGCGCTGACCCATTGCTAGTGCGCCCCGCCAAGTCGCAAATACGCCCGGACAGCTTGCGATTACGCCCTGACACAATGCGCGTACGCCCCGCCACATTGCAACTGCGCCCTGAGCTATTGCGAATGCGCCCTGATCCCTTGCAATTACGCCCTAACCAATTGCGCATGTGCCCCGCCCACTTGCGGGTGCACCCCACCAACTTGCAAATGCGCCCCGATCAATTGCAATTACGCCCTAACAGCTTGCAAGTGCGCCCCGACATCTTGCGGATTCGCCCCGACCACTTGCAATTGTGCCCTGCCCCATTGCACGTACGCCCCAACCCCGTGCGCATAGCAACAAGGCTATTATTTGAGAAATCCAGGCATATGCAAAAAACAAATCGAATGAAAATTATAAAAATAGACGCCATGCAAAGGAGATCATAATGAAATATCTTGGTCACAATATACCATTCTTTATGGAGAATTCCTTGATCGTATTGAAGGGCATTAAGGATGATATAGAAACCATTAATTTGCTGACGGCTTTCAATTACGACGGCAGCACTATCGAAACCGGCCTTAACGTCCACACCATAGCCGTGGAATTAGAGAGCCGCCAGATACTCATTCATGGGGAACTTCTTAACACCGGGAAGGAATTTCAATCACTCTCCAAAGCCGCACGAATAGAATTTAAAGATTATGCAAAATTGATTGACCTGGAATATGACAGCACCGAAGATAATCCCTTGAGGGCGCTGGCAAACGATGCAATAAAAGATAGAGGAAGATTGACCTGGCTCAAAAAAGCCAAAGAATACTATCATTATGTTCTAAAAAGCGACAGCACTATTTCCAGGATATCCATTTACAATTTAACCAGGGAAAGAATTGAAGCAGCCCTGAATAATGTCACCACCGTCGAAAATACAAAAGCAAAATACTTCAGGCTGAAAGGCGACGCGGAAGAATCCATCCGGAAACGCGACCATGCCCTGAGAGAACTGGAAACCTGGATGAAAAAATTAATCAGCGTCTGTAGAATAGCCTTCAAAGACCACCCCCAATTCCTTGAAAAATGCGGTATCCTGGTTTTATCCGAAGGTTACAAAAGAGCAAAAGCGGCCAAAGAACCGGCAGAAACAACTGCAATATATTTAAACCGTTAAAACGGAATACAGGGTGAGCCCAATCCACTGGTTCATGCAAAAGCTCAGGGCAAGGAAGGTTGAAAAGGAAAAAGAATATTTCCTCACCTTAATGGAACGACTGGCCGCCGGTACAATAATAAACATCACCGCAAAGGCGATCTGTGGGGAGGCCAAAAGTATCTAAAATTTTGTTCCTCAACCTGATATCCGGGTCTTTAGCGGCTCCGGGCAAAATCGGCGCCTAATGATCCAAT
Organism: Candidatus Aminicenantota bacterium; assembly: GCA_026393835.1. Taxonomy (GTDB): domain Bacteria; phylum Acidobacteriota; class Aminicenantia; order UBA2199; family UBA2199; genus JAKAGC01. The sequence goes on along the minus strand of JAPKZK010000138.1, from coordinate 98,300 downwards.
AGGACCCCCGCGTCGCGGGGCTTAAATTATTATGAAAAATAGTGTATAATAAAACCTTACGAAAACGGACTCACATTACGGGCCCGATATGCAAGGAAATCTCATGGAATGGCAAGAGATTGTTTTAAAATTTTATAGTCTTAAAAGCCACGGCTTGACCTTTAAAGGCAACAAATACGACTACGCCTATATCAGCGACAAAAAATCCGTGGGCGTTATCACTGAAATAATCGGCGATAACATCTTTACCATAGCCTTTTTCCCCTCGATGAAGAACGATACTACCTTTATCGCCACCATCCGCTTTAACAGGCATGCGGATTTCATTATCCCCACCTATGAAAGTCTCCTCAAATTCGCCAATTATATCGTTCAGAAAGATTTTCAACCGGACAAAACCATCGACCTCGGCGAGTCCCGGATGCTCACCCCGGGCAAACATGTCTTCCATGAAAAATTGGCCGAATTGTACCGGGAATACGGCGACAAAATGTCCGAATACGATATGCTCTTGCTTTTCATTTGCCGCTGGCTCGGCCTGGAAGATGTTTTCAAATAAAACTGTTTTTGATGAAACATTTTTTTTAACCCGTTGACTTTTATATGGCTTTAAGGTAATGTGTATTATACCGTTGTATTTTTTACGAACCGTTGAAAAAGCGCAAAATTAAAAAGGAAGGTCAAGATGAAATGGTGTTCGCTGGTAGATGAAAAAAACGCGAAAACTTACCTGGACAAACTATCCGAGATCTCGGATATCCTGCTCAAAAATACCGATAAAATGAAGGAAAATATCGGTGTAATGGGCGGCAAAGCAGGGATTGCCCTGTTTTTCTTTTACTATGCGCGATTGACCATGGAAGAAAAACACGTGGACTTTGCGCACCGATTGATTAACGAAATCTTCGACGAAATCAACAATGAGACCAGTATCCATACCCTGGCCGGCGGCCTGGCCGGGGTGGGCTGGATGATGGAACACCTGGTCCAAAACGATTTTGTCGAAGCCGATACCGATGAAATCCTGGAAGCCCTGGACCCCTTTCTCCACAAAGCAATGATCTATGACATCGAAAAAGGAAATTACGACTTCCTGCACGGCGCCGTGGGCTGCGGCGCATATTTCATAGCCCGCCTGGCTAAAAAAGAGTCCGAAGGGAATTTAAAAGAACTGGTAGACCACATGGATAAGATCAAACACACTTTTCCCGACCAGGACAACGGTATTGCCTGGCGCTCCGTACTGGACCATGAAAAAGGCACGGAAGGTTTTAACCTGAGCTTATCCCACGGCCTTGCCAGTATCATCGTGTTCCTGGCCAAATTGCTTGAAAAAGGGATTTATACGGAAAAAGTTTCCCCCTTGCTGGACGGCGCAGTTCGCTACATGCTGGCCTATAAACTGGATACCGCAAAATTCCAGTCCAACTTCCCCAGTTGGATAGGCGTCAACGAGGACTACCCGCTTGCCCACAGCCGCCTGGCCTGGTGCTACGGCGACCTGGGCATCGGGGCCGCCTTGTGGCAGGCCGCCCAAAGCGCCGGGAACAAAGAGTGGGAAGAGGCGGCCCTAAAAACTTTGCTGCATTCCACCGGCCGCAAGGATGTGCGGGAAAATGCCGTTATCGACGCGGGTTTATGCCACGGCGCAGCCGGCATCGCCCATATCTATAACCGCATGTACCAGCATACCGGGGTCGCTTCGTTTAAAGAATCCGCCCTGTATTGGCTGGAAGAAACCCTGAAATTGGCAACCTACGAAGACGGTTATGCCGGCTTTAAAGCCTGGCACACGGAAAAATACGGCGGCTGGATCCCTGAAGCCGGGTTGCTGGAAGGCGTGGCCGGCATCGGTTTGATGATGATATCCATGCTTTCCGATATCGAAGCCCACTGGGACCGGTGCCTGTTCCTCAGTTAATGACGCACCGTGGAAACTTGAGAACACGAAAATGAAGAACATACCATATCAAAATTTTTCGTCATTTATTTTACGTTCGCCGTTGTATTCCTTCGATTTTCTCGAACCCCTGATCTCCGGCGTCTCGACCCCGGAAGAGAAATTGCAGGAAGTATGCCGTTTACCGGCAGTGGATGAAGCCATCTTTCTCGCTTCCCCCGACCTGCACACCCAGATGAAGGAGTGGCTGGCCGGGGGGCTGACGGACCGGAAAAAGAGGGAACGGCTGCATTACGGGTTAATGCGTTATATCCTGCGCATGGCCACCCGGCCCACCCCCTTCGGCTTATTCGCCGGGTTCTCCCTGGGAAAATGGTCCGAAGAAGGACGAGTGGAATTACCTGAACAGGCGCTCTATGAAAGACATACCCGGCTGGATATGAATTATCTCTGCGCACTGGCCCAGGACCTGGCCAATCACCCCATTATCAAGGAAAATATCCGCTACTACCCCAACTCCAGTATATACATTGTGGGCGACCAATTGCGTTACGTGGAGTACCGCTACCGCGTCAATGCCAGGCGTACCCACCATATCGTGGCCGTGGACCACTCGGAGTACTTGCAGCGGGTATTGGAGAAGGCAACCGACGGCGCCTATTTACGGGAACTGACCGAAGTGCTGGTGGATGAAGAAATCACCCTCGAAGAGGCCCGGGAATTCCTCGACGAACTGGTGAACAGCCAGGTGCTGGTCAACCAGTTGGAACCCGCTATCACCGGCCCTGAATTCCTGGACCAGATCATGGCCGTCCTGGAACCCATCCGGGACATCGACGATATTAAACGGGTTATCCGGGAAATCAAGAAAGCCCTGGAAGAAATCGACCACAGTCGGATCGGCGCCACGGTTTCTCATTATCAACGAATCGCCGACGCCCTGGAACCCCTCAAGACCAGTTTCGAATTGAAATTCTTGTTTCAAACCGACATGGTCAAACCCACGCTTCACTGCACCGTCGAATCCAGTCTCGTGGACGACCTGTTAAAAGGATTCGACGTGATGAATAAATTAAATCCCAAACCCACGTCCACCAACATGACTCAATTCCGGGATGCTTTTTTCGAGCGCTATGAAACCAGGGAATTGCCGCTGCTCAAAGCGCTGGATACCGAAGCCGGCGTCGGCTACAGGCAAACCGCCGGCGCAGGCGATATCGCCCCCCTGGTGGATGACCTGGCGGTCGGCGGCCCCGCCGGCCCCGGCGGCTCTGAACTTCGCTGGAACCAAATTCAAGCCTTCCTGTTAAAGAAATACCAGGACGCCCTGGTGGCCAAAAAGTACGAGGTGGAAATAACAGATAAAGAACTGGAACCGTTTACATCCGACTGGAACGATCTACCGGACAGTTTTTCCGCCATGGTACAGATCGTGGAAGATAAGAGCGACGCGTACCCCAGGAAAAGGGTAATGACCTCCGGGTTTGGGGGTTCCAGTTCCGGCAACCTGCTGGGCCGCTTTTGCCATGCCGACCCAAAAACCGACGCATTTGTCAAGGAAATCGCGCAGGTAGAGAAAGAATTGAAACCGGGCGTCCTGCTGGCGGAAATTATCCATTTACCCGAATCGCGGGTGGGAAACGTCCTGCTGCGGCCTGTGCTGCGGCAATATGAGATCCCTTACCTGGCCAAAGCCGCCGTGCCCGCGGCAGATCAAATAAAAGTGCAGGATTTAATGGTCTCGGTCAAGCAGAACCGGGTAGTGCTGCGCTCGAAACGGTTGAATAAGGAAGTAGTACCCCGCCTGACCAACGCCCATAACTATTCCTTTAACGCTTTACCGGTCTACCAGTTTTTAGCGGACCTCCAGACCCAGAATTTAAGGGGCGGCCTCGGATTTAGCTGGGGTTCCCTCTCCGGCGACCAGGACTTCTTACCCCGCATGGTTTATCGGAACATCATCCTTTCCCCTGCCACATGGAATATCAAGGAAAAAGATATCGCGGAACTTCTTAAAATAAAAGGCGATGAACAACTGGTGCAGCGCGTCCGGGAATGGCGCACGGAGAGGAATATGCCCGCTTATGTGGCGCTTTCCGACAGCGATAACCGATTGTTCATCAACCTGGAAAACGCCCTCTGTATCAACACCCTCTTTTCCGTCGCCAAAAATAGACCCGGTTTCCAGTTGATCGAATTTATATTCGACCCCGCCAGGGCGGTAGTAAAAAGTAAAGAAGGGGGTTTCACCAACGAGTTTATTTTCTCCTTTTACAAAGTAAAAGAAGAAGGGAAAGCATGAAAATGGAACATAGCAACAGTAACAACAGTCTTACCCCTGACGACCAAGAGGCAAACGCGCCGGACCCTCAACGCACCTTTATAATCGGCGACGAATGGCTTTTTTACAAATTTTATACCGGGCCCAAGACAGCGGATATCGTTTTGTCCCGTATGATCAAACCCCTGGCCCAACAGTTACTGGACGGCGGGGACATCGATAAGTGGTTTTTTATCCGCTACTCCGATCCCCAACTCCATACCCGGGTCCGCTTCCATATCAAAAACCCCCAGGCGCTGCTGAAGGCGGTTCAGGCGGTGAATTCTTTAATAAAACCCTTTATCCAACAGGACCTCATCTGGAAAGTACAGGTGGATTCCTATCAACGGGAAATCGAAAGGTACGGCGCCCGGTCCATGGAACTGGCGGAAACGTTGTTTTTTTACGACAGTCAAATGGTGGTGGATATGCTGGACTTGATCGAAGGCGATGAAGGGGAAAGAATTCGTTGGCTATTCGGCCTCAGGGCGGTGGATGCCTTGCTGGAAGATTTCCGCTACCCCATGGAGGGAAAATATGAACTGGCGACCCGGCTGCGGGAAAGTTTCGGCAAGGAATTCGGTTTGAACCGTGCTTTGAAAGACCGGTTGGAGAAAAAATTCCGGGAGGACCGCACCGTGATAACCGATATCCTTGACCACACCGGAGACCACGAAAGCGAAATGTTTCCCCTGTTCCAATTGCTTGACCGGAGGTCCGGGGCTTTTAAGCCCATCGCCGAAGAAATCCTGAACTTGTACGATAATAAAACCCCCAATCCCTTTTTACTGGACGACCTGATGGGCAGTTACAGCCACATGATGGTAAACCGTTTGTTCAAATCGAGGCAGCGCCTGCATGAATTGGTGTTGTACGATTTCCTGCATAGGTACTATAAATCGGAAATCGCCCGGCGAAAATACGCTGATGTGAACGCGGCGAAACAGGAAGCGAAGGAGAATTTGTTAATTTAAATAGCCGGGAGCTTGACAATTGCTTTATTATCGGGTATCATGAAATATCAGAAATTATAATAGCTTTTAGTCGGATGCCCACAAAAAGAGGTTATCGGTGGGGCGTAGGGCTAAAGAGGTAAATAATGGCTAAAAAAGAACACGAACCCATAATAGAACTTAAAGTGGCCCCGGGTGAAAAGATGAAAATATCGGTTTTAGGCAATGCCGTTTATTTTTTTTTCCACCGCGTTTTTATTATTACCGAGAAAAAAGGTTACCGTTTGATTGCCATTCATAAGGGCGAATTATTGGTGGACGCAAGATACAAAACTTCCAAAGGCGCAAAAATTGCCTTTTTAAAGTTGTATTGTTTCCGGGCCTGGCAAGAAGGCGTCAAACCCTATTGGACCGATTTTTATACCCCGGATGAGCGGTGGGTGAAAAAGAGGTTTAAGTTCGCCTGAAGTATAAAACCAGCGGGGCCGCATTTGTTATTTTCAAAACCCAGCGGTTTAAAAAATATAAAAAAGTAAAAAAAATAGAACTTAGCTCTTGTATTTTTCTTTCTCATAGGATATATTATAAGGGAAGAAAAATTGGATTGAAATGAAACAAAAAAGCAGATTAAATTTATTTGTATGCCTGTTTTCCGGTGAACGAGTTCACATTTGTACAGGTTTCTTATACAAAAGGAGAAAAAAATGAGTCCAAAAAAGAGTAAGAATGGTCCAGGGGGAAAGGACAACAATTCACGAGACAAACGTAAATCGAAGCTAAAAAAGGAAATCGGCGTCAAGGTACGGCAGATCCGGAAAGGCGTCCATTATACCCAGGAGCAAATGGTCCAATATTTCGACTGCGGCAGGGCCAATTATTCCCGCATCGAAAAAGGAGAAGTATTTCCCAACCCCACCATGATGAAGGCGATGCGTGATGAGTTCCAGGTTTCGCTGCACTGGTTGATTTGCGATGAAGGCGAAATGAAGGAACAAGACGAAGGGAAAAAATTCTTGACCATAAAGCCCCCGGCTGACCCTCAGGAAGCAGCGGAGATCGAGGAACTTTTATTCCACCTCGATAGTGTACCCCTGGTTAAGCACGCGGTTTTGGGTTTTTTCCTGGAATACAAGGGAAAGAACAGGGCTTTGATCGAACCCGTATTGCAAAAACTGAAAGAGTTGAAGAAGGTTGAAGCAAAGAATGGCAAGAGCGAATAAATGAAATAATGAATACTGGATGATGTGCGCCGGATGGCTCCGGCGATGGGTAAAACGATACCGTCTAAGCCCGTTTAATCCCACATGGGTTTTATTTTCATCATTCAGCATTCATCATTTTTTACTCTTCATGCCGTTTGATGCATTGCTTAAGATAATATACGATGTCTCAATTTCCGTTTATCAAACAGTTGGACGCAATGGACTGCGGTCCCACGTCGCTTGCCATGATCGCGAAATATTACGGCAAGACCTTTACCGTGCAGACGTTGCGGGATCGCAGTTATATTACCCGTGAAGGGGTGTCCATGTTGGGCACCAGCGATGCGGCCGAATCCATCGGTATGCGCACCATGGGTGTGCGCATTTCCTTCGATAAATTGGCCGAAGAAGCCACACTACCCTGTATTGCACACTGGAAACAAAACCACTTCATCGTGGTCTACAAAATAAAAAATGACGTTATCCACGTGGCTGACCCGGCCCACGGCCTGGTGAAATACACCCGGGAAGAATTTCTCTCCGGCTGGGCCAGTACCCGCAAAGACGACGTGGACCAGGGACTCTGCCTCTTGCTGGAGCCTACCCCGGACTTTTACAAAGTAGACGATGAAAGCCTCAATAAGTCCAGTTTCCGCTTCCTGTTTAACTACCTCAGGCCCTATAAAAAATTTATCTTCCAACTCTTCCTGGGCATGCTGCTGGGCAGTATGCTGCAATTGATATTCCCTTTCCTGACCCAATCCATCGTGGACTTCGGCATCAATAACCGGGATATCGGTTTTATTACGCTAATCCTGATCGCCCAGTTGACGCTTTTTGTCAGTCGCACCGCGGTGGAATTTATTCGCAGTTGGATACTGCTGCATATCAGCACCCGGATCAATATTTCCTTGATTTCGGATTTCCTGATCAAACTGATGAAATTGCCCATCGGGTTTTTCGATACCAAAATGATCGGCGATATCATGCAGCGCATCGGCGACCACACCAGGATCGAGTCTTTTTTAACCACCTCTACCCTTAATATCCTTTTTTCCATGATAAACCTGGTGATTTTCGGTTTTGTCCTGGCTATCTACGATCTCAGGATTTTTACCATTTTCGTGGTGGGAAGCTTTCTCTATTTTATCTGGATATACCTGTTTATGAAGAAACGCCGGGAACTGGACTTCAAACGGTTCGCCCAGTTGTCCGACAACCAGAGCAATCTCTTCCAGCTCATCACCGGCATGCAGGAAATCAAACTGAACAACTGCGAGAAACAGAAACGGTGGGAATGGGAACGCATCCAGGCGCGGTTGTTTAAAGTCAATATAAAAAGTTTAACCCTCAGCCAGTACCAGCAGGTGGGGTCCGCCTTCATCAACCAGACCAAAAACATTTTTATTTCCTTTTATGCGGCCAAAGCGGTTATCGAGGGCGATATGACCCTGGGTATGATGCTGGCGGTGCAGTACATCATCGGCCAGTTGAATGCGCCCGTCGAGCAGTTGATCGGGTTTCTCCACGCATCACAGGACGCCAAGATCAGCCTCGAACGGTTGGGCGAAATCCACTTGAAAAAGGACGAAGAAAGCCCGGATGAACATAAACTCACTGTATTGCCGGAAAAGAAAGGGCTTACCGTTTCCAACCTTTCCTTTCAATATGAAGGTCCCCATTCGGAGTTTGTATTAAAAAATGTGGACTTGCACATCCCGCAAAGTAAAGTAACCGCCATCGTGGGCACCAGCGGCAGCGGCAAGACGACTTTAATCAAATTGCTGCTGGGATTTTACCCCCCCACCAAGGGTGAAATCAGGATCGGCGATATCCTATTAAGCAACTTCAGCCACCGGTTGTGGCGCCAGAAGTCGGGGGTGGTTATGCAGGATGGCTTTATTTTTTCCGATACCATTGCCAAGAACATTGCCGTGAGCGACGAGATCATCGATAAAGAGCGTATGGTGAAAGCGGCCAAACTGGCCAATATCCATGAATTTATCGAAACCCTGCCGCTGGGTTTCAACACCAAGATCGGCCAGGAAGGACATGGCTTAAGCCAGGGTCAAAAGCAGCGTATCCTGATTGCCAGGGCCTCTTATATTAACCCGGAGTATCTCTTTTTCGACGAGGCCACCAATTCCCTGGATGCCAATAATGAGCGCGTCATTATGGAAAACCTGGAGGAATTTTTCCATGGTCGTACCGTGGTGGTAGTGGCGCACCGGTTAAGTACAGTTAAACATGCGGACCAAATCGTTGTCCTGGAAAAAGGCGAATTAGTGGAAAAAGGCACCCATGCGGAATTAACCCGCATGCAGGGCGCCTATTACAACCTGGTGAAAAATCAGTTGGAACTGGGAAAATAGTTATGAACCATGAATGAAGAGCAGGTAAAGAAAAAAAAGAAACCCCGGGAAAAGGAAGTGGGACCGGAACCGGGAAAAGACAAGCAAGAGCAAATCGATATTTCAGCCATCGAAATACGGAGCGAAGAAGTCCAGGAAATCATGGGGTATATTCCCCACTGGATCATTCGCCAGGGGATTACGTTATTTTTTGCCGTGATTATAATATTCCTGGTGGGGAGTTATTTTTTCAAGTACCCGGATGTGATCCAGTCGTCTATCGTGGTAACCACGGAAACGCCGCCGGCGGCCATCGTCGCCCGGACCACCGGTAAGATACAGGTGCTATTCGTCCAGAACAATCAAAAGGTAGACGCCGGCGCTTCGATCGCTATTCTTGAAAATGCCGCCAATTACAGCCACGTTTTCGATTTAAAAGAGAAACTGGCCGCATTAAAATCGCTGCCCAACCGATTCGATGCCGCGGGTTCGCTCCCAATTGACCAGGCTTACACCCTGGGGGACCTGCAAGCCGGGTACTCTGTTTTTTTAAAGAGTTACCAGGACTACCGGTATTTTATCCGGTTGGATTATTATAATAAAAAGATGGAATCCATCCGGCTGCAAATCGAGCGGTACCAGGTGTTGTATGCTCGAACGGAGCGGCAGACCGCCCTTATGGAACAGGAATTTAGTTTAAGTAAACAGCAGTATGACCGGGCCATTCAATTATATAAGGATGAAATCATTTCTATTACCGAATTTGAAAATGCTAAAAGTGTATTTTTACAGAAAGAGTTTACACTGGAAGGCGCCAAAAGCACGATGGCCAATCAAAAGATTCAACTGGCCCAGTTGGAACAGTCTTTAATGGATTTAAACCAATCGTACACGGAACAAAAGAAACAACTGGAATTGGGGTTAACCGCCGCTTATGAGAATTTAACCGGCCAGGTTGCCCAGTGGGAACAGAATTATCTTTTGAAAACCCCCATCAGCGGCATGGTAGTTTTTACGAAATACTGGAGTATCAACCAGAATGTTCGGACGGGCGATACGGTTGTAACGGTGATACCCGACAATGCGGGTAAAATGGTGGGCAAAGTGGTATTACCCATCATGGGGTCGGGAAAAGTGAAAGAGGGGCAAAAGGTTAATATAAAGTTATTAAATTATCCGCACACGGATTACGGTATTGTGCAGGGGATCATTAAATCGAAATCGTTGATAACTACCGATAATAATTATATCGTAGAAGTAGCCCTGCCCGACGGTTTAAAAACCAGTTACGGCAAGGAACTTCAATTTAACCAGGAGATGCAGGGGATGGCGGAGATTATTACCGAGGATATCCGTTTATTGGCGCGCATCTTCAAACCGATTATATCTATTTTAAAACGGCCCTCTTAGCCCCCCCCATGCTGGGGGTCCCGTTTGTAGGACCACAGCGGAGGGGTGAGGTTTATTGCTTCATCTGGCTTGGTTGGCGCCTACAAGGATTGCTAGCACCCCCAAATTTTCTATTATTAACTCGTAACTGCTCAGCCCATAGGCTGTGGAAGCATTTCTTTTCAATGTGTGAGGTTTAAAAAAGAAAATTATAAATGATAAATGATAAATTATAAATTATAAATGATGGAGCCCTACGGGCAAAAACAATTTAAACGCCTGCGCGAAAAGATTAAAAACCGAGCGAAGAGCGTTCAAAAGGGCATGTCACAATACGCGGCGCCATTTATAATTTATAATTTATAATTTTAACAGTTTAGGCCGCAGCCCGAACCGTTACATTAATTCTTCAAAACCGCTAACACTTCCAATGCATACTGTACTTTGCCCATCGGGGCAGACACCTGGATACCTTCTACATGATCCTTGAGCCGGACGATCATCTCCTTTGCCATGGCAATACCTTCATTGAGCGCATCTTCTTTAGACTTTGCCGCCCGCATCCGTTCGATAACCTCGCCGGGCACCGATACCCCCGGGACTTCATTATTCATAAATTCCGCGTTTCGTAAACTGATCAACGGCCAGATACCGGCAAGAACCGGAACCCGCACATGTTTAATCCGCTCCAGGAAATCCAGCAGCTTGCTCACATCGAAAACCGGCTGCGTAATGGCAAATTCCGCGCCGGCTTTCACTTTCCATTCAAAGCGGCGGATTTCCAATTCCAGGTCGATGGCCGTGGGATTCAGACCCACCCCCGCCAGGTACCCCGTGGGTTTGCCGATACTATTGCCCCCCAGGTCCACCCCGCGGTTCAAGTGGTTCACCATGTTGGTAAGACCGATGGAATCGACGTCGAACACGGCCGTGGCGTCCGGGAAATCCCCCATTTTAGGCGGGTCGCCGGTGATAAGCAACAGGTTATGAATTCCCACTGCATAGAGACCCAGCATATCCGACATCATGCCCAGCAGGTTGCGGTCGCGGCAGGTATAATGCAGCACCGTCTCGATTCCCACCTGCTTTTCGATCAGGCAGCTCAAGTGCTGGGCGCTCATGCGCGTCAAGGCCCGCGGACCGTCGGGGATATTCACCGCATCCACGTTGTTTTCTTTCAACAATTTGGCCGCTTCCAATACCTTACCCGGGTCGCACCCCCGGGGTGGAGTGATTTCCACCGTAGTCACAAATTCGCGGTTGGCCAGTTTTCGACCCAGATTCGATTTTTCCGCCATGGGTACCGGTTGCGCGGTTTTTACCGCGATTTTTTCCGCCTTCGCTTCCAGGTTAACCGCGGCGGGCCGGAGGTGGGGAATAATCGAATTAATGGCGCTGCGCATGGCCTTGATATGTTTGGGGGTTGTACCGCAGCACCCGCCCACGATTTTCGCCCCCAGCAGGATAAAACGGCGGGTATATTCGGCCATGTACTCGCTGGAAGTCAAATATATATTGCGTCCCTCGATAATTCGCGGCATACCCGCATTGGGCATGGCGGAAACCGGTTTTGCCGTTAGCTTTACCATTTCTTCCAGCGTTTGCAGCATATAATGGGGGCCGACGCTGCAATTCAACCCGATCACGTCCACGTCCATTTCATCCAGCTTACGGGTAAAGACCTCCGGGGTCGCGCCGTAGAGCAGGTTGCCGTCGTCCGCCACGGTTATGGAAGCGATAATAGGCAGGTCGCAAATTCCCCGTATTGCCAGTACGGCTTGTTGGAGACAGACGAGGTTGGTAAAGGTTTCCAGGATAAACAAGTCCACGCCGCCGTCTTTAAGGGCCTGGGCTTGTTCTTTGAAAGCTTCACCGGCTTCCGCCATAGAGGTGGGGCCCCAGGGTTCCAGTTTAATGCCCAGGGGGCCGATAGAGCCCGCCACCAGGTGGTTTGAACCGGCGACTTCACGGGCCAGTCGCGCCCCTTCGTAATTGATGGCGGATAATTTCTCCCCGTACCCATACGCCGCTAGTTTAAACCGGTTAGCGCCAAAGGTATTGGTCTCGATGCAATCGGCGCCGGCGTCCACGTATTCCTTGTGGATTTGTTTGATCAGGTTGGGCATGGAGAGGTTTAGCTCATCGTAACAGCGGTTGATATAAATCCCGTTGGCATAGAGCATGGTGCCGAGGGCGCCGTCAAAGAGAAGCACCCCATCTATTAAACGTTCTTTGAATTCTTTTCTTGTCATTGTATTTAAGCTCCTTCCCCGGTTGTCGGGTAACACAAAAGCCTCTCCATATCCGGTTAAAGTCCCGGAAGAGTTAAAATGAATTCGTTTCCTGTTTCCTGGAGCAGACCTCAGTCTCATATAATATGAGAAAGCTTTTATTTTGTCAACAATTTTATGAAGCCTGTTCCCTATCCCTAAAAATTTCGCGTCTGTCCCCTATCCCTACGGGCAGAAAGAGAAAGGGAAGAATATCATGCCTTTGAAATTATCTTATCCCGGAACGATTGAAAAAAACCGGTAAAAATATTATAATTGAAGGGCAATGAAAAACACAACCACCGATATCCAAAACATTAACGACAGCTTCTTCCACAAAATCTTCGACTCCCCTGAAAACGCCCGGGATTTCCTGGAACAGGTCCTGCCCACCGGGCTAAAAAAGCAACTGGACCTTGCCAATATCGAAATAGAAGATACCAAATATGTTTCCAATGAATACAAAAAAGGATTTTCCGATATCGTCGTCAAAACAGTGCTGAGAACAACAAAGGAGCAAATACCGGTAGATATCTATTTTCTCCTGGAACACAAATCCGAAGGAAGGGTGGAAGTGCTGCTGCAGGTCCTCAAATATATGGTCTTCGAGTGGGAAAAAGATTACAATAACAATAAATCGCCGCGCCTTATCATACCGGTGGTGTTTTACCACGGCGCGGAAGAATGGAAAGTGCCCCGGTCTTTTGCGGAACAATTCGACGTGGATGACGAAGTAAAACGATACTTGCTGGATTACCGTTACATCCTGTTCGATACCAACCCCTGGGACTTCGGTGCTGAAAGCAATAAAGAATTTAAAAACAACGTTTTTTTATTTACGGCAATGGTTTTAATGAAAGCTGCCTATAAGAAAGATATAGAAGCGATCCTGGAAATATTCCGTTTCTGGCGCGAGAGAGGATTTACCGAAAATAAAGACGTTGTACTGTTCTTTATGAAGTATATCTCATATACCCAGGATATTGGCCGGGACGACTTAAAGGAAATATTGGACAATACTAAAATAGAAGGAGGTGATATCATCATGCCAACCTTAGCTCAACAATTTAGAGAAGAGTTTAGAGAAGAGTTTAGAGAAAAATTTAGAGAAGAGTTTATCGAAACCCTTGGCCCGGAATTTAAAAAAGAAGGGAAAAAAGAAGGGAAAAAAGAAGAGAAGTTTGAGATAGCCAGGCGAATGCTCTTAAATAATTTTTCATTGGAACAAGTAATCCTTAGTACCGGACTAACAAAGAAAGATATAAAGACATTGATCAACTAATCATATTAAAGCGAAATATTGGAATTATTCGCCTGGAACTGTTTTCCCCAACGTTTTTGCCTATCCCCGGTATACTTTTTTCTTGTACAAATTCTTGTGAGGAACCTTACTTGATTTTCTTTAATAGAAGCGAAAGGGACTCCTTATACATGGGCAGCCGAGGGTCTTTAGCCTGTTCCCCTAATGCAACGGCTTTCTCAAAATTTGTTTTGGCCAGGTCCATCTTGCTGGCGGCTTTATAGAGATATCCAAGTTTATAGTGTGCGACGGCGGAATTGGGATATGTGGCCACCCTGAATTCCAATAGGTCGATGGCCTCTTCAAATTTTTTCTCCTGGCGCAGCAAGTACTCTTTGAGATCGAGGGCCTGCTTCGTTGCGGGAATTTCATACCCGTACTTCCGGGACAATTTCGTGTAATGCTCCCGGATGTCACGCAGCGACATCCCCGATAATTGATCGGCCGAAAGCCGCCATTGGTCATACAACGTTTCCAGGGCATTGTAGAAAACCCGGTGAAAGGTGGAGTTGTGATCCTCTTTCTCCATAAACCGGTAATACCATTCGAACCCTTTGGGCGCTTCTTTCTCCAGGAGACCGGCAAAATCCTTTGTGGCAAACCGTATGGCATCCTTGTCTGCCCCGGCGGCGGTAACATAAAAAAAGCCTTTCAACCCGGGGGTTTGTTTGAAGAGTTCCCCGGTTTTTTTTAACATTGAGAAATCGTCCCAATAGGCGCTGGGACTAATGATAATGTGCGCCTGGAAAAGCCCCGGGCTGTTCACCAAAGAATAGATGCCGAATAAACCGCCGTAAGAATGTCCGCAGATGATGCGGTAAGGGACGGTTCGATAATGTTTATCCATGAAGGGGGTCAGTTCCTCCCGGATAAACGCCAGGAACTTATCTGCCCCGGCGACGGGGGGGAAATCGTCCACGCGGGTGGGCAGGAAATCGCGGTTCCGATCGATATTCGGGATACCCACAACGATCATCCGGGGCATCCGGTCGAGTTTTGATAGGAAATCGACTATCCCGGTGGCATGATGGAAATGAGAGTCGCCGTCCAACAGGTAGAGAACCGGGTAAGACGGGCCGGAAGAGGCGTAATCGTCGGGTATGTACACCAGGATAGGACGTTTTTCCCCCAGGATTTTCGAATCGATTGTCAGCAGTTTCCCTATCTCCAGGCTTATGGTTTCTTCTTCCGGCGGCGTCGGCGGCGCGGCAAATATGCGGCCCGTTTGGAGAAGAAAAACCACTGTTACTACCAGGACCACAGCAATATAAAAACGCTTTCCTTTCATTTTTGAACCTCCTTCGTAACGGTTTAATCTTACATTATAGGGAAATTAAAATCAACTTCCGGATTTCGATCCACGCCACGCCATTCCACGCCACTCCACTCAAGGCAGAAAAGGAAACAGACTAATTTGGTGGATTTATCCTTATATGGGGTGGAAATACGCTTATATGGGGTAGGAATACGCTTATATTGTGTGAAATTATGATTATATTGGGCTTAATGACGATTGTGTGGGGTTGGTTTACGCCTATATTGTGTTAAATCACCCTTTTACGGAGTGCAATAACGCCTTTGTGGGCCATTTTCCTCCTTATAAAGATTACTATTTTCCTTTTGCGGGTGAAACTTATCCTTATACAGATGGGGCACTTCCTTTTACGGGTAGAATTGACGCTTATGTGGGGTAGAATAAGAAAAAGGGGAAGCGAGGAAGAGCGGAAAAAAGCAAGGAGGGCCAGGGGCCCCGGCCAATATACGGGCGAACTGTCCTAAATTAGGAGAAAAAAGGGGACGATCTGTACGACCGTACGACCGTCCCCAACTTTCCCAAACAGTCTCTACTCTCTATTGCATGATGAGACACTGGGTTGCATCGGAACACGCTTCGCAGGAATAATCATTCTCCGAGCATCCAATGGTCAACCAAATCGTATTCCCACCGCGAGCTTCATCCAGTTGCTCATTGGTAAGATTGGAAATGGTTGTTTTGTTGATCTGAAGTTTTTTGACGATTTGCTTTGATTTCATGTTATATTCTCCTTTAATTGAATTGTTTATTGACTTTTTGACTCGATCATGCATATTGATTTGCCCTGATGTTTCCGGAACTTCTTTAAGATATCAGTATAACCGAATCCCGTGGTAAAATCAACCCCAATATTTTCTTACTTTCTTACTTTCTTACCTTCTCACCTTCCGAGGAACTCATCGGAAAACCTTTATGGATAAAATTTTACCCGGATTAGGGTTTGATTCTTCCCTGGAGGTTTGGCGCGTGGGAAGACAGCTTACCTTACTACTCCCTCGACCGGGCGCCCCCGCAGCTCCCGCCGTTCCCGCCGGCGGTATTTAATTTACTTTATATAGATATATCTTCCACGGCGACTCTTTGCTTTCAAATATTCTTTCGAAGGAAAGTCTGTTTTGCGCATAGTTTCTTATCTCTACGGCCGAAAATATATACTCGCCACCCATTTCTTTCATTGCCGCGCTATTTATCTCCAAATTCTTTATCTTTAAACGCCCACTGTCTTTCTTCGTAATCCCCCTGGAAAATATCTCCCCGGATATCCGCTTGATCCCACTCAACTCGGCTGCAAATAAAAAACACCGCTTGCCTGTCTCATCAAAGGTTTTCCGTAATAACGGGCTTTTTTCCAGTTCTTTCTCGATAATCCGCCGGAACTGATGCTTATATGCCAGCGGATAAATATCGGTATAAATATCCAGGGTATAAAATCCATTATACTGGGAAATCGCCGGCTGCATGCCGATACTCACTACCCGGTAATCCTGCCGCGGCTTGTTGATGAATTCCCGGATCTCTTTGAACAACTTTTCCGAGTAAAACTCTTTATAACTCAACGAATAGGTCAGCGGCGAACCCGCAAACGACGACCTTATTCCCAATAGATAACGGTATTCCCAATTGTAATTGACGAACATGTACAGTAACTGGAATATTATAATAAGTGTAACCAGCGTCTTTCCCCATTTGATTTTGGATATTATCACCAGCGCCAATGCAAAGATGACATACCACAGAAAAGGATTAAACCAATAAAAACGGGAGAAATCAAAGGCATTCAATAATTGGTATTTCTCCCGGATAGGAATCACACCGGACCAGTATTTGAAACCCCACAAAACAGCAGTCAACATGGTGGTAATAATTAATGTCGTCATGAGCCGCGCGGATATTTTTTTAAAGAGGGCGACTATTAGGGCCAGGGCGGCAGCGCCCATAACAAACAAATGCTGCGCCCCTACCTCATTGACCCTGTCGAAAATAAAACTTATGATACTTCTATTTAATGCTTCGGCGGTGGATAACCCCACCACGCGGATTTCTTCGCGGTGCGACGTAAACCCCGGGGCCAGGAAAGAATATATCAAGTGAAACTGGGCGAAAAGGTAACTCACGGTCATGAGCGCCAGCCCCCCCAGGTAATAGAGATTAATCTTTTTTTCCCGCAGCCAATCGAGGATAAATATAACGAAAAGAACCGCCATAACGAAAAACCCAGCCAGCGCCAGTTTTGAATAGAAAGGATAAACAAGGATAACGAAAAAATCCAGGGGTCGCTGCCGGCGCTGGAGGATATTGAAAAAGCTGTACAACAGGAGGGGGATGCCGGCCACAGAGAGCCCCCCTGCCGGGTAAAAGGGCAAAAGGGAAAAACATAGGGCCGAACCGAAAGCGATCCGGGTGAATTGTTTTCCTTCGTCTTTAATAATATATTTTTTCAAAAACAAAAACATTCCCCAGAACGCGACCAAACGAACCAACAAATCATTCAACGCGTAGGCCGTGAACGGCGCAAAAATCATAAATAGCCAGGTCATGACGTTGTAACCCGAATCCACCCCACTGAGCGGAAGTCCGTTGGTGAAATTATCCAATTTGGTATGGGGATTCAGGCTGAAGGCCTTGCCGCTTTCCGCCAATACTTTGGTATGGGCCACATGGCAATCGAGGTTATCAAACGTTTTCACATGCGAGTCTTGCCCACGGAAAAGATAAGGTAACCAGAATAAAAATACCACCAGGAAACCCAGTAATAATAACCTTTTCTCCGGGTGATTTCCCACGGGGGCAGACCCCACGGGGGCAAGCATATCTACCGTCGGTTCCTGTCGTTTACTCCGCCACCGGGCGGCTGCCAGGTTTCTTATAAGCAGGATAATCGTACCTGCCGCCATGACAGTCGCGATGATATAGGCGAGTTTAACCCGGTAACCGGTTTCGAACTTCCTATACAGGATGCTTATCGATTGTTGAATAAAAGAAATCAGGGGCGTCCATAACGCCAGCGACGCCAGGGCCAAAAGGCAAATTACGCCAATAGTAAGAATTGCCGCGATAATGGTTGTTCGCTTTAAACCCGGTTTCATTGGTTTCCATTTCCTCCCCGCACCCGGCGCCGGCGCCGGAGGTCGATATATTTTTTAAATTCATCATAATCCCTGATATAATCGTCTTTTTTGTAGACATCCGAAGCCAGCACCAGCAGGATACAGTTATTGGAAAAATTCTTCATGGTATGCCATAATTCCACGCCCAGGTAGATGCCGGTATTGGGTGTATCCAGGGTAATTTCCTGGTGAAGCGTACCGTCGTCCAACCCGATCTCACAGGCGCCGTTAATGCAGAAGAGCGCCTGTTCCAATTTTTTATGGGCATGTTTACCGCGGATGGCTTTTTGGTTGATGAGGTTGTAAATATAATAGACCCGTTTAACGGCAAAGGGAATATGGTTAAAATTTTCCGCCGCCGATATGCTGCCGTCGATGCCGTCATCGATGCGGGGCAGCGTTATTAATTTTGAATTCTTGACAATAATTTCAATCATGTTACTCACCAGTATAGCGCAAATTGGAAGGGAACTGGCTCTGCCTGTTCCTTACTTTTTACACACGATAAACAGGGAACTGCCGAACAGGAAAGGAACCCCGCAGGTAAACAGCCGGTTTTCCAGTCGGTTCATAAAAAAAAGCAACCGGTTGAGCCAGGAAGGCAGCGGTTTCAAGTCCGAAGTCACGTTTTTGCTTTCGTCCCTGGGAAAAAGCCCCAGGATATATTTTTGAAAAAGAATAAAAACAAACAATGCCGGCAGCCTGTAATTCGCCCGAACGATACGGAAGTCCATTTCTTCCAGCGCCCGGACCGTCTTTTTTTTGCGGTAGCGCCGTATCCCGGAGACAGCGATATCGTGAATCCTGCTCAGTACAGTGAAGGCAGGAAAATTCAGCACCAGCCGGCCCCCCGGTTTCAACGCCGTATGGAATTTTCTCAACACGGCCAGGTCGTCTGTCACGCCCGAAGTGCAGATTACGTCGTTGCTGATGATCACATCATAGACATCCGGGGGGGATTCCCAGAGATTCAGGTCGCAGGTTTCCACGCGCCGCAGTCCCCGCTTCCGGCACAGGGCAATGGCTTCCGGGGAATAATCGACGCCTTCCACGGCGCCGTATTCAGACAGTAATTCCAGCATCCGGCCCGTACCGCACCCCGCGTCGAAAATTTTTAACGGTTCATCGCTGCTGTCGTTGCTTTCTTTTCTCTTCTTTCTCTCTTCCCCGGTTTTGGCCACGTAATACCGGACCAATTCATGAAGTCCCCGGTACCACCAGTAGTGGTCCTCAAACTCATACATCTTATCGTATTCTTCTTTTATCATCCCGGGTTATTCTCTTTTGCTTTTTCGAAGCGTTTCCGGATCGTATACTGGGGTTTCCGGTTCTGGGACAAAAAAATGCGGCCCACGTATTCCCCGATCACGCCCACAGACACCAATTGAATCCCCGCAAAGATTAATACCGCGATAATAACCGAGGCATAGCCTACCGGCATATTGGGATTTGAAAACTTTTCAATGAGGGTTAGCGCGGCAAACACCAATCCCAATGTGGCAGTCAATATGCCAAAAATAAAAGATATCCGCAGCGGTAGGATGGAAAAATTAGTAAACATATTCAGCCACAGGCGGATCAATTTCCGCAGCGTGTAGCCGGACCTCCCAGCCCGCCGTTCATGGTGATCCACCGCGAGGGTGGCTATTTTGTCCGTGGTTCTCAGGATGAGACCGTCGATATAGGGGTAGGGGAGTTCGTATTTTATGATCTCATTTACGATAAAGCGGTTCATTACTTTAAAACTGGAAAGATATAAATCTTTCGGTTTGTCCAGCATAAAATTGGCCACTTTATCATTAAACCAGCTTCCCAGGTTCCTGAACAGCGAGTGCTGCTTTTTTTTATAATACGTATAAGTCACATCGCAGTCGTTCCTGGCGGCGGTGGCATAGTCCAGTAATTTCACCACTTCGCTGATGGGGTTCTGGAAATCATCGTCCATGATGGCGATATAGTCGCCTGAGACCTGGTTGAGGCCGGCCATTACCGCATTGTGTTCTCCCACATTGCGGGCCAAAGAATAAAAGCGCACGATCCCGGGATGCTCTTTAAAAAGCGATATACATATCGCCTCGGAATTATCCGGGGAATTATCGTTGACCAGTACGATTTCCAGGTCATACGGGGTTCCCAGGGCCTCGATTAATTCGTTCGTCAGCCGGCCGATGGATTGCTCGCCGTTGAATACCGGGATCACAATGGATACTTTAAGTTTACTCATATTGGTAATTTCCCGCACAGAATGTATTAATTTCGTTTGCCGTTCTTTCAAGGTTTTTGTCCGTTAATTCCGGGTAGAGGGGAATACTGAGTATCTCCTCCGCGAAACGCATCGTCCCGGGAAAGGATTCTTCCCTTTGAAGACCAAAGCCTTTTTGTTTACTCATAGGGACAGGGTAATGAATCAGGGTCTGGATGTTCCTGGATTTCAAATACTCTATCAGTTTGTCCCTTTTCCTGGTTTTTATGACCAAGAGGTGATAGACAGGAAGGCCGTAGGAGTTTTCTTTTAAACAGGAAACCGTGTGCAATTTTTCGCGGTAGGAAGCCGCGAGGCAGCGTCTTTTTTCATTCCAGCCGTCTAAATATTTCAATTTCACTTTTAGAATGGCCGCCTGGATTTCATCCAGACGGGAATTAAAGCCGAATTCATCATGGTAGTACCGGACCCGCTGCCCATAATTGCGCAGGCCCAGTAATTTATTATAAATAGTTTCATTATTTGTGGCGACAGCGCCGGCGTCGCCGTAGGCCCCCAGGTTTTTGGTGGGGTAAAAAGAAAACGCGCCTATTTCGCCGATGGCGCCGGTTTTTTTGGATTTATATGTGGCGCCCACCGATTGAGCGCAATCTTCCACTACGTGCAGGCCGTACCGATTGGCCAGGTCGCAAATAGGGTCCATATCGCAGCTTTGTCCATAAAGGTGAACCGGCAGGATGGCTTTCGTATTCTTGTTGATTTTCGCTGCGATTTTAGTCACATCCATTAAGCCGTCTTCAAAACAAATATCCGTCACTACCGGGGTAGCGCCGGCTTTCATGACGCCGGAGATTGTCGGGAATGCGGTCATATTGGGGGTAATCACTTCGTCGCCCCGGCCGATGCCCAGGGCCATCAGGGACAGGGTAATCGCATCCGTGCCGTTTCCTACACCCACGCAATAATTACAGCCGATGTATTGGGCAAATTCTTTTTCAAACGTTTCCAGTTCCTTGCCCAGGATAAACCAGCCGCTGTCCAGGACCCTATGAACGGCCGTATCGATCTCTTCCCGGATATGGGCATACTGGGCTTTAAAATTATCGAACCGGATTATATCCTGATCACTCGTCATATTACAGTCCACTATCTTACGTCTTATTGTTTCAATTCCTTTAAATCCAAATGGAATAATGCAGGATATCATAAAAGCCTTTTTTTTTCAAGGGATTTATAAACCCTAAATTCTCCGTCAACTATTGTCTTCGACGACCGGGAACCCTTTCGAGAAAGGGTTCCCGGACCTCCTAAAGCTTTTAATTTTAATTTACCTTCCACTCGATGATGCCGCCGGAAAAATTGGGCTGAAGTTTGACCACGATCCTCAACGCATCGGTAGGCACAGGTTTGAAATATAATAGAGTGTATTGGTCTTTTCTTGTTATGTATTCATCCAACGCTTCAACCTTTTTCCATTCGGGACCGGATTTATATTCCAACGTCCATGATTCGGGCGCACGGGCCGAACAATCATAATGATCGATGTCCAACCAGTAAACCGCGACATTCGACACGAATTCGGGTTTGGCAAAATCATATTGAACCCACTCTTCCGTGCCTTTTTTCAGCAGCCAATAGAAAAAAGGTTTTGATGTGTCATTTGAATGTTTGGGTTCATATAAATCGTTGAGTCCGTCGCCAAAACCCACGGAAGAACTGGCATTACTCATCGATGCAATGGTGGGCGCGGGTAAGGGACGGGTATATTTTGCCTCCACCGGTATCCATACCAGCATCTCGTCTTTCCCCCGGTTGTTCCAGGCGGCGTACGGGATGGCTTTAAATGACCGCTCCATTTCCACGGGCTCGCCTTTATCGTTTTTTCCCAGGGCCTTGCATTTCCCTGCCAGCGTCATCACCCCGCCAAGTAAATTGGGTTCAAAAACCGCTTTAATGGGTTCTTCGACGGGAAGGAAAAAATTCAGCGCATGCCCGCCGGGCTGATCTTTGCCCTCGAGACAAAACACCACGGGCCCACGCACAAGCGCTGTTTTACCCATATCATCTTCCACCAGGGGATTTGCCTTAACACGCCTTACCGGCATAGGCAAATGCAAAACGACGCGGTCGCCTTTTTTCCATTGCCGTAGGATACTGGCGTACCCTTTTTGCAGCCGGTAATCGATGGCTTTTTCATCGATTGTAATTGTAACCGGCTCCACGTTTTGTTCGATAAACTTATAAAGGTCGCCGGGCAGGGGTTGGTTTTGCGCCCAACCGGGAACCCGGATATTTAAACCGAATTCCCTGTCTTTATCGGGATTAATAGTAAATATAATATCCCCTTGCCAGGGGTATTGGGTTTCCTGGGTAATCTCGATATTTCCGTCATCGAAAGCGATCACGCCTTTCCCCGCGATGAATAGATTCACAAAAATCTCGCTGCTCCCTTGAGCGTAAACATACCCGGGGACAGAGGAAATAAAGCGGGTAATATTGCCGGGGCAGCAGGCGCACCCGAACCAGGGGGCGCGTTCATGGGCGCCGTTGGACTCCAATGGATTATCATAAAAGAAGCGGTCGCCGCTCAAAGAGACGCCGGAAAGTACGCCGTTATATAAGGTTCGTTCCAATACGTCGAAATATTTGGCGTCGTCGTACATTAGAAACATGCGGTAATTCCAATACACGTTGGCAATGGACGCGCAGGTTTCACAGTATGCGGTCATGT
Organism: Candidatus Aminicenantota bacterium; assembly: GCA_026393835.1. Classification (GTDB taxonomy): domain Bacteria; phylum Acidobacteriota; class Aminicenantia; order UBA2199; family UBA2199; genus JAKAGC01. The sequence continues at coordinate 75,259 of JAPKZK010000138.1, read as the reverse complement.
TAGGCAGTTCGTAATTATCGCCGAATCCTTCGCCCATTCCTCGGGCGCCGGCGCCGCCGGTGATGTAAAGCTTTTTGCAAGTCATATTATTCCACAACCGTTCCAAAGCAGTCATATAATTTTTATTCCCGGTCAACCGGGCCACGTCGGCGATTCCTGAATAAAAATACCCTGCCCTTACCGCATGCCCTACCACTTCGTCCTGGTCTACAAAGGGTTTATGGTCCTGGCTGTACTCGCTGAGCTCGTGACCGTCGCGGCCCCTGCCGGCTTCTTCGATAAAGAAACCGGCCAGTTTCAAATATTTTTCATCGTTGGCGACGCGGTAAAGTTTAACCAGGGCCATTTCGATAATAGGATGGCCGGAGGGGCATTTTTTTTGATTTGGGCCGGGGCCGAAGACGCGATCGATCAAATCCGCGTTCTTTAACGCCACATCCAGCAGCGTCCGTTTCCCTGTGGCAAGGTAATGGGCCGCCGCGGCTTCGTACAAATGACCGCAGTTATAAAGTTCATGGCTGTTTAATTTTTCCCACCGCTCTTTCCCCATCCATCGCTCCAGCCTGGCGCATTTATTTGTCCGGCAGGTGTACAAGTACCCGTCCTTCTCCTGGGCGGCGGCAATCAACTTAATAATGCGGTCGAGATATTGGTCCAATTGGAGATCGTAATGCACGGCCAATGAATAAGAAGCGCCTTCGATTATTTTATAAGGGTCCGTATCATCGAAAGGGTAATCCCCTTTGTGTTCACCCTGGATTAATCCGCCAGCCAGGGCAAAATTATCCATCCTGCCTGTTTCTTCACATTTCTTAAACGCCGAAGGGATTGAAACCAGTCTGTTTGTTTCTATCCGGGGTTTCCAGAAATTATCCTCGATCTGTACCCGCGTAAAAGGAACAGGTTGAGCGGGGAAGAGTGAAGTCGATAAAACCGATATGATAAACAAGACATATTTTAATTTTTTCGCGTTAGTCATCATGAGGATATTTTAGACAATGTCCTGGCGATTGTCAAATATATTTTTTCAGTTCCCAGGGTGGGCGGGGCTTTTAGCGCAGGCGTGGAGGGCATGGAGGGCATGGAGGACGTGGAGGGCGTGGAGGGAATTGACTTATATGTGGGCCATTTTTATACTTGACAAAACCCCTTAATTGTGTTAGTCTTTTTTTTACTCCTCTATTAACGAATTCTCGTAACATATGTACTCTCCAAAATTGCCAAAAAATTTAAACATGGAGGTTATAAATGAAGATCAAGATTTTAGCGATTGTGTTATTCATCTTATTTACCTGCGGATTGGATCTAGTCATCGGTGAACCGCCCGGCGGCGGCGGGGATCCGCCCGGAAATTGCCCCTGCTACTATGTTGGGCAGTTTATCGCCGAGTATGGATGGTGGGCGCCCCCGTATTATATCTCGATACGCGACTACTATATCGGCAACTGTGAGATTAGATCGGACTGGTATCGAAATGGACAGTATTTCCAGTTTACCATCTCTCCCGGCGGATGCACATGCGCCTGCGGGGGTATACCGGACGATCCACCTAAAGACTAAAACAAGAGCCGGTTCCGGGAACATTCCCGGGACCGGCTCTTTTCCCAAAAAAGTATAATACCCACGGCGCTAAAAGCATATATGAAGAAGGATACTCTAAATGCCCGGATGCAATAAAGAGACAAGATTTACATGTAATTGGATATTTAATATATTGGTGGTTTTGTGCGATGGTAAAGTGGTTTGTGGATGCGCCGACCCTTTTGGCGAGAGACCCCTCGGTCATTTATCGGGAAATGGCATCTATGAAATCTGGAATTCGGAAAAAATCAAACAAATCAGAAGGGAACTGAATAAAGGCCATTCTTGCTTCTGCGATAACTGCGGCTTGAAACGGTTTTTAAGAGAAGATGAACCGGTTCCCCAGGGTCCCGAACACGTTGAGGCGCTGCCCAGGATTTTTTTCGAACCCACCGTGTTATGCAACCTCGCCTGTTTCAAAGCCGTGTGTCACAGGGATTCCGGCATCTTAAACACCAGGACCAGGAAAAACTTTCCCCTTGCCGAATTCAAATCCTTGCTGGACCAGGTGGGTAAAAATCTAAACCGGCTTGATTTCTTTAACTATGGGGACCCCTTTGTACATCCACAGGCCGCCGAAATGATCGCATATGTAAAAGAAAAATTTCCCCATATCTATCTTTATACCAGCACCAACGGCTTGATGTTGGATGATGTGATGTCGGATGATGAAAAAATAAAGAAAATCGTACATTCGGGCCTGGACGAGATTACTTTTTCAGTGGATGGCGTTAACCAGGAAACCTATGCCCGCTACCGGCAGGGCGGCGATTTTAAAAAAGCCCTGGAAATTATGGCAAAATTCGCGGCGGAGAGAAATAAGCTGGGAAGGGAGGTCCCCTTTATCAATTGGCGATATATCCTGTTCAAATGGAACGATGCGAAATCTCACTTAAAACGGGCCAGGAAATTAGCGGAAAAAATCGGCGTGGATCGTTTTACCTGGGAAATTACGGATCACCCGGAAGAAGCGAAATCGGAAAAATACCAGGTCGGCACTAAATACTGGAAAAAGATTTTTTATGAAGTCTGGGACACGAACCAGGTGGGGAATGCAATTAAGAGTAAGCGGTTTATTGCTAAAATCAAAGTTTTGGCCGATGATATTGGCATGAACGGCGGGGGCGAGACTGTCAATGAGACTGTCAATATAAGGGTTAAGATAAAAAATACCGGGGGCGCTTTATGGCGGAAATCCACCTGGTCCGGCAGGAGGTATGTTCGGTTGGGTGTGCAGTTGTATGACAAAAACAAAAACCTTTTGGATGCGAATTATTCCCGGGCATTCTTGAATAGAGATTTAGCCCATAAAGAAAAAGATGTGCTGACGATTGCATTACCACCTATTAAGGAACCCGGTGACTATTTCCTTAAATTCGATATGGTATTGGAATTCCGGGACTGGTGCGCCTGGTTTGAGTCAGGGGGGTCGCCGGCGGTGTGGGTCAGGGTCTTTAAATAATTATTAATTGTTAATGGAAGCGGCCTCCTTCGGGGAAATGAAGTTTTTACTTGATATAAAAGGGTGCAGCAGCATGCTGCTCCCGACACACCCAAAAACTTTTGATGTTGCAAAAAAAATGAAATTTAAGTATCATATAGACCAATTTAAACTTAAGTACAAAAATGGAGGTACAAAATGATCGATGGAAAATTTTATTTAGGGAAGGAGATTTCCCCGGACAATAAAACCCTGACAGACAAAAATTATTTTTACAAGGCAGACCATTTAACCACGCATGGGGTCATTTTCGGCATGACCGGCAGCGGTAAAACAGGCTTATGTATAGACCTGCTGGAAGAAGCGATAGAGGAAGAAATCCCCCTTATTATTATCGATCCCAAAGGAGACCTGGTTAACCTGGCGCTGATGTTCCCGGATTTATCTCCGCGGGAATTCCTTCCCTGGGTTTCCGCCTCTGAAGCGGCGAAGGATGGCATATCCCTGGAAGAATATGCCAAAAAAACCGCGGAGAAATGGCAGCAGGGACTTAATTCCTGGGGCATCGATAAAGCGCAGGTCGCCGCTGTCAAAGAGAAGGCCGATGTGCGCGTCTTTACCCCCGGTTCGGCAATGGGCATGAAGATCAGTATCCTGGAAGGTTTTAAAAAGCCGGACGGCGATTTTGAAGCCGATGAAGAAGGCATGGTGGACAAAATCAGGAGTTCCGTCTCCGCTCTCCTTGCCATGCTGGACGTGGACGCTGACCCGTTGCAAAGTAAACCCCACATTTTAATTTCCAGTATAATCGAACATTACTGGAGGTTGGGTCGCAGCGTCGCCATCGAAGACCTGATCATCAATATCCAGAAACCGCCTATCCAGAAACTGGGGGTTTTTACCATCGACCAGTTGATGGAAGAAAAAGAACGCATCGAACTCTCTTTTAAACTGAACAACCTGATCGCTTCCCCCAGTTTCCGGTTCTGGTCTTCGGGCATGCCGCTCTCGGCCGCCGAACTTATGAAAAAGACCGGCAACAAAGTCCCGGTCAATATCTTTTACATCGCCCACTTAAGCGACAACGAGCGCATGTTTTTCGTTACGCTGCTGCTCAACGAAATCGTTTACTGGATGCGGCAGCAGCCTGGTTCAGGCAGCCTAAAATACCTTTTTTATATGGACGAAATCTATGGCTACTTGCCGGCGTATCCCCAGAATCCGCCCTCCAAAGTTCCCCTGCTGACCCTACTGAAACAGGCCAGGGCGTTTGGCTTGGGCGTTATCCTGGCCACCCAGAACCCCAAGGATATCGATTACAAAGGACTGACCAACATGGGCACCTGGTTTATCGGCAAATTGCAGGCGGAAAACGATAGGAACCGGGTGATCGAAGGACTAATCGGCGCCGTTTCCCAGGGCGGCGAAGCCCCGGACGCGGCCCAATTAAACAGCATGATTACCTCTTTGGAGACCCGGAAATTCCTGGTAAAAAATGTTCATGTTCCCGGGTTGACCATTTTCCAGGGACGCTGGGCCATGTCGTATCTGGCCGGCCCCATTACCCGCGAACAGATCAAGAGTATGCTTGAACAGCAAGGCAAGTTAAAAGTGGAGACGAAAGCAGCGGAAAAGCCCCTGGCCGGACAAACGCCTATTTCGAAGGAGCAGAAGCCCTACCTTCTTCCCTATATGCCCGAGAATCAGGCTTCGCTGGAACCGCTCTTCGATCACAGCGCCGGCGCGGCCGCCGGACATTATTCCCCCTACTTTCACCTGGACGGCGAAGTTATATTTGACGACCAACCCCTGGCCCTTTACATCAGGAAACCTTTCCATGCCGCCGCCCCGCTGGACGCCATCATCGCCTGGAAAAAAGAACACATTGGCGATAAGCCGGTGGAGTATGACAAAGCGGCCATGGAAAATGCGGAGGGGTTTGAACCCCTTAAAACCAAAGTCGATTACACCCTGGTGAAGCGTCACATCGCTTCTTTTAAGGATTTTCTCTTCGCCAATTACACGTTGAGCCTGTTTGTAAACAAGGAATTGAACCTGGTTTCCCAGGAAGGTGAAACGCGGGAAGCGTTTAACCAGAGGTGCCGCGATGTGGTGGAAAAGATGATCGACCGGGAAGTGGAAAAAGTCAAAAATAGTTATGAGACAAAAATCCGGCGTATCGAGGACCGGATGGAAACGGAGAAAAATAAAGCGGAGCGACTGGCAAAAGAGCATCGTTCCAGGCAGACGGAAGAGTTGATTTCTGTCGGCGAATCCGTACTGGGCATGTTCCTGGGCAGTAAGTCCTTGCGGGGACTTTCGTCCGCGGCCCGGAAGCGGCGCGTCACCGCTAATACGGGCCACAAGGAAGAAGAAACCCAGCAAAAAGTTGCCAATATGGATGAAGACCTGGCGCTCTTAAAAGAGGAACTGGAGAACCGGGTAGCGGATGTCGAAGATTCTTTTTATGAGAAAGCGGACCGGGTAGAGCCTTTCGATGTAAGGTTGGAGATGAACGATATCATTGTCGCCCGTCAGGCCGTACTCTGGCGTCTTGTGTCATAAAGGTTGCTGCGCCTTAAAATTATAAGGGGCCGGGGGTAACTCCGGCCCCTTTCACCGGTCGTCAAACGTCAAACGTCAGATTGTACCTTCGGGAGAATGGGATTTTTTGGCCTTTTCCGTAGGAGTCTCCGTGGTTTTTCGTTTATAGCCCTCTGTTAAGGCGGGGATGCCGATCATTTCAAGCAGTTGGGGGTCATCTTCGAATTCATTGATGCAGGCTTGTTTAAATTCCAGCATGCGGCGGTACAGTTGGGTGAACACCTTGTTCCGATAAAATGTCGCGACTTCAGCTTCGCCATTTTTGAAAGTCTGGAAATCATCCGATGCCTCGACATCGGTTATTAATTTCAAACCGATTTCCAATTTTTCTTTGGTAATGGCAAACCTGCTGATTTTCTCCATGATCGCCGGGTTGTTAATGGCGTTATTATAGAACTCTTTGGCCTGGACCATCCAGCCGGTTTTGGTTCTTTCCCGTTCCCCGAATATACCCAGGCTTTCCATGGCAATTTCATCTTCCCATAAGGCTTTTCGAAGCAATTTTATATACTTCATATAATATTTATAGGCCTTTTTAAACAAACCGCGGAATTCCTTACCGGCAATAACTTTTTCTTGATAGGATTTGTCCTTTTCCATGAATTTCAGTTCAGCTTGCTGGTAAAGGGACTCCAGGCCTTTGAGTGTTTTTTCGTCGAAGCCCTGGTTGATTACCCTCCCTGTGATGATGGGTATTGTAAGGGAGTTCCTAACGCCGATTCGCGCTTCCTCTAAAGTTTTCACCAATTCTTGTCTTGTAATTTTCATGAATACCTCCAAAGGTCATTTATTTTATTTCTAGATATTGTTTTGCTTTCCAAAAATAGTGCAGTTTTAAACTTATTATTGATCTTATCGTAGGGGGGTTTTACATGAGCATATTCCACTGTTACATGAGGACTTTCCACTGTTACATGAGCAAGTTCCACTGTTACATGAGGACATTCCACTCTTACATCAGCATATTCCGGTGTTACATGAACAGGTTCCACTGTTGCATGAGGACATTCCACTCTTGCATGAGCAAGTTCCGGTGTTACATGAGGACATTCCACTCTTACATGAGGAAGTTCCCCTGTTGCAGGAAGACATTCCATTCTTACATGAGGACATTCCGGCGTCACATGAGCAAGTTCCGCTCTTGCATGAGGAAATTCCGGGGCTGCATGAGGAAGTTCCGGGGCTGAGCCGGTGAGTGGTAATTTTGCATTTGTGATTCCCTGATTCACTGCAAGCATTTCGACCGGGCCATAAATCAATTTAATATACACAATAAAGATTAATCCTTTTACTGTAACCATTTTATCCTCTATAAGAAATAACTTATATCATTACGATAAAGTCATGTCAAGAAAAAAATAAAGATTTATTTTAACGATTTAAATAGACGTTGAAATGATTGATGTATCTAGCTCTGCGAAAATTGAAAGGGTCGCCGCTAGGAGTGTGAAGGGGTGTCGGTTGTTCGTTCGTTGATCGTCGCTTGTCGATTGTCGATAGTCAAGCGATGAAGGGAAAATCCCTTAGGGCCTTTATTTGTGTCTAACTGAATGAAAAGCGTCCATATCCATTTCGATGAGATTTTTATGCTCGTACCTGAATTTGGCGGCATAGCTTATAATCTCTTGACTGAAAATCGGCGAGCGTACCATATACCAGCATAGGTCTTCAATGGTCCAGATATTAGGGAACTTAGGGTCGTCGGGATTATTTGGGCGAGTGGTCTCTAAAAAAATCTCTCCTTTCCCCAGGAAAAGGTAATTGAGACTAACCTCATAGGCTTTTGCCAGTTTGAAGAAAAAAGAGTGGCCGGGGTTTCCCTTGCCGGTTTCGATGTCCGAAAGGTAGCTGTTGGTAATTTTGATAGTTTCGGCCATTTGTATTTGGCTGATTCTTAAACGTTTGCGTATGTCCTTTATCCGGGCGCCGATGTCCTTCAAGTTATCCCGGATCAGGTCGTCAATGTTGGTATCGAGATTAATATCCATGCGTTTTGATCTCCATAGCGACTATTATATACGCAAATCGAGTAAAAGTAAAGGGAGGGGGGGCCATCCAAGTATTCGCCATTTTTTTTCAGGAATTCAGAATTTAAGAATTTCGGGCGTCTTGATCGGTCATTCGATCTAAAGTTCTGGCAACAGCAAACGTCCCAGGCGCGTTTTGATGCTGCCTGGGAGTTGATCGTGCATGCGTATAAGATAAGAGGCGGCGATGTTCGTCAACTCCGACTTCACCGATCTATTGAAACTTTTCAACGCCAACCGGTTGAAACCGAATCTACCAAGCGCCGTCCAACCAAAGAAAAATAAAAAAATCCTTGACATTTTGATGTATATTATGGTATTCTATCAAAGGAGGTGGATATGATGGAGTTTGATTATGATGCAAGAATTCAGATGGAAAGAAACAGTTTGTGCTTACTAATTTATACAAAATGTATAATTATTGTTAGGCGCGCGTCCATGGTAGCGTGAGTCGATACGAACAACATTCTAGGATTTCAGATGTCGGGCACTGAGTACACGCAATTGCCGAACGAGCCAATTTGGGACCATGCAAATCGCCTGATGATCTCGCATTTCGTGCATTACGTTGCAGAATCAGCGATAGCACGACCGGACCTACCCAAACTCCTCAGCCACCATATCGCGGCATACGTTAACTCCTTTGACCACTCCAAGAACACACTTCTCGCCTTGTACCGTACTCGCGAACTTATGCATGAGTCCTTCCGATGGACACAGGATTCCCACGGCAACTGGATGAGCCCACTCCTTACTCCGGACGCTCCGGCCGCCGAGTGGGTGAAGCAAAGCAGCAGGTTATTTGTAGAGTTTGTGAAATCGTGGCAACCTGTCATGGACGCAATCGCTGTTCTTGTATCCTTTTTGCTAGAGGTAAAGGGCATCAATATCCGGGCAAATCGAGGTTCAATGTATGAACTCCAAAAGTGTGTTCAGAGCGGAACGTTCCCAACGAATCTGTGTGCCCTCAGACAGGCGCTTACCTCACGGGTAGAATGGTATACCAATGAAATCCGAGTCAAAAGAAACCAGTTTGTCCATAATGAACGTGTTGCGATACTTCTTCCTGCCCCCGGTTCTGAGGAAACGCTCGTCAGCGTGAAAAAGCTCGATCGTGATCAAACCGAAGAACGATTTCCTTTGGACGTGTTCCTTAACTGGACACTCGGCAAGTATTTTTTGTTCGCGATAGCGATGGGAGACGCTGCCAAACAGGTGTGTAGCGCCTAACAAGGCGATAGAGCCAACCGCGCCATGAAGCGGCGGTTCATCACGGTCGTTGGACAGCAGTCATATGCATACTCTATGATGGAGCCTCACACTTTGATCGATCAAGGGGAAAAATTTTGACTGTTTCCCACTCATTAATAAGGGGCCGATGTATCGGGACCAAATCGAAACCGCACTTCGGGAAAAAGAGCAACGTAAACAAGAAGGGCAGCCAAAGTCGGTACAAGCAGGAGGGGTAGGTGTCACTTCGGATGCAGTGATCGTCACTTCCCCGGAGATCAAGGATATAGTACGATTTATGGAAGCAAACCCCGTGTATAAATTCCAATTGTTAAGTGATTTTTACAAGTACAAACAGGAAAGCGAAAAAGCTGGTTAAATTTCTTGAAAAGGTCTTTTGCCACGGACAAAACAGCGACACGGACAATCACGGATAAAAGGAAGTGCAAAACCCTGAGTTATCCGATTAAATCGTCCTATGACTCCGGTGGAACCCCGTCCATTTTTTTTGGAAATCGAAATGATTGATCAACTTTTCTCTGTTTCTCTTGTTTTCGGCGAGTTAAATCCTCCAATTCTTAGAATCCTCTTGAAAAAATATTTTTACTGTGAAATAATAAAAAAACAAGCCATTTAAACCGGTTTGTAAAAAAGTAAGATTTAATTAAATAGGAGGATCTAAATGACATTTAAAACCAAAGCATGTACATTCGTTATTTGTTTTGTAATGTTTTTCTCTATCCAGGTGGTAGCGGAAATCGATCATATTCACTTCGGTTCTAAAAACAACCCTCTGCAGGGTGTGACCATTACATGGAGAGCCAATCAAAGTTTTTGTAATTTTAAATGGGGATATTCCACGAATTCTGAAATGGAGCAGGTGCCCCCAATAGAAGGACGGATCGAATTCGGCGATAAGAATTTCTATTTATTCGATTATACCTTCCCGGACCTGGAACCATCCCGGACCATCCATTTTGCCATCCAGGAATATAATGGGACATACGAGTGTTCGCAATACACAGGACAATGGACTGCCGTTTATTCATTTCAAACCGCTCCCGGCGCCAAATCGAATAAATTTACATTTATCGCCGGCGGCGATAGCCGGTCAGAAAGGTGCGATATCACAATGCCCGGATGGCAATCCGTTTCAGAGGCTCTCAGAAATACAAACGCAGATTTCTTTATCTTTAGCGGCGACCTAATCATCCAGGGTGGAGATAAAGCAAAATGCAACCTCTGGTTCGACTCAGGGAAAAACTTCCTCTCTCAAAAATTAACTTATTACTCTGCGGGAAATCATGAACGGTACGGAGATCCAACCCTGAGTAATTACCTCAATCAATTTGTATTGCCTTCAAATGGAAATTTTACCAAGCTATATTATTCCTTTGAATATGGAAATGCCGCGTTTATCTTTTTAACGACTGAAATCGTACCTACAACCGATTTCGGTAAAGAGTTTATGAAAAAACAAACCGAATGGCTCACAGAACAACTTATAAAATACAGAGCCCCAGGATCAAACAATTATAAAGAGTGGGTTATCTTGTGCTTTCATAAACCGTTTTTTACCGTGGATAAACACGAGGGTGAAATGACTTCCTTTACACCTTCCGTTACGCCCAAAGAAGACACCAGTGGCGATTATTCCACGATATGGTGGAAAGACTTATTCGATGAATACGGAGTCGATGTGATTTTAAATGGCCATACACATTTGTATATGCGTTCCGTGCCTATTCTGTTGAAGGGAACAGGCCCGAATGGCCAGGATATTACATTCGATGAAAAAGGAATTCCGTCAAAACCGGTCAAAGAGGTTCAATATGGAAAGGAGAAAAACGAAGGACGGTTGGAAATCGTTACGGGTGGATTTGGTGTGAAACTACTCACAGAAGACAAACTCACGTATAGAGACCAATGGTACGTGGCCAGAGATAAAAACGGTAACCCCTTATATATCATGGCATTCCATTATTGTACCTTTAATATCGATGGAAAAAAAATGGAAATGATCGTTAAAAAAACAGAGGATAACAGTATCATTGATCAACTTACAATCATGCATAAATAGTAGTTGATTTTTGGTTCTTTACCTCCCGGCATATAGATTGATCCTGAATGCCTACATTTTATACCCGATTGTGATTATCTCGATCCTTTTCAAGGTTCGGTATCACTCCTATAACCAGGTATAGGACCTGACGCAACGAGTTTGATGAGGTCCCTGCGCCGCAAGATCATTTTTTTGACTGTTCCTTATCCATCTGATATATGGACATTCTGGACAGCCCAAAATTAAAGAGATTGATAGTGATAGAGTATAAACCACTTTTATGGATAACTGTTTACGCAAACCAGTACCACCGAAAATAAAAAATCCCAATCAAACATGCCCAATCAGGGAATTTTGCCGAGTTTGAGACAATCCTATCTTACCTCTTTATCACTTCGTCTCCTAGAGGCAAGTTAAATGGTGGATTGAACAATTGTTACTCCAATATTTAATACTAAAGGTGATAAGCTATAGGTGATAAGGTTTTTTCTGGCTGAATCGGTCGAAAAAAAAATGTTTACAGGATCAGGTCTTGTCGGATTGTTGCCCAAATCCCTTAATCAAGATAAAACCATTAATATCAATGTGAACTTATTCATTAAATGATGAAAGCTCAAAAATGGCATCAAAGGGCATTATTATTTTGAGAAATAATTTGAGTAACAGTTCGTCAACGCATTCATTTCCGTTGCGGCCTGGTATTTCAAAGTCGTAGGCATCATCTAGTTCGTTACCTCCTTAGATGTAATTTAATATTACGAGCTACTGGCAAAGCTTTTCCCGTGCGGAATTTTAACCCGCTGGGTTGCCCCAACTTTCCTGGCATACATAAAACCGCCCCTTGCCCCAGTTATTTTTCTTGAATAAATATTTTTTCTATATTCTTTATCGGTGGATATCCCTGGTCTGGGGCATTTGTTACTAATGGTGGACGGATTACATTTAAATTTAAATCACAAATTAACATTGCCTCATCATTTGAGTTAAGTTGAGCTATAAGCGTAGAGTAAGAAGAATTAATTGTTTCTAAATTACAATCTTTAAAACAATCCGAAATTAATGGTATTAAATTTTTTTTATATTCATCGTTTATAGTGGCAAAAACCGAGGAATTCCCATATTTATTATCGTCTTTACAGTTTGAGTTGTCATTACTAAGTGCATTAGGGTTGGATATATTAGTAATAAGACCAAATAGCTCATGCCGTTTAACAATTGCTGAAACCTCGCGCATGAATTCCATTGAGACAGGATTATAACTAATTGTGATAAGAATATTTATTAATTTTCTATTAGATAAATATCTTGCAATATATTGTATATCATCAGATATCAAATCAACACACGTGATAACAAGTATATTTCCATATTTTGTATGTAAAACTAACAATTTTTCTCCTGCTTCCATACCCTCACCTTTTAAGGGTGATACCTCGAATTTTGATTGCCGTATTTTATAACTATAGAATATACCTGAAGGTATAATAATTGGCACTTTATTTTTTCTGAAATCATCGTAAAAAGATCCTCCAATTATTATCAAATCGTTATTTTTAGAAAATGTAAATAAATCATTTAGTAAATTTTCCCTCATTTTTTCTGGCAAGGACAATGATAATTCAGGAAAAATGAAAACATTAACTTTCTTTTCTAAGCCAATTTGCAAACACATCCTAATCTTATTTTCAAGTTTTTCAGGATCTTTCACCATAGACAATCCTGTTTTTTTGTTTGGAAATAGCTCATACTTCAACTGACATTGCGCATATCTAACTGTGTTTAGTTTTTCCATTTGCGCATAAGAAATATACTCTATTTGTGGAAGAGTCAATTCCAAATTGGTAGAAAAAGCTAAACCGTAAAATAAGATTAAAAAACTGAAAAACAAACAAATCTCCGATTTTTTCATGGTTTCTAAACCTCCTTAGAAATTATTTATTTTTTTTATTTGTAATTGTCATTGGTGTTTTTGCCTATTGTATTGGTTCACCGTGAAATGGGAACCGAATGATTATGGAAAATATGATTCAATGCCATTCAATCAATTTAGGTTTTAAACAAAGATTTAATAGTAGAATAACTTTTATAGCCATGTAAGTCTTTTGCTTTTTTCACAGCTCTTAAAATTGCCTGCTCTACTACTTTTACTGATAAAATTCCAACAGAATCAAAATCGGCTTTAATATTATTTGTTGCCATAGTAAAAATGGTATCACCGTCAATCATAGTGTGGGTCGGATTTATCGTTCTCGCATATCCATTATGTGATATTGAAGCTAACTTATTTGCTTGTGATTTATTTAATTTTGCATTTGTAACAACAACTCCAATTGTAGTATTTCCAACAAACTGACATTTTTTATCGTAGTATTTATTTAGGATTATATTTTCTGTGCTTATAATATTTTTTTTATCTTCCGATAGCAAGCCAGCTATTATCTCATTATTGTATGGATCAATTATATCGCCAAGGCAGTTTACTGCCACTATGGCTGCCACTTTTAAATCATCAATACAGAGTCCATATATACCTAATCCCCCTTTCATGGCTCTCTCAATCCCTAAAATTTTACCTACAGTTGCCCCTGTTCCCGCACCAACATTTCCTTCAAAACATTTTTTTCTTGTTGAATTCTGGCATGCCTTATACCCCATAGCTCTGTCCGGCCTTATTTTATGATCTCCTATCATCAGATCAAAAAGGACCGCACCACAAACTATTGGCACTTTTGTAATTCCTACATCAAACCCAATACCGTGCTCTTCTAAATACTCCATCACCCCACTTGCACAATCTAATCCAAAAGCGCTACCCCCAGCCAATATAATAGCATGAATTTTTTCAACCAAATTTAGAGGGTTTAAAAGATCAGTTTCTCTTGTTCCTGGAGCGCCACCTCTAACGTCTACTCCTGAAATTGCACCGTCCTCGCAAATTATTACAGTACAACCAGTCGCAGCACTTTTATTTTGGGCATGCCCAACTTTTATTCCTGCTATATCCGTAATTTTTATGACTTTCAAATTATTATCCTCTCTAAACGATAAAACCTTGAATGTTTTAATTTTGCGTAAGCTTCCGCTCCTTGGCCCTACCAGTTTGCACTACCAACCTAAATTTTCTAATTATGAACATCACCGGGTTCACCGGAAGAATTAATTTTAACACACATTACGAAAAAAAGTCAACTCCTGTTGGAAATTTTCCGGCCGTCCCTTATTTTAGTCATTTTTTGTCGTGGTAGGAATGCCGGTTACCTGGCACACGCCATTGTCCGCAGAGATCCGGACTTGCGGAACTACCTCATCGCGCTCTCACCTTGTGTCTAACGCCGATCTCACTGGGTTACATACATACCATGTCATTTGGATTAATTATTTAATTTACAGAATCTTTGGCTCATAGAGTCTTGACCTTTATGAACCCCGAACCGCTGAACCGCGACTTTTGTGGTTTAAGTGTGGTTTAAGGCTCTTGAGGGTCTCGGTACTCTAAGTCCACTCCCTTGGTGGCGGTTTCTGCCTGTCCCCTATCCAAACATTCCATTTTTTCCTTGTTTGACGGGTAACGAATCAGGGGACAGTTAAGAGTCAAGAAATCCGCCTGTTCCTTTTTGCTTTTGCCCTGGACTGGATAGTTACAGCAAAAATACTTGAATTTTTTTGTGACTTGTGGTACTTTTACATATTATAGAATAAAAAATCCAGAGCAAGCCAGGTAGTTGGATGTAAATGACAAGGAGTTCAAGAAACATGAGCACGGTAACTTATACTCAGGTTCAAGAATTGGTTAGACATGTGCCGCCAGCTAAACTTGATCGAGTGTACGGTATGATCCTGAAAATGGCAGAAAAAGCAGAAGATGAGGAGATATCGCCGGTTGATTTTATAAAGCTTCCCATATCTGAACGACGGAAACTCATGAAAAATCAAGCCAGGACAATGGCAGCATATTATAAAAAAACAGCCACCGAGCGTAGGGATTGGCAGGAAGGGAATTTTATCGATGAAAGCTAGACGCGGTGAGATATGGACGGTAAATCTCGATCCAACTCTTGGCGCAGAAATTCGCAAAATTCGCCCAGTGGTTGTGGTAAACTCTGATTCAATCGGGATATTACCAATCCGGCTGGTTGCGCCTATTACCGAATGGAAAGATTATTTTATTCATAATATATGGCATGTAAAATTGGTTCCAGATAGTATAAATGGCCTGGATAAAACCTCTGCGGTGGATACATTGCAACTGCGAGGTGTTGATACACAGCGTTTTGTTCAAAGGCTTGGAAAAGTTTCTCCAACTGTAATGAAATCGATTACAGCGGCAATAGCGGCAGTAATCGAGTATTAAGTACCCTGGAAAAATGCGGAAGAACAAGACAGGCAAAAAAACAGGCCGGCAGCCATACTCATTCGATCTACCTTCATCAGGATGTCGGCTACAATGTAAGTCTTTAGGAGCCTAATTGGCCTGCCCCCTAGCCCAACATTCCATTTTTTCCTTGATTCCCGGCTGGCATCATGGTAGTTTGTCGTGAGGGCGCAGCGGTCTGACGTTACCCTTCGCCCCTTCGCCCGGAGATCATGAAATTGTCGCCACCAAGGCGCCAAGGGGAAAAAGATAGAAGCGAAGAAGAGATGAAGAGCAGAAGAGAAGAAGAGAAGAAAAAAGCAGGGAGGGCCAGGATCCCCGGCCAATAAACGGGCGAATACGGAGACACTGCGGCTCGCCCCTACTTCGCGGTCCTTCGCGTTCTTCGCGGCTATTTTCATGGTAGTCACCGATGAAAATAAAAATTTTTCCAGTTGAAATTTCAGATGATTTCGTATATAGTTAGATGATGAATTTGTCTTTAAACATCTCAAACATTGGCCTCCGGATATTGGTAAACGATAAGGAATATTTTGTTCCTTTCTCCAATTACCCGGAATTTAAAAATGCAAAGATAGATGAAATTTTCAATGTACAATTCCTGTCTCCCAGTCAATTATATTGGCAATCCCTGGATTGCGATATCGAACTCGAAGCTTTAGAAGCGCCGGAACGATTTCCCCTCCGGTTTAATAGACAAGTGGTATGAAATCTTGAAAAATAATAGGGGAACGGAAGGGGACAGTCAAAAAATCCGAGAAATCCGCCAATCCACTTCGGGGAAAATTTTGACTGCCCCCTACTCTTTTCATGGGTTAATACCCAGGAATGATTTTTACTATTACATCTTTCCGGTTTACAGGTCCTCTTTCCTCTTTCTCTATAAAAACAAGATGATACTCGCCAATAAACCCCGGCCCAGGCTGCCAATAGAAAATTCCCTTTTCGACGTCTAACGTTGAACCAATAGGAAGAGAAGAAATGTTGTTCACCGGTGAAACCGGGAAATGGATTTCAACCCGTTCCAGTTCTTTGATTTCAACGGCTATTATTCCATTCTCATTGGGATAAACTGTCTGTGGAGTGGTGGCGGCGTCTTCTCGATAGCCTTTTACTATATCCACCGTGCCGAACAAGTTTTTGACGGGCAAACACTGGACAGGATTGGGCGAACACACAGGTTCGCCTCTACGGAATTCTGATCCCTGATATCTGATCCCCGGCGCCTGGTCATTTGCCCCGCCTGCTCCTGGAATCGCTGAATTTTGAATGCTGAAATACCGGCTTCCAATCCCGTCGATGTTCCCGCCGCTGTCTGCCGCTGTCCATTGGATTGTGTGAATTGCATTTTTGTATGCCGTGGTATCGAGGTAATAATAACAGGCCGCCCCATTACTGTTGGCATACCCGGGAAATAATAGGGCGATATCTTCCCTGTATTTATTATAAACCGGGTGTCCGATATAGACGCCGTCTATCCATACTCCAATGGTGGAACCATCGAAGGGTATCATATTGGGCATCGGTGTTAATATCCAACCGGAATTAATAAAGTGTTTACCGGAGGCAGTGCCGCCCTGGGTAGGCGTATCAATGGCGCCAAAGGGTTTCACCGCATGGGCGTTATCGACTGTGATGGTCTTAACGCCAAGATCGGCGATTTTTCCCTCTGTACTGGCGGCGACTGCATGCAGTTTAAATACACCGTTACCGCCATTGGGTAGGAAATTGGTAAGCAGCATGTATCCCCAGCCTGCTTTATAATTAAAAGGGTAATCCGGGTATGCGGCTTCGACATCCGGGCGGGCGCCTTCGACAAATACAACATCGCCGATTAATACAAGGGCATTTCCATCCTCCCGGTAAATTTTAACGCTTTGAATTTCGATATCATCCAGCGCCCAACCGGTTACAGGGATGCTATTTCGAACGGTAGAACCATC
The DNA here is from genome assembly GCA_026393835.1 of Candidatus Aminicenantota bacterium. Classification (GTDB taxonomy): domain Bacteria; phylum Acidobacteriota; class Aminicenantia; order UBA2199; family UBA2199; genus JAKAGC01. The sequence goes on along the minus strand of JAPKZK010000138.1, from coordinate 57,999 downwards.
CACCGGCGTTGAAAATTCGCCAAATGGCCCGGTGTACTGGGCCCCGGATTTTACTTTCAGGGTAACGAAGATGGATTGAGGAGAATTAGTTGCATTGGGATCGGAAATGATGACTTTCCCCGTATAGGTTCCCAGGGTTAATCCGGCGGAATTTATCGATACGAATATAGTACCGTTACCGGCGCCTGAGCCCGGAGCGCAAATAAGCCATGGCGCATCGACGCTGATATTCCATTTCAGAGTTCCGCTGCCGCTGTTGGTAATCGATACCTCCTGAGGAGTTGAAGCGGCTCCGGATGTTAAAGAACAAAAATTTAATTTGGTGCGACTTAAATGAATAGTGGACATAGATGACGCCGCCGTTATGGAAAAAACAGTGTCGCTGGTATCCGTTGGGATCCCGTGGTGATATTCGCCTACTCTTATTTTGCATTGAGAGGAAGGGGCATTGGGAATAGTCCATGCATAAGAGCCTTTATTGGGGGTGTAAGAAGTAATCGTGGACTAGGTGGCGCCATTGTCGGTGGTATATTCGATCTTAACATTTCTGACGCTGCCCTTAGTAGTCCATTTAATCGAATGATTATCATTTACAGTCCAACGTTCTCCGCCATTGGGAGAAGTAACTGTAATCGTTTGCTTTTCAGCCTCCCATTCGCAAATCGTTGAATAATTATAATTGTTCCCGCGATCATTCCATTTTGAGAATCTCTGGGATTCAACAGTGGTAAAAATTGTAAGATAGTCTTCGTTTCCCTGCCAACTATTTGGCTCTCCATACCCCCAATTTGTATAATTCCACGTTTCCCCCGTCACCCATTTCCAAATACTTTCATATTCTTCATCCGTGGCTCCCAGCCAACACTCAAGCACCTGGCTGAGAGGATTAACAACCACATTTAAATAAACAAAGTTGTTTTCCTCCGCTGATGTAATCGTGGCCAGATGACCGCCAAGGCTTTCGCAATATGCTTTTGCTTGATGCCATGACATAGGTGTATCAAATCGCTGATACCAATGGCCATTGGCGGGATTTTTTATTTTGTCTGAATCCCCATAGACAAACATACAGCATATATTAATCACAAGTATGATTGATAAAACATATTTTTGTCTCATCTCATCCTCCTTACCCCATATATATAACACTATTTTCCAAATTTTAGTCAAAATTTATAAAAGTTTACCTTTTTTTATTTGAAGGTTGGATAATAGAGGCGTTTCACTGTGTAAATAATTATAAATATTTACTTGTTCCTTACACCGATTAACACTGATTCTTGAACGATGCATACTTGACCTGGGAGATATTCCTATCTTCCCGGCCAAACCCGATACCCACCAGGGAATTTTCCGTCGCGGTAGGAATGCCGGTTACCCGGCACCCCCCAGATCCAGACTTGAGGGGGAACGGAAGGGGACAGCCAAGAAATCCGCCACGGGCCAATCACTCTAATTAATTTCCCCATGATAGACCAACCGGGTTCCGTTGAAGATCAACACCACTTTTTTCAGCGTGGTTTCCCCGATGGCCTTTTGAAATTTCTCATCCAGGCTGTATCGCTTCAATTGACCTTCTGCTTCTTCACGCACTTTTTTGATATTTTCCGGGGAGGGGGATAGGGCTTTCTTTGTTCCCTTGGGTTTGATATATTGGGCATTCCTGCCTGTCCCCTTTGTTCTCCTTCGTTTCTCCAGGTCTATTGCCATTCCCATTTTATTCAAAATACTTGACACAATCGGCCAGGAGAGCAGGGCCGGTTCTTTTTTTTCAAACAAACATCATGAAAAAAAAAATTTCCTATTGCATTTTTTTTTTTGTTTTGTTATAAATGAATATTGAAGAATATTATTGAAACGGGGACTTATTTTCCTCGCTGGAGATGAAAAATATGAATGATGAATTTAATATCCTCATTGTGGATGATGAGGAAGGACATTTACGACTTATAGAAAAGAACTTGCGCCGCGCCGGGATTAACAACCGGATTCTATTTTTTAAAGATGGCCGGGCCATACTGGATTTCTTGTTCGGTACAGTGAAGAGTGGCGATGAAAAATCAGGAAAAAACAAAAGTTACCTGCTGCTCCTGGATATTCGCATGCCCTGTATGAGCGGCGAAGAAGTGTTGATTAAAATAAAAGCAGACCCGGAACTGCGCAAAATTCCCGTAATCATAATCTCCACGATGAATGACCCGGAAGAGGTGGAACGCTGCCACCTGCTGGGATGCAATAATTATATTCCCAAACCGGCATCATACGATGATTTTGAAAAAGCCCTCGAATACCTGGGCCTTTTTCTCTCCATTATTAAGGTTCCTACCATCAGGTAAAATAGCAAATAGCAAATGGCAAATGGCGGAGGGGGTGGGATTTGAACCCACGGACCCGTTACCAGGTCAACGATTTTCGAGACCGTCCCGTTCAACCGCTCCGGCACCCCTCCGGGCCTGGAAGAATTCTTGCAAAAGTCTCGAAGCTTTATCCCCTATTATACCAGATTTTGCTTCAATTGTGTGATTAAAAATATTTTTTATTGCAGCGAATTTGCCGGTGGAAAAAATACCGCCCTTGGGATCGCTTGCCCCAAAATAAAGATTCCTGACCCGGGCATGTACTAACGCGGCATAACACATGAAACAGGGTTCCAGGGTGACATAAATAGCCGTATCCAGCAAGCGGTAATTTTGCGCTGCTTTTCCTGCAGCTCGCAAGGCCATGATTTCTGCATGGGCCGTGGGATCGGAATTTTTGATGACGGAATTGTACCCTTTGCCGATGATTTCATTATTTAATACGATTACCGCGCCTATCGGCACCTCTCCCTCCCTGTAGGCCAGTTCTGCTTGCTCAAACGCTTTTTCCATAAAAAATAAATGATCTTGTTCCATTTTTGTAAGTAACTATTTTAATTGAAGTGCCCATTATTATCAAGTGGGAGTGGCCATTTCTCCGTAAATTTGATATAATAGGATTCTGACCCGTCGGAGGCAAAGTATGATGATGAAAAAATTGTTAGAAAATTGCGCGACCTTAACCATCGCCGGTTCCGATTCCGGCGGAGGCGCCGGCATCCAGGCCGATATAAAAACCTTCTCCGCCCTGGGCGTTTTCGGGACCAGTGTCATTACCGCCGTAACCGCCCAAAACCTCAAAGGCGTCTCCGCTATTCAACCCATCGACCCCGAAGTCGTTCAAAAACAACTCATCGCCGTGCTGGAAGGATTCCCCATCAAAGCCATTAAAACCGGTATGCTCTTCTCAGCCGAAATCATCGAGATAATCGCCCACACCCTGGCCGACCCACATTACCCAAAAGCGCCCCTCATCATCGATCCCGTCTTTGCAGCCACCTCCGGCAGCAAACTCATCCGGGATGACGCCATCCGCCTATTAACCGAGAAACTTTTTCCCATGGCCGCACTAATCACCCCCAACATGCCGGAAGCCGGGATTCTCCTGGATAAACGGTTGGAGACGCGCCAACACCTGGAAGAAGCCGCGCGGGAACTGTTTGAACGTTTTAAAGTCCCTGTTTTAATGAAAGGCGGGCACCTGGAATCCAACAAAGCAGTGGATATTTTATTCGACGGCAAGGAAATGATAAGTTTCGAGTCGGAGCTGATCCGGGGGGTAAACAATCATGGCTCCGGGTGCACGCTGGCCTCAGCCATTGCCGCTGCTATTGCCCGTGGGGAAACTCTCCGGGAAGCGGTTAATACGGCGAAAATTTACATTACCCGGGCCCTGCAAGATTCGCTCCAACTCGCCCCGGGGCTGCGGGTCATCGACCATTTTCCCCGTTTCTACCCGGTTCTCCTTGCCCGGGACAAAAAGTAAACGCCCCTACCTTTCCTCCCATTCGAAGTCATGTCCCAAAAAAAGTTGGCGGGTGCGTTCTTCTTTAACCACTTCCGCCGGGGGACCGGAACTTAATAATTGCCCTTTCTGGATAATGTAGACTTTATCCGTGATATCGAACGTATCTTTGACATTATGATCGGTAATGATGATCCCCATCCCCCTCTCTTTCAATTTCAGGATAACCTTCTGGATTTCCAGGATGGTGATAGGATCGATGCCGGTAAAAGGTTCGTCCAGGAACAGGAATTTAGGTTGCATAATCATGGCCCTGGCGATTTCCAGTCGGCGTTTTTCACCGCCGGACAGTTGGTAGGCAATGGAATTTTCCACCGTAGTTAAGCCGAAGTCTTCCATTAACCCCCGGGCTTTTTCCACGGCGCTTTGTTTATCATGGTAAAGTTCCAGCACCATGAATAAATTCTGGAAAACAGTGGCTTTCAGGAAGACAGAGTGCTGTTGGGGCAGGTAGACCAGGCCCTTTTCCGCCCTCAGATGGGAAGGCAGGTCATTCATGTTTTCGCCGTCCAGCAGTACTTTTCCGCCGTCGGGTTTGACAATACCGGACATCATGAGAAAGGTAGTAGTTTTGCCTGCGCCGTTGCGGCCCAGCAAGCCGATTATATCCCCGCTCTCGACGCCCAGGTTTATGCGGTCCACCACCTTTGTTTTGTTATAAATTTTTGTCAACTCGACCGTTTGTAATCGATGTCTTGCTGTTTCTTGCGGAACTGCCGTACTGTTCATTTTTCTCCTTGCGGGCCGTGAATTCAAAAATTCGCGGACCGATTTATTATAACATAAACCCACTCATCCGCCAATCGCCAATTCCTGGCGAAGGTGAAGACCCGGTTTTTTTTTTGAATTCTCACCTTACAGTTGTATTTGCGATTAAAATGTCATATAATTGGAAGAATGGAATTTCAGAGAGTACCAATGGATTTAGAAAAAGTTTTACACTCTATCAAGCTGCCGACGCTGTCGAAGACACTGTATGACATCATCGAACTGGAAAAACGAAACCCGGTATCATTTGTAAAGGATTTGACGGAAGTCGTGGGCAAAGACCCTTTTTTATCAGCCCAAATCCTCAAAGTTGCCAATTCTCCTTTTTACGGGTTCCCGCAGGAGATACGTACCCTTTCCCACGCCATTGTTCTCCTGGGCACGCGTAAGATACGCGACCTTGCCTTTACTTTTTCGATTTTCGATTTTCTCAAGAAAGTAGATTATCAGCCCAAATTCGGCAACACTTTCAACTGCATCCTAAAAAAATCCCTTATCTTTTCTTCCATCAGTTTGCTCCTGGCCCAAAAAGTAAGCTATCCTGATCCTGATGAATTATATGTCTCCGGTCTACTGGCCGATATCGGCCAACTGGTTTTATTCCTGCATACCCCGGCAAAATATCATAAAATCTATTCGCCCAGGGATGAAAAATTGATCAAAGAAGAAAGGAAAGCATTCGCTACCGATCATATCGAACTGGGTATGACATTTTGTGAATACTGGAATTTCCCGGGTTACTTCAAAGAAGGGATTAAAAACCACGTTGAACTGACTAGCGATGAAGTCCCGAACAAAATCTCCTTTATTGCCAACCAATTGACGGAACTGCTGCTCTCAGACGATGATTCCGATAGGAAAGATATTTTCAAAGAGGTGGAAAACAATACCAAAAAATTATTGCACCTCTCCCTTTCGGAAGTGGATGCAACCATAAAAGCGCTTCCCAATATCATGGGGACCTATATCAACGACTTCCCGGAAATGCAGAAAGACCTGGCTAAAATTATCGCCACCGGCTCATCGTTAATTATAACCCTGATGAAAGAAGAATTGGATATGGTGCTGCTGACGCAGCAATTATCCGGCGCCCAGGCGCAGGTGGCCAGGGAAAAAATATTCCTGTCCCATATGCTGAACCTGTCCTATTTCTTTTCTTCACTGGTTTCCCCGGAAAAAATCATGGCCTCATTGTTCGAGTATTTCGAACACTTTATCAACGAATTTACCATCGAATTTATCTATAAGGACCCGGCAACCGATCATTTCGCACTGATGACCGGTAAAGAGTTCAGTAAAAAACCCATTAGCGCAGACGATTTCCAGAGCCTGGTGAAATCACGGATATCCAATGAACCGGTCCGGCTGGAAACCACGGAGATGAAAGAATTAGAAATAGATCCGGATAAATATACCCTGGTATTTCCCATTTCTTACCACAACAACTTTTTCGGGTTTCTACTGTTGAAAGTGGCCAGTGAGGATTACCTGGCCCTTGACCTGGAAATGTCTTACGTACAAATCCTGGCCAATATCATTGCCAATTCTTTCCAGAATTATTTCAATTACCAGGGCAGGGAAAATGAGACCAATAAGAAAACGCTGGTCACCCGCGAACTATTTACATTTGATAAGGAGTTAACCCAATCGAAAAAAAACCTGCTGATATTACAGAAAAATGAAGTATTAGGCGAGATGCTCCCGGTGATATTCCATAAACTCAAAAATAAATTGACCCCTATCCTGGGATATTCCCAGATACTATTAACCAAAGTAGAAGATGAGTTCATCCGGGAGAGGATTCTCAAGATAGAAAAAAATGCCAATGAATTGACCGAGCAGTTAAACTTCTTAAAGGACTATTTCAAAGGCGAAGAACAAATAAGAGAGAAAGAGAATTTAAATAATATTATCGGTTCATTAAAACCCTATTTCATCGAAATCCAGTCCGTAGAAAACATAAAAATAAACCTGGACCTGGACCCTTCGGTTCCCTATGTTATGCTGATTCCTGGACAAATCGAGGTGTTGGCCACCAATATAATCGATAATGCAGTCCAGGCCATCAAAGAAAAAGCAAAACAAAAGACCGGCCATGCCGGTCATGTCGGCATGATCTCCATAAAAACCCGCATAACGAGGCCCGGGAACGCTCATGCCTATACATTAACCGTCCGGGACAACGGCATCGGCGTCGACGAGGCCGAACTCCAGGAAATCTGGACCCCATTTTTTTCGCATTTCCCAGGTAAAGCAGGCCTGGGCCTGTGCATCTGTGAAAGAGTTATTGCCAACCACGAAGCATCCCGCACTATTAAATCGATAAAAGGAGAGTACCTGGAACTTACAGTTACATTTCCTTTTAAGAAAACGCCGGCGGAGGAAGTGATAACCGATTATATACCGGCGCCCAGGAAGAAATCCCTGCGCGGAAAAATCCTGATCGTGGACGATGAAGCCTACCTGGTGGATTTGATGAAAGAAATCCTGTTAAATGACGTCGATTTGGATATCGTCACCAGCACCAGCGGCCCGGAAGCCCTGCAGATGCTCCAGGGCGACGACGGTTTCGACCTGGTTATTACCGATATCCGCATGCCGGAAATCAGCGGTATGGATATCTACGAGTTCTTACGCACAAAAAAAATGGAAAAAAAAGTCATCATGGTGACGGCAGACCCTTATTCCCAGGATATCTATAAATTCTTAAAGAAGACTAAAGTCGAGTGCTTAAAAAAACCCTTCCAATTAATGGATTTTAAGAAAAAAGTTTTGGATAAATTGTCGTAGAAAATAAATGAAAAACGAAGGAGGCCAAATGGCAAACAAATATGTTTATTTTTTTTCCAAGGATTTCACCGAAGGAAAAAAAGAAATGAAAGACCTACTAGGTGGCAAAGGCGCCAACCTGGCAGAGATGAGCGGACTAAAACTACCCATCCCGCCCGGGTTTACTATTACCACGGAAGTATGCGACCTATATTACAAAAACAATAAGAGCTATCCCCAGGGCCTGGAACAAGAAGCAGCAGCCAACCTGGAACGGTTGGAAAAACTGATGGGGAAAAAGTTGGGCGCTAAAGATGACCCGCTCCTGGTATCCGTACGTTCCGGCGCCGCCGCTTCCATGCCCGGTATGATGGACACCATCCTCAACCTGGGACTCAATGACCAATCCGTGACCGGACTGGTGCAAAAATCCGGCAATAGCCGCTTTGCTTACGATTCCTACAGGCGGTTCATCCAGATGTTCGGAGACGTCGTCCTGGAAATCGACAAAAATAAATTCGAAGAGATACTCCATGCACAGAAACTTGCTAAAAAAATTGAAAAAGACGTGGACCTGGATGTTGACGACTTGAAAACAATCGTTCTTAAATACAAAGAATTGGTCAAAAAAGAAACCGGCGCGGAATTCCCCCAGGACCCTAAAGACCAATTGTGGAAAGCCATCGACGCGGTATTCGGTTCATGGAACAACGCCAGGGCCATTAAGTACCGGGAATTATACAAAATTACCGGCCTCAAAGGCACCGCCGTGAATATACAATCCATGGTTTTCGGCAACCTGGGCGAAACCTCCGGCACCGGGGTAGCGTTTTCCAGGAACCCCTCCACGGGCGAGAACAAGTATTACGGCGAATACCTGATGAACGCCCAGGGCGAGGACGTGGTGGCCGGCATCCGGACCCCCCTGCCGGTAGCGGAACTGGAAAAACAGGAGCCGGGAATATATAAACAATTGATCGATATTAAAAATATATTGGAACACCATTACGCCGACATGCAGGATATGGAATTTACCATCGAGAACGGCAAATTATTTATTTTACAAACCCGGAACGGCAAACGCACCGGTTTTGCTTCCGTAAAGGTCGCAGTGGACATGATGCATGAAGGATTATTCACAAAACAAGAAGCCATTATGCGGGTTAAACCTGAAGAGTTGGAGCAACTGCTGCATCCCAATATCGACCCCAGGGAAAATTATACCTCGCTGGCCAAAGGTCTGCCGGCGTCCCCCGGCGCCGCGGTAGGGAAGATCGTCTTCACCGCCGAAAAAGCCGAAGAGTGGGCGGCCTCGGGCGAAAAAGTCGTACTGCTTCGCAAAGAAACCTCCCCCGAAGATATCGGCGGCATGGACAAAGCGCAGGGTATTCTCACCGCCACCGGCGGTATGACTTCCCATGCGGCAGTAGTGGCCCGGGGTATGGGTAAATGCTGCGTGGCCGGGTGCGGCGACCTGGTAATCAAACCCGGTAATACCTGCGAAATCGCCGGCAAGGCGTTTAAAGAAGGCGATACCATTACCCTCAACGGCACCACCGGCGAAGTCATCGCCGGCGCCCTTAAACTCATCACCCCCGAAATCTCCGGGAATTTCGAAGAGTTCATGAAGTGGGTGGACGAAGAACGCCCCATCAAAGTTAGAACCAATGCCGATACCCCCAAAGACAGCGAAGTCGCCCGCAAATTCGGCGCCGAGGGCATCGGGCTTTGCCGCACCGAGCACATGTTCTTCCAGGGCGACCGCATCGACGCCGTCCGCGAAATGATCCTGGCCGACGATAAGGCCGGCAGGGAAAAAGCCCTGGCTAAAATCCTCCCCATGCAAAAAGAAGACTTTATCGGGATTTTCGAGGCCATGGACGGCCTCCCCGTCACCATCCGCTACTTAGACCCCCCCCTGCATGAATTCATTCCCCATACCGATAAAGAATTACAAGAACTGGCCAAAGCGGCAAACATTCCTTTTGGAAAATTGAAAGCCAAAGCTGAAAGCCTGGCAGAATTCAACCCCATGCTGGGACACCGCGGCTGCCGGTTGGCCGTCACTTTCCCTGAAATCGCCGTCATGCAAACCGAAGCCGTCCTACAAGCGGCGCTGACTGTCAAGAAAAAAGGCGTTAAAGTCCTCCCCGAAATCATGATCCCCTTAACCGGTACGGAAAAAGAATTCATCTACTTGAAAGATATCATTATGCGGACAGCGGAAGATATCTTTAAAAGAGAAAATGACCGGGTGGATTTCCTGGTGGGAACCATGATCGAAATCCCACGGGCCTGCCTGGTGGCGGATAAAATCGCCGAGACCGCCCAATTCTTTTCTTTCGGGACCAATGACCTCACCCAGATGACCTTCGGGTATTCCAGGGATGATGCGGGTACGTTCTTACCCGAATATGTCAAGAAAGGCATCCTGCCCGTCGATCCGTTCCAGGTGCTGGACCGCGAAGGCGTGGGGCAACTGATCGATATGGGTATCCAGCGGGGCCGTAAGACGCGACCCGATTTAAAAGTCGGCATTTGCGGCGAACACGGCGGCGAACCCAGCTCAGTCGAGTTCTGCTACCATGTGGGCATGAATTATGTGTCCTGTTCCCCGTACCGCGTCCCCATTGCCCGACTGGCCGCAGCTCAAGCTAAAATTAAGAAAGAGAGAAAGTAAGATATGTCTCCGACGGCAAGGGGACCCTTTTATAAAAGGGTCCCCTTGACCCCCCCAAAATTTTTGATAAATAAAAGTTTTAGGAGGTGTCGGAACCCTTTTTCAAAAGGGTTCTGACCTGCCAGAGGCATCGACCTAAACAATGACCACACAGGAATTTATTTATAAACTGTCAAACCCCCAGGTCTATACCGGCAAAGAAATCAACGCCGTACACAAAACACCCACGGAAAATTCCATCAACATCTGCCTGGTATTCCCCGATACCTACGAAATCGGCATGAGCCACGACGGGATAAAGATTCTCTATCACATGCTGAACCAAATCCCAGACATTATCGCCGAACGCTGCTTTTTACCTGAAAAAGCTTCCATCCAGGTGTTTAAAGAACACAATTTCCCCCTCTTCTCCCTGGAAACCAAACGCCCTTTAAAAACTTTCGACCTCATCGGCTTCTCCCTGCTGACCGAAATGACCTATACCAACGTCCTGCAAGTACTGGCCCTGGCCCAAATCCCTATACGCCGTGAACAACGGGAACAACGGGAACAAACCGGGGAACATTTCCCCATCATTGCCGCAGGCGGCATCTCCGCCGTAAACCCCGAACCCCTGAGAGACTTTATCGATATCTTTGCCGTTGGCGACGGCGAAATACTCTTCCCGGAAATCATTACGGTTCTATCCGAAGTCAAAAATAAAACATTAAATAGAGACAGCGCCTTATCCCTTTTCGATGAAGTCAAAGGCATCTATGTACCCAGCCTGGCGCCCCTGGAAAAAAAAGGCCGGTTTTATATCCCCCAGGTGAAAACCGGGAAGAAGCGGAAACAGGTCTCCCCTACCCTCAGAACCGCGGATGCCATCCCCGGGCATAAAGTAATCGTACCCATTACCAACGTCGTATTTAACCGCCTCACCGTCGAAATCGCCAGGGGCTGCCCGCAAAACTGCAGGTTCTGCCAGGCCAAAGCCTATTACTCCCCTTACCGGACCCAATCCCTGCCGGATACCGTTGCCGCCATCAAGGACGGCATCTCGGAAACCGGTTTTGAGGACTTTTCCCTTTCCTCCCTCAGTTCCGGGGATTACCCGCAGTTGGAAGAGCTGCTGCAGTTAATTCCCCAGGTCATTACCCCGGGCACCTCTTTTTCCGTGCCTTCCTTGCGGCCCTCCACATTATCCCAGGATTTACTTGCTACCCTGGCCCTGTTCCGGCGGACCGGTATCACCCTCGTGCCTGAAGCAGGGAGCGAACGGCTGCGAAGGGTGATCAATAAAAACGTTACCGACGAAGAAATCTTTAAAGCCGTGGAATTGGCGCTGCGTTTCAACTGGCAAAAATTAAAATTATATTTCATGATCGGTTTGCCCACCGAGACCATGGAGGATATCGAAGCCATAATTCAATTGATCCGGAAAATAAAAGGAACCGCCTCTGATGCCGGGAAAAAGATCAACATCCATGTCTCTTTTTCCTCTTTTGTACCCAAACCACATACGCCGCTGCAATGGGCGGCCAGGGAAGACATCAAAACCCTTTTTGAGAAAATCGATTATCTACGCAAGCGCTTGCAAACCATCAAATTCCTGGACCTGGACATTCACTCGCCGCAGAAAGGATTGATCGAGACCATCCTGACCCGGGGCGATTACCGGGTGGGGGACCTGCTGCAAAAAGCCTTTGAAGCCGGTGAAATATTTTCCGCCTGGGATGTCGATTTCCATTACCCCGAATGGCGGCGGTTGATGGATGAAAGTGGAACCGAATGGGAATCGTTCCTGGAAGAAATCGATCCGGCCGAACCTTTGCCCTGGGATTTTTTCGAGGTAAATTATAATAAAGAGTATTTATCGAAAGAATATGAAAAAGCCGGGGCCGCGGTGCTTACGCCTTCTTGCGAGGAGATGGAGTGCGGCGAGTGCCGGGGGTGTTTTTACGGGTTTAAGCGGGAAAAGGTTGCGCCAAAAATTGACGGGCAAACTGTCGTTGTCCCGGCAGTCCCGGCTGTCCCGGCAGGTGAGACCGGGAAGGAAGCGGCGGCATTTAATAAAATTAGAATCTTTTATGAGAAGAAAGGGGAATACACTTTTTTTTCGCATCTATCCATGATCAGTTATGTCGAGCGTTTGATTCGTAGGGCCGGGATCGAGTATAAATGTTCGGAGGGGTTTCATCCGCGGATAAAGATGGCGTCGCTTCCGGCGCTGCCTGTTTTTGCCTCGGGTTTGGAAGAAGTGGTGGAAATTTTCGCGGCGGCAGGTCTTACGCCGGGGGAAATGTTGATGCGGTTAAATCAAGCGGCGGTCGCTTCATCCGGAGGATTTGTGTTTCACAAGGTTGTTTTATCCGAAGGGTCGCGTTCGTTGACAAAGGACATCCATTTTATAGAGTTTGCGATTGGAATGCCTGGGCTGGGGCAGGATAGTGAAAAAGTTGAAGCCGTGGTGAAGTTATTGGGAGAGGCGGATGCGGTTTCGTGGGTAGGGGAAAAGTTGGTTTTAATCATGGATTATGCACATGGTGGGCAGGAGCGGTTTGCCGCGATTTACAGGCTCATCGATCCGGAGAAGCGGTACACGGTTCATTTGACTCGTACCCGGGTTATTTTCAAGCCCCCGGTAAGTGGATAATAAACAAAAGTTTTTTAGGGGTCCAGGGGGCGATTTTTCAAAAAAGCCCCCTGGCGCGGCGCCCGCCGGAGGTATTATGGTTCAACAAGAAAGACAAACAATACATCGCATCACTTCCCGTACCAATCCGCGGGTAAAAGACCTGCTGGATAAGAAGGACCATTATTACTTTTTCGAGGGCGAGAAATTGGTTGGGGATATTCTCCGGAGGGGGATGAAAGTAAATATCCTGGTAATTCATGAAGCAAAGGAAAACCGGCTGTCTATCCCTGCCGGGAATGTTAAAGAGACCTGGTACGTCAATGACGGTGTTCTCAAAAAAATATCTTCTCTAAAGGAGACGCCCGATTTTATAGCTGTATTGGAATTGAAAGAGAAACACATCGATTTCCGGCGGGTGAAAGTTATAATTGCGTTGGATAGTATCCAGGACCCGGCCAATGCCGGGACCGTATTCCGCTGTGCCGCGGCGTTTGGGATGGACGCCGTCGCCTTTTCCGGGGCTTGCGTCAAGCCCACCAACCCCAAATTTTTAAGGGCGGCCCAGGACGCTTTTTTCGAAGTTCCATTCCAGCATTTCGAGACCATCGAGGACCTGGTGGGAAAAGCGGAAAAAGCCGGGCTGAATATCTATTTAACGTCATCTCACGATATCCCGGGTGCCGTGGGGACGTTGGGGCCGGAGCAAGTTCGGTTTCCCTGTCTAGTATTATTTGGCAATGAGGGGCAGGGATTGCCGGAGGCGTTTTTTCTTCGGTATCCGGCGCTCCGGGTTTCCCAGACCGATAAAGTGGAATCGTTGAATGTAGGGGTTAGCGCCTGCATTATCATGCATGAGTTGAGGAAACTACAGCATCCGGCTTGACCATTAATTATAATAAATCCGAAGCACGCCTCATGAAGCACGAAATTCGAAACAAATTCAAAATTCAAATTTTCAAAATTCCAAACAAAAGCAAGCCCACGAATTACTCGAATTTTCACGAATGTTTTTTTTCATCATTCATCATTCAGCATTCATCATTTTATCTTTTTACCGTTTTGGTCATTTGGATTTGTTTCGAATTTCATGTAACGCTATTTCGAATTTCGGATTTTCCTTTTTCATCATTCATCATTCATCATTCGCCAATTTTTGAGGGATTTCCGGGCTGTCTCCTAATCTCCCTGTCCCAGGTCCTGGTTATACGGGAAAGCGGGTTGACATTTATCATTTTTTCTTCTATGATTAAGGCAGAAAATATAATGACAATAGAGGTTTAAATGCTTATAACATTTAAGAATGCCGGAATGGTAGAAGAAGCCGGTATCCGTTTGAATGGCCTGACAGTGATTGCCGGTGAGAACGATACGGGAAAAAGCACCATCGGTAAACTCATTTTTTCCATTATCAAAACTTTTAACCGGTATGAAAAAGACGCCCTCGTTTACCGGATGAGAAATATCGAAGATACTATCGAAGACTATTATTCCGATTTCAAAAGAAAATACAGCAACTCTCCCGCGCTTGCGGACGTGAGGGCTATATTTCTCGAACTTAAAAACGATGCCCTTAAAATGATGGATACTCCCCCGGATAAAGATAAAATCCGACTCTCCCTCGATGAAAAACTAAAAAGCGTCGCTGAGGTCATAAAGACGGTTTCCGGGATCGATATAAATTTTGCCAATTTCCCTGCCCAGGTTATCGAATTCGTCGATAAAAAGCCGTCGCCGGAAGAGATATTTAAACGGTCTTTCGGAAAATACATGAACTCGCTGTTCAACGGGGAAGTGGCCAACAAATTCTCAGAAAATAAAGGCTATTCGATTACCGGTGAAGAAGGAAATAAGACAGTGTTCGAGATAACAGGGAGCAACGGTTCCATAACGGTTCGATTAGACCGGGAATTTTATTATGAAGACGCTACCTTTATCGAGTCCCCCGTATTATTAAACCTGGCCGACCTGCTCCGTTTCTCCAAAAATGAATTCGATATGGACATTGAAACCAGGAAAAAGGTAGATTACCTTGAAAAAGGCTATGCCCCCGAATATATGAAGGACTTTATCATGAAACTTACGGACCGGAAAACCGGGAGGACGTCGCTGGAGATTCCCGAACGTATTCGTCATATTATCCAGGGAGATTTTTATTATGCCCCGGAGGAAAGGGATTTTGTCTTTGAAAAAGGGAATAAAAGGTTTAAGGGAATTTCCATCGCTTCCGGTATTAAGTATATGGGGGCAATCAATATATTACTGCTGAACGGGTTCATTTCCAGGAAAAGTTTGCTGGTCATCGACGAGCCTGAAACCCATATGCATCCACAATGGCAAACCCGGTTTGCGGAAGTGCTGGTTAAACTGGTTAAGGAAGGGAATCCCATTTTATTAACTTCCCACAGTCCTTATCTTATCGAAGCGCTGCAGCTTTATTGCGACAAAAACCTGGAGAAAGGCGCAGCCGCTTTTTACCTGGCCGATAAAAAAGACGGCGCATTTGTATCGCGGGTATATGACGTTACCCATGACCCATCCCCGATATTTGAAAAATTATCGAAACCTTTCGATGAATTGGAATTACTCCAGTAGGACGGCTGATGATCGATGTAACCGGAGTTAAAGAGATAATTTACAAAAATTTCGGCGATTGTTTGGAGACCATCGGTAACATTAACCTGGATAAGTCCTTTGTCCTGGTATACAATGATAAAAAGAATCCCTCGATCGATGCGGATGTTGTTGATGACGATACCCCTTCCAAGAAGGGAAAAAGATATAAAACGCATGTCCGGTCAGTTTCGGTTAGGTTAGGGTTGGGTATTTACAAGAATAAATTCTTTAAAGAAATAAAAATCTATTCGCCCGCGAATTTTAAAAAGTGGTTTAAGAAAGAGGAATTCCTACCGGCGTAGGAGAAAGCTAATGGCGGAACATAAAACATTACACGGCATACTGGCAATGGTAGACATCGTGAATTTCACCGGCCAGGCCACGAAATTGGGAAAAAAGTACACAGCAAAATATACCGATTATTTCCAGGAAAAGGTAACGGGGATTTCCATGAAATATGGATTTCAGGTTATTAAGTCCATCGGCGACGCCGCACTGCTGTTTGGCTACGACGTGGAAGGGCTGCTGGATATCATGCTGGACCTATTCCATCGGGATAAACCGGAAGATAAATACGGTTTTATATCCAGGTTCCGCATGGTGGCCCACAGCGGTTTTTTCCAGTTTAAAATAGAAAATGGCCGACCGGTAGACTTGGTCTGCCCCGAAGGTATTATTCTATTTCGCTTGGAAAAGCAGGCCCAAACATGGGAATTGGTGGTTACCCCTTCACTCTACGAAGGCATTAAAAGCCTTTTGACCGAAAAGCGCTTGGAGGTTTTTCGTATGGATTTGCGTGAACCTCTAAAAGGATTCGACAATCGGGAGTGGGAGCCTATGGTTTATAAATTGCGTATCGTAAAGGAGCAAGAAATAGCTTCCAACCTTCTGGAACCTCGCTTAAACCAATTGGAAAATGAGGTTCAATATATCCCGGTTTTCGGCAATATTTACCCACCGGTTCCCATGGAGAAAAATTTTATCAACCTCTCCCTCGTATGCGATGATGACCAGTTTCTAAAGAAATTCGATGAATACCCGCCGGAAGAAAGGGAAGACAATATAGAAAAGAGAGGATTTAAAAAAGTGCGGCATGTGGGAAAAGGGGAATGGCCGTTCCATGAGTTGGATATGGAACAGGAATTTATCCGCCAGTCAAAACTTAACGACATTGATGTTCCTACATTATATGAAAAATTCCGAACAGGAATAATCATGGGCCTGCCCGGTGCCGGCAAAACCACCATCCTCCGCAATATAGCATATAAAGAATTTAAAAAGAATGAAATGCAAGAGGAAGGGAAAAAGCAGGTGATACTTTTTGTGCCCTGTGGAAATGCCCCTTTATTCGACACATGGTATAAACAGTATCAAGGCCCGGAAACCACAAGTGATATAAGCGGAGAGGATGCCCTGGATTTTATGACCTGGGTGTGTCTTTTCGGAAAAACAATAGACGCGCTGACGCCAGATCAGTTAGTTGAGTTCAGGGAATCCACTAAACGGGTAAAGCAGGCGTTTCAAGAAAACAGGGTCACGCTGCTGGTGGATGCGCTGGACGAAGCCGCGGACATCCCCACGCGGGAAAAAATGAAAGATGTATTCATGACCCTTTACAGGCGTGCATCGCAAAACCGCCTGTATCTAACGTCGCGACCTTCTGAAAGCATCCACCTAGCCCAGGATATCAAACGGTGCAACATCCCCCTATTTAAAGTATTATCTTTGAATATGGAACAGGTGCGGGCTGTGGCCAGGAATTTACTGAAAGAAGATTCGAGCATCTATAAAAAATTTAGCGAAGCATTGTGGCAAGAGGAAGTGGTTGTCAAAATGGCAGCCACCCCCATTACCGCCCTGCTGGTGACCGCTTATTTCCAGGCCTATGAAAAATTCGACCACCGCTTCCCCATGTACGATCTTTTGATAAAATTCATCCTGCTGAAAGCCTGGGAAAACATCAAAACCGGGCTGTTCCCGTACAAAAATATGGAATTATTTTTTCAGGAGATCAAGGCCCCTGATTTCTTCGATAAACATACAGAGACGGAAATTCTTTGTGACGCCCTGGCATCCCTTTGTTTCAAGTTATTTTATGAAGACGTGGACGGAATCGTTCAACGTTCCGTGGCCGAAGAGGTGTTGAATGCGTATTTTACATCGTTTATCAAAGAGCGGATGTCTTATCAATATGATGATAATGCCGCGGACATAATGGCGGCGCAATGGAGGGAACGGTTTCACCGGGATCATTTGCTCCTGCAGGCTGGTGCCGGGAAGTATGTGTTCCTTCATTCAACCGTCATGGAGTTCCTGGCCGCTTATTATATAGTGGGTAAAGCGAAAAAGGACGCCACCAGTTTTTCGTCTCTGGTTCGGCAGTGCGTCGGAAGAGAAAACTTTTTGGAATTGGAAACAGTTCCCATTGCCGCGGGCAGCAGCCTACCGGCAGGTTACGATGTATTAATGCATACGGGAGACCTGGTTAGGGAAGTTCCTTACCCGGAGCGTGTTTACCGATTGGGGGTGAAGTGTCTTTCCGAAGTGGAGTGGCTGCTGCAAAAAACCTATAACGTTATCCGAATAAAAAGCATGCGGAAAACCATCGATGATATTGTGGAACGGAACCGGTTGGCAGTGAAGTGGGTTTACCTATACATGAAAGATACTCTATTGACCGAAGATAAAGAAAAATTAAAAGAGAATTCCCGGCAGTTTGAGAGTGTGTTGAAATTGAGTCGGCCTACCTTCCTGGAGGAATTTTTAGATTATAACGGATTCGATAAGGGAGACTCGGAACTGGTGGAGTTGAGAAGACAATTGCTGTTGAAACTGGCGCAAAAAGAGTTGGTAGAAAAATGGGAAGCAAAGCAAAAAAAAGAAACGCAGTTATATGACAATGTACTACAACTGGACACTTTCCGATATCACCCCGAGGATAAGAACTTCAGCTATTACCGGGAATTGACTGGTAAAGAATTGGTTGGTTTTTTCGGTAGTCCGAACCTGAGGCATTCCAGTGATGTACTGGGATGTGTCTTTTCACCGAATGGGAATTTGGTACTGTCTGCATCAGAGGATGGCTCCTTAAAGCTTTGGGACCAAAAGAGCGGCAGAGAAATCCGATCTTTTCATGGTCATAATGACAAGGTCACATGTTGCGCCTTTTCAGCGGATGGAAAGAAGGTTGTATCTGGCTCATGGGATAATACATTAAGGTTGTGGGATGTGGGATGCGATAAAGAAATCCACTCTTTTGCCAGGGATCAATTTCATATCTCCAGTTGCGCGTTTTCACCGAATGGCCTGATGGTAGTCTCAACATCTGATTCTTTCCAAATAAATTTGTGGGATGTTGAAAGTGGAAGGAAAATTCGTGAATTTTCAGGACATAGGGGATATGTTACAAGCTGCGCATTTTCTCCTGATGGACAGATGATTGTGTCTGGCTCATCCGATAATACAATAAAACTGTGGGATGTGAAGACCGGCCGAGAAATCCTAAATTTTATTGGGCATAAAAAAAGTGTTACAAATTGTACATTTTCACCGGATGGGAAAACTATTCTCTCAGCATCTGAAGATAGTACCTTAATGCTGTGGGATCTAAAGAATGGAAGAGAAATCCACTCCTATTTTGGGCATAAAAGCGCTGTGACATGTTGCGCCTTTTCGCTGGACGGGAAATTAGTGGTATCATCGTCAAGAGATAACACCTTAAAACTGTGGGACGCAGTAAGCGGAAAAGAAATTCGAGTTTTTACCGGACATCAAGGTCCTGTCTATAGCTGCGCATTTTCGCCGGGCGGGGGCTGTGTGGCATCTGGCTCAATTGATCATACATTAAAACTGTGGGATGTGAAAAGTGGGAAAGAATTCCAAACCTTAAACGGTCATCAGGGGGACGTATATAGATGCGCGGTTTCTCCAGATGGGAAGTGGCTGTTATCCGCAGGATATGATCATATTTTGAAATTATGGGACATTGAGAGCGGTATGGAAATACGCTCCTTCATTGGTCATCAGGCGGATGTATATAGTTGCGCTTTTTCCCCAGATGGAGAGCGTATAGTATCAAGCTCGTGGGATAATACTATAAAGCTTTGGGATGTAATGACCGGGAAAGAAATCCGTTCCTTTAATGGTCATGAGAAATGTGTTATAAGCCTAGCGTTTTCATCGGACGGAGGGCGAGTGGTGTCTGGTAGTGTAGATACTAACTTATTACTTTGGGATGTAGCTACCGGCAGACAAATTCGTGCCTTTACGCGGCATAAGGCAAATGTTGTAAGCTGTTCATTTTCGCCCAATGGAGAACGTGTATTATCTGGCTCTTGGGATAATACCATCAAACTGTGGAACGTGGATAGCGGAAAAGAAATACGAACTTTTCACGGTCATAATGGATATGTTACATGTTGTGAATTTTTACCAGGTGGAGATAGGATTGTGTCTGGCTCTGCGGATCATACTTTGAAACTTTGGGAAGTGGGAAGCGGTAGCGATATCCGGTCTTTTAAGGGGCATCTAGGGCCTGTATATAGTTGCGCCGTTTCTCTTGATGCTAGTCGTATGGTATCCTGTGGATATGATAAAGCAGTAAAGATCTGGGATTTAGGAACCGGACAGTGCAATAAAACGCTGAAACTCCCATGGGTACCTGCTTATATTACTTTATCACCCACCTCCCCCTGGAAAGTTTTTACAGCTAACCGTAACGGAACCGTGACCGTGTTCGAGTTCGATGAATTGAAGTGAAAGGAATAATTGTTAATTGTCAATTGTCAATGGTTAATTGTTAATGATAAAGAAAAATGGGGAAGAAAAATATTGGGAAAGAACCCCAAATCGCCGCGGCCTTCATTTTTTCAGTCAAAAAGATCGGCAAAAAGTGGCGGCAGGGATTTTTTTTGGTTAAACACTCCATAAAAAGCGGTCGCATGGATTTTTTTGGGGAAAAAACTCCATCCGACGTGGAATATTCCATTTTTCAGCACCTAAAATTACTTCCGACGACGCTGGAGGTATCATTCGAACCAAATAAATATCAACCGCCTGGCTGGACGCAATTTTTTATCAAATTGCGTGTAATCGATCACTATTTCTCGAATGTTTTGTAGAATTTTGCCCGGCAATCCGCTTTTTTTGGAACTTTCCCGGTAAATCGGGACAGGAAAACCGGGATACCCCCTATATTTTCCGCCAACTTAAACGGAACCGTGACCATGTTCGAGTTTGACGAATTGAAATGAAGAGAATAACGGACAGGGGGTGGGAAAAAAGGAAGAGCGGAGAAACTAGGGGGTAGGGGAAAAAAGGGACAGGACGGGGGAAGATATCGAAATCGGTGCCCGGAGCGCCAAATAGGGGCTTTTACCTCCGAATCAGTGTTCGAAGCTCCGATTTGGCGTTTTTTGCTCCGTTATCGGTGTTCGGAACTCCAATTCGGCGCTTTTAACTCCAAATCAGCGCTCAAAGCTTGAACATCGGTGCTTTTTACTCCGGCATCGGTGTTCGGAACTCCAAATCGGCGCTTTTTACTCCGTTATCGGAGTTCGGAACTCCAATTTAGGGCTTTTAACTCCGATATTTTAGAGCTAAAAATCCCGATTCCGAGCTTTTTGCACCGATACCGGTGCTTGGAGCATCGATATCGGAGTTTTTTTTAAAAATGATGAAGCTTCGAGCGCCGTTTCGCAGTCCCAGGCCCCAATTCAGGGCTTTTAACGCCAAATCGGCGCTTTGAACACCAAAATCGGCGCCCGGGGCCCCGGCGGTCGGTATTCACTTTCTTTGCCGGTCAACCGGCGTTTTGAATTTAAGCGTCACCTATACCGGAACTGGGAAACGAAAGCAAGGGGATATTTTACTCTTCCTCGTTAATTGAGACCAAGAAGGAAAAGACGGCCCTGGTCACTCTCATACGGGATACGAACCTGCCCACCCTCCAAAATCGAGTTAAGATATTTGAACGGCATAACTACTCCTTTTGCCCATAATAGATTTCGTCCGCGGCGCCATTCTGGTTGATGATAATTTCATCAAAGACAGATAATTCCATACCTGTGCTGGTAATTTCGACTAATTGGGCTTTGTGATCGCGCATGACGTAAACACCGGTTGAGCCATTCTTCAATACCTCATCTTCAGTATATCCATATTTCCGCATGAGGGCTTTCCTCGTGGGGAATTGATTTGCCAGGAGAAGCAGGTTATTGATCTCCTTTAAGATATAATCGCTGTGCGTTGTGATGAAGACGTTGATTCCCTTATTTACCAGGCGGGCCAGCAGGCGGGCCATAAGGCGCTGATTGTCGGGATGCAGGTTCAGTTCAGGTTCGTCGATCATAAGCATATCGTCCGGTTGGGCGTTGTGCCGCAGGTAAAGATCAAGCGAGACCTGGGACTTGATTGCCGATGAACCGAGATAAATGGGGACGTGCACTTGCTTCCGGTTTACACGCTCCCTGGGCACAAATACCAATTGATTCGCGATAACATTTAGTTTGCCCCCCATGATTTCACCCCATACCTCGAACAGTGAATCCTCCTGGCCCGGGGTACCGAGAAGAAAGCTGTTCGTCTTACGCAGCCGCTCATGGTCTCGAATGTAATCGATGTTGTCCTTTATCGCGATTGGATAACGAGAGATGAATTTGTCTATGAGGTCGAACGGATCCGCTATTTTTCCTTTACCCTCAACCAGGGTGTCAAGCACCTCATTCTTCCGGATATCGAGTTCCTTGCTGAAAAGCTGGATACCCGTACGTTCTGATGTGATAACAAACGGATTTTTAAAGTAGCTTCCGACTATCATCTCACACAAGACTCGATTAAGAACCGCGCTTAAAATATGTTCCGGCGGCGACGGTGCGTTCTCTTCGTTCAAAAGAGCCACCTCTACAATAGTTGAGTCCCTCAGCTTATTGACGGTAACCGAATTCCTTTTACCTACATGGAATACATTTTTTATAGAAGGCGACAGGTCTGGAATCAAACCATTCGGATCAAGGGTTACTTTTGCTGTGGCAAATTCCCCCTCCGGACTGCTGAAAACCCGATCCAGATGCTGTGAGAATTGTTCGGATATATTTTGAAATACATACATCAACTGCTTCTGGTCTGTATACTTCGCGAGGTCGATCCTGGCGGCGCCTTTCTGACTAAGATTGTCGAGTACGTCATGATCAACCTGGAAGGGGCGCGCTTGCTGCATGAAACTCAACAAACCATAGATGGTATAACTCAAATATGTCTTCCCCGTATTATTTTTCCCGCACACGATGGTCAAAGGTCTCGTGCATATGTCGGCTCTTTGAATATAACCGAGATTGTCAATCCGTAGTTTCATCGTTTACCTCATTTTCTAAATTTATTCCATAAAGACGTATAGGTTATCTTATACACAAATCTATTTTAGTCAAAAAAAAATCATTGTCAAGAAAACACCCCACGAAAAAACTGCCTCCCGATAAATTTGGAGAACCGGTACAGCTCAAAAACGGACAGGTGACCAGCCACCTCTTCCACCTCCCTACTTTTTCTTTGCTTTTCTCCTTGACAAAGTCTGCATTATCCCTTATGATTTATACCTTATCATTTATACCTTTTTATCTTTGGGCCTCAACGGCCACATAACAGGAGGACAAATTATGAAAAGTACCGAAAGTGAAAAATTAAGAACTGTTGCCCTGGTAGGCCACGGTCAATCAGGAAAAACCAGCTTGGTCTCCGCCATACTGTTCAACACCGGGATGGTCAACCGCCTGGGAAAAGTCGATCAAGGAAACACGGTCACTGATTACGAAGACGAAGAAATCGAAAAGAAAATCAGTATCCAGGCCTCTATGGCCTATGCTTTGAAAGACAAATATAAAATCAACCTGATAGATACCCCGGGGTTCGCCAACTTTACCTGGGAAGCCCGGGTGGGGCTGCGCGCCGCCGAAACCGTCATGATGGTGATTAACGCCACCGAAGGCGTGGAAGTCCAGACGGAAAAACTTTTCGAAGCAGCCGCGGACCTGAAAAAACCCCTGGTCTTTGTGGTCAATAGAATGAAAAAAGAACTGGCCGATTTCGATAAATCCGTTAACTCCATCGTAGAAACCTTCGGCAAAAAAGCCGTCCCGGTTCAATTCCCCATCGGCAAAGGCGGCGACTTTACCGGCATCGTCGATCTCCTGGCCATGAAAGCCTATAAATACAGCGACGATGAAAAAGGTTCCTTTGAAGAAACAGATATCCCCCCCGACCTGGATGACCTGGAATCGAAACGTGAAGAACTAATCGAAAAAATCGCCGAAAACGATGAAGCTTTAATGGAAAAATACCTTGAAGAAGGCCAATTAACCCCGGAAGAACTGGCCGCCGGCCTGAAAATCGGTATCGTCAAACGCGAAATCTTTCCCATCCTGGTGACCGACGCCTATTCCAATACCGGCGTCCGTCACTTAACGGATTTTATCATCGATTATACCCCCTCTATCCTGGATATGGGCGAAATCGAAACCATTGACGGCAGCATCGGTACCGGCAAAGACTCCACTTTTTCCGCTTTTGTGTTTAAAACCATTTCCGACCCATATACCGGTAAAATCTCCATCATGAAAGTTTTCTCCGGCGTATTCAAAGCCGACTCCTCGTATTATAATATTAATAAAGGCGCGGCCGAACGCATCGGCGGCGCGTTTTTCCTCCAGGGCAAAGAACAGAACTCCACCGAAGACGCCATGCCCGGCGATATCGTGGCCGTTGCCAAACTGAAAGAAACCCAGACCGGCGATACGCTGTCCCTGAAAGGCGAAAATTTCAGATTCCCGGAATTAAAATTCCCCATCCCATCCATCTCCTTTGCCATCGAACCCAAAGCACGGGCCGACGAAGGTAAAATTTCCACCGCCCTGCAAAAAATCATGGAAGAAGACCCCACCATCAAAACCCAACGTGATATCCAGACCAAGGAACTGGTGATTTCCGGCAACGGTCAATTGCACGTGGAACTGGTAGTGAATAAACTGAAAAAGAAATACGGCGTGGAAGTGGAAATGAAACCGCCTAAAGTCCCTTATAAAGAAACCATTAAAGGTAAAGCCGACGTGGAAGTTAAGTACAAGAAACAGACCGGTGGACGCGGCCAATACGCGCACATCCTCATCAAAATGGAACCCCTGCCCCGCGGCGGCGACTTTGAATTCGAAGAGACGATTTTCGGCGGCTCGATCCCCAGAAACTTTGTCCCGGCCGTGGAAAAAGGCATTCGCGAATGCAAAGATACCGGGATCCTGGCCGCTTACCCGGTGGTGGACTTTAAAGTCAACCTTTACGACGGCAGCTACCACGATGTCGATTCCTCGGATATGGCGTTTAAAATCGCGGCCTCCAAAGCATTTAAAAAGGCCATGCGCGAGGCGAAACCGATCCTGCTGGAACCCATCGTAAAAGTCGAAGTGGTGGCCCCGGATGAATTCATGGGCGATATCAACGGCAACCTGAGCGGCAGGAGAGGTAGAATCCAGGGCATGGAAACCAAAGGCAAAAGTAACGTGATCAAAGCCAGTGTGCCCATGGTGGAAATGCTGGATTTCGGGCCCACCCTGACCTCTATCACCGGCGGCAGGGGCGACTATTTCATGGAGTTCAGTCACTACGAAGAAGTCCCGGCCCACCTCATGAAAAAAATCATCGATGACGCGGTGAAAGAAGGAAGGATCAAGGAAGAAGAGGAGTAAATCTTGAACCCGATAAACCTGGCCGCTGGGGTCTACCTGGTAGAAACCCATTACCTGGGCCAGGAAGGGATCGCATCTTGCTATGTGATCGAAGACAACGGCCAACTGGCCATCGTTGAAACCAATACCAACCATGCCGTCCCCTTCCTGTTGGGGGCGATCGCAGACCTG
The DNA here is from genome assembly GCA_026393835.1 of Candidatus Aminicenantota bacterium. Lineage (GTDB taxonomy): Bacteria > Acidobacteriota > Aminicenantia > UBA2199 > UBA2199 > JAKAGC01. The sequence continues at coordinate 32,768 of JAPKZK010000138.1, read as the reverse complement.
GGATTCGCGCCCGAACAGGTAAAATACGTCATCCTTACCCACATCCACCTGGACCATGCCGGCGGGGCCGGCCTGTTGATGAAGCGCCTGCCCAACGCCCAACTGGTCGTCCACGCCAGGGGCCGCAAACACATGATCGACCCTGAAAAACTCATCGAAGGGGTCAAAGCGGTCTACGGCGAAGAAAAATACCGGGAACTCTACGGCGAAATCCTGCCTATCGATAAAAACCGCGTGCTGGCCGTTTCATGGCCCGCAAACGGAGACGCCGGCGGCGCCCCGGGGCCTTCGGCGACCACCGCCAATACGCTGGCCCTGGGCAACCGGACGTTGGAATTAATCGATTCCCCCGGCCATGCCAAACACCATATGTTTATCTTTGACCACTACACCCGCTCGGTTTTTTCCGGGGACGCCTTCGGCATCAGTTACCCCAGGTTTACCTACGGCCATTTCCGCCTGGCGTTTCCTTCCACGTCGCCGGTGCAGTTCGATCCGGTGGAAGCCCTTAATACCTATCGAAAAATAATGGAGTTGGAACCCTCCCACGTATTGCTGACCCATTACGGAAGCATCGAAGATTTGGCCGGCGCCCATGACCAGTTAAAGGAATGGATCGATTTTTCCGTTACCTTCTCCGCAAAGCGGTACGGCGAGGGGCGCCGGGAAAAAGAATTGTATACCCTATTATATAAAGATATCGGGGAGCGTTTTGACCGGGTATTCCGTGCGGCCCGCGGTTCCGGTCCCACAGCCGAAGAGAAAGAGTTCCTGTTCCTCGACGCGGACCTGAATGCGCAGGGATTGGCCCATTATATAACCAGGGCCAATACGTCATCGTAGGGGCGGTTCCGTGAACCGCCCTATAAATAATGAATAATTTGATTATCGAAGTAAAAAACATAGACAAATATTTTTTGCAGCCGGATAAAACCCGGTTGGAAGTATTGAAAGACCTGTCCCTGGGAGTGGGCAGGGGAACCATTATCGCCGTCACCGGCGCTTCCGGTTCAGGCAAGAGCACACTGCTCCACCTGATGGGCGGCCTGGATAAGCCCGATTCCGGCGATATCCTCATGGCCGGCCGGAGCATATTAAGCTTTAACCGCAAAGAACAAACCCGGTACCGCAACCAACAGGTAGGATTTATCTTCCAATTCCATTACCTGATGCCGGAGTTGAACGTACGTGAAAACGCGGCGTTTCCCTTTTTAATGAACCGTTTCGATAAAGAAGAAGCCTATGCCCGGGCGGAAAAACTCCTGGCGGATGTGGGCTTGAAAGATAAATTAGATTACATGCCCTTTCAACTTTCCGGCGGCGAGCGGCAGAGGGCGGCCATTGCCAGGGGGTTGATCAATTCGCCGGAAATACTGATGGCCGATGAACCCACCGGCAGCCTCGACTGGAAAACCGGGGAGAAAGTTTTTAATATTTTTAAAGATCTGCTGCGAGAGAAAAATTTAACCGCCGTGATTGTGACCCATAACGAGCAACTGGCCCAATTGGCGGATGAACGCTACCATCTCCACGAAGGGCACCTAACAACTTAGGGGCAGACACAGGGGCCTGCCCCTACAAATTGGAAATAATTTATGTAGGGGCGTCCCCCCGTGGACGCCCTGTTGCATGAGTTAGAGAAAAGGTTACAAAACATTCAAAATATGTTAAACTATACACTTAACCTTTACGTATAATGATACCTAAGAATAAACACAAGGAGGATGTGGAATGAAGAAGCAAATTTATGTTTTGATTTTGCTGATAATGTTCAATATATCGCTGTCCGCTGAATTCGATTTCAGCAAGATAAAGAACAGGGTCAGCGAATTTACCCTACCCAATGGGTTAAAATTCATTTTATTGGAAGACCATGCGGTCCCCATTGCCAGTTTTGTGGCCTATGCCAATGTCGGGGCCAGCGATGAACGGATCGGAATCTACGGGATTTCGCATTTCCTGGAACATATGGCGTTCAAAGGCACTTCGGAAATCGGGACCACGGACCCCCAGGCGGAAAAGAAACTATTTACCCAAATGGACGGGATTTTCGAAAAGATTTTAGCCCAGCAGAACAGCATCAACCCGGACCAGGAAAAAATCAAACAGTGGACCGATGAGCTGGAAAAACTAAAAAAGGAAGCCGATAAATACGTTGTTACCAATGAATTCACCTCTATCCTGGAACGGAACGGCGGTTCCGGGTTGAATGCCGGCACCAGCATGGATTCTACCGTATATTTTTTCAGCCTGCCATCCAACAGGTTGGAATTATGGGCCTATCTCGAATCCACCCGCTTCAAGGACCCGGTATTCCGGGAATTCTACAAAGAAAGAGAGGTCATCCGGGAAGAGAGGCGGGTCCGGGTGGATAACAGCCCCCTGGGAAAACTGATCGCCGAAGAACTACTGGCGCTGGCTTTCAAAGTCCACCCTTACGGCATCGGTCCCATCGGTCCCATGAGCAATATTGAAAACATCCGGCGGACCGATATGATGGAGTATTTTAAAAACAATTATACCGCGTCCAATATGGTCATCGGTGTGGCGGGCGATGTATACCCGGACCAATTAAAAGAATTGGCCTACAAGTATTTTTCAAAACTGCAGCCGGGCAGGAGAAACCCCTGGCTATTCACCGTGGAACCTAAACAATTGGGTGAAAAACTAATGACCATTTACGAGGATTCCCAACCCTGGCTGGTAATCGGGTATCACTGCCCCTCGATACGGGATGAGGATTTTATCAAGTTCAGTGTATTGGACAATATTCTTACCAGCGGCAGGAGTTCCAGGCTCAACAAGAAAATGGTGACAAAAGACAAATCCGCCCTTTTTATCGTATCTTTCGCCGGTTTTCCCGGGGTCAAATACCCTGCCCTTTTTATTATTGCCACCGGGCCCAACCAGGAACATACCAATAAAGAACTGGAAGAGGCGATTAACAAGGAAATCGAAGATTTAAAAAAGAACCCGGTTTCGGAAGAGGAACTCAATTCCGCTAAAACAAGGTTTAAGGCCAATACCTTACAAAGAATGAACTCTGATAGACTTTTCCTGGGTGCAATGCTGCAGTCTGAAGTGATGCGGGGTTCCTGGGAAAAAGCGTTTGACGGATTGAACGCTGTAGAAAAAATTACCACCGGCGATATCCAGGACTTAGTCAAAAAGTACTTAACCGAGAATAATCGCGTCATTGCAAAAATTGAAAAGAAAGAGGATAAAAAAGAGGAGAAGAAAGAGGAGGTGAAAAAATGAAAAAGCTACTGATTCTGACTATCCTGACACTGTTCGTTTTGGGCAACGTTGGTTATGCCGCAAAAGTTAAACCCATCGATCAATTAAAATATCCCGGGTTGCATGAATTTAAGCTGCCGGATATCGAAAAAGCCCAGACCGAAAATGGGATAAAGTTGAGGTTGATAAAAACCGAGAAACTTCCTGTAATCGGTTTGACTATTTTTATTAAAGGAGGGGATGTTTATGACCCTTCAGCGAAATTAGGACTGGCAGGCATCACGGCCCAATTGTTAAGAATCGGCGGCGCCGGGGCGCTCAAGGGCGATGAGGTGGACTTATTCCTGGACTCCAATGGGATTTCCATTAACATCAATTCACAGAATGACTTTTACACTATTTCCCTGGACTGCCTGGATGAAAAACTGGACCAGGCCGTATCCATACTAGCAAAGATACTAATGGAACCTGCGTTTGACGACGAAAAACTGGAAGAGCTCAAGACCCAGGCGGCCTCCGGCATTTCCAGGAGAAATGACGAACCGCAGCCCATCAGTCACAGGGAATTTAATAAGTTGATCTATGGAGAAAACTCTCCTTTTGCCCCGGTTCTTGAATACGAGCACCTGGATAATATCGCTAAAGCCGATGTAATCGAGAATTATAAAAAATTCTTCGCACCCGACAATATGCTGGTGGGCATTACCGGGCCCATGGGGATCGATAAAATCAAGAGTATTTTTGAAAAGTATTTCGGGAACTGGAATCAAAAGGCTGAAATCCCCCCTTATCCGCAGGTGCAGGAGCAGGCGTTTGATTTTAAGGTGGGATTTGCCGAAAAATCAACCCTGACCCAGAGTTATCTTGCCCTCGGGCGCCTGGGTGTAAAAGAAAATTTTGATGAAAAAGCCAAAATCATGGTTTTTAACTCCATCTTCTCCCAGAGTTGGGATGCGCGGCTCTTTAACAGGGTAAGAACCAAAATGGGCTTGACTTACGATATAGGGGGCGGGATTGTAACCGAGAACCTTTTCCCCGGTAAAACCTATTTTTACACCTATACCAAATCCCAATCCACGATTGCCGCCATAAAAGCGATTTTTGATGAAATCAATATCATCCGGGAAGCAAAGGTTACGGAAAAAGAGTTGGTCAGCGCCAAAGATTCGTTTGCCAATTCTTTCATTTTCAAATACAGCTCGCCGGAACGAATTCTTTACCAGGAACTTAACAGGGAATTCTACAATCTCATGGAAGGATATTCCGAAAAGCTGCTTGAGAATATAAAGAAAGTCACGGCGGAGGATGTGCTGGAAGTAGCCCAAAAATACTTGCACCCGGACCAAATGGTTATTTTTATCCTGGGCAAGGAACAGGACCTGGACGGTAAATTGGAAGACCTCGGCAAGGTTAAGAAGATCGATATCTCCATCAAGCCGCCCGCTTTAAAGGAAAAAATCCCGGAAGCCTCGCCCGAAGCCCTGGCAAAAGGCAGTCAAGTGTTTACGGAGGTGGTGGGGAAGAAATACGGCGGCTATAAAACCATAAAATCCCTTGAAACAACCGGCGATATGAAGATGTCCATGATGGGACAGACCATGGACATGGGACTTAAAACCGTTTCCCTTTACCCGGATAAGATGTTTGTCGAAGTTTCCGTCATGGGGATGAAAATTCCCACGATCGTTAACGGAAAGAAAGGCGTTACCCGGGTAATGGGGCAGGAAAAAATCCTTTCCGAAGAAGATATTGCCAGACAAAAGTTCAGCGAACTTTACCACATCTTTCATGTGAAGGAGAAATACAAATTCCAATATCTCTGGGAGAAAGAGATCGACGGTAAAAAATACGACGTGCTTTATATCTTCGATGACCGGAAGAATTGGGTAAAATTTTTCATCGACAGGGAAAGCGGGTTTATCGGGATAGAGGAAAAGGTAGCGGATGCGCCGGGAATGACCGGGGTATCGCGTACTGTGAATTCCGATTTCAAAGTTATCGAGGGAATACCTTTTGCTTTTAAATCCGAGACGTTTATCGGAGACAAGAAGGTTATCGATATGACGGTAAAAGAGGTCAAAGTAAACCCACCGGTGGATGCAACTCTCTTTACCATCGAGGAAAAAAAGTAATTATAATTTAAAAAATAAGGGGCGAACACAGTGGTTCGCCCCTACATTTATCAATCAAAGGGCCTAAAGGACCGAGAATAATATGCCTAACGGGAATATTGAGAATGAAGGTAAAGAAATTTTCGTGGCCCGCCAGCCCATATTCGATGCGCACAGGAATGTTTTTGCTTATGAGTTACTGTTCAGGAAAGGGTTTCAAAATTACGCCTCTTATGCGGATGGAGAATATGCGACGCTCAAGGTTATTTCCAACAGCCTGATCATCGGGTTGAACCGGCTTACCGGCGGCAAAAGGGCGTTTATTAATTTCAATCGGCAGTTATTATTGGGTAAAGTCCCGCAAATGTTTCCCACGGCCTTGTTGGGGGTAGAAATCCTGGAGCAGGTGGAGCCGGATGAACGAGTTATCGAGGCCTGTAAAAAATTAAAAGAGGCCGGTTACCTATTGGTGCTGGATGATTTTGTTATTACGGAGGAATACCGGCCATTGGTGCAGGCGGCGGATATAGTAAAGATCGATTTCCAGGCGTCTTCGCATGAATACCGGCGTTCGATTTTGAAGGAGCCGGAATGTCGGCGGGTCAAATTCCTGGCGGAAAAGATCGAGACGCAGGCGGAGTTTGAAGAAGCAGTAAAATTGGGATATTCCTATTTCCAGGGATTTTTCTTCCAGAAGCCGGATATTGTCAGTACACGGGATATGCCCGGTTATAAATTAAATTACCTGCAAATTTTAAAAAAGCTGTGCGACCCGGAGTTGCCCATCGATGAAATTGAAAGAGTTCTTAAGCATGATGTATCGTTGACTTACAAGTTGCTGCGGTTTATCAATTCGGCGGCTTATGGTTTCATGGTGACGATCCGATCCATTCGGCATGCGTTGGTATTATTGGGGAAGCGGGAGGTCAAGAAATGGTTGACGTTGATTGCATTGAGTGGGGTGGGGGCGGATAAGCCCCAGGAGTTACTTCATAATACATTGGTGCGGGCGCGTTTTTGCGAGTTGATCGGCCAGGATATATATTTCCAGGAGGAGGAGAAAGAAGATTTCTTCCTGGTGGGAATGTTTTCCATGGCAGATGCGTTTCTAGGCCGGCCCATGGGAGAGATATTAGCCGATTTGCCGTTGGATGTTGCCATCAAATCCGCGTTGATTGGAGAGCCGGGAATTTTCAAGGAAGTATTGGACCTGGTGTTGGCGTATGAGAGGGCGGATTGGCAGGAAGTGGGGAGTTTATCCGGGCGGTTGAAATTGGGTGAGGGGAAGTTAGCGGCCCACTATATCGAAGCGGTTCAGTGGGTACGCGCTTTTTGAAAATAAAGGGATAGCGCCCGGCCTTTAGATAAGTAAAAAAAGAACGCCGCGCTATTGAGAAATTAAAAATATGAAATAACAATAAAGGATTAAAAAGTCAAGTATATTTTTTCATGAAGTCAGTTGAAAATTCGAAAATACATCGCTCCCAATTACCCGGGTATCCGCGGCTGAAAACAGTTACTTTCCCAGTGCGTTTAGATACTCCAGTATCTTTTGCTGGTATTCAGGGGTGAATTTATCCTTGTTCTCAACCGGGAAAACCCCCTCCACCAACCCCATCCCTTCATAACTGGTCAGCGATTGATAAGGCGCTATATACTTCCTTTCTATGGTTTCCTGTTTTAGAATTTTAAAGGCCCCGGCAAAGATATGGTCTATATCACTGTCCAATATCTCTCCCTGGAACCCCAGGGGTAATATGTGGAACAGGCAATATATGTCAAGACCCAATATTTCATAAGCATACACATCGAAAATGTATTTATCCATTAAAAAATCTTCTTGAAGGGCGATAATTCGTATATTCCCATGCGTATCCGCGTTAACGCCGTTAGTGTATATCGAACTTAATTGATCATCAGACGCTAGATAAAAATACCTCATGTAAACCTCCGTGGGTATTTATACCATAAATCGCAGTAAAATGAAATAGAAGTTTTTACCCCACTTTCAAAAACACAAATACTTTCCGTTCTCCATAATCATTTCGGTTTGGTTGTTTTCAAAGCCCAGGGTAATGGATTTTACCAGGATGCGCGGCTGGGTGGCGGGGATATAAATGCGGTCCAGGTGGATAACCTCCTGCGGTGAAGAGAAATCCTTTGGCCCCACGGCGCCGCCGAAATGGTCGCTGCGCCCGAAAGCCACGTGAAACCCCAGTTTCTCATCCAGCAGTATCTCGCCGATGGGCGCAAGTCCGAAATCCGACAACACACCGAAACCCAGTTCCGCCATATTGCCGTAGGCCGGTTCCCGTCTGAGATGTTCCTTTTCCGCTTCGGATGTTTTGCCGTTGCCTTCGATGCCGACGGCCCTGTTTTCCTCGATGAGGAACCGGACAATGTCGTTTCCTATTTGAACGGGTAAGACGCCCCGGGTCTGGGTTTTTTCGCCCAGTTCCCCTTCGTAAGGAACGATATAGGTTTCGCCGCTGGGTAAATTCCCGGCAGTGCTTTTTTCAGGGAAACGGCCGGGGCTGAGGTGGGCTTTCCTGAAGCGCAGATCGAAAAACATTTTATAAGAGTTGTCATCATTATCGGTAAAGATGACTTCCGCCCAGAGGGCCGGGTCCAGTTTTTCTTTTAAGATAGTCACACGTCGGCTGACTTCGTTGTAATCGATGCGCAGGGCCGGGATCATTTTGGGGGTAAACCCGGGCATGGTGGCGGCGCGGAAGCCGTATATTTTTGCCGCATTTTTCAAAGGCGCAGTAGTGGAATATTCGGTGGGCGCCAGATACAGTTGGAATTCTTTAAATATCTCTTCAAATAGGACGGGTTGCCCGGTTTCCGGCAGTTGGTGGGCAGTGGCCGGCAGGTTGGTTTTTATGAAGAATGCCTCGCTGGGTAAATCCGCATTATTGGAACCGACATCCTGGTAAGCGATGAGTGCGGCGCCTTCCAGGCCCATGGCAATGACGTTGTTTTCCAGGGTATGGAACCATTCTTCGGCAAGGGAACGCCGCTGTTGCCAGTCGGGGTTGTCGTTCTCTTTTGACCGGGGGATATCCACCAGGATGCCCAGTTTTTTGTCGCCCGGGAAAAGGGGGAATACGGATTGTATTAATTTTATGAGTTCGTCGCCGGTTAATTTTGTCATAATCAACTCCTTTGAGGACCCACGGGATTTTGCTTTTTGCGGGTCATTCTTTTAAGAGATAAATGTACCATGTTATGATTGAAAATGCAACCCGATTCACTGTTTGTTTTTATGGGCAGCGAAGGGACGCGAAGAGAATGCCTGAGAAACATAATAAAAGCCGAAAAACACGAAAAGTAAAAAAAAATTTGCGAAAAAAATTATTTTCCTCTATAATAAGAATTAAAAAAAATAAAAATCATAGTGGAGAATAAGGAATATGAATCAAGATGTGAAAGTAAAAAGTAAAATTGAGAGTTATGGGCATGTTTTCCGTGAACTAAAAGTGGGGCCGGTCACCCTGCCGAATCGTATTTTATTCCCTACCTGGCAGCTTAACTATGCCGAAACCGACGGTTCCGTGTCGGATAAATTAATGAAATTTTTTACCGACCTGGCCGACGGCGGCTGCGGGTTAATCATGACGGGGTGCGCCGTCGTCGCCCCTGGGGGTATTCCCTTTGACCGGGTGATGCACATCGACGCAGATAAATATATCCCCGGTTTGAAAAAACTTTTTGCCGCCCTCAAGGAACGCGGGGCCGTCGTTGGTCTCCAGATGGTTCATTATGGACGTCAATCCTCCACCTCTGTGTCAGGGGATGTATTGATGGCGCCCAGCGCCATTCCCTGTCCGGTGATGTCGAAATATGATCCGCAATACCGGGTGCGGGAAATGACGGCCGGGGATATCGAATATATCCGCAATGCATTTATCGACGCGGCCGGGAGGGCGGCCGAGGCGGGCGCCGATGTGGTGGAAGTACATGCTTGCCACGGCTACTTGTTGAATGAATTTCTTTCGCCTTACTCCAACAAACGGACCGACGCCTACGGCGGCAGCGTCGAAAACCGCGCCCGCCTCATCATCGAAATTCTCGAAGGCATCCGCGGACGGCTAAAAGACCGCATCGCCGTCAGCGTCAGGATCAGCGGCGATGAATTTGTCGAAGGCGGCTTAAAACCCGGGGATTTCAAAGAGATCGTTCCTATGTTTGAAAAAGCAGGGATCGATATGATCCACGTTTCCGCCGGCGTCTACGAATCCATGGAACGCATCGTACCGCCCAAATCGCTGGGGCCTACACCCCATGTGGATATTGCCGGCCGGATCAAACAATTTGCCGCTGTTCCTGTGTGTGCGGTTGGTTCCATTATGTCCCGCGGCCTCGAAGGGGCCGATGCGGTCCTGGCTGGCGGAAAAGCGGACCTTTGCGCCCTGGGACGCGCACAAATGGCTGATCCCTACCTGGTCAAAAAATCCCTGGCTGGAAAAGAAAACGAAATTGTCCAATGTAAACACTGCAATAGCTGCACTTTCTGGACTACCGGCGACCCCGAGGTTTATTGCGCCGTCAACCCGGACTACAAAAAACCGGGTTTGTGAGAATCCATCGACGGATAGATATTTCCATATGATACCATGAAAATAGGCGCAAAAATTTTCGAGGGTATAGCCAATATCGATATTCGCTTGAAACCCAAAGAGTACAGCCGTGAGGTTTTGAAAACGATTTGCGGTAACATGGGATACCATTTCGGCTCCATTATATTGCTGGATGAAAAAGGGCTGGGCAGCTTATTTTCTTCTTTTAATCTCCCTGAAAGCTACCCGGCCCTGGTACACAAAGTGGAAGCGCCGGTGCTTTCAAGTCCTTCGGGCGTCGCCGTCGATTCCGGGAAAATCGTGGTGGTTCAAGACATCATGGGGGAATTACGCCTTAAACCATGGCGCGACTTGTTAATGCAGTTCGATATCAAAACCATTGTCTGGGTCCCGCTTTTTAGTAAAGGTAAAGCGTTCGGTACTTATACTCTTTACGACGACCGCCAACGGGAAGTACCCGGGGAAGAAAAAGATATTCTCAATCAATTGAGCGCGCTGTTCTCAATGGTCATTATCAGCAACGAATATATCGATGAAACCCGTGAAAAAGCTATTAAACTGGAAAAAGAAATCGCTGAACGAAAGCAGGTGGAAAAGCAGTTGCGCATCGCTAAAGAGGCCGCCGAAGCGGCCAACCTGGCTAAAAACAATTTCCTTACCACCATGAGCCATGAATTGCGCACCCCGATGAATGCCATTATGGGGTTTACGGATATCATGCTCTCCGATGAATTGGACCCCGGGAAATTAAACGATCTTAAAATTATCTATGAATCGGCGGAGACGCTGCTCAAGCTTATCGACGGTATTCTTGATTTCGCCGAAATCGAATCCGGGGATATCGAATTGAAAAATATCGATTTTTCCATGGAAGACATGTTGAATCGAATTTACGAGCGATTTATCGGGAAAACGGAGAAGAAAAATCTTTTTTTTAATATAGTAAGAGAAGCGTCCGCCCCGCGGCGGGTTTCCGGGGATGAATACAGGTTAGAGCAGATGATTGCCAATATTGTGGATAATGCCGTGAAATTTACTTCGTCAGGAGAAGTAACGACGGTTTACAGTTACCAAAACGGCACTGCCTTTATCCGCGTGTCCGATACCGGCATCGGTATACCCAAAGAAAAACAGGGGCTTGTTTTTTCTCTTTTCAGCCAGGAAGATATGTCGTCCACCCGGCCCTATGGGGGCATCGGATTGGGTTTGACGATCGCTTCCAGGTTAGCGGCAAGAATGGGGGGGAAAATCGCTTGCCAAAGCTCCCCTGGGGTGGGGTCTATATTTACTATCGAATTACCCTTGTGTGAAGTACAATAATAGAAGTACAATAATAAATGGCATGTATTAGAGTCGTTAATCCATCCTGTAATTGGGGGATTCTTCGGTGATGATCACGTCGTGGACATGACTTTCTTTTAAAGAGGCGGAGGTGATTTTGATGAAAGCGGCTTTTTGTCTTAATTCATCGATGGTCCGGCAGCCCGTCAGCCCCATGCCTGCGCGAACGCCGCCCACCAGCAGGGGGATCAGGTTCATTACGCTGCCCCGGTACGGCACCCTGCCTTCGATGCCTTCGGGCACCAGTTTGGCTTCGGAAAATTCATCCTCCTGGAAATAACGGTCCTTACTGCCGGCCTTCATTGCCCCCAGCGACCCCATTCCGCGGTAGGTTTTATAGGAACGGCCCTGGTAGATAATTAACTCCCCGGGGCTTTCATCCGTACCGGCCAGCAGGGAACCCAGCATCACGGAATTGGCGCCCGCGGCCAGCGCTTTGGTTATATCGCCTGAAAATTTGATACCGCCGTCGGCAATCACGGGGACCCGGTTATTCACCGCTTCGCTCACTTCCAATACGGCGGTGATTTGCGGCATACCCGCGCCCGTCACCATCCGGGTGGTGCAGATGGAACCCGGCCCGATGCCCACTTTTACGGCATCCACTCCTAGGTCCAAGAGCGCCAGGGCCGCTTCACCCGTTGCGATATTGCCGGCAAGCAGCTCCAGGGAAGGGAATTCTTTGCGGATCGTTCTTATAATGTCCATCACTTTTTTCGAATGTCCGTGGGAGGTGTCCACCGCGATCACATCGACTTTTACTTTTACCAGCGCTTCCACCCTTTTCAATGTATCTTCGCCGGTGCCCACGGCGGCGCCCACCAGCAGCCGGCCCATTTTATCCTTGGAAGCGTTGGGGTATTTTTGCGCTTTTACAATATCTTTTAATGTGATTAATCCTTTCAAATAATTGTTTTTGTCCACCACCGGCAATTTTTCGATTTTCTTCATATGCAGCAGCCGTTTCGCCTCATCCATCGAAATATTTTCCGACGCCGTGATCAATTTATCCGTGGTCATAAAGTCTTTAATTTCGCTTTCAAGGTCGTTGGTAAAGCGGATATCCCGGTTGGTCAGGATGCCCACCAGTTTCCCTTCAGCATCCACGATGGGCAGACCGGAAATTCCTTTTTCTTTTACCAGTTGAACGGCTTCGTACATTTTATTTTCCGGTTTCAAGGTGATAGGATCTACCAGGATGCCGGATTCGGAGCGTTTGACTTTTTTGACTTCTTCCGCCTGCTGTTGGATGGATAGATTTTTATGGATAATGGAGATACCGCCCAACTGCGCCATGGCAATGGCCATACGGGATTCGGAGACGGTATCCATGGCGGCGGATACCAGGGGGGTTTTTAAACGAATGTTCCGCGTAAATTGGGTGGATATGTCCACATCTTTCGGCAGCACTTCCGAGTAAGCCGGGACCAGCAGCACATCATCAAATGTCAAGCCTTCCCGGTTAAAGAATGTTTTTCCCATGGCGGTCACCTAATGTTTTCCCCTGTGCCGTTTTCCCGGTAATTTGGAAGAGGGTTTCGATAGTTTGATATGTTTCTTTTGCCTCAAGGCATCGATTTCTTCTTCCTCCCGGATGGGGCGGAACAAGAAGAGAAAGCGAATCACTTCTTCGTCCACCCGCTGCCGGAGGGCGTCGAATAAAAAGAAGCTTTCTTTTTTATATTCCACCAACGGGTCTTTCTGGGCATAGCCCCTTAAACCGATGCCTTCTTTCAAATGATCGATGTTCAACAGGTTGTCTTTCCACTGGGAATCCATTATCTGCAGCATGATGATGCGTTCGAGTTCTCGCAACTGTTCGCCGCCCACTATTTTTTCTTTTTCGTCGTACACATATTTAACATGGTTTAAGAGTTTATCTTTCAATTGGAAGTAGGGGATATTGTGATAATCTTCATTTATCACGGCGTTGGGATCGATACCGAACTGGGCCAGCATTTCTTTTTTGAGGGCTTCGAAATCCCAATCGTCCGGTCCTTTTTTTTCTTCGATATGAAAGGTAAAGATATCTTCGAAAAGGTCTTCGATCAATTCGGAGATATATTCTTTAAAATCTTTGCCCATCAATATATCCCGTCGCCACTGGTAGATATATTGTCTTTGTTTATTCATTACGTCGTCGTATTCCAGCAGGTGTTTGCGGATGCTGAAGTTCTGGCTTTCGATTTGTTTTTGTGCGTTTTCAATGGCCCGGGAAACGAACCTGTTTTCGATAGGGACGCCGCCCTGCATGCCGGCGTTGACCAGCAGGTTCCTGACCCGGTCCGCGCCCAGTATTTTCATTAAGTCGTCTTCCAGCGATATATAGAAACGCGAGGACCCGGGATCGCCCTGGCGGCCCGACCGTCCCCTTAACTGGTTATCGATTCGCCGCGCTTCATGTCGTTCGGTTCCCAGGATATGAAGCCCGCCCAGTCTTATCACTTCTTCATGTTCGTTTTTGGTTATTTCTTCCGCTTCCTTTTTGAGTTCAATATAGACTACTTCCGGGGCCGTTTCAGGCGTGAAGTGTTTCTTTTTCAGGTTTTCTCTCAGGATAGCGTCCGGGTTGCCGCCCAGCAGGATGTCGGTTCCGCGGCCGGCCATATTGGTGGCGATGGTGACCGAGCCTAACCGGCCCGCCAGGGCAACGATTTCGGCTTCCATTTCGTGGTGTTTGGCGTTTAATACGACGTGTTTGACCCCTTCCTTTTTCAGTCTCCGGCTCAGCAGTTCGGAGTTCTCAATGGAAATCGTACCCACCAGCACCGGTTGTCTTTTTTCGTTCAATTCTTTGATCTCCGCTGCCACGGCGTCCCATTTTTCTTCCTTGCTGCCGTAGATCATGTCCGGGAATTCTTTTCTTATCAATGTCCTGTTGGTGGGGACCTCGATGACATCGAGTTTGTAAATGGAATGGAACTCCTGGGCTTCGGTGGCGGCGGTGCCCGTCATGCCGGAGAGTTTTTTGTACATGCGGAAGAGGTTCTGGAAGGTAATCGTGGCATGGGTCTGGTATTCTTGTTCGATGCGGACGTTTTCCTTGGCTTCCAGCGCCTGGTGGAGCCCGTCGGAAAAACGCCGGCCCGGCATCATGCGCCCGGTAAATTCATCCACGATTAGCACCTGGCTGTCTTTGACCAGGTAATCCACATCATTATTAAAAAGTAGGTGGGCTTTCAAGGATTGGTTGATTTGTTGAAGCGTATCCATATTTTTAAGATCATATAAGTTTTCTACCTTAAAAAATTTCTCTGCCTCGGTGATACCATTTTCAGTCAGCACCACGGTTTTGGTTTTTTCATCCAGTTCGTAATTGACGTTGTCCCTTTTGATCTTTTTGACAAAATCGTTGACATGGTAATAGAAAGAGGTAGAACCTTCGGTGGGGCCCGATATGATCAGCGGGGTTCGCGCTTCATCGATGAGTATGGAGTCCACTTCATCCACGATGGCGAAATTGAATTCCCGTTGGATGACCAGGCTGTCGGCGTCGAATTTCATATTATCCCTGAGGTAATCGAACCCGAATTCGTTATTGGTGCCGTAGGTAATGTCGCAGTTATAAGCGATTTGCCGTTCCCGGTCGTCCAGGCCGTGCTGGATAACGCCTACGGACAGGCCCAGGAATTTGTAGATTTTTCCCATCCATTCGGAGTCCCTTCCGGCCAGGTAATCGTTGACTGTAACGATATGCACGCCTTTACCCGAGAGTGCATTTAAGTAAGCGGCCAATGTCGCCACCAGTGTTTTACCTTCACCGGTTTTCATTTCGGCGATCCGTCCCTGGTGCAGCACTATGCCGCCGATCAACTGGACGTCGAAGTGCCGCATGTTGAGCACGCGCCTCCCTGCTTCGCGGACCACGGCAAAGGCCTCTACCAGGATATCGTCCAGGGTTTCTCCCCGGTTCACCCGTTCTTTGAACCTGGCCGTATAACCCCGGAGTTCCTCGTTGGAAAGTTTCTCAATCCGGGGTTCCAGGGCGTTGATTTCCGTCACATAAGGAGTGTACTTCTTCAACTCCCTTTCATTGCTGGTACCGAATATTTTGTTTATTACGTATTTTAACATGGTGATTAGATTATATCAAAAATTTAAATTAAAACAAGAAGGTCTGAAAATATTCATGCATTCTCATTTTAGCCGCGAAGGGGTTATTAAAATGAGTAACGATGCCGGGGCCAACCTGTTTTATTAACTAACCTGGGAACGGTAATATTGACCGAGGATTTCCGCCACTTCTGGACGGGCAAACTCCACGGGCAACGGTTCTCCTTTGGAAAGCATCTCCCGCACTTTGGTGCCGGACAACATCACGAAATCATCCTTGGTGTGATTCTCCACCTGGCCCATCATAACCACTTTATTTAACTTTTTGGACCAGGCGGTATGATCGGCCTTGAATATCTCGATCTCCAACGCGCCCGCGGGAACTTCTTTATCGAAAATGGCCTGGGCGTCGAAAGGGCCATAATAATTACCGACCCCGGCATGGTCCCGGCCAACGATCAGGTGGGTACAACCGCTGTTCTGGCGAAAAATAGCATGTAGTACGGCTTCCCTGGGACCGGCATAAAGCATGTCAAACCCATAACCGGTTATCAAAACGGTATTGGGTGGGAAATAAAGGTCCACCATTTTACGGATGGAGGCGTCGCGGACATCCGCGGGGATATCGCCTTGTTTTAATTTACCCAGCAGCATATGGATCAGGATGCCATCCGCTCCGGTGGCTTCTTTGGCCATCTTACACAACTCCTCGTGGGCGCGGTGCATGGGATTGCGCGTCTGGAAAGCGACGATTTTTTCCCAGCCTAATTCCGACATTTCCTCCCGTACCCGGTAAGCGGTTCGGAAAGTCTCGGGGAACTCGGTCTCAAAATAAGAAAAATTGAATACCTGTATGGGCCCGGAAACCACGTAATCCCCCAGGGAATTAAAAGTGGCTACCCCCGGATGAGCGGGGTCTGTGGTGCGAAAAACTTTTTCCGTAATAAAAGCAAGCTGTTCTTCGGTTGCTTTCTCAATCGTTTCCACTTCCTGGATTGCCAGGACCGGGTTGCCTTCCACATTGGGATCGCGCAGGGCAATGCGTTTG
The DNA here is from genome assembly GCA_026393835.1 of Candidatus Aminicenantota bacterium. Lineage (GTDB taxonomy): Bacteria > Acidobacteriota > Aminicenantia > UBA2199 > UBA2199 > JAKAGC01. The sequence goes on along the minus strand of JAPKZK010000138.1, from coordinate 16,395 downwards.
GCTTTGGCAATGGCGGGGGTATCTTTCAAGATGTTCACGATAGGGATGGGCCAGAAAAGGCCGGCGCCGGTGTACATGTTTTCCGCCACACCCAGTGTGTCTTTCAAATTCATATAACCGCTAAGGGGGGTGAAATACCCGCTGCCCAGCATTACGGCATTGGCTGCCGCAGCGGAACTGATAACTACCGAAGGAAGGCCCAGGGCTTCTTTTTCTAACTCCCTGCGCTGTTTCTCATCCATTACGTATAGAGGTTTTAATCGGTCGGAACCGTGAGGTCTAATCATGGTTAACTCCTTTGTTTTTCTTTGGGTTTCTTTGTATCTTAGCGCCTTGGCGTCTAATTTCTTTTAAGTCCTATTATAACCCATTGACGCTTAATGTCAAGAAATCCCATGGAAAATGCCCGCGAAATACAAGAAAAGCCGAAAAACACGAAAGAAATCTTTTTTTAATTTTTTGTATTGAAATTTTTCCTGGGGAATTATATAATATATTCCTGCGTTAATGAGTTAGTACTTAGGAGAAGGAAAAAGATGGATAAACGAAGAAAAAAAAGGATCAAAATTCATCAAATAGCCCGTGTTAGCGGCAAAATAGGAGTGATGAACAACGTATCCAATGAAGGCTTACAGGTATCCACGGCCCTGTTACCGGAAAACAGGAAAATCGATATATGTTTTGAAGCCCTTGGGGAGGAGATAACGGTTAGGGGGGTTGTCCAGTGGTTTCGGCGAAAAACTGCAATCCAGAGCCTTAACGAACTGGGCGTTATTGTCAAAGACGCGCCGCCGCGGTATTATCAATACGTGGAAAGCCTGGATAATTTTTGATTTCCCCGGGATTTTATTTTTACTGGTGGAATGGAAATGGAAAAAAGAAAAAGCCGTAGAATAAAAGTACATCAATTTGCCGACATTAACGGGAATTTGGGAGTATTAAACGATTTATCGGTCCACGGGGTGCAGGTATCCACTTCTTTACTGCCCCGCAACAGGAAAATCGAAGTTTCTTTTGAGGCGGATGGAAAGTTGATCAGTCTCAGCGGGGTTATCCAATGGATCCAGAGAAAAAACGGCTTAATCAACCTTAACCGTCTGGGCGTCAGTCTCCAGGACCCCCCGGTTGAATATCGCCGATATGTAATGAATTATTGCGCTTTATAATTTTCTATTGAATTTTTTTTCAAAAACCTTTATACTATCGTTGGTAATTTAATTTGGAAAAAAGCAATAGTATAAACGATGACAAAGCAAATACAAACCGAGGTCTTGTTGGTCGAAGATGACGAGGGTCACGCCAGGCTTTTACGCAGGGCCTTCAGGGGGCATGAAGACCGTTTCAACATCAATGTAGTCGCCAGTATTAGGGCGGCCCGGGAGTACCTGGCCGAAAATGTACCCGGCATTATTTTGTCAGACCTGGTGCTGCCGGACGGCAGGGGTATGGACTTTCTATTACCGAGGGCGGATGAGCTCCCATATCCGGTTGTGGTGATGACCAGCTTCGGCGATGAGACAGTGGCGGTGGAAGCCATCAAATTGGGCGCCCTGGATTATGTGGTAAAGTCAAGCGAAACGTTGGAAGCCATGCCGCGTATTATTCAACGAGCGCTGCGGGAATGGGAGCATATTCTCAAACGAAGACAGGTGGAAGACCAACTGAAAAAACTAAACGATCAACTGATCGAAGCCAATATAAAACTGGAACGGCTGGCCAACCTTGACCCATTGACCGGCGTCGCCAACAGGCGCAATTTTATGGAAACTTTCGATAAGGAATGGAAAAGGGGCTGCCGAAATAAACTTCCCCTGACCCTGGTTATGATCGATGTGGACTTTTTTAAGGCCTTTAATGATCATTACGGCCACCAGGCCGGCGATGAATGCCTGAAAAAAATTGCCTTGCTGTTGAATGAATCTCTGACAAGGTCGGGTGATATGCTGGCCAGATATGGGGGAGAGGAGTTTATGATCATTCTCCCGGGAACGGATATAAAAGGAGCGGCGGCGGTGGCCGAGCGACTGCGACGGAAAATCGAAGCGGCGGAAATCCCCCACCTGACTTCCACTATCAACGATTATGTGACGATCAGTCTTGGAACGGCGACGATGGTTCCCAGCGCCCGGAAAAACCCGGATTCGCTGATTGGGGCCTCGGACGAAGCGCTTTATAAGGCCAAACGAAACGGCCGAAACCGGGTGGAATTTGTTTAGTTAAAAAACTTCTCCAGCGCCGGCGTTACATCCACCAGGCTGTGGATGTTTTCTCTCAACTCATGGCTTCGGTTTCCCCACACCACCAGCGGAACAGGGTTGCGGGTGTGGGTCAACGCGGCGCCGTCCTCCAGGTTGCCGTGGTCGCTGGTAATCAACAAGGTATCGCGTTTTTTATCCAGCAGGGAAATCAACCTGCCCACTAAACGGTCCAACTGCCGAACCAACCGGACCCGCTCGGCAAACGTGTTGCGGTGTCCAAATACATCGGTAAGAAAATATTCGTAGAGCAGGAAATCGTATTTTTGCGACGCTTTAAATAAAATCTCCGCTGCTTTTCCCGGGCTGAAAAGGGGTAGGGTCGGCGGGGGCTGCCCGGGCACCGCCGCGTCTTTCAAGAGGCCGTTTAGTTTCCCCGACTTTTGGGCCTCTTCCAGGCTATGGATCAGGGAAAGATTGGAATAATCCTGGTAGAGGGCGTTTTCCCTGATTATATCGGTTTCATCGAAAGGGGTCATCCGGTTGGCGATGCTCATACAGGTGGTGACGGAGATTCTTTTTTTGAATAGGGGTGGAAATTTCTCGGAAAAAAGGAAACTGCCGTCTGCCTCGATATCGATATGGGGATAGGTGAATAGTTGGGCGTAAAAAGGATAGACGTTGATGAACCGGGCGTCAAGGTTTTTGTTTCTTAAACGGGAGAGGAGGTTTTTTTCTTTGATTATCCGGCGCATGGTTTTATCGGGGTAACTGCCTTTGTGTCCGTTTACCATGGCCGGGATGTTTTCCCCGGTAAAAAGGGAAGTTTGACCCGTGGCGCTTTGGGGCAACCCATCCACCCCCAGTGTTGCATCGATGGCTTTTATAGGAGCGCCGTCCGGCAGGCGTTGTCCCGTGTTATTGGCGGTGTAAAAAGGAAGAAACGCGGACTTTGCGGCGAAAAAGGGGTTGTTGTCCGCGCTTCCCCCGATGCCGACGCCGTCGAGAAAAATAAATAATATTCGTGTCATATTTTATTATACACTATTCCTGATAAAAATTCCCGGCAACTCCCCATTTTAAAAAAATGGGGGGGAGAACTGTAAAAGTAACGATTGAAAAATAACCCTGTTTGGTATACAATATCCCCTTGAAGTGGAAAATTTCCGAAAATTATCCTTCAAACTTTAAAAACTAAGGAATTATTATGTCTGACAATGAAAACAAATATCCGAAAGATTATGAACATTTCGAAGTAGAAACCAAATGGCAGCAGGAATGGGATAAACAAGGTATATACCGTTGGAACCCCCAAATACCCAGGGAAAAAACCTATGTGGTGGATACGCCGCCCCCCACTGTTTCCGGTTCGCTCCATGTGGGCCACGCCTACAGCTACGCCCAGACCGATGTGATGGTCCGTTACCACCGCATGCGCGGGAAAAATATTTTTTACCCCATGGGCTGGGACGATAACGGCCTGCCCACGGAACGAAGGGCGCAAAATGTATTTAATATCCGTTGCGAAGCGCATCTTCCTTTCAACCCGGATTGGAAACCGGACCGTAATAAGTCCAAAGAAGTAACCTCCGTATCGCGGAAAAATTTTATCGACGCCTGTGAAATAATTACCGGGGAAGACGAAATAGCCTTTGAAAACACCTGGCGAAAACTGGGCCTTTCCGTCGACTGGTCGCTTATCTATACGACTATCGGCAGCCATTCGCGCCGTATTTCCCAGCTCTCTTTCCTGGAACTGGTGGAAAAGGGCCTGGCTTATAATACGGAGTCTATCACGATGTGGGATGTGGACTTTCGAACGGCGGTTTCCCAGGCGGAAGTGGAAGACCGCGAAGTCACTGGCGCTTTTCACGATCTCAGGTTCGGGGTAGAAGGCGGCGGCGAGTTTATTATTTCGACTACTCGACCGGAGCTGCTGGCGGCATGCATTGCCGTGGCCGCCCACCCGGACGACGAACGGTATAAAAAATTCTTCGGCAAAAAAGCCATTACGCCCCTTTTCAGGGCCCCGGTTCCTATTGTTGCCAGCGAACACGCGGACCCGGAAAAAGGCAGCGGCATTCTTATGGTTTGCACCTTCGGCGACCTGGCGGACGTGGAATGGCAGCGCAAATCCAAACTGCCCATCCGGCAGGTGCTGGGCATGGACGGCCGCTTTCTAAAAATTATATTCGGCCGGGGCGTTTTTGAAAGCCTGGACGCGAACGCCGCGCAACAAGCCTACGATCAACTGGCGGGCTTAACGGTGAAAGCGGCCCGGGTGAAAATGATTCAATTGCTCTCGGAAGCGGGCAGCGCCGCCGATGGCAACGGTGCGGCCATGAGCGGCGAACCGAAACCGGTGACGCATACGGTGCGCTTTTATGAAAAAGGCTATAACCCGGTGGAATTTATTCCCAGCCGGCAGTGGTTTATAAAGATTCTCGAGTTTAAGCAGGAGCTGCTGGAACAGGGGGCTAAAATAAAATGGTACCCGGATCATATGCGCACCCGGTATGAGCACTGGGTCGCGGGTTTAAACCAGGAATGGTGCGTCAGCAGGCAGCGTTACTTCGGCGTTCCCCTACCGCTCTGGTACCCGGTGTTGGAAAACGGCCAACCGGATTATGCCAACCCGATATTACCGGCAAAGAAAGATTTACCGGTGGACCCGTTGATCGATGTCCCGCCGGGTTATTCGCCGGACCAACGGGATAAACCGGGTGGTTTCCGGGGTGAAAAGGATGTGATGGATACCTGGGCCACTTCGTCGTTGACCCCCCAGATTTGCAGTCATTGGGGCGTCGATGCGGAGCGTCATAAAAAACTTTTCCCGGCGGATTTAAGGCCGCAGGCCCATGATATTATTCGCACCTGGGCTTTTTACACTATTGTCAAGGCCTGGATGCACGAGAAGAAAATTCCCTGGACCCATGCGGCCATCAGTGGCTTTATTCTGGACCCGGACCGGAAGAAAATGAGCAAGTCCAAGGGCAATGTGGTCACGCCGGAATCGTTGTTAAACCAGCATTCGTCCGATGTTTTCCGTTACTGGGCCAGCCGCGGTCGTTTGGGGGTGGATTCGGCTTTCGATGAAACGCCTTTTAAAATCGGTCGTAAATTGGTGATCAAACTTTTCAATGCCGCCAAGCTTATATTAACCCAATTGGATGCGGCCAATAAACCGGTTGACGATTTTTCGTTGGACCAGGTATGCACCGAATGCGACCGGGCCTGGATCGCGATTCTTAAAGATGTCATCGAGCGGGCCTCCGGGGCTTTCGAATATTATGATTACACGACGGCGCTTCAATATACGGAAGATGCTTTCTGGAATTTCTGCGATAATTATCTTGAGATGGTCAAGATCAATGCTTACAAGGCGGGCGCGACGGCTGAAAGCAATTCCGCGCTGGCCACGTTAAATTGGTCGTTCCGGACTTTCTTGAGGTTGTTTGCGCCATTTATTCCGTTTGTTACCGAGGAAATCTGGTCCTGGCGTTATAAGGAAGAGTCTGTTTCTATTCACAAAGCTGCCTGGCCGGTAATCGAAGAAGTGGCGGCAGTGTCGGCCCCTGTCAGCGTTGAGAGTTTCGCGGCAGCCACCGAGGTGATTTCGAAAGTCCGGGGTTTTAAGACGACTAATAAGGTTTCTCAAAAAAGACCGGCGGCAAAAATCGAGGTTCGCGGTTTGCAAGCGGACCTGGATGCGGTAAAGTTGATGATCTCTTATATTATGGATTCCACCAACGCGGAGACTCCGCCGGTTTTAATCGTGGATGAAACGGTGAATAAGGAAATTGAAGCCGGGCGTTTTAAAGTCAGTGTAGAGCTTGGAGAATATAAGGAATAAGGATAAAAACAGGCCCACGAATTACACGAATTAACACGAATTGAACAAAAGGCCCCGGACTGGGAAAGAATAAATCCGAAATTCAAAGCACGAAATTCGAAACAATATCAAATGACCAAAAAACAAATGACCAAAACAAAAACTATTGCCCCGGTAGGGGCCTGCCTTTGTTTGGAATGTTGAACCTTTGTATTTTGAATTTGTTTCGAATTTCGAATTTCGGATTTTCCTTTCATCATTCATCATTCATCATTCATCATTCATCATTCAATCCTTCAATCACGCTTCCTGGTCTTTTTTGTATTTGTAAAACATCAGCAGGATTTCATGGCGCAGCAAGGAGTCCTGGTCCATATGTTCCAGCAGTTCTTTGACGTCTTTTTCATGGGCGATAGCAGGAAGGGTTTCCGTTTCCTTAGGGGGTTCGGGTATCGTTTCTTTATCTTTGTAGAATTTGGGGCCGCGGTCGACGATCAGCCAGTCGAGGGAGATATTGTCGGTATGAGCTAAGTGGTATAGGCAAGTGAGTTGGGGGGCGGTATCGCCCATTTCGTAGTGGCGGTAGCTGGTTCGATATGCGCCGATGCGATCGGCCATGGTGAAGCCTTCCAATTTTAAGGAATTGCGGATGTCCTTCAATTTCTGGCCGATGTTTCTCAGCAATGTTTTTCTATCCATAGTTTACCTCACGGTTTTAAATAAGTATTATACGGATATATCGGGATAAGGTTCTGTTTTATTAAATATTTTTTGCCGAATGCACGTTTTCGCTAGCCGCATGCACGTCGTGAATGGCTGCATGTATATCTTTAATGGTTGCATGAATATTCACGATAGCTGCATGGCCATCTTGCATAGCTGCATAAACATTCTCGATAGCTACATGGATATTCTTGATAGTTGCATGAACATTTCAAATAGCCGCATGGCTATCCACCATAGCTAAATGCCCATTCATGATAGCTACTTGAACATTTCCGATAGCTGCGCGGCCATCTCTTGTAGCCGCATAAACATTTCCGCGCGCGGCATGCCCATTTATAATAGCTGCATGAAAGTTTCCGATAGCTCCATGGCCGTTTCCGGTAGCTGCTCACACATCACCGATAGCTGCATAAACATTTTCGCGCGCGGCATGCCCATTTATAATAGCTGCATGAAAGTTTCCGATAGCTCCATGGCCATTTCCTATAGCTGCTTGCCCATCACCGATAGCCGCATGCACATTCCCGCGCGCCGCATGCATGCTTTTGCGTGCCGCATGCACATTTACGCGTGTTACATAGCCATTTCCTCGCGCCGTATGAGGTATAAATGTTCTGTCGGGGGTCTTCAAATTTCAGTTTTACTGTTTCGGGTCTGTCCGTGTTGTGTCCGTGTTCGTCCGTGGCTCACTGATTCAAGTTTTGTCGAAGGATAAAGGCCAGAGGACAGGCGGGGCATTGCGCTTCAATTCAAGTTTTCCAGGTTGCATTTAATTTGCATCTTATATCATTGACAATGAGAAATAATTGGATTATATTAATAGGGTAAAATTAAAGGAGTTATAGAAATATGAAATACAAAGTCATTCTCATTGAATCCGAAGAAGGAGTTGCGGCAAGTTGTCCTCAGTTACGTGGGTGTCATTCCCAGGGAGCGACAATAGTAGAGGCCCTGGATAATATTAAGGATGCTATCAGGGAGTGGCTGGGGGCTGAAAGAGAAGAGATGAAAGTTTTTCGGGTAATAGAACGGGAAGTAGTGTTGTAGATCATGCCGCGAATACCGGGTATTAGTTCTGAACAGGCTATAAGGGCGCAGGTTAAAAGTGATAACGTTAACATTGTCTTTAGTCGGAACCTGATTCGAGACGATGAGTTAAGGGAGTTTATTGAAAAGATACGGGTGAAGCAGTTGATTTCAGAGAGCCGGATGACGGAAGATGATGCCCTTGAAATGGACACCGAGTTAAAGGCTAACTGGTGGGGAAAAAATAAAGAGCAAATTCTTGCAAAAATAAAATGAAAGTCATCGTAGATACTAACTTTGACCATTGAACTGGATGGCTTTTTATGGACGGGAGATAAAAAATTAATCAATGGTCTTCAAAAAAAGAGTTTTAATAAATTTTGTGAACTTCAGGGCAGCGAATTATATCAGATCAGTCCAAAATATCTTTTACCGCGCGCCGCATAGATATCCCGGTGCGCTGCATGGACATCTCCGCGTGTTACATATCTATTTCCTGGTGACGTATGAGGTGGATTGTGGGATATAGATTATGGGATAGACCAATCTTTTCCACTTCCATTGTCTGAACCGGGATTTACAGGATGATAGGATGAATAGGATGATTGAGAAAGAACTGGGGACAGCCAAGAATGACGGCCCATCGTCACCCGTCACCCGGGGATCATGAAAGTTTTGCCACCAAGAGACGGCGCACCAGGACACCAAGAATTTTAATCATTTTATATTTTATTTTACCTTTCAATTTTAATCCCGAAATAACCCCAATGAATCACTTGTATACGTAATTCTACCAACATCTTAGTATCTACTATGAATCTCATTTCTTTTTCAAATTCTAAAGCAAAATCTAGCCCTCTCTGACAATAGACTTTTCCTGTTTTAGGGTCAATAAATTCGAGACATGTATTTTCATAGGATCCGTCACCATACAAACCTACCATAAGCCGTGCATGTGAATTAAAACCGTCACCAGAAGTAATCCATAAAGGGCCATAGCGTCCAAGCGCATTTTTATAAAATGAAATAAGATAGTTAGCTGAGGGTTCGAAAGTTAAACCTACTTTACAAAAAAAGCTTCTTTCTTGACTTGCAGGTAGCCCTTCATTGTTTAAATAATATTCGTACCATGGATATCCCAAATCAACCATGGTTTCATGAACTGAAATATGTTTTTTGATTCTCCACGAATTCATCATGGTATAGACGGTAGCCCAGCAATCCATTGATTTTTCTTGCTTAATAGGTGTTATTCTGTAATGTATTTGGTATTTTAAAAGTTCGGGACTTACATTACACAGACATTCTCTTTTTATATATTTCTCTTCATCTCCCGTAAAAAATAGCAAATACGTTAAAACAAAAATAAAAAAAATTTTAGAGCGGTGCATTTTCTCCTGAATCGTTAACAACCATTGCAACGTTAGAATTAAGAAGCCTTTTTCTAATGCTGCCACCAGTCGGTGGTAGTGATTCTAATGTCACTTCGGCTAAAAATTTGTCATCACGTATCCCCCAATATAAATTTTTGCCTTTTGCTGAGTTTGTAGTTACTGTTTCAATATCTGCCCCTAGTTCTATTGCCAAACCTTTAGTAATTTTCATCTTAGCATCAGCATTAAGTTTTTCGCTAAATTCTATTATATAATTTACATCTGCTTGAATGACAGATTTGATTAGGGTAACCTTTTCATTTGATGCTTTTCTTGCCACAAGTGCGGTCTTACAACCGTTTGATCTATACCTTAAGTTGTCAAAAACCGCATCATCTGGTATTTCCAGAATTTTAACATTCGATAAATTGATTTTAATTTGCTTAACACCAGAATATTTGTTTTTGGAGTCCATTTTTTTTAGATAATTAAAATTAATATTAAATTTTCCTGTAATTTCTTTAGCTACTTCAGAAACATTTGAATCGGACTCAAGTATTACATTTTTGACTTCTTCCCCAAGCGAACTTTTTTGAGGACAAACAATTCCGACAATCATTGGGTCAGTCTTTATAACTTTGACAAGTGTACCTGGGGGAACTAGTTTCGTAGGTGGTCTAAGTTCTATATATCCATATTCATTTAACTTAGAGCCAAGGTCATAACTAGGCTTGATGTGAAAAAAAAAGTAACTACCTACTATAAATATGAGAGAAAACAGTATAATACTTAACAGCCATGTTCTTTTTTTGGCCATTATATCCTCCTTTTATTAATACTTGTATTGTCAATTTTTAACATACTAAATTGTTGTAAATTGGCTATATTCAATGTTTTTCTTGTCAGGGTATTACCTCCCCCTTTTTTGTGGTATAATTTAACATCATAATATCACAAATAGGTAAAAGGTAGAAGTAAGCCCATGAGTAATATAACCAATGCCGTTGTGTGGATTTGTTCCAAATTTAGCAGCCAGCAGGTGGAAGCAATCGTTACTGAATTATCTGCTATCCTGAAGGACGCCAATTCCAGGTTCGGTCCTCGTGATAAATTCAAAGAGGAACATCCTAACTACAGGGACTTTGCCCCTGATCCGACTGAACCCCTTACTGAACCAACAAAAAAAAATCAAAAGGACTATAAACTAATTCTTCAAGAGTATGAACAAATCCACAATAAGGCTATAAGCCCCGTTAATTGTAAGTCACCCCAATTGGTTGTACCGAAGGATGTCACCTGCCCCCATTGCAACGCTCCTCATCAGTATATCTATTTCAACAATGGGAAAAAGCGAACTCAGTTGAAATGCAAAGTTTGTGCTCAGACATTTCAACTCTGCAAGCCCCTGCGTAAGTCAAAAGCAAAGTATTACTGTCCTCATTGTGGCCATGCACTTTTCCAGTGGAAACACCATTTTTTAGTTACCACATACAAATGCTCAGATGACAACTGCCCCTATCGTATCAAGAGGCTCAATCAACTAAAACCATCTGAAATGATGATTCAAAAAATGAAGCCATCTCAATTCAAAATCAACTATCAATATCGTGAATACCATCTCAAACCCATCCAAATCCAGCATGCTGCTCCTGCTATACCTGGGAAGGAAATAGTCGATATATTCAAAATCCGCAAACCGGACAACATCCTGGGGCTTGCCCTGACTTTCTACATCTCATTCGCCTTAAGCGCAAGAAAAACAGCTCTAATTATTCGATGGTTTTTTGGTGAAAAATGTTCATACCAAACGGTTCTCAACTATGCAAAGGCAGTGGCTCATTATGCCCATCGGTTCAATTTAAAAAACAAAGGGGATATAGACGCCATATCGGTAGGCGACGAAACCTATATCAAAATCGGTGGAGAATTTGACTATGTCTGGTTTTACCTTTCGGCCAACAAACGGTCTATTACCGCATATCATCTGGCTGATAACCGGGGGACCATACCTGCTGTGGCCGCCACCAATGAAGCCATCCGAACCGCGGATATAGATCAGAATATTACCCTTGTCACGGATGGAAACCCTTCTTATATTGAGGCAATTCAGTTCCTTAACAAAGACCGCCCAAAAGAACACAAAATCAAACATATCCAGGTGATTGGCTTACAAAATAACGATGATGTATCTGAGGAGTTTCGGCCATTTAAACAGATAATTGAACGATTCAATAGAACCTATAAGCACCATATTAAACCAGCTGCTGGTTTTAACTGTTTTGACGGAGCTATGGCCCTCACCACCCTATTTGTCACTTACTACAACTTTTTGAGACCTCACGCAACTCTGAACTTCAAACCTCCTCTCCATATCGCTCAATTGGATAATATTAAAACCATTCAGGCAAAATGGCTTAAATTGATATCGATGATGTACTGATAATCTGACATCCTGACAGAGGTCTGAAGCCTTCCCCTTGAGTATTTAATATTAAGGGAGCGGGGGTGGTTAAGGTGGGGGTCTGGGGGAGGTGCCCCCAGTTTTACCCCCTGGGGGGGATAGGGGCAGATTCCTATCAACAGAGATTTTTCACCATTTTCTATTTCCAAGGCTTTTTCAACAATTAACCGGGCTTAACTAAAAAGTCAAAGAACACCAAGCTCTACGTGACGAATAAATCCACCGCTGAGCTCCGAATTGTTTGCTTTATTACTTCTCATTCTTTCATACACTATTTGACATTACCAAGTATAAACCGATCCGGGTTATCTGTCAACACTCAGTCCGAATTTTTAGATTTTTCCTGCGCCGGGGCATTTCTTTTCCAGCTTTCTTCATCATTCATCATTCATCATTCCACTCGGCATGGTACTGCTTCAAGATCGCCAGCCCCTCTTCGCTCCATTGGCTCCCTTTTTCCAGATTTTGAAAGGAACACCCCTGGATGAAGAGTCCGGGCACATTAATTAACTCACGTTCCTTTTGGCCCGAGGCATCCGGGATATAGATTTTATTCCCTTCGGTTCTTAATTCAATATTCTTTTCATCTGGTGTGAATCGGGGGATATTGGGATCATCTCCATCATAGGTATTCAGGCATTGGCCGGTGGCCGCATCCCACTCTTTGAGGATATAATCATCAGAAGTGGATAGGATTTTTTTCCCATCGGCGCTGTACAACGCCATCCATACTACATCTGTATGCCCGGCCAGGGTTTTCAAGCATTCACCCGAACCCACATCCCACTCTTTGATGATGTAATCATCGGAAGTGGATAGGATTCTTTTCCCATCGGCGCTGTACAATGCCATCCATACTGCATCCGTATGCCCGGCCAGGGTTTTCAAGCATTCGCCCGTACCCGCGTCCCACTCTTTGATGGTTCGATCATCAGAAGTGGATAGGATTTTTTTCCCATCAGCGCTGTACACCGCCCTGTTAACAGTTCTCGTATGCCCGGCCAGGATTTTTAAGCATTCGCCAGTTCCCATGTCCCACTCTCTAATGATTTTATCACCAGAAGCAGATAGAATTTTTTCCCCATCTGGACTAAACACCGCGCTGTAAACCCAATTCGTATGACGGGTTAGACCGTTCAACACTTTGATCATTTGCGCGTCCCACTCTTTGATGATTTGATCCCGGGAATCGGAAATGATTTTTTTCTCATCCGGACTGACCACCGCGTAGGTAACTGAACTGATATTCCCGGCCAGAGTTTTCAAGCATTCGCTCGTTCCTGCGTCCCACTCTTTGATGGTATGATCCTTGGAAGTGGAAAGAATTTTTTTCCCATCCGGGCTGTACACTGCGCTGGTTACCCAATTCGTATGCCCGGTTATTGTTTTCAAACAAACACCTATATCCGCATCCCATTCTTTTATGGTGTTATCATCCGAAGCGGAAAGAATTTTTTTCCCATCCCCGCTGTAAACCGCACTGTTTACACTATTCGTATGCCCTGCCAGGGTTTTCACGCATTCGCCTGTACCCGCGCACCACTCTTTGATGGTTTTATCATGAGACCCAGAAAGGATTTTTTTCCCATCGACGCTGTACACCGCACTTTCAACTCCCCACGTATGCCCGACCAGGGTTTTCAAGCATTCGCCCGTTCCCGCGTCCCATTCTTTGATGGTGTAATCCTCCGAAGCGGAAAGAATTTTTTTCCCATCAGCGCTGTACAACGCCATCCATACTACATCTGTATGCCCAACCAGGGTTTTCAAGCATTCGCCTGTACCCGCACACCACTCTTTGATGGTTTTATCATGAGACCCAGAAAGAATTTTTTCCCCATCGGCGCTGTACACCATGCAGTTAACTCTATCCGTATGCCCGACCAGGGTTTTTAAGCATTCAGCAGTTCCCGCATTCCACTCTTTGATCGTCCTATCATTAGAAGCGGAAAGGATTTTTTTCCCATCAGCGCTGTAAACCGCACTTTTAACTCCCCACGTATGCCCGGAAAGGGTTTTTACACATTCGCCTGTTCCCGCGTCCCACCCTTTGATGGTATAATCCTCCGAAGCCGAAAGGATTTTTGAACCATCCGGGCTGTACACTGCACTATTAACCCAAGACGAATGCCCTTGGGCGAAAAGATTGTTTCCATGGACCCTTGACCCATCAAATATTGCTGCTAAGTACACCAAATCCCGGTCGCCGAATTCATAATACCGGCTGCACGTCACTCCATTCAAGGATATTCCCGATAAATCAAGATTGGATAAATCTGCACCACTTAACTCCCTCCGCACCTCTTTCCAAATAGTAATAATGTTCCATACCGTATAGCCCACACTAACTTCTGCCTCCTGCTGGCAAAACCCTTTTTGAAAAAAGGGTTCTGCACTCCCAAAAACTTTTGATAATTGTTCCTGGTTATTAAATTTACCGCGGCATAAATCCACCACCCGATGTAACCGGTTTTCCGTATTTATATCGATATTCCATCCCTGCCCTTCCACCAGGTAAGGTTTACAGCGGTGCTCCCCTTCGATTTCACCCACCAACCGACGTACGAAATAATCCAGGATGCGTTCCTTCAATATCCCGGGAATCTCTCCCTTACTCAAACCGATCTCCACCTCGTTCAATACATGCATGGCGGCAAAAAAATCACGGAAATCCTGGTGCAGGAATCGTAGCGACTGCCCCTCTTCCACTAACATATGCAACTCATTACAAAAAATATCCCGCAGTAAACCGGCCCTCTTGTGCCGTGCCAGTGTATTGCCGCACTCCCCCACCAGCAGCATATCTAAATATTTACTTAGCAACGGAATGGCCGTCAAAAAATCCTCCAGCGCAAACCTCTGGCACAACCGATCCAGGCTCTCCAGGAATTGAGCATGACTGAATACAAATAACCCCGCCTTCTCCATTTCAAAACCCAGCCCCGGCAGTATATATTTGAGTAAAAACCAATAATATACCACACGACCTTCCTCCGGTCCTACCCTTTCCGGGAGTTGGGCCACCTGGGCTTCCATAAAATTCCATAACAATTCCCCGGGCGCATCCACGGTTTCCTTGAAATGACAGTACCGGTTATCCCGGTGATTGGCCTGCACTTCGCAGGTTACCGCGTATAACGTCAGCATCATGGGATTACAGAGCAACTTCCGCAGCCGCTCTTGTTCCGGCATTGCCAGGCCCTTACCCCGCAAATATTCCACTGCATTTTCCTCTTCCAGTTCGTTGAGCTTGACCAGGTTCCAATGTCCCCAGTTGAAATTCCCCCGCATATCGTACCGGCTGGTGAGAAGTACCTGGACACCCTGACATTCTTCCACCATGCGATTTAATTCCAACAGTAATTCCCGTTTCTCTACCGTTATCTCGTTAAACCCGTCCAGCAGTAGAACCACATTTGGAAACGTTATCCCGTCCGACCTCTGCCCCCTGGTTTTAAATAGCTTCTTCAATCCCTTCCGCAACCGATCATCATCAAGATAACTATCAGCTATCCGCGACCGAATAAAATCCCTGGAGGTATCGGTGTTATTGAATTCATGCAGGGCGATAAATACCGGGATTGGCTCATCCGTACCGGGGGCGGCCCGGTTTAAATAGGTTTCCCACAACCGGACCAGCGAAACGGTTTTGCCCATGCCGCCTTCTCCTACGATTACCGCATGTTCCACCGGTCGGTTCCACAAACGCGGCAGCATGGTAATGACCGTCTCATTGGTCTGGCAGCCGTTATTATCCCCTTCCAGGGAAACCGGCTGCGGGACCCACCGGGATTCGCTTTCCGACCGGGAGAGGAGGAGGTCTTCGATGTGTAGATTGCGGAACCTCCCGTTTTCCCCGGTTAAAGCCCGGTGATACGACCGGGAACCATGGAGCAGCATTTCCCTGAGGAAAGGCAGGGGCGGCTCACCCGCCTTTTCCCCGAATTGCCATTCCAGGAAGGCCAGGATATCGTGGAATGGCCCGGGATTTGCGGGGTAATTTCTCTTCAACCGCTCCACCACATTGGCTAAAGTAAAAATATGCTCATCCGCATCGAATCCTGCCAGGATTTCGGTGAAAGAGTCTTTTATTTTCGTACTCCAATCTTCCTTTTTGTCCACTAACAGGAGGAAACGGATGCCCTGGGGATATTCCGCTATCAAGTTGTGATCATGAAAGGTTTGTAGGTCGGAGCGGATTTTATCCGCATCGGTGCGGGAGGTAATTGAAAAGGCAATACCATTGACTGGGTCACCCAGGTCTACGGCGGGGTGATTTTGGGGTAGGACTTCCAGTCGATAGGAAAAAGCGGCGTTTAGGAGTTGAGCCGCGATATATTCGCTGTATTTGTTTTTATCGGTGGAACCGGATTTAGCATGAAGACCCGTCTCCACCACCCAGCGTGCTATCAATGTTTCCAGCCTTGAAAAATCGTCGTTCATCTTCATCTTAATAAAGTATAGCAGATAAGGAACAACATCTCAACCAAAGGAAAAAATTGCCCTGGCGCCAAAAATCTCTAATTAACTTCCCCATGATAGACCAACCGGGTTCCACTGAAGATCAACACCACTTTTTTCAGCGTGGTTTGCCCGATGGTTTTTTGAAATTTTTCATCCAGGCTGTACTGCTTTAATTGAGCTTCCGCTTCTTCACGCACTTTTTTGATATTTCCCGGGGAGGGGGACAGGACTTTCTTTGTTCCCTGGGGCTTGATGTATTTGATTTCGATAAGATACGAATACTTCAATAGGGGATATTGCGCCAGGAACGGCTCCAAC
>JAPKZK010000184.1 GCA_026393835.1 Candidatus Aminicenantota bacterium | reverse complement strand
GCCGCCGCCGGTAATAAAGACAAAATTCCCTGGATATTTTTGACTTTGATCATGATTGAAACTCCTTGAAAGGTAAAATGTTAAGTGATAGTTACAGGCTTTTACAATTGATTCATTTGAATTTGCATTTTATATTGAAATCGCATTGAAGTCAATAGTTGGGTATAAGAATTCTTGTTTTATTCGCCATGCTTCAGGTTTTTTCGAAACATCACTATAGATGTGCGTGTTCAACTATCCCTGGAATATTCATTCCCGGCGCCTGCACGTTAAATGCGGGGCCGGCGCGGTCACTCACAGGGCCTGCAATCCCAAATGAGGCCCATAAATATACATTTACAGTCACCGCGGCTTCCGACACGCCACCTGAATGTGCAAATACTGGCGTTGTAATTGCTAATACATCTCTTGCATGTACAAACTCTACCCCCGTACAGGCAAATGGGCCACTTGAATTTGCAAATGGAACCCTTGCACTTGCAAACGGCGTCTTTGAAATTTCAAAAGGCGCCCTCGCACTTGCAAATGGCCCACTTGAACTTGCAAACGCTGCAAAATTATACACAAATGATGCGAAATTATATACAAATGGCGCAAAATTATACACAAATGGTGCGAAATTATACACAAATGGCACAAAATTATATACAAATGATGCGAAATTATACACAAATGGCACAAATTATTATACAAACGTCGCTAAAATATTTGCAAATGACGTAAAATATTACACAAATGGCGCAAAATTATACGCAAACGTCGCAAAAATAGACACAAATGGCGTGAAATTACAATCAAGTGATGCGAGATAATACACATATGGCGCGAATTTACAATCAAACGATGCGAATTTAGACGCCAATAGAGCGCATGCAAACTCGAACGATGCACATTTGGACGCAAATGATGCACTTACGCGTGCAAATGCTCCACATGAACATGCAAACATTACTCATGAATGGTCTTATAGGGCTACCTATAATCCATATTTAAGATTTACCAGGATAAACGCAACTAAATTGAAATCTAAAATATATCAATTTGATAGGAGCTGAACAAATATCATGCCGCCATGATCACGGCAGGAGTAGAGTTTAAACGCTTTATAAACAAGCTGGCAGCGTATTTATGGACTATACCAACACCAGGGCAAATTATTGACCGATGGGTTGCCTGGTTCGGGTGCGACAGTCTTTCAGCGACGTATCGCTGGTTCCCATCGATCAATCTCTGCCAGACCATGTCGCCGCATTCGTGCGAACCCTGCGCGGCGGCCATGACGCCGGTATTGAAAAACAACATTACCGTCAAACCGATTAACGCGTTTGCTCTTTTCATGTTTTTCCTCCTTATCGATGCCCCAATAATAAAAAAAAATAATTTGCTCGTCAAGGGAAATTGAAATAGGCAAATTTGACCCCCAGGGCTATTGACAAAATATTTTGTTTTTTTTATCATTTACTAATGACGAAAAATAAAAATTTTATTCCATACTCCCAAAAAGGAGGATTATAGACATGAGAAAAATATTGCTTTTGCCCTGCCTTTTTCTCTTCCTAACCCCACTCTTTATCTTCCCCGAGGTCTTAATTATCGCCAACCCGGACACCCACATTTCCAGTTTGAAAAATAAAGATATACAGGATATCTTTACGGGTAAAAGAACCCGGTGGAACGGCAGCGGGCAAATTATTATCGCCACATTATATGATTCGGAGGTTCACAAGGAATTCCTGGAACAATTTGTGAAAAAAACCCCGTTTCAATTCAAGAACTACTGGAGACAAAAGGTGTTTACAGGTGAAGGTATGCTCCCTAAAACATTTCAAAATGAAGAAAGCCTCATCGAGTTTGTGGCCTCTACCCGTGGAGCGGTGGGATATATCTCCGCTCCAACCGATAAGCAGGTGAGGATCATGCTCATCAACGAAAAGTAAAAGACAAAGGAGACTCACCATGAAAAAACCCGGTATACTATTTATTGTTTTAATCTTAGGCTTTGCCTTTAGCGCCGCGCTGCAGGCGGAAGAAAAATTTCCAATCGATATTCACGGCTATATCTCCCAGGGGTTTATGTACAGTAACCACAACAATTACCTGGCAGATACCAAAAATGGAACGTTCCAGTTTAACGAGTTGGGCCTCAATTTCTCCACCAAGGTAACCGATAAACTAAGATTAGGCATGCAATTCGCCGCCCTCGACCTGGGCGACCTGGGAAATGATACGATATTTCTCGACTGGGCGTACGCCGATTATCGCTGGCAAGATTGGTTCGGTATCCGCCTGGGCAAAATAAAAATTCCTTTGGGTTTTTACAACAAAACCAGGGATATCGATATGCTCCGTACATTCATCTTACTCCCGCAAAGTATTTATTCCGAAACCTTTCGCGATACATTAATCGCCATGAAAGGAATCGGCGTTTACGGCGAAGCCCCTCTCCATACCTTTGGAAATATTTCCTACGAGGCCATGTACGGAACCATGAACATCGATAGAGAAAGCAGCACCACCAAAGGCGTGGAGGGCGTAGGTTTTTTTAAGGTTGAAAAATACCAGGTAAAAAGGGCATTCTGCTGGGCCGTAACCTGGGAAACACCCCTGCAAGGGTTACGCCTCCATACTTCCGGGATCAATATCGATTTCAAGTTAACGGCTATTCTTACAAAAGATTTAATCGTCACGATCCCTTATCCCCCTTATCAGATCATTATCGCCCGGACCGGGACCCCTTTGATCGCCGAAAGCCCCGATTTTAATAAGTCCATTTATGCACTGGAATATACATGGAAAGATTTTGTCCTGGCCGCCGAGTACTCCCGGCAGGATTTCACGCAAACCACCCGCATAACCGGTGCAGACCCTTTTCAACGGGTGTTGAAATTCGAAGGATTTTACGTAAGCGCCTCTTATCGCTTTAGCGACCGGTTCGAAACCGGGGTTTATTATTCGGTATTCTATAAAGACCGGGACGACCGGGACGGAACCCGAACCCCCTATACCCCCCCTTTCTCTGCTTATCAAAAAGACGCCTGCATCTCATTCCGTTTGGATTTAAACGACCATTGGACCTTTAAGCTGGAAGGACACCTGGTGGACGGGACCGGTTTATGCTTTATCCAGGACAACCTGGGCGACGCCGGCGCCCCGGCATTTACCAGGAAATGGCATTTGTTGGCCGCCAAGATGACCTTTAGCTTTTAATAATTAACCGGCGACGCAAAACAACGGCGCCGATAGAACAATGACATTTCAGACAAATAAATATTCTTTCAGTATCTCCAGGAAAGTTTGGCTCAGCCTGAGTATCCTGATCCTCAGTTACCTGGCCTCCTTGATCGTCGGTTTTTTCCTGGGCAGTGAATCGGAATCCCGGTTGCAGCGAGTATCGGAATCGGTTTTCCCCGCTGCCATGAAAAGTAAAGTGGCCCTGACCGAGTTTAATGAACAAGTCAGGAAGTATAATGAAGCGGTCGTACTGGGAGAAGAAAGCTCCTTAGAGGAAGCCCAAAAAAGGGCCTTCGACTCGCAATATGCCCTTGAAAGCATCTTTGCCTTCATCGACTATGATGAAGCCGAAACAAAACACCTCCGGGGATTGCTGAAAGAACTAAAAGATTTCACCACCGCGGCCGGTTCCCTGTACACCCGGATGCTGTCCGATATCGAAAATGCTGCGTTCTCTAAAGAAGCCTCATTATTGAACCAACGTACAATTGAACTCCGGGGAAAATTAATAAAACTGACCGATACCTTTTCCACCAATCTTAAAAGCGAGTTGGTGAATGTCGGCGACGCCACCCGGAACCAACGGTACTGGAATATGGTGGTGTTTATTTTCGCGGTATCCCTCTCCTTAATCCTGGTGAAAATTATCATCAGCCGATCGGTGACGCGGCCGCTGCAAAAAGCGGCGGCCCTGGCCACCGCCATGGCGGAAGGGGACCTGTCCAGGAAACTGGATATCCGCCACCGGCAAGATGAGATCGGTGAATTGGCCCGGGCCATGAATACAATGGCCGAAAAAATCGAAAGCTCCCACACCCAACTGGAACAAAAAGTGGCGGACCGTACTGCCAGCCTTGAAGAAATCAACCAAAAATTAAGGGCCGAAATCGCCGAACGGAAACGCACCGAAGAAATATTGAAAAATACCCAGGAAAAACTGGTGGAATCCGCCCGCCTGGCGGAAAAAGCCAATAAAAGCAAAAGCGAATTCCTGGCCAATATGAGTCATGAAATCCGCACTCCCCTTACCGGCGTTCTCGGTATGATCGAAATGCTGACCCATACCCCACTGACGCCGGAACAACAGGATTATGTCGATACCATAACCGTCAGCGGCGAGACCCTGCGGGTTATTATTAACGATATTCTCGATATTTCGAAAATAGAGGCCGGCGAATTTTCTCTTGCTTCCGAGCCCTTCGATCTGAAAAAATCACTGGAAAATATTATTCATATCTTTGCCCCCCTGGCCAATAAAAAAGAACTGGATTTCCAGGTTCAATTCAATCCTATCGACCCCTACTTTGTCAGGGGCGATGAAGTCCGCATCCGGCAAATTATCTATAACCTGGTGGGAAACGCTCTAAAATTCACCCATGAAGGAAAAATTGAAATCCGGGTGAACACCGGCGAGGTCATTGAGAATACTATGAAATTCCATATCGATGTCGAAGATACCGGCATCGGGATTAACCGGGAGTTCATGGAGAATATTTTTCATAAATTTACCCAGGTGGACGCTTCGGACACCAGGAAATTCCCCGGCACCGGCCTGGGCCTCTACATCACCCGGCAATTGGTGGAAATGATGAAAGGCTCGATCGACGTAACCAGCACGCCGGGTAAGGGTTCGACGTTTCATATCCTTTTACCGTTACAACTGGAAGATCAACCGGACTTAGCCACACCCGTTGTGACGAAAAAAAAGCCGGCGCATGGAAAAACCGCCGCGGCCGGTAAGCGCCCCAAAAAGCCGCTGCTCATTCTCCTGGCGGAAGATCACCCCATCAATCAAAAATTAATAACGGCCATGTTAAAAACCACCGGGCATAAAATGGATATCGTCAATAACGGTAAAGCCGCCGTGGAAAAAGTGCTGGGCGATTCTTACGACCTGGTATTGATGGATCTCCAGATGCCGGAAATGAACGGGTTAGACGCCACGCGGGCCATCAGGGAAGCAGGCTTTGATAAAATCCCGATTATCGCCATGACCGCCAGCGCCTTTAAAAAAGACCGGGATATGTGCCTGGAGGCCGGCATGTCCGATTATATCGCCAAACCTTTGAAAAAAGACGAATTACTGCAAATAATCTCCAAATGGGCCTAGTGGGTTATTGAAACAACTTAATAATATCTTCCCGGGTGAGGTCTTTAAATCCTTTGCTCTCCGAGGTGATTAACTTATCCACCAACTCCCGCTTCTGTTCCTGGAGCGCCAGCATCTTCTCTTCGATGGTATCCTTGACCACCATGCGGTAGACAAACACCTTTTTGGTTTGCCCGATGCGATGGGAACGATCGATGGCCTGCGCTTCCACCGCCGGGTTCCACCAGGGATCGAAGATGATCACATAATCGGCCGCGGTTAAGTTAATGGCGACCCCCCCGGCCTTTAAACTTAGCAAAAAAACTCTTTTCGTTTCATCTTCCTGGAATTGTTTCACCTCCGTCCCCCGCGTTTTGGCGTCAAGCGAACCATCGATATAAGAATAATCAATATTCTCTGCATCAAAATGCAGCCGGATGATCTCCAGTACTTTTACAAACTGCGAAAACACCAGTACTTTGTGCCCCTCCGACAAAATGTCTTCCAGCATTTCGATCAACCGCCCGAACTTTATCGATGGTATGTCTTTAAATGCCGGGTCCACCAACTGCGGGAAAAGACACACCTGCCGCAAACGAAGCATGCCCTCGAGAATCACAAACGCGGAACCTTCCACGCCCTTTTCGTCGATGGCCTTCAACACCCGCTCGCTGTAATACTGCGCCGTGTTGACATATAACTTCAACTGCTCCTCTTCCATGCTAAGCTTTTCCACCATCTCGGTCTTTTCAGGCAGGTCCTTTTCCACCTCTTCTTTTTTACGGCGTAAAATAAACGGGTAAATCATGTTTTTGAGCAGTTCCGTCTTTTGCTCATCCTTGTACTTCTCTACCCGGAGCGCCCATTCCGTACGAAACCAATCGGGCGTTCCCAAAAAACCGGGCATCAAAAAATCGAAAAGCGACCACAACTCCATGGTGGTGTTCTCGATAGGTGTACCGCTCAACGCCAGGCGGTGTTCGCCTTTTAGCAATTTCACCGCTTTCGTTACCTGGGACGATAAATTTTTAATGTTCTGCGATTCATCCAATACGATATAATCGAAAGGGAATTTACTGAAAATTTCGACATCGTTTCTCAGCGTGGCGTAACTGGTAATCACCAGGTCATGGTTTGTCCAGGCGTCTATTTCCCTGTCCCTCCCCGCCCCCAGGTGGCGGTGAAACGTTAAACCCGGCGTGAACCTGGCGATTTCCGCCTCCCAGTTGGAAACCGCCGACACCGGCATCACCAGGAGCGATGTTGTCAACTGATTTTGTTCCTTCAGGGACTGGAACAAGGCCAGCGTCTGCACCGTCTTGCCCAACCCCATATCGTCCGCCAGGCAGCCGGAAAAACGATATTCATGGAGAAACCGCAGCCATCGGAAGCCCGCCTCCTGGTATATCCTCAATTTCCCGTTAAAATACAGCGCCGGTTCATAGTGGGGGACCTGTTTAAATCCCTCCAGGCGCTTCGCGTACAGGAGTTTTTCTTTTAAGGCCGGGATGCTATCCATGCGCCGGTCGTACAGCACATTAATCAGGAAATAATTCTCCGAAGGCACGCGGTAAAAACCCCCATGCCGCTCGGCCAGGCGGGCCAGGCAGGATAGTTTATCGATATCTTCTTTGTCGATCAAGTGCAGGATGCCGTTCTTATCCGTAACGAAATTGGCGTTGTAATCCACGTAATCGATTTCAAACGTTTCGCCCGTGGCCGCGTTTTCCAGCAGGGGTTTAAATTCCAACCAGCGCATACCGGGAGTTATATGAAGCCGCACCTTGCTGCCGGTTTTGCCGATATACTGTTTCTGCCGGGCGCTGTAGATGCGAAACCCCTTTGCCATGTACGTGGGGCTGTTTTCCATGAGCCACTTGAAATCATCGCCGTCCTTAAAGGTAAAAAAAATTTTCGTGCCGTGCATGAAATCATTTTTAACTTCCATGTGCAGCAGGGGGTCGGATTTTAATAAATAGAGGCACAGGGTTTCGAATTCATGGTCTTTCTCATAATTCACCAGGGGCAGCCCCGGGTTTTCCGCTAAAAACCGGTGGAACCGGGAATCGTAATCGAATTCCACTTCGATCCGGCCCGCTTCTTTCAGGAAAGTAGACCCCTCGAAAATTTTTAAAACCGGGGTGGGATAATACTTTATCATGTGGAGTTTAAGCGGTTCCGGGTGAATCTCCAACGCATCGGACGCCACTTCCCTGATCGCTTCCAATATACGATTGAAATCTTCCGCTAGAAATTTTTTTACTTCCCCCATAAACCGAAAGCAGCGGTCGTATTTGGCCGGTTCCATGGGCACGGCGAAACAGTACCGGTCCTGTCCTTCGGGAAAAAGTAAATAAACTTTGTTTTTACCGGCGATAATGATATCGAAGTTCTCGCCAATTTCTACCACGCGGCCGTCGCTCCCGGTCAGCACCGGGTAGAATTGCATGATGTCGTAAGTCCTCATGGGCGCGAAATACAAGTCCAGGTGCGCGAATTTCATTTTCTTCAAAGGGAAAAACGGGGCGTCGGCTTTATTGATCTGGCAAAAGGTGGCATCGTCCGGCAGTTCCAGCATGAGGTTGGCCAGGGCTTCGAAATAGACCTGGCTGATCATATCGATTTTAACCGGGTCTTTTTCTCTTTTTAGGCTCAGGTCATGCAAATGAGTGGTGAAATCGTTAAGAATTCCAGGGGCTTCGTCGAATTCGTAAAGGTCCATTTGCGAATGGACCGCGGGTTTTAGTGCGCCGGCAACGCCGCTTTTTTTGATGGGAATAATCACCGGTTGGAAGCGGGACTTTCGTCCTCGTTCCCTGGACGCCACCAGGCTGAGCCCCAGCCGGGCCTGCGATTGTGCGGCGCCGGGAGTTTTCTTTTTTTCTTCGGGTTTCAAAATCTTCAATTTCTCCGGGAGGGTCGCATCCCCTACTTTATTAACCGGGATATTGGGGGCCAGTTCCATGGCCTGGAATTCCCGGGCCAGGGCGTTGAAATCGATATGTTGGAATTTTTCTTTTTTTTCCGCGACTGCCCTGGAGTGTTTATCCGCGATTTCCAGCAGTTCCCGGTGCAGTTCCATGAACGGTTCGGAAACCGTCATGGTATCCTGGTAGTTATTTTTTATAAAAAAAGCCGCAGTTCCCAGGTAGAAGTTCCATAATTCGCGAAGGGAGTCCGGGCCTTTGAAGCCCATTTGCACGGGGGTTGAAAAGTTAAATGGGGAATAGAGGAAATAAATGCCGCCGTAGGTGGGTTGTTTTTCAAAGAGGTCTTTGAAAATAAAGAAGTAGTAGTTTTCGCCGGTAACGCCCAATGCGCCGTTGGCGATGGCCCTGGCGTAGTCAACGTTCTTTTTTTTGAGGGTATGGCGGCCGGGGTCATTGCTGAACATCCCAAAGAGTGAATTTCTAAAATCGCTGTCCATTCCAGGTTCCTATGAAGTTCTATTATACCCCAAATGGGATTATTTACAAGCCCGTATTCGTGTAAATTCACGTCATTCGTGGGCGGTCTTTTTTTCATCATTCATCGTTCATCATTCATCATTTCGTTTTTTCTTTCAAACCCTTGACAAATCTTATCCCGTGAAATATCATTAAAGCATGAACGAAAAAACAGCGGATATTAACCATCGAGCCTATAAACAGCCAAAACGTTTCTTTGAAGATTCAGGAACCGTATACCCGGAAGCGGCATATTGTGTGCACCTGGAAAATGTTACCAATACTAAAAACCAGGATATTAAAACCATGGTAGACCGGGGCCGGTATTTTTCCATGTTTGCCCCGAGGCAGAGCGGGAAAACAACATTCCTTGAGGGAATACGCACTGAATTACACAAAGATAAAACCTATGTGGCCATTATATTAAGTTTCCAGAAATATAAAAACATGGACATCCCCCGGTTCTATTCGTTACTGGAAGAGAAATTCAACCGGCAATTGATAACCCGGTTGGAAGAAGTCGAATGCGAAAAGACCGAAACGGTAAAGCAATTTTTAGACGGTTTTCATCTCTCCGATCATATCTCATTCAGCCAGTTATTCGAAAAACTGAACCGGATTCTCCAATTCAAAAAGATCGTGGTTTTCATCGACGAATTCGACGGCATCCCCCCCGATGAGTTGGCAAATTTCCTGTATGGGTTAAGGGATTTATACCTGGAATATAAAGGCATCAAACAAAAAGCCCTCTATTCCGTCGGACTTATCGGCATTCGCAATATAACCAAACTCGTGGTGGGCGGGGTATCCCCGTTTAATATTGCCGATCATGTGGAACTGCCCCCATTCTCTTTAAAAAACGTACGCGACCTTTATGCTCAATACTCGGAAGAAACCAACCAACCCTTTACGGAAGAAGCGGTAAAAAAGGTATACGAGGAAACGTGCGGCCAGCCCTGGTTGGTCAACCGGCTGGGTACTATTTTAATCGTAAATGTCAAACACGGAACCGTGGAACCTATCGATGAAAAGGATGTAGAGAAAGCCATTCAACTCCTGCTGAATGAGAAAAATGACCACTTCGACAACCTTTACGAAAAAGCCAAACTATACAAAGAGACATTTGTAGAGATTGTGTTTGATCATGCCGGATATTATCCTGACGATGAAGATCAATCATGGTTGGAGCAATATGGCCTTATAAAAAATAAAGACGGCCATGCCGTTGTCGCCAACAATATATATAGAACCAGGTATATTAAAACTTTCTTCAGGGAGGCGAAAGCGCTCCAGGAAATTTCAATAGTGGAATACACGCTGCCCGGGAACCGCCTGGATATAGAACGGATATTGGTGAATTTTAACCAATACATTGCCCAGATCGGCGTCAGGGCATTTTATCAAGAGGATAAACCCTATGAAAAGACCGGCCAATTTCTTTTGACCGCCTGGCTTTTCCCATTTAGTAAAGAGGGAGAAGGCGAACTCCGGTATGAAGTGCTCAGCGGATTGGGAAGAATGGATATTTTATTAACCTTTAAAGGCCGGAAATACATTATCGAGACCAAAGTAAACCGTTATGACGATATAACCGTGATACTGGAAGAAGGAATCACCCAGGTATCGGGGAAATATTTAGCGTCGGAAGGCGCTTCCGTGGGGTATCTTGTTATATTCGATACCCGGACGCCGGTCGGCGCTCCCTGTAAACCCCAATATCACGGAACGGAAGACAAAAAAGTAACCAGCTTCATCATCGGTATTGGACGAAGCAAGCAGGAAGGTTTATAAAACAATTAAAATAGGAGGTTAAGAAAATGGAGCACCAAGAAACAATCTGGGTAGTAGGCGATATACACGGCTCGTATGACCCTTTAAAACGCCTTATCACGGAACTCCGCAAGCGTGATGTCCTGAGAGGTGAAAAAATCCGGAAAATTATTTTCATAGGCGATTACATCGATTACGGTCCATCGTCCAAAGAGGTCCTGGACCTTTTGATGAACCTTGAATATGAAACCGTCTTCCTGGCGGGTAACCACGAGGATTTGCTGCTGCATTATTGCAAAAAGTCCTATTTCTACGAGGAATATGGAAATATGTGGTTCAACGGCAATGGCGGCCAGGATACGGTACTCTCTTTTAACCCGGACCCGGAAGTCTATAAAAAAGTGCAGCAGCATCCCATCGAGTCTCATCACAGTGGTTCCCGCGAGTTCCAGCCCGGGGACTATACGTTTGAAAAAAAATACATGGACTTCTTTAACAACCTGGTTTATTCGCATGTGGAGTTGCTGGACTTTGAAACGAACCCGTTGAAACTTGCATTCAGTCATGCGGGGCTCGATGCATCGAGGAGCCTGGAGGAGCAACTGGCGCTTAAAACTTACGACCAGTTCCATGATTACGTTCAAAAAAATAATATTTTCATGAAGAACTTTAACCTCTGGTCGCGTGAAGAGCCCAAGGAGAAGTATGGGGATTATGTTGTGATTCAAGGGCATACCCCCACGGAATTGCTGCCGGACTACTATAAAAACGTGGGTAAGTTCAAACCCGAATCCGGGTTGCCTTATTTCAAATTCTTGAAGCCGATCACACGGACAGGTTATGAAGATTATTCGGAATTGTATTACCTGGATGGGGATTTCAAAGACTTGATTTCCATCAATATCGATACCGGGGCGGCGCTGGGGAAATACCTGACCGCCATCGGTTTCAGCCCCGATATGGCGTGGGAAAGAACGGTAAAAGTCATGCAGGTTGCTTGCAGTCTAAAGGACCGGGCTCGGCAGGCGGAATTGAAAACTTACCGGGTTAAAGTTAATCCATTTGGTAAAGGGGCCTGAAGGGCTAATTATTAATAATGAGCCCTTCTCTGTCAGGGTCAGGGGCATAAGCGCCGGAAAAAGTTCACACTGAGAACTTCGGGCGCAATTCTACAATCGGGTCCCCGCGCCGCGGGGCTACCAACTGCCTGAGGAACCGCCGCCGCCGAAACTGCCGCCGCCCCCGGAGAATCCTCCTCCTCCGCCGCCGCCGCCGAACCCTCCACCGCCAAAGCCGCCGCCGTAAAATATTCCTCCGCCGCGGCCATACCTGCCCCGGGTTCCACTTTTCACCATATTCAAAATCACGATGATGACAAATATGATAAACGTAAAAGGAATATGAACGCCTTTGCCGCGCTTACTTGCCTTCTGATACCTGGCCAATTGTTCGGGCGTGATCTCAAAATCCTTAGAAATCAACCCGGTCACTGCCGCCAATCCCTGGCTTAGCCCGCCGTAATAATCGCCTTTCTTAAAATAGGGGAGAATTATTTCCCGGGTAATATAACCGCTTTTCATGTCGGTAATAATAGACTCCAGGCCGTAACCCACCTCGATGCGGATCTTTTTTTCAGCCAACGCCAACAATACCAGTACGCCGTTATTGAATTCCTTCCGGCCGATTTTCCAGTTTTCTACCACCCGGATGGAAAAGTCTTCCAGCGCCTCTCCCTCCAGGGAATTCACCGTCAGCAATACTACCTGGGAAGAAGTTTTATTCTCTGCATCTTGCAAAAGGGTTTCCAATTGTTCTTTCTGGTTACTGTCCAAAACGCCGGCATAATCATTGACCCGTCCCTTTAACGCAGGTACATTAATGCTCCACAGGATTTGAGCGGCCAGCAATACGACCCACACGAAACTTACCCGGGCAATAGTCCTCATTACGGGGGCATTTTTATTTTTTTTCATGGTTATTTCTCCAGGACGGCGATATCATCTTTCAATTCATTGACATCATCGGGTTGGATAGGGAAATGTTCCGCCAGCAGCCGTCCGCACTCGGCGATGGATTCGGTGAGGTGTTGCACCAACCGGCCGGACTTGACGCCGGCAACGATATGGTTCACGATGGAGTCCCATTTTTCTTGCGGGATTTTTTGATTGATGCCTTTATCGGCCAGCAGTTCGACCCGGTGTTCCAGTTGAGAGATGAAGATCAATATCCCGGTCCTGTCCCTGGTGTCGTACACCCCGGCTTCCATGAAATGGCGCACGGCCCGTTCATTGACTTTGCGCCGCATCACGGACCCCGGGACGATCAAGCGGTCGATAAAGGCGAAATTAGCCAGCCAGTAGAATATAAAAATCGCCAGGAAGATTGAAAGCCCGTAAAAAATCAATAGATGATCGGGGTTATAATCCCAGGAGAGGTTTTTGATGATTTTCTCGATTCCGCCGGCGAAGAACATCATGACGACAAAATAGATAAACCCGCCGACGGCGGCAAACATCAATTCGTATACGGCGTAGCTGTCGCTTTCTTTGATGAAAGCCGCGGCGATTTCGCCGGCGGTTTTACTTTCGGCGTCTTTGACGGCGCTTTTAATTTTTTCCAGGTCCTGGCCGGATAACTTTATTTTCGGCATAGTTTGTGGTCCTTAAAACTTAACTTTGGGGGCGGTTTCAGCGCCTTCCTGGGCTTTGAAATAGGGTTTTTCATTAAACCCGAACATCCGGGCCAGTATTACCTTTGGGAATTGTTTGATATAGGTATTAAAGGTACGGGCCGCTTCGTTAAAACGCATCCGTTCGACGGTAATCCTATTTTCGGTTCCTTCCAATTGGTCCTGCAGGCTGAGGAAATTCTGGTTGGCTTTGAGTTCGGGGTATTTTTCCACCACCACCATCAACCGCGACAGGGCGCTGGATAAGGAAGCCTGGGCCTGTTGATATTGCTGGAACATTTCCGGGTTTTTAAGGACATCGGCGCCGATATTGATCATGCCGCCGGCCTTTGACCTGGCTTCGGTAACGGCCTGGAATGTTTCTTTTTCATGGGCGGCGTAACCTTTGACGGTTTCCACCAGGTTGGGGATCAAATCCAGGCGTCTCTGGTAGACATTTTCCACCTGGCTCCATTTTTCCTTGACGCCTTCGTCCAGTGTCACCATATTATTATAAGCGCGAATACCGTAAAGTACGAAAACAATAGCGATCAAGACAACGACGCCGATCACGACGCCGCAGCCCACTGCGAATTTTTTATTCATTATCTATACCTCCATTTTTTCATTTCAATTGAACCGGACTATATTATATACAAAAATAGACCGGTTGTAAAGAGAGAAGCCGCCGGTTAATCTTACTTGCCTTCTAAACGGTAACGCCGCTTATTCCATATCGGCCGGCATTTCAACCTTCGACTTTGCGGTAGGGGTTGTTCCCGACGGTTCATTGGCCGCTTTTGCTCTTTTGTAACCTTCGGATAAAACCAGGATACCGCATTTTTCAAGGTATTGCGGGTTGGGTTTGAATGCTACCACAGCCACTTTAAGTAATTTTCTAATCCAAATTGCCAGTGTCCTC
>JAPKZK010000132.1 GCA_026393835.1 Candidatus Aminicenantota bacterium | reverse complement strand
CACATCGATAAAACAAACCGGTTCGACAAAAGGAGCGCCGGTTTCCCGCAACTCCAAAACCCTGCCGCTTTCATCCATCCACAGCAGGCAATTAAGTTCCCCAATGGATAACACCACCGGCGTCCAGCCATCTTGCATTTTATAATGCTCAAAAGATAGACAGATCCGGGACCCATCGCTTTGCAGTAAGGCTTCTGCGCCCCCTACTCCTTCATTATTTCCAGTCCCGGAAAACACCGGACTGAAAAATATTAACGCACTCAAAATGAAAACGATTACTTTTTCCATTTTTTCACCTCCCTTTTAACATCTCATAATTTATTAACCACTCATAATGATAGCGTAATTTTTAGATTTTTAGTCAATTTTTATAAATCTTTACCTTTTTTTATTCCGTTTCCCCTGACCCGGATGAGCCGGGATCGGAACAAAAACAGCCCACGAATGGCACGAATGACACAAATTAAAAACCAACTATCCACAGATTACACTGATTTACACAGATTAATTTCAATACAGACCACCGGACTAACCACCCATGCCGCTGAAGGAACTTCCTTATTGTTTGTACACGCGATTTCGAATTTCGAAATTCGGATTTTAAACCTTCGCGGTCCTTCGCGTTCTTCGCGGCTATTTTTATTACGAGGATACGGGACAGGCCAATTATCATGTTGGAAACAGCCGGGAGCCCTAATTTAACAGCCGGGAATGCGCCGGATTCTCCCAGGAGTTATGAAATGGAATGATCGATGGCAGAAATAACTGGTCTTTACCCCGTCCCCACTCCCCAGACCGTTGGGGAAACTTCCCGGGGCGATAGAAAAACTTCCCCGGCGTGGTATTGAACAATAAAGACAACCTATATGTAAAAGAGGTCATCTTCCCGGACCGTATAGGCATTCCCGGCATACTGGATATTTATCAAACCTACCTGGATGAATTGCCGTGGGTGATTTTTTTGGCCTGTACCCTCTTTTTCTCTTTCTTTTTTTGTAATCGGGCAGACACTTTGTTGTTTGCTCCTTTTTCTTTTCCAAAAAATGGAAAAAAGTGGATAAAAGAGTTATAATATCGGCATGCCCAAATTATATGAATATTTCGGATTGATTGTGCTTTTTTATTCCAATGATCATTATCCTATCCATGTCCATGGCAAATACCAGGGTAAGGAAAGCAAAGCTGAGTTGGTGATTGTTGATGGTTGTATAACGGAAATAAAAATACTACCTGTAAGAGGAAAAGAACCATTGGATGGAAAAGAGCAAAAAAAATTTCGAGCGGTACTGGAGCATTTCAAAGGTGATATTGTAAAAAAATGGATCGATTTTTTTGTTTTGAATAAAGAAGTAAAACCAGAAACCATCAATAATAAATTAGATTAGGAGGAACAATGGCATTGGCAATAATCGCCGCTGTATATATTAAGGATTATAAGATAAGATTGGTGTTCTCCGGCAATGAAGAAAGGGTCATTGATTTTGGACCATTTTTAAAGGTGTCCATAAATCCCATGACCAGGAAGTTCCTGGATATTAATGAATTTAGAAAGTTCAAAGTCGAATATGGGGACCTGATCTGGAATGATTATGAAATGTGTTTTCCTATCATGGATCTCTATGAGGGCGATATATTGAGGCATATGCCCGCCGCGCGGGCAGCATAGAAAATAGGGCCACTGCCCCGTGGTTGTTTAAAGAGGCGTCCCGCGGACAGGTTTTTCAACGCCTTCGGCGTTTTTAAAAATTGCCCAACGGGCGCCACTCTTCATCATTCATCATTCATCATTCATCATTCTATCTTTTTGCCGGGTAGAGCCTTCGGTTACCCTCCGGCTCCCCCACAGACCCGGACGTGCGCAATTAACGCATCCGGTTCCTCATATTATGGCTTTGCTGCGCGATATATTGAGTGAACTACTTTTATAGGTGGGAGTGGGAAGAAC
>JAPKZK010000114.1 GCA_026393835.1 Candidatus Aminicenantota bacterium | reverse complement strand
GTATTTAAGCTCGATAAGATAGGCATACTTCAACCCGGGGTATTGCGCCAGGAACGGTTCCAACACCAGGTCGGCATAGCCCTTTTTCAACTCTTTTTCCGAATAAACCAGGTAAAGCGCGGATAATCCCAGGTAGACATTTAAAAACGCCTGGATGGCTTTTTCTCCCGTGATTAAATCCCTGATACCCAGCGACTTTTCCATCTGCTCAACCAGGTAAGCGATTAACGGTTTCCATTTCCCGTTAAAGGCCATCTCTTTCATGGCTGCTTCATACCGGTTTAAATCGATGGTTAATATGCCGGTCTCTTCATAGGTTTCTTTGATATAATCGTAGTATAACCGTTTGACGGCTTCATTGGGGATTTTAAGAATGGCTTTATTTTCTTCATCGCTGCCGGTGATAGTTAAGAGGCCGAAATAATATAAAAGGGAGATAAAATTCTCCGGGCTGGTCAATTTAGCGATAGGGAAACGTTCGACGATCGTTGAATGAAGGGTATCGTTTTCCAGGATTTCCCGGAGTTTGGAAAAATTGCCGTTGGTTTGGGTAGTTTGAGTGGTTTGGGGAGTGCTTTTTTTATCGCTAAGAATTAAATAGCGCAGTTTCATATAATCCATCCGGGCGTTATTGTCGATGAGTAGGTCTGGGATACGGGATTCTTTCAGGTATTCCCGGAGGAAATATAATACAAAGACGGTATTAAAAACCTGGGAACTGGCGCGAAGGGCAAATTTATAATGGTTATACCAACGGTTCATGATGCCCATCAGTTCCGGCGTCGAATGGCGGATTTTACCGGTTTGACGGTAGTATTCGATCATGGTTTCCACTTCGGCCCCGGTGAATCCCAGGATTTCATCGATATCCAGGTCTAATGAAATGTTTGTCGCGATGTTAAACCCGGAGGTGACGTCGTCCAGTGCTATAGGAGAAACCCCGGTCATGAATAGCCGCGAAATGGGGGTATCGCTCCCGGTGGTTCCTGCTTTGATTACATTAAAAAACGAACGTAGAAAACCTTCCCCCTGGGTGATTGAACGGTATTCGGCTTCCCCGGAGTCGGATAGAATCGTATTGGCAAAATTATCGTATTCATCGATGATGACGTATAACTTATACTCTTTTCCCCTGAAATAATTTAAAAACGTGCCCATTAAAGCTGAAGCGCCTTTAGAGGATTCGAATTTTTTTTGGGCTTCTTTAATGTCGATATCCAGGTATTTCTCGTATTTATTGATGAAATAACGGATACTATCGAGGATATGTTGAAGAAAAAATTCCTCCAGGTGGGATTTTTCAGGAGCTACCGCCGAAAAGTTGAAAGATAATACCAGGTATTTGTTTTTTTCTTTTGTGGGGTTTGAATGGATATCGGCGCCATTGAAAAGGAGATCGAATTGGTCTTTTCGATGGATGTCGTAGTAATATTCAAGCATGGAGAGGAAGAGTGATTTCCCGAAGCGGCGGGGCCGGATGAAGAATAGAAAGCTTCCTTTTTTTTCGATATTCCTGATGAACCGTGTTTTGTCTACGTAATATAAATTTTTTATGCGAAAATCCTTGAAATCGGCGATACCATATGGAATACCTTTTAATTCATGTTGTTCTGTCATGGGCTTATATTAAACCAAAAAAAACCGATTGTCAACGTTACGTTTTTTTAGCTTTTTAGGGTGACAGGGGACCAATTTTAACCTTTGCTCCTTCCAACCAACCGTATAACGTCGGCAATAACAGCAGCGTCAACAACGTCGATGTGATAAGCCCACCGACGACGACGACAGCCAAAGGTTTCTGTATCTCGGATCCCGGCCCGGTTGCGAATATCATGGGGATCAAACTGAATATCGCAATCGACGCCGTCATCAATACGGGCCTGAGCCTTACACGACACGCATTGTATATGGAATCATGGAGATTCATTCCCTCCTGGCGTAACTGCGCGATATAGGAAACCAACACTAATCCATTGAGAACAGCTACCCCAAAAAGCACGATAAACCCCACTGACGCCGGAACAGATAAATAAAGCCCGGAAATATAAAGGGCAAAAACGCCCCCTATCAACGCAAAAGGCAAATTGAACAACACCAGGAACCCTAAACGAAGCACGCCAAAGGTTAGAAAAAGAAGCAGCAAGATCAACCCCACTACCACCGGCGCAATAATCAACAACCGCTTCATGGCCCGCTGCTGGTTTTCGAATTGACCGCCCCAGGATAGGTAATACCCTCCGGGTAAACGTACACGGTCCGTGATTTTCTTTTTCGCTTCGGTTACGAAACTCCCGATATCCCGGTCTTTTATATTCATCTCGACGCCGATCCGCCTCTGGCCGTTTTCGCGGCTGATTTGCACCGGGCCTTCGACGTTCTCGATGGCGGCGAGCTGATTGAGCGGCAGCATCTCGCCCTGCTTGCCCCTGATGATGATATTGCCAAGCTTGGCGATACTGTTTCGCTCTGCTTCGGGAAACCGCACGACGCAATCGAAAAACCGGCTGCCTTCATATATCTGGGTGGAAACTTTCCCACCTACGGCGATCTCGATTACGCTGAGTACGTCGTTGACACTCAACCCGAAACGGGCAATACGGGCGCGGTCCACCTGGATATCGATATACGATTGCCCGGTGGTTCGCTCCACGATCAAATCCGTGGTTCCCCGGACGCCGGCAAGGATAGTTGCTATTTCCGCGGCTTTGTGTTTCATAACCTCCATATCCTCGCCGAAGATTTTAATAATCAATTGGGCCCGCGTCCCGGCCACTAACTCATCGATACGGCACTGGATGGGCTGACTGAATCCGTAAGCAAGGCCCGGGATTTCATCCAATTTCTCCCGGAGACTGTCTATTATCTCCTCCGAAGATCGGTTCCCCCGCCACTGGTCCCTGGGCTTAAATGAACCGGTATACCCGGTCATATCGACGCCCTTTCCTTCCAGGGCAATGCCGCTCTGGCCCGTGCGGCTGACAACGGTATCCAACTCGGGCGAGCTTAACAATATGTGGTGAATTTGTTTATTGGTTTCCAGCGCCCTATCCAGGGTGATTCCCGGCAGCATCTGGACATCCATGTCGAACGCGCCCTCATCCATGATGGGGATGAATTCGGTTCCCAACCGGGGAACCAGTATAAATGTGATAATCAATAGTATGGAAGCGCCGCCGATGATGAACCATTTGTTTTTCATTGACCAGGTGAGGGCCGGTAAATAGATTTTTTTAGCGGCGCGCAGCAGCAAGCTTTCTTTTTCAGGGCCGGCGTTGAGGAAAAAGGAACATAACACGGGGATAACGAAAATGGAAAGCAGCAGGGACGATAAAAGCGCAATGGCAACGGTAAAGGCCAGGGGCGTGAACATCTTGCCTTCCATTCCTTGCAGCGAAATGATGGGGATAAAGGTCAGGGCAATGATCAATTCGCCGAAAATACTGGGCTTGCGAACTTCCAGGACGGCTTTCAACACAGTGGCCAGTTTATGTTGGCCGCTGTTTTTTTCACTTAACCGCCGCTGGACGTTTTCCACCTGGATAATGGTGGCGTCGATAATCATACCGATGGAAATGGCCAGCCCGCCCAGCGACATGAGGTTGGCGTCGAGACCGGCGTTTTTCATAACGGTAAAGGTGAGCAATAACGAAAGGGGCAGCGCCAGGATGACGATAAAAGCGCCGCGTATCTGCCGTAAAAACAAGAAAAGTATAAGCAAAACCAACAGCGCGCCTTCGATCAGGGCGGTGGTAACGGTTCCGATGCTGTTTTTGATTATTTCGGAACGCTGGTAATAGGGGACGATTTTAATGCCGGCGGGCAACATATTACTGTCATTGATCTCCCGGACTTTTTCCTGCACATTGTGAATGACCTCCAGGGTATTTTCGCCGCGAAGCATCATGACGATGCCGCCGACGGCTTCTTTGCCGTTTTTCAGGGCGGCGCCCTGGCGGAGGTTTTGACCGATGCTGATGGCGGCCACGTCCTTCACTAAAACCGGGGT
This sequence comes from Candidatus Aminicenantota bacterium, assembly GCA_026393835.1. GTDB lineage: Bacteria > Acidobacteriota > Aminicenantia > UBA2199 > UBA2199 > JAKAGC01. The sequence goes on along the minus strand of JAPKZK010000114.1, from coordinate 36,085 downwards.
TCCATGTTCCGCTTTCAATACGATGTTGCCGATATCTTCCGCGGAGCCGATGAGGCCGATGCCGCGGATAATCGATTGCTCGAAATCTTTTTCGATCACGCTGCCGCCGACGTTTTCATTGTTCTTTTGCAGCGTTTCGTAGACATCCGGGATGGAGATGCCATATTTCATTAATTTTGCCGGGTCCACGAGGACCTGGAATTGTTTGATATAGCCGCCGAAGGCGTTAACCTCGGTGACGCCCGGGACATTCTTCAACATCGGGGCCGCCAACCAATCCTGGACCGTTCGCAGCTCGGCCAGGTATTGTTTTTCCCCTTCTTCATCCGTTGGCCGGTTGCCTTCCAGCGTATAATGATACAGTTCGCCCATGGCCGTCGCCACCGGGCCCATTTCCGTTTCAACCCCCTGGGGCAGACCTTTTTCCGCTTCCACTAATTTCTGGAAAACCTGTTGACGGGCAAAATAAATATCCACGTCGTCCTGGAAAACCAGGGTCACGACGGAAATCCCGAATTTGACCACGGAACGCATCTGCACCAGGCCCGGGAGACCGCGCATGGTCATTTCGATGGGGTAAGTGACGAATTTTTCGATTTCCAGGGGCGACAGCCCCGGGGCGCGGGAAACGATTTCTACCTGGATATTGGTGACATCCGGGAAGGCGTCCATGTGAAGATTCAGAAGCGAATATATGCCGACTCCCACGATAAGAACCAATAATACCACGATTAAAGCCCGGCGTTTCAATGACGCGGAGATAATACGTTCCAGCATGATTATTCTCCTTCGCCGTTTTCGCCGGCTTGCATGGCGAACTCGGCCTTGAGATAAAAAGCGCCTTCCACTACCACTTTATCTTCGGGGTTAAGGCCTTTTACAAAGGCATAACCGTTGGCGTCGATTTGCAGCACTTCCAGCGGTTTAAAGAAAAACGTATCGCCGTCGGCGGCAAACACGCCGTCCACGCCGGCCAGTTTAACCAACGCCGCCGAAGGCACGGCCAGGTGCGTCTCTTTCACCGACTTTTCAATGGATCCTTTGACAAACATCCCGGGTTTGAGGCGACCGCCGCTGTTGTCCACTTCCACCCTTACTTTCACCGTTCGCAGTTCAGGGTCTATTTTTTCATCCAGGGTTAAAACGAAACCCGGGAATGGTTCTTGCGGGTAACCATCGGCGATGATGGACACCGGTTTCTGTTTATCGATATATTGCAGGTCCTTTTCCATGGCGTCCAGCAAAACCCACAATTTGCGCGTGTCTGAGATTTCGTAAATCGTTTTATTGCTTTCCACCCGTTCGCCCAGGTTTAAATCCCGCATCATGACTTTGCCGGATGAAGGTGAAAGGATACTGTATAACGGGGAAAGAAATGTTTTGATTTGTTCCGTATCATCCTGTTGAACAGCGGTTTTTACCGCCTGGAGGATTTTGTTTTCATACCCCACCGAGTCCAGTTGCGCTTCCAGGGAGAAAAACTCGGCCATGGCGGTTTTATATTCCGATTCCCTGGCGGTATATTCCTTTTGTTCCAGCGCTTTGATCTTGATAAGATTTTTGGCCCGTTCAAAGTTCTCTTGTTTTAAGCGGTGATCCTGGAAAGCCTTGATGTAGCGGGTTTTAATTTCCAGCAGTTCCGGGGAATTTAACACGCAGAGAATATCCCCTTTTCGCACCGTGTCGCCGGTGTCTTTGGTGATGCGGGCGACTATGCCGCAGACAGATGTATTGATAATGTAGGAAGTTTCTTTATTATCTTTCACCACGCCGTTCAGGGTGACTTTTTCCACCAGTTCCCTGGATTCCGGGTTGGCGACGCGGATGTTCCATTGTTGAACGAATTTGGGGCTGATTTGCAAGGAGCGGTAGCCGGAGTTAGCGGCCGGTTCTTCCCCGTTTCCCGCCGCCGGCGCGCTGCTTTCAACGGCGGTCGCTGCCGGCGCTGTCGGCGCAGCCGACGTCGAATTACCGCAGTGAGTAAAAATACCACCGACCATTAGTATGATTATTATAATTCCAATTAAAATAAATCTTCTCATTTGTTACCTCCCAGCAGGGCGTCCAGCTCTGCTTTTAGAATGTTCCATTCGGCGACGGCCTCATAGTACCGCGTCTGTATTTCGAAAAAGCTGTCCTGGGAATCCAGGAAAACCAGCAGGGGAACTTCTCCTTCGCGGTAGAGTTTATCCGAAAGTTCCATGTTTTCCTTTCCAGCTTTTAAGGCAGCGCCGGTGAAAGTCTCGATTTCCTTTTCCAGTACACGGATTTCGGCGATGATTTGCAGGGTATCGGCAAAAAAGCGGTTCCTGGAGTAAGCCAGTTCGGTTTCCGCTTTTTGTTTTTGCAGTTTGGCCTGGCGAATGAAAGCCGATTTCCGGTTAAACAGGGGAATGGAAACGCCGACGCCGACGCTCCAGATATTCCCGTCGATTTCTTTGCCTTTTTCGCCGAACAAATCGATGGATTCGATAATTGAAAACCGCGCCGCTTTAAGGCCGGCTTTTTCTCCTTGCAGTCGGTTGGTTTCCAGGCGGATGAGGGGCGCTGTTTCCAGCGACTCCTTGAGGTTGTTTTCGTCCATGGGCAGGGGTGTGAAATCGAAATCCCCGGCAATAGAGAAATCTTCCGGGATCGTGAAATCCAGTGATTCCCTGAGCCGGTTTCGTTCATAGGCGATATTTTTCTCAATTCGGAACAGTTCCGTATTGTTTACCTGGACGGCCACCGAGGCGCGCAGGTAATCGATTTCTTTCGATTCGCCAATGTCTACTTTGGCTTTGGTTATTTTGCCGGCTTCTTCCAGGATGCGCTGTTTTTCTTCCAGGAAAGATTTTAATTTGTTAAAGAGCCGGAGTTTGTAGAAATGGGTGGCCAGGTCTTTGATCGCTTCTCTTCGGCTAATTTCCGCCTGGATTTCCGCTTCCGTGATGTGGGTTCGGGCCGCCTCCAGGAAATAATAACGGTGGATGGGATTGGGCAGGGACCATTTGAGGCTTGCCCCCCATATTTCCGCTTTCCCCGGTTCGTCCGCGCTTTTACCACGGCCGCGTGAGTATTCCAATTCCGGGTTGGGTAAAGCGCGGGTATCGCGGTATTCTTCGACGGCAATGCGCCTTTCTAATTCCGCAATTTTCATTGGCAGGTTATTTAGCCGGGCCAATTGGATCAATTGTTCAAGCGTATAAGTTGTGCCCGGATCGGGTGTGCCCGGTTGTTCCGCCGCCGGGTTTAAGGGAAACCGGTCGAGTAAGAATATACATAAAAACAAATAAAGCCATTTAAATTTTTGAAATTTCAATTTGTACCTCCTTGGATTCGTTAAAATCTCTTTTTTTTCGTTACAGCGTGGCAAAAAAGAAGGAGGTATCAACAGCGCAGGATATTGCTGTTCTCTTGAAAGGAAGAGTCTGGCAGGAATTTCGTTAATTTGATTAAGAAACCCGGCGTTGAAAGCCGGTTTAAAGCCACAGTGGCTTTACTATTTATATGATGGTTCGGATCGGTTTGATGGTTAAAGCGGGACCCGGATGAATTGGGAGTGATGTCGCGTTCCAGCCAGGAGGTGTTGAAAGGTTGATCGATGCAGTTGCTGTACTGGCAAAAAGACTGGACGCATTTGCCGGGGTCCTGGGATTCGGAAGGGGAACCGGCATGATCATGGCTCTCAACGCAGATGCATTTGAGGCTGAGAACCGCCAGTTCCAGGTTAACGGCGCCGTTTTCCTTATAGCACAGGACCTGGTTCACGGCGATTTCCTGGAACATAAGCAAGGCATAGACAAGCATCAGCAGGGCTGCTGTTAATGATTTTTTATTTTTGATCATCCGGGTTTGTAAGGTATATTTATAGCACATTCCGTAGTAAAAAGCAACCGGGCGACGTCAAATCGGAATGAAATCGAGGGAGAAATTTTCTCAAAGAGAGTTGACAAATTGAATAATATCTTATATCATAATCGACATAAGCGAGGTAAAACATGTCCATGGATATTCCGGTTGATTTTATACGGAAGGTTGACAGGCTGCAGCCTGATTTGAGAGATATTCTCTATTCAATGCTGGATGTCATTGATAGACATAGGCTGGAAAGCGTCAACCGGGACGATTTCAACGAATTAAAAGGAATTGTAAAAGATCTGGTGGTGTCTCAAAAAGAGCTGGCTGAAGCGCAAAAACGTACCGAAGAAGAAATCAGGGGGCTCGCAAGAGATCATAAAAATACGCAGAAAGAAGTTGGCGGGTTATCTACCACTTTCGGCTATATGCTGGAAAATGCGGCATATAAAAAACTCCCCGGTCTATTGGCGAGAGATTTCGGGATAATTATCAAGGGCGCGCTAAAACGGGATTATCTTATAGATGAAGAAGGCGCGGAAATCGAAGTGAATATTTTCGGTTACGGGGAGAAAGAAGGTCGTGAAATTACTATTGTCGGAGAATCCAAAGCCCAACTATCCCAGAATGATGTGGATAAATTTCTAAGAAAAAAGTATGATCGCATGGAAGGAGTTTTTAAAGAAATGTTTCCAGTGTTAATCACTCATATGATTACCTCAGGGGGTGTTGGAACTTATGTGAAAAATAAGGGGATTGCGCTCTATTATTCCTATGATTTTTAAAGCCCAAAAAGGAGAAAGGCAATGAAAACTAAAAAAGTAACAAAGAAGTTAGTGTTGAACAAAGAGACCGTGAATAATCTGACTAATCCGCAGATGCAGATGCTTAAGGGCGGTTTGCCCGATACCTCAAAAGGTATGGGTAACCCCTGCCAAACCCACTGCAATACTGGCTTCTGCTGCTATGCAACCAATTACTGCATTATTTAAATAGTCGGTGAATGAGGTAGCACCTCGTCCGTGGTCATGCAAATTTAGTCACAAAGGCGCGAAGATACAATTTCTAATCTGATTTTGCCGGGGGCCATATAAAACCCAGCACCCATGATATACAAACAAGAACAAACAATCCACTATGAAATTACCAAAAGAATCAGGATAATAATTTGAATATAAAGGGGGGGCCGGAAATTTTTTTGTTTGCTAAAGCGCCCTTTTATGGTAAAATGGAAAACTGGAACTCAGGAGATAACAGGTATGCTGGATAATTTAAGCGGAAAATTCGAGAAAGTTTTGAAATACTTGAAAGGTGAAGTCAAAATCACCGAAGATAATATGAAAGTGGCCCTCCGGGAAATCAGGTTGTCCCTCCTGGAAGCGGACGTAAACTTTAAAGTCGTCAAAAAATTCATCGACAACGTCAAAGAAAAAACCCTGGGCGCCGAAGTCCAGGAAAGCCTGAACCCCTACCAACACATGGTAAAAATCGTGAAAACCGAACTGGAAACCATGCTGGGCAACCAGGAAAAAGAACTCAATTCGGCCCCCACCAAACCCTCGGTAATCATGCTGGTGGGCCTCCAGGGCACGGGAAAAACCACCTCCGCCGGGAAACTGGCCCATTACCTGAAAGAACAGGGTAAATCCTCTTTGCTCTGCTCCCTGGACCTTAAACGATTGGCCGCCGGCGAACAACTGGAAACCATTGCCAGGGAAGTGGGCGTCAATTACTTTAAACGGGATTCATCCGACCTGGAAAAAATTAGCCGGGACCTGTTGAAAACCTCCAGGGAATACGGGTATGACTATATCATCGCCGATACCGCCGGCCGCCTGCACATCGACGAAGAATTAATGGCGGAACTGCGCCGGGTAAAAAATTCCCTGGACCCCACGGAAGTCATTTTTGTGGCCGATTCATTAACCGGCCAGGACGCCGTCAACTCCGCCCTCCAATTCTCAGAGCAGATCGGCGTCGATTCCATTATCCTGACCAAACTGGACGCCGACGCCCGGGGCGGCGCCGCCCTCTCCATCGTCAGCGTCACGGGAAAACCCATTAAATTCATAGGCGTCGGCGAAAAAAACAGCGACTTCCAGAAATTCTACCCCGACCGCCTGGCTTCCAAAATCCTGGGCATGGGCGATGTCCTCTCTCTCATCGAAAAAGCCGAAAAAGAACTGGATGAGGAAAAAGCCGAAGAAATGACCCGGCGACTGATGAGTAACGAATTTACCCTGGATGATTTCCGTTCCCAATTGAAACAGGTACAAAAACTCGGGTCCATGGCCGATATCATGGGCATGCTGCCCAATATGGGCTTAAACCGGGAAATGGCCGGCGCCGCTATGGACGACAAAAAAATCAAGCATATGGTCGCCATCATCGATTCCATGACCGCCAGGGAAATGGAAAACCCCAGGCTCGTAGACGGCAGGCGCAGGTACAGGATTTCCAAAGGGTCCGGGCGTCCGGTGCAGGAAGTGAACCAACTGCTGAAGGGGCATATGGAAATGAAAAAGTATATGAAAAAACCATTTTTTAAAAAAATGATTAAAAAATTTGACTTTCTCTCAAAAATGAGGTAAGTTATATAGGTTAAATTTTATAAGTTAATGAATAAGGAGTAGTAACGCATGGTAGTTATTAGACTGACTCGCATGGGCACAAAGCACAAACCGTTCTACAGGATTGTGGCTACGGATAAACGGAAACCCAGGGAATCCCGTTATATCGATTTAATTGGACATTACAATCCAATGCTAGAGGCCACCGATATTAAGGTGGACTTAAATAAATACAATCAGTGGATTAAAAAAGGAGCCATACCGTCGCCGACCGTAAAATCGCTAGTAAAAAAAGTTAATTCTGATAATTAAGTCAAGGAGTTAAGGAGGACAAAGTGAAAGAACTAGTTGAAACAGTTTGTAAATCATTGGTAGACAACCCGGAAGAAGTTAAGGTAACTCAGATCGATGGCGAACAAACCACCATCCTGGAACTAAGAGTTCATCAATCCGACCTGGGGAAAGTGATTGGAAAACAGGGTAGAACCGCCAGAGCCATCAGAACGATCCTTGCTGCCGCCGGAATGAAACAGCGAAGAAGATTCAACCTGGAAATTATCGAACGGTTTGATGACCGTGAGAACCGTGAGAACCGTGAGAACCGCGAGAAGAGTGAGGCGTGAGGCGTAGGAATAATTTTATTTGATCTTCATCGGAAAGATATTCAAAGTTAGAGGTAATAGGGGGGAAGTGGTCATTACTTCCCCCACGGTGGGAGTCCATGCCGTAGCAGAGAGAGAGATTGTCACACTCAAATCCGAGAAATATGAAAAAAAGTACGAAGTGGTCTATCTCAAGGAAATTAACGGGGCTCCCGTTATCAAATTGAAGGGGATCGATTCCATTAACGGGGCGTTCAAGCTGGTCGGTTACGCCGTATACGCAGAAACCGACGAAAAGGGGAACGATTCCAATATCCCGGCGGAAGACAACGAAAGCGCCCAATTGGCCGGCTTCCTGGTAAAAGATGTGAACGGCGAACTGTGGGGCAACGTAATCAGTTTCGAAACCGACAGTTTTAATAAACTCCTTGAAATCCGGGACGAAAATGAAACGGATATTTACTATGTCCCGTTTACGGAAACAATCATCAAGGAGATCGACAAAAAAAAGCGGCTTATTATAATCGACCCGCCGGACGGATTGAAAAGCTTGAATAAAAAATGATTTTTTCAGTGATTTCTATTTTCCCGGGCATGATCCGGGACTTTACCCAGTATGGCTTACTTGGCAAAGCCATTGAAAAAGGCATTATAACCGTGGACTGTTATGATTTACGGGAGTTTGCCGCCAACAAGCATCACAAAGTGGATGACCGCCCTTTCGGCGGCGGCGCCGGGATGGTCATGCTGCCCCAGCCGCTTTTCGATGCGATTCATCATATCAAAACAAAACGCCCGGAGAACCCGGGGAAAGTAATCCTCTTCTCCGCCTACGCTCAACTTTTAACCCAGGAAAAAGTAAAAGAATTGGCCGGCAGCCCCCACCTGATCCTGGTGTGCGGCAGGTACGAAGGAGTCGATCAGCGGTTCATCGACGCCCTGGTGGATGAAGAAATTTCCATCGGCGATTATGTGTTAATGGGGGGCGAAACCCCGGCCCAGGTATTGATCGAAAGTATTGGCCGCATGCTGGAAGGCGTGGTGGGCAACCCCGAATCCGTGGAAACCGATTCCTTTTACCATGAAGACCAATTCGGGTTCCCCCAGTATACTCAACCCAGGGATTATAACGGTTTGATCGTCCCCGAAGTATTGCTCTCGGGGCATCATAAAGATATCATGGCATGGAGAAAAATACATCAAAAAAGGAGATAAATATGAAAAAGATCGTCGAATGTGTACCCAATTTTTCTGAAGGAAGAGATATGGCCGTTATGGGAAAGATAACGGACGAAATAAAAAAAATACCGGGAGTCGAACTATTGGACGTGGATCCGGGAAAAGATACCAACCGGACAGTCGTGACCCTTGCCGGGGACCCTGAGGCTGTAGTGGAAGCCGCTTTTCAAGCCATTAAAAAAGCCTCGGAATTGATCGATATGTCAAAACAACACGGCGCCCATCCACGCATGGGGGCCGCGGATGTATGTCCCTTTGTACCGGTCTCAGGCGTTACCATGGCAGAGTGTGTGGCAATCGCCAAAAAACTCGGCCAACGGGTGGCGGAAGAACTTCATATTCCCGTTTACCTTTACGAAGAAGCCGCCGCTTCGGAAGAGAGACGCAGCCTGGCCTATATCAGGGAAGGTGAATACGAAGCCTTGCCGGAAAAATTGAAAAAGGAAGAATTCAAACCGGACTTCGGCGAACCCGTTTTTAATGCCGGGGCCGGCGCCACGGTCATCGGCGCCCGGGAATTTTTAATCGCCTACAATGTCAACCTCAATACCCGGGATGTAAAGATTGCCAGGAAAATTGCCACCCGTATCCGCGAAAAAGGCCGGGCCGTGACCAATAAAGATACCGGTGAAAAAGAGCAAGAGCCGGGTACGTTAAAGGCAGTCCGGGCGGTGGGCTGGTATATGGCCGACTACAATATGGCCCAGATTTCCGTTAACCTGTTAAATTATAAAATTACTCCCCTTTACCGGGTCTTCGAGGAATGCGATAAATTTGCCCGGGAATTCGGCGTACGGGTAACCGGCAGCGAGTTGGTGGGTTTGATCCCGCTGGAGGCCATGCTGGATACCGGCCGCCATTTTCTAAAATTACAGGAAGGCAGCGCCGGCGTATCCGAAAAGGAACTGGTGCGAATTGCCGTGCAGAGCCTGGGCATGACCGAACTGGGGCCTTTTAACGTGGAGCATAAGATTATCGAGTATAAATTAAGAAAAAAAGGACGCCTGGCTTCCATGAATTTGTATGATTTTGCCGATGAGTTGGCTTCCGATTCCCCGGCCCCCGGGGGAGGCAGTGTGGCTGCGTTGAACGGCGCCCTGTCGGCCGGCCTCAGCGCCATGGTGGGCAACCTGACCTATGGTAAAAAACAGTACGTTGAAGTGAAAGAAGTCATGGTGGATGCGGCCGAAAAGGCTCAGAAACTGAAAGACTTTTTTACCGACGCCATCGATAAAGATACTGAAGCCTTTGACAAAGTAATGGCCACCTTCGCGCTGCCCAAAGGAACCGCTGAAGAGATCGGGGCCCGTAACAAAGCCGTCCAGGCAGCCACCAGGGAGGCCACATTGGTGCCTTTCTCCGTGCTGGAAAAAACCAAAGATGCCGTTGAACTGGCCTTAATCGCGGCAGAAAAAGGAAACCGCAACTCGTTATCCGATTCCGGGGTAGCCGGGCTTACCGCTTCGGCCGCCGCCGAAGGCGCGCTTTATAACGTCATGATCAATCTTGCCGGCATCGAAGATGAAACCTTTAAAACGGAAATCGCCAAAAATGCGGCCCAAATCAGCGGCGAAGTTCGCGAAATCTCGACCCGCATCAAGCAAATCCTGTACACGGAATTAAAAATCGAAGTCCTTTAGATAGCGATTACGCCGAACTCGAAAATTTTGTAACCCTCTTTGGTTTCCATTTTTTCAAAGACCGGGGGGGTGCACTTGCCGATCTGTATAAATTTTTCAGTCTCCCAGGCATAGATTTTGAGGTAGATATCCGGTTCCGCTTCCAGCCCGAAATCGCTGAAAACCCTTTTGCCGAAAGCCAGGGAAAAATTTCCGTCCTTATCGGTAATTACCGCGCCGAGAAAATCGTCTTCCATTGGGTCTTGATCAAATACCACCACGCGGTGGAAGTCCAATACATCCCCTTTTTTATTTTTCAAGGTTCCCCGGACTTTGAATTGGCAGCCCAGGTTTTCGATATCCGAGATGGCGATATGGGTGACATGTTTGGGGGATGTGTGTTTTTCCAGCAGCGATTTTATTTTTCCCCATTCGCCGGGAATTTTTTTCAGGAATTCTCCGGTCAGGTGGATGATTTCAGGGGTGATTAAATCAGGAACGACGCCTTGCATATCATGGATAAATTCCCAATCCACAAAGCCGATTTCCTTTTTATTGGTCATATCGATTAATTGCTTCAACGTTCCCTCCTGCAATTTTATATTATGGAAATACCATTATATGATGAAGATAAGGAAATTTCAAGTAGGCGCAATCATTTATTGAGCACTTAGAGTTTGTTCAATATATCTTCCAGGTTATTGGAAGGAAATGAAGTTCGATCGGCGACTATTTTCCCGTCAGCGGTTTTTTTCCACCATACGAGCCTGATAATGCCACTATCGATTTCGATAGCGGTAATTCCATTATTAAAGATGCAGGAGCCGGAATTAAAATAATAGGGAAGTTCCAGGTTTTCTACAATGAATTCCTTATCATTGGGGAAGTTTTCTTCAAAGAATCGGATATGCGCATCGATAGATTCGATACTGGTAATTAATTCCGCTCGGTTCGGGTGGTCTTTTTCAGGTAACTTCAGGGCCTCATTTTGGAGCGTTTTCTGTTTTTTTAAATAGTAAATGGGCGAGTAAGATTCGAACATCGGGCGGTGAGTATGACCGGTGATAAGCAGGAGATGGTTTTCGCGAGCCCATTCGAAAAGGTATTCTTCGCGTTTTTTACGGTTTTTATAATTTTGGGCGGGGCTAGTTTTTTTGCCGGTCAGCCTGTCAATGAATTTCCTGAATAATCTCAGGATGACCTTGGTGAAACCTCTCAGTTCATCGCCAAAAAGATCGCCCTCATGACCATGCGCCGCGATAATTTTATCTCCCACCATAACCGCCGGATAGACTTCAATGTCACCCAACAGTGGTGAAAGTAATTTTCGTTTCTCTGGGTTTTTCCAATCGTGGTCGTGGTTCCCGTAAATACGAAAGTAGCGCTTTTCCCGGACAAATCTTTTTTCACATTCAAAGGTATTCTTATAGTGCTCAACCGCTTCTTTTAAGCTGTCGCCTAAACCTTCCTCGATGTCCCCGAGTAAGATTAATTTGAAGCCGGCGTCATCGTACTGCTTAAGCATTTCACAATAAATTGGGTCATTGGCGTTAAAAAAGTCCACATCGCTTCTATCCCATTTATGGGAGTCGGATACGAAGGCGATTTTGTCGTTCTTAATGTCGAGACCGATTCGCAAAGCTCTTTCTTTGTGTTCGGTAAGCCTTTTAAAGGTGTCTTTTTTTTCGGAACTCATTATTTTTCCCTCCTGTCTAAATTTTTTCTCAAGAATATTATCATTACCTTTTAGTATATAAAAATGAAAATTGAAAGTCAAGTAAATTTTTTCACAGGGGAGAAAATAAGGGACAGTTCAAAAGTCAAAACAAAAACAAGCCAACGAATGACGCGAATTTTCACGAATGTTTTTTCATCATTCATCATTCATCATTCACCATTCACCATTCACCAATTAGAGTTTTGGTCATTTGAATTTGTTTCGAATTTCAAGTGTCGCGATTTCGTGCTTAGGATTTATTAATTTTAGCGGTATTCGGGTTTGGCAAAACTTTCAGCATAGGCATTGTTTTTCTTCAATTGAGAGTTCCAATAAAAATTCGCGATGCCCGTAAACGCTGCAAATTTATATAAAACCAACCTCCACCCCGGCAGTCGTTCCCATTTCGCCAGTTCCCGGATAATCGTCTCATCGAATGCCCCGGTCTTCCCAAAGTGAACCCCCAACCTGTAAAACGAATCGAAAAGTTCCCGGGTCATACGGGGCGGTTGAACCTGGATCCCCTCCACGCCCCCTTTAATTACCGTACCCAGGTACTTGCAGCCCAGGCGCCTGGTCAGTTTTTCCAGGAATTTTTCCACAGCACGTGAATGCACCGCTTCCGGGAAACCCGACTGCACCACGAAACCCATATCCGGGTTATTTTCCCTACCGCATAACGGTTCCAGTTGCTCGATAAAGTATTTGACAATTCCCGGTACGCAATCAGTATAAAGGGGAAACGCCAGGATGACTTTATCCGCCTCTTCAAACAACTCGAGAAGCTCTTCCATTTTATCCGTATGGACCAGGTAAGCCACGTTTACTTTGAGGTTGTTTTCTACAGCATTCACTTCGGCGGCGGCGTTAAAGCCTTTGCAAAAATGATCCATCAAAATTTTCGTATTACTTCCTTTTCCCCGTGGTGAGCCGTTAAATATGGTTAATTTCATCGACAGCCTCCTCTATCCGTGTGTGGTCAAAGATAACGAACCGCAGCGTCGATCTCAAGTTCAGGGAAAGCCGTTCGAAAATTTTCCTGGTAATGGCAATATCTTCATCGTCTGTACGGCCATCCACAGGTTTGTCCAGGATCAATCCCAGGGGAGGGTATTTATCATAGCGTTTGCGGTGGCGGCATTCCTTTTGAACAATTTCCAGATAAGGATGGACCAGCGGGATCATTTTATCCATGGTTTTTTTCAGGATGGCGCTGGTAAAACCCATGATGATGGGGGAAGCAAACACCAGCAAATCGCAGTTGATAGATTCCCGGCGCACAGTCCTCGAATCGTCTGCAGTCAGGCATTCGCCCGGGGTTTTCACCCAGCAGCCGAAGCAGCCGTTACAGTATTTAATATTCATATTACGCAGCTTCAGGTGCGTCACGGAATGCCGGTCTTTATCAAGGTAAATAGCCAGTTTTTCAAGGAATAGCTCGAAATTTTTGTATCGTGCATCCGGGGGGGCGCCGTTTAAAATAGTAATTTGCATGAAATCAACTCCTAAGCGGATTATACCATAGATGCCGATATTTTCATAGCCTGTCCGGGAAGTAAGGAGAATAGGGGGACAGTTCGAAACTGGAAATCCCTGGAAATAGTTAAACCGGATAAACAAGAAGGCACGGAAGAACGGAGACAGGAGCTATCAATCGAAATATTGTTCCAGGTCCTTACTGAGAACCGGGTTCTCTTTAATTATCCACCGCTTAAACGCTGTAAAGGCGGATGATTTTCTTAAATGCTTTTTTATTTTTTTAAGATAGAATTCTTTTTCCTCTCCATTTTCAACATAACCAAGAAGTTGTCCCTGGAAATCCAGGATTTCATTCAACAACGCTTTGCGAATATTGGCGGATTCGATCTTTTTTAACGGCGTCGTCCCGTTATAAATAGCCAGCAGTAACCGGGACGTGTTGTCCACTATTTCACCTTCCTTGAGTGATAAAATTTTCACCTTTTCCCCTGGAAACGGTTTCATGTCATATTTAATCCAATTTTCGACATCGTGATCCGGGTTTGTACAGTTTAATATGTTGTCGAATTTGTCACCCTTTGTATTATTGCAGTGTGTACAGGACCAGAACAGGTTATTCCAATCGAATTTCAGATTCTTATCGCCCCGATGGGGCACGAAATGCTCTACGTTAATGGAGGGCGGATTCTTGTACTCGCAAAGATAACACTTACTGTTGAAATCCTCTTCCGTCCTTTTAAGGACTTCACCGCATTTGTAATCGCCATTGGCCTTGTTTTTTTCTTTTTCCAGGCAGGAGGGCGGGGGCATTGATTTTTGGATATTAATCATGCTGTTTGCCTATCCGGTAGAGTTCAACCTGCTGGAATTTCGCTTTAAGTTCTGGCGCCAGGGAGCCGGGAATGCTTTCCAGGTACTTTTTCAGGTCTATCATTTGATCTTCTTCCGTTTCAGTCCGTTTTTCTCGGTTGACCAGTTGTTCGTACTGCGCGATTTTGTTTTTGATTATTTCCGAATATTTATCGTTCTCAAAGTAACCTTCAACAATTCCGTCGTATGCGTAACCTGATAAATCGTTTACCAGCAATTTCTTTTCAAGGTCGTAGATAACTGCATTTTCGATTGAATTCAGTACAAAAGGCGAATGGGTGGTAACAATGAATTGTATCCTGGGAAAGAAACGGGTTAAGAAAGGAAATATCTTTTTCTGCAAGTTAATATGCAGGTGCGCATCGATCTCATCGATTAAAATCAAACCCTGCACATCATAACTTATGGTTTTATTCTGTCCCATCCTGAGGATAATATCAGCCACCACATTAATGATCGCAGAATAGCCATCCGCCAGCGTATTAAAATCAAAGGGTTCTTTGTTTTCCTGGATGATATTAAAATTATAATTTTTCCTGTCAAAATCAAGCCGCAGGGATAGGTCTTCAAAAATTTCTTTCAAACCGTCTTCAAAGTTTTCAAACCAGAGGTCGATATTTTGGGCAGTTTCATAGTCTTTGTCATCCCTTGCGAAGGATTTCTCGGCTTTTAGATTAACAATATATTGAATGAATTCTTTGCCCGGGTATTCGTCAATATTGAAGCGTCTTTTTAAATCTATTTTATTCAAACCTGTTGGGGTTGTCATATCCACCTGACGCCTTGCACTGTAGAAAGAAAATACAAAATGACTATCCCTGAAATAATCTATATATTTGCGATTGCCGGAAAATTCAAATGAAACTCCTTGCCTTTTTTTGCCCTCTTTGTCATCTGCCCAGACAAGACCACCTGGAAGACTTAAGATAGACCAGATTTCGGTCTTTATACTATTTAAAACAGAGGTTTTGCCGCTGCCGTTTTTTCCCGTCAGGATCAAATGTTTTCGTTCATCTTTGGAAAGAGGGATGTGGATGTCTTTTAAATGTCTGACCCGGTGGATGGCGAGGTCAGTGATAAACACCTCTTCCTCATATTTTTCAGATGCTTCTGTTTCACTCATCTTTTTTTCCTTACTTCAAATTTCATTGCATCGGACTCCTGAAGTTAGAATCCAGGTTAGTTATACCCTTTTTTTGATATAAATTCAATATCTCGAATACCGATTAAAGCAAATTCCCATATTTAAACTCCCCTTTGGGTTCTGTCGGGCAGGGGATGGGAAAAACGCTGCGCGGATTGTCTCCGGTAGTGATATTGTGTATTATGCAGCAGCATGCTGCCCCAGGCGGCCGGCACGCGGCGCATGCCGGCCGCCGGAATCAAAAGCTTATTAATATTATTGTTTCAGTCTCTTAGCAACCGAGACCAGGTGAAGGAACTCGCCGCGGTACCCGTATCTATCCGGTCCTACTGCGTCCTTTGCATAAGCTAATACGTCGTCATAGGCGACATTCCCGACGTATTCCGATTCCCTGAGCAACATACCCAACATGACCACGGCAGCAGAAAACTTTACGTTCTCAGAACTCTTTTTAAAGTCGCGTTCTTCCCATGGCGCCGACTGGGTAACCAGTTGGCTTTCCTCACCCTGGGGCTGCTTGTACCGTAATTTCACCAGGGCCATTTCACCGGTATTTAACGCTTCCGCTTTCACATAGGTTTCCTGGAATCTTAGGGGGTCGGAGCCCGGGCTTTTTTCCCCGGGTTTACAGGGAATAATTTCATAAAGGGCTGTAACCGTATGACCGGCTCCCAACTCTCCCGCATCTTTTTTATCATCGGCGAAATCCTCTTTTGGTAGGACCCGGTTTTCGTAACCTACCAGGCGGATACCGGCGTTCCCGGCGGTACAACCCCCGGCGGTCAGTTTATCCAGCGCCGCCAGGATTACCTCTTTTTGACTCCCCGGCACGGAAGGCAAGACCACCCCGGCGGCGCCGGCATATACTACAATAGCAACTTTGTCCCCGGCGCTTAATTGGGACGCCAACAATTTGAAAGAAGACACCAGCAGCGGCAGCTTGTCCGGCTCGTCCATAGAACCGGAGACATCCAGTAAAAATACCAGGTTGGAAAGAGGAAGCGAGTCGCCGGCAAGGCTTTTGCCATGGACCCCGATGTGGAGGACAAAATGGGAGGATTCCCAGGGACACGTACACATTTTTGTGGTGATAGAAAAGGGGTGAATGCCCATAGGTTCTGGGTAGTCGTATTCAAAATAGTTGATCATTTCTTCGATTCGTACCGCGTCTTTGGGGGGAAGCCGGTAGTCGTTGAGATAGCGCCTGATATTGGAGTAAGAACCGGTGTCCACATCGATGGAAAAAGTAGAGAGGGGATTATCCAGGGCTGTTAAGAAGCGGTTTTCATAAATACGGTTGTACTCTTCGGTATTGAAGGAGTGAGGAGGAGCATATCTTATAGAGGAATCAAGATTTATTCCAAAATAACCATCCCCCGGGGGGGCGCCCAGAACTCCACCGCAAACGCCTCCTTCAACGCCTCCTTCAACACCTCCGTCTACGCTCTCCGCGAAGCTGAAGTCGGAAGATAACTCTTCCCATTGTTTTTCTTTAGAAGCATGGGTCGGCAGTGACGGAGGGGCAGGCTTTTTGACCGCAGGCTCCTGGACCTTGACCGGAGGCATCTGCGGCATCTTTGCCTTGCATTGGCTAAATACAAACACCATGAATCCCAGGATAACCGCTGTAAGAAAAAAAACAGCCATCGATCTTACAGTGAAACGTTTCTCTTGTTTGTTACTCATTGTTAACCTCCTTTTTGTTATAGAATTTGTATCATCGCTGCCCATATAATATAATTAGTGGTAGTCCTATTCGTCCGGGAACATGTTTAAGGATAAACTGGAAGGGAAAAAAAGGAAAAGGGGTGACAGTCCGGAAAAAAACATCGAAATCGGAGCTCGGAACTCCAAATCGACGTTTTTAACACCGAATCAGTGCTCGAAGCCCCGATTTGGCGCTTTTTGCTCCGATATCGGTGTTCGGAACTCCAAATCGGCGCTTTTTACTCCGCTGTCGGTGTTCGGAACTCCGATTTAGAGCTTTTTACACCGATATTTTGGAGTTAAAAAATCCTAAATCAGAGCTTTTTGCACCGGTACCGGTGTTCGGAACACAAAATTGGAGTTTTTTTTTGAAATGATGAAGCTTTGAGCACTGATTCGCTGTTCCAGGCCCCAATTCAGAGCTTTTAACGCCAAATCGGAGTTCAGGGCGCCGAATTCGGAGTTTTTGACGCCAAATTGGGGCTTTGAACGCTAAATCGGGGCCCGGGGCGCCAATTCAGAGCTTTTAACGCCGAATCAGCGCCCAGGACCCCGGAAACCGGTGTTTTTACAGATTTTCGGCGGAATTATTCTCCGCTTTGGAAGCTTTTCCCTTCTTTTCAGTAGAAGAAAATTGTTTTTTATAACGTTCGGCCAGGTCTTTTACAATTACATCGCAGCCAGGAACGCCCATTTTGGCCGCGGCCTTAGCCGTATTATAAAAAACCCGCGCTGAAGCATACGCTTCAGTTCCCAACAGCATATACGTATCGCTGAGTTCTTCACAGAAAGGCTCAAGGATACTCAACACCCGTTGGATTTGTTTCAGCAGTCCCAGTTTATGATCCTGCGTGTCTAAGTCCTGGAAAGCGGTAACCAGGTTTGGATGTTCCTTCCCATAAATCAAGGTTCTTTCCACGAAATCCAGTCCGCCTTTCCCCATTTTGGGCAAAGACTGTCGAACTTCCAGGGTAAGGCCTATCAGCCAGGGAAATACCGCCTGGGCGGCATTGATGCTTTGAACGGTCAATTCCTCGTTTTCTTTAGTTAACGAAGCGTCGTCGATACTTTTTGTAATCATGTTTACTCCTTTTAACTGAAATTAATCATTCAAAGTGCACAATGAACGAAGAGAACATTATAACGGCGCCTCTCGATCATGTCAAGCTCGAAAAATGCCGTTTTTTTGAACGAAAATTATCCGCAAATATTCTCTAAACCCATATCGTTAAAGGTTTTCAAAGCAAAAAAAATCCCAAAGAGGCATTCAATTGTCAATTTTTCGATATTTTATTGTATCTAGCCTGAGCCTAACCGAAAAGGTATGCACGGGGCGCAAATTGGTAGGGAACAGGCATTGCCTGTTCCTCAAATGCCCCGTTGGAACAGGCTGGGAAACGAAAGCAAGCGAAATTCGCTGGTATTTATTTTGTCCCGGGGAAAATTTTAAAGCGGGGGGGAAATTTTCTTTTCCAGACGTCTAAGTTCTTAGTTGGTTCCCTGGCATTCCCCTAAACTCCAGGATGTTTTTGATTGGGAGGAAGAAGCTAACCGGAAATTCTCATATTTTCATGAAGGAATTCCGGGGCGAGGTCCGCGCCATTCTCCCATACGATGGTTTCAAGTTCAGGGTCCACTTCAAACGATTTAAATGTATCAGGCTTCTTAAGCGGGCCAAAAATTTCACCCTCTAATTCATTTTCCAGGTCAATCACACCTAACTAATATAATACCTTCGAGGTTTTTTGTCAATAAAAAATATTTTCATGAAAAAGTTTGCCTGGCGTCTAAGATACCTAACCTGGGAAGCGAAAACAAGCGAAAATAACTGGTTTTGATTTTGCTCTGGTAATGGCGCTTCGAGTCTATCTCTAAAAACTGCTTAAAAAAAATTTGAAAACATTTTTATTTTGATGTATAATATAAAACAAGTGAGGGAAAAATGATTGAAATACTGAAAGGCAAATTTTTGTCGGTCCTGATGGAAAGAAAAGACCCGTTGTCGGTAGAACTGGCTGAAAACCTGGAAGTTATATGTAAGCTAAGTCAACATCTTATCGATGCTTTACCGCATCAAGGGGGTAGTCTTAGCGGTCTAAGTCATATACAGGGGGTGCTTCATGAAATCGAAAACCTTATGGAAAGTAATCCCCACCTGGACTTAACTTCGGTTGAGATATATATCCTGCTGACGTCCACCCTGCTCCACGATATAGGCAAATTAAAGGAGGGGGATTACCCGGAAAATCCAACGCAAGAAAAACACGCTGGAAAAACCCCTAAAGATATAAATGATATTATTCAGGAACTTCAGAAAAAAATTCAATTGAATAATGAAGCCCTTGCTATTCTTACAACGAAAAAATCCAAACCCCATCCATTTATCAGTGCATTGACCATCATCGACAGGTATTCCAATTTTGGCATTTTTGATAAAGAACTGGCGCAAATAGTAGCTATTGTCACCTTATGCCACACCAAGTATTTTAAAGAATACCTTAAAAACGACGAAGGTTTTTTGTCAGACAGGTACCTGGCCCGGTATGGAAAAATTCGGGTAAAGTGGTTGTCTGCCCTTCTGGTAATTGGAGATGAACTGGATACTTCTTATCATCGGGCAGTTTACAGCGAATTTTTACCGGGAAAAACCTCCCCCGGTTATTCAAAAGGGGAGTTCCGCTCGAATATCGGGGGGTGCAAAATTGATCTGATTGGCCGATGTATCGTGGTGTATCCTATCGATGAACTGAAAAAGCAAATCCAGGAGGGACAAACACCGGAAGTGAATAATCAAAAGAGTCTGTGTGGCATTTTCGCCAGGGATGTTTTATATAAAAACGAATTAATCCGGGGGTGGTCGCCGGAGTTAAAGCAAATGAACATTGCCCTCCAGGCCTGCCTGGTGGAAGTAGATGGAGACCTTTTAAAGGTTTTGAAGGAGGAAGAAAAATATCAGTTTATTCCGGTGGTGGAGCCGACCATTTCCTATTTTAAGGTTAGCCGTGTCATTGAAGCGATGTTTAAATTGAAATACGGTGTTTTTAAGAAAAGATATTTTTCCTGGGAGATGCTCCAGAGTGAAGCAGGGTTTGAAACCCAGGAGCAACTTAAATTGGTCGTTCACAGGCTGTCCCGCCTGGCGGTGATTTTTTCCGGGAAAAAAAGTTGTAAATTGTTCTACTCTTTTTTTAAGGAACTTTCGCATCTGCCTTTTTCCCTGGAAATCCAGGAATTGGCTGCCGAATGGACAGTTGAGATTTTGTATAAACCGGGTAGAAATGGTGTACAAACGGATAACGGCGAAAATGAGGGAATTTCCGTCATTAACTTGAGCTCCTGGTTTCTCTTTTTTGTGGAATCGATCATCGATTCTCCCAACCTGGAGAAACTTCAACAGAGTGCACGATTGATTCTTGAGAATATAATTAAAATACATCCATCGACCGATTCGACGCCAGAAAAAGAAAATGAAAAAACTGAAAACTCGCGATTTTTCATTCACCCCGGCAATGAAAAGCTCACCTATTTACTGAATGAAATCAGCCCCTGCTGGAAAAGCTCCGGCCAGGAAATTTTCTCTCCCCTGGGGATAGAACTACCTTTATCGGGAGGATGGTATATTAACAGGAAGGCTCAAAATAAAATCGTCTACCCTCCCAGGATACTGGGTATCAACGTGGTGATTGCCGGCCCCCCGGGCATCGGTAAATCAACCCTTGCCCTGGATATAATTAATAACCTTTCATTGATAAAATGCCCGCAAGGCTGTTCTGGGAAAAACGCCCCGTGCCTGAAAGAAAAAAAACAGAACGGGGCAGTCGCTTATTTCAGCTTAGAGCAGCCCCTATTTACCATTAAGAACCTGGCAGAGAAGATGAGCGAAGGCGAGAATATCGCAATACAAATCCTGGAGGCGAAACTTATTGAATCTTTACCTGCTGAAGCTTCCCAACAGGATCCGGATAGAGACGATGTCGAGTATGAAGATTTATTTGATAAAGCGGGGACCAATCGACTTTTATTGTTACCCAGGCTGTCGCCGCGTTTTGTGGGTGAGAAAACAGAAGATGATGACCGTATCCTCTTCTGGCAGAGATTCAAGCAAATCTCCCGCCTTATCGAAGCGTCATTCGTCGCCACACAGGGTGAACCTACCCACGACAGACGACTCCATGCGGTGGTAATCGATAATATCAATTCTTTTCTGAATGAACCCATGGCCAGGGAATATATCTTCAAACTCTTCCGGCTAATCTCTTCCAGCGGTATCCTGGGAATTTTTATATTGGAAGATCCGGAAGAGAGTACGACAGATATCAAGAGGGAATTGGAAGAGGTCGAATTTCTGACTGATATCTGGATTAAATTAGGATGGTCCCTCAGGTTGGATTATAAATTCAAGATGCTGGAAATAAAAAAATCTCGTTACCAGAGGCATGTGTTAGGGACCCATCCCTTCAAAATCAGGATGAAGGAGGATGCATCATGAGTTCTGCAATCAATATCTATATGTCGCTCCACACCCAGATCAGCCGTGCGGAAAAGCAGATGCGGAAGTCAGGAGCAGGGAAAACGGAAAGACATTTGGCATGCTTCGGCAATGACATATTGGATGGCGATTTGATCGGGGGCGAAAAGTCCCTCTCCGGAGATGCTACTATATTATTAAAAGGGGAACGGGGGACCCATAAATTCGCCCTTGCCGCCAACTATCTATTCCAGGGTCTAAAAAATGGTGAAAATGTCATACTATTCAATATGGGATCCGCTGTAGACATCAAACGTATACCCCAATGTATGATAAAGGGGGGAAAACGTCTTTCTTTTCGAAGCGATCATACAGATAATGAGAATAACCTGGAATTCATGCAATCCCACCATATCGTCAGCGATAGACCACCAGAGGGAAAGTATACACTTCATTGGTGGGTATCCCGATATGGGATTAAGCCAGGAGAAAAAAAATGCTGCGGACAAAATGGTTCTAAAAGGAAAGACATCTCGCACATTTTACAAAATCATGCCAACCTCTTTATGCTTGATTTTGACGCCGGATTTTTGCTGCCGGAAGAATTCATCGCCACTTTCATCAACCTGGTGGAGTGGATAAAAGACAAAGGGAAAGAACCCACCCCCATGTTCCAGCGAATCCTGTTAAATACCACTGCCATGATTAAAACACGTTTCCCGATGCTTGAAGAGGAATCTTTTTTGATCCCCGCCTTTATTCGCCTCACCAAATGCTATGGCATCAGTTCCATGATCATCGATGTGATGCAACCCCCAGTGGCGGGTGTACAAAAAGAGGCGCTCCTGGATGCCCTGTCTGATTTAATCATAACCTTAGAACACAATTGGCAGGGGACTTATAAAGTCGATCCGCAATCAATAGATAAAAAACTTAAAATTCCAGATGCAAATGAACTCAAAATCGTGACTGCGGATAATATCACCGGTAAGGTTTATGAAAAAAGATGGCTTGGTCTGTGGATTGAAGAAGCAAAAGCAGATGATAAAATTTTAAAGGTAGTGAACGTTTCTAAGGAAAGTGAAAAATAGGCCGGGAAAATTATTCCTGCTGCGATGAAAATAGCCGCGAAGAACGCGAAGGACCGCGAAGAAAAAAAATTCCCCTGTTACTTCTTGAAATACTCACGGATACCCATGTGATAGCTCTTCCCCTGGGGGTAATATTTTGCTTTGGTAGGATCAAAATAAAGAATGTTCTGCCGCACCATATCACGCAGCAGGATTTCTTCGTCTGAGGTAACATCCTCTTTGGACAATTCATCCCTATCGAGGAACAGGCGTAACAATTTTTCGATTTCTTTCCGTTCCGGCCGCACAATATAATCTACGATTATACTCCTCATCCTTTCCTTGTAAAGGGCAATGACCTTTTCGATGGGCTGCTGGAAAAGGAGGGACAGCATATCCAGGATTTCCCACATGCTGCCGCCGACGGTTTCCCAGATTTTTTCCGCGTCTGTTTCAGTCAGGGTATAATCCTTTATTTTCGAATATTTTTCCAGGTTCAGCAGCCATTCCATGACATCAGGTTTAGCGAGGTAATCGACTTTGTAAAAGGTGGAGGTTTTTTTTAAGCGGCTGTCGGTATAGACCCGGTCGATAAAATAACCATCCGAAGAAGCGATGATAATATGAGCTAGGTGGGCCTGTTTGGTCATGGCCACGAAGAAATTAAATAACGCCGTGATTAATTGGCGGTCTTTGTCGTTATCGAGATAAATTTTATCCAGGGCCTGGAGTTCATCAATTATCAGGATAGGTTTAATGCCTTTGTGGGTAAGGTCCAGGAGTTCGGCTTCCATGACTTTAAAGGGGTCGGCCCGCTTTTCCATGATTTTTTTTTCCACCGACGCATCGATTTTAAAAAAACCGATATTGATATTGGATGCCCGGGATTCCTTTTTCTCTCCACTACTCTCAACCTGGAAAAAGGCTTTGAGGAAATCTTCGTATACATTTGTGAAGGTCTTGCGCAAGTCCATGAATTTGACATCCACTTTTTGTTCCCGTTGGATTTGTTCCAGGAATTTGTAAAGTAAGGTGGTTTTACCGGAGGATTTAGGGCCGTGGATAAAAAGAATCGATTCGGGCCGTTCATTAAGGCGCCCTTTTAAAAAAGCCAACTCTTTTTCCCGGTTGATGAAGGCAACATCTTTGCGGTAAGGTTCATTCTTTTCTTTCATGATAAAATTATAGCACGCACTGATTTTTTTATCAACTCCCGCCATTTAAATAAACATTGCTCATGAAACCAATTTTTGCAGCAGACTTAACCTTTTGCGCGCCGTTCAGAATTTTTAAACCTTTTCCTTTATTTTACGTATAAAATTTATTATAATATATTTCCAGGGGAAAAATAATGCTGGATATGAAAACTTTAAAAAAATTTTACCGCCTGCCCTTTGATACCGGGCCTATGTTTTGTTTTATAACCCTCACATTCCTTTGCTGCTTTTTTTCGGTACTGGCTGGGGCGCCTGCGGAATACCGCGTGAAAACCGGGGAATTCTCTCAAACCGCGGCCCTTACCGGCAACCTCCAGGCCAGGGAAGCCGAACAACTGGTGGTTCCCATGACCGAAAATTGGCAAATCCAGATCAAATGGATGGCCAAAGAAGGCGATTATGTCAAACCGGGCGACCCGGTGGTGCGTTTCGACGCCTCCGCCGTTACCGCCGACATCGAAAACATGGAACTGAACCTCCGGGATAAACTGGAACAAAAAAAACAAAAATCCGCCGATTACGTCAACCAAAAATTGGAACTGGAACTTAAAGAAAAACAGGCGGAAGTGGCGCTCCGGGAAAAAGAACTGGACGCCTCCATTCCCAAAGGAATCATTTCCGACCAAAAATACGAACAAAACCAATTGGACCTGAAAAAAAGCGCGGAAGCCCTTAAAAAAGCGAAATTGGAAAAACAAGTCGCGCTGGCGACCCTGGAATCGGAACTGCAGCGATTGGCTATCGATATCCAGGAAGCGCGAGTAAACCTTGAAAAAAACAAGAAAACCATGGATAGCCTCACCGTGACGGCGACTACCGCCGGCGCCGTCGTCTATGCCGAACACGAATGGTTGGGTAGAAAAGTCCAGGTGGGCGATAATGTGTTTTCCACCTGGACCGTCGCCTCTATCCCTGATAATAATTCCCTCCAGGTTGAAGCCTGGGTGAATGAAACCTACATTCATAGGATAAAACCGGGCCAAAAAGTGGATATTTTCCCGGACGCCTACCCGGATAAACTCCTGGGCGGTACAATAAAAGATGTCCTGAACAACGCGGAAAAAAGAAACCGCTGGGGCAAAGCCCATTATTTTAATGTCATCATCAGCCTGGACGCCCTCGATTTTAATATTATGAAACCGGGCATGAGCGTCAAATGCATCGTCCATACCGCCAACATCCCCAAAGCGCTCCTCATCCCCGTGCAAATGGTTTACTTCGACGGCCAGGCTTTCCAAATCAAACCGAAAGGCAAGGAAACCTTGAAAGTTAACCCACTTGGATTTAATGAATTCTATCTCGCTTTAAGCCTGGATAACAATGAAAAAATAAAAGAGGGAACCTTACTGGAACCGGTAACCCCCCCGGATATTGCAAAGATTAAGGAGTAAAACAATGCGCCCGATTAAAATCCACATCATTCTATTGCTGGCCATATGCGCCCTCTCGGTTTCCTGTTCTAATTCCCGGGATTACCGGGTAGTGAAAGCGATCAAAGGGCCGTTTCATCTCAAAGTACACGCCAACGGCCAATTGAAATCCAGCGCCTCTACTTATATCGGCTGCCCCTCCATCCGCCGGTTCTGGAACTATACCATCTCTTTCATGGCCCCCGAAGGCAAAGAAGTCAAACCCGGGGAACCGATTCTCGGCTTCGACGCCAGGCAATTGCAAGAACGCTTTATGGTCAAAAATTCGGAACTGGAAACGGCTAAAAATGAGCTGGCAAAAATCCGCCTGGTGGAGCAGGAACAAAAAGACAATTTTATTTTACAAGCCGAAGAGGCGCGGGGAAAAGAAGAAAACGCCAAACTCAAATCCCAACAACCGGAAGAACTTGCCTCCCTGAACGAAGTTAAAAAAATGCAGATGGAATATGAACTGGCCATATTAAACCGCGAGCTGAGCCAGAACAGGGTGAAGAATCAAACGGTGGGAATGGAAACCCGCATCCACGCCCAGGAAAATATTGTAAAACGCCTGGAAACCGAAGTGGCCGAACTCCGGGAATCGATTGATAGGATGCGTGTAAAAGCGCCCAAAGCAGGAATTATCGTATACACCAACAATTGGGACGGGAAGAAAAAAGCCGTGGGGGACCGCTGCTGGGTGGGTGAAAATGTCATGGAACTGCCGGACCTCACCCGCATGGAAGTGGCCGCGGTAATCCCCGAACCGGAAGCCGGCAAGGTGAAAACCGGCCTGCCCGTGGAAATCCGCCTGGATTCCAACCCGGACCGGGTATTTAACGGTAAATTGGATTCCCTGGGTCGCATTTTCAGGACCAAATCGGCCGAGCAACCGGCCATGGTCTTCGACGCTTCGATTACGATCCAGGACCCTGACCCTGAAAAGATGCGCCCGGGTATGGCCGCCGGCGTCGATATTACCGTGTCTTCCAAAGCAAATGTCCTCCAAATCCCGGAAACAGCAGTTATCTATCGCGAAGAAGGTCTTTTCGTATGGAAGAAAAGTCTCACAGGGAAACAAACGGCGCCCGTAACCCTGGGCGCCCGGTCCGGCGGGATGGTTGAAGTGCTGTCCGGACTGGAAGAAAACGACCGGGTGATTATCCTCAACGGGGGCAATGGAGAAGAACGATGAAAGTGAAAGTGCTTTTAACGGCGTCGGTCTTGATTCTTATCTTTATGAATATTATAGGAACCATGGGCTGCGGCGGTTCGGGAAAAGACGCCGCCGTCATAACAATGCAAAAAGAATCATTTGAAATCGTTATCCCGGCTTTCGGTGAATTGGAAGCGGTGAAATCGACCCCCATACTGCCTTCGCCCCAGGTCCGGGGACAGCAAACCATCGCCTGGATGAAGCCGGAAAACTCGCAGGTTAAAGCGGGCGAAACGGTTATCCGCATGGCCGCCTCTTATTATGTGGATAGTTTGCAAACGGAAAAATTCAACGTTGCCAGGCTGGACCTGGAAATCCAGGATAAAGAAAAAAATCTTGATAAGGAAAAAAAAGACATCCAGGCCCAATTGGCCCTAACCGAAATCGAAAAGCAACTGGCTGAAGTTTTTGCCGCCAGGGATGAATCGATTTTTTCCAGGAATGAAATAATTGAAAGCTCTATCAATGTGGAATTCCTGGGGATCAAAACCCAACATCTCCAGGAAAAGACAAAACAATTGGAAAAAAAGACCCTGGCGGAATTGCAGTTGCTGAAATCCAAAAAGAAAACGCTCCAGGTAAAGGTGGAACAGTTGCAAAGCGCCCTGGATTCGCTGGAACTTAAAGCCCCCCATGACGGGATTTTGATCTATGAGAAAAACTGGCGGGGCGAGAAGCCGCGACTGGGCATGTCGGTCTGGCCGGGTATGAAACTGGCCAAACTGCCGGATTTGAACAGTATGGAAGCAAAGGTCTTTGTGCTGGAATCGGAAGCGGCAGGGCTAAAAGGGGACTTGCCTGCGACCCTGACCCTGGATTCGTCGCCCGGGCTGAGTTTTAACGGCAAGGTAATCGGTATGGATACCATCGCTAAATCCCTGGAAGAGAATAGCCCGCTGAAATATTTCGAAGTTAAAATAAGCCTGGAAAAAACCGACCGCTCCATTATGAAACCGGGCAGCCTGGTGAAAACGGCTATCTTTGTGCGCAAGCTGGAAAATGTCCTGGCTGTCCCGAACCAGGCGCTGTTTTTTAACGACGGCCACACATATGTTAATGTGATGAAGAGTTCGAAGTTAGAGAAACGGGGGGTAAAAACCGGGGACCGCAGCCTTACGCGAACGGTGATTACGGAAGGCTTGACTGTGGGCGAAAAGGTGGTGCTGTGATGAAATTGAAATCGCTGTTAAAATTAAATGGGAATTTGCGTTTGAAGTTTGAAATGGAAATTTTACAGGCAATGGAATCGCTGCTGCAGCATAAGTTGCGAACTATTTTGACGCTGTTGGGTATGATTTTCGGCGTGGGCGCGGTGATTGCCATGCTGAGCATCGGCAAGGGCGCCGAACAGGAGGCCCTGCAATTGATCGATTCCATGGGGCTGCGCAATATTATCGTAAAAGAAAAAAATATCGATGACACCCGGCTGCGGGAAGTCAGGGAAAGTTCCATGGGCCTTACGCTGCAGGATTTAAATGCAGCGCGGGAAACCCTGCCGTTTCTAACTTCTTATTCCGCGTTGAAGCGCGTGGATGTGTATGCCCTGTTCAGCAGCGCGGGAGTCAGCGACGCCAATGTTTACGGCGTCACGCCCACGCATGAGCAAATGGCCAATTTGAGCGTAAAAAAGGGGCGCTTCCTCCTGCCCCTGGATGATCTTGTTTACGCCCCGGTGTGTACCATCGGCAGCCGCGTCGCCCAGGCCCTCTTCCCAAACGAAGACCCCATCGGTAAACATATTAAAATCAATCACGCCTGGATGACGGTGGTGGGCGTCCTGAAAGATAAGAACCTCACGAAAAATGAGTTTGAAGGCATCTCCCTGAAAGGCGAACAGAATAATATTTATCTCCCCTTGCAAACGGCTTTGAAATTGTTTTATTTTAAGCCCCTGGCTTCGGAAATCGATGAGTTCCGCGTACAACTGAAAAAAGGGGTCCCTTCCAATACCGCGGCCGCTACCCTGGTGAACTTGATGAAACGCCGGCATAAAGATACGGATGATTACGATATAATCGTACCGGAAGAGTTACTTGAGCAGCACCGGAAAACTCAGAATATTTTTACTATCGTAATGGCCTGTATCGCAGGGATTTCGCTGTTGGTGGGGGGAATCGGGATTATGAATATTATGTTGGCCACTGTTATGGAACGGACCCGGGAGATCGGTTTACGCCGCGCCGTGGGCGCCAGGCAGAAGGATATTAAAAGGCAGTTTATGCTGGAGACTTTTGCGGTTTCGGCTATAGGTGGAATATTGGGAATTGTTTTCGGGTTTTCGCTGTCGATTGCGATTTCGATTTTTGCGGGTTGGCCGGTGGGGTGGTCCCTGGGTGCGGTTATTTTATCCGTGGGCGTATGCGCGGTGATTGGGCTGGTGTTTGGAATATACCCGGCAGTGC
The DNA here is from genome assembly GCA_026393835.1 of Candidatus Aminicenantota bacterium. Taxonomy (GTDB): domain Bacteria; phylum Acidobacteriota; class Aminicenantia; order UBA2199; family UBA2199; genus JAKAGC01. The sequence continues at coordinate 7,519 of JAPKZK010000114.1, read as the reverse complement.
AGGCGTCAAGGTTGGACCCGATTGAAGCATTAAGACACGACTGAACCAGGGGGGCGCTTTTCATGAAAACTGCCCCCCTGGACCCCCCGCAAAAGTTTTTGTTTATTGACCCTAACAAAAGTTTTTTAGGGGTTTAAGGGGGCGATTTTACAAAAAAGCCCCCTTATTTCACCCAACAATGCCGATCCTCGGCAAGGAAATCCCCCTCCAAACAATAACACATCGCACGACACCCCCAACAAGCTTCAATTAAACAATCCCTACATTTCCCTTTCAATCCAGCCTTATCCCTGAGCGCCCCCAATACCTCAGAATGACGCCATATCTCATCCAGACTCTTTTCCACAATATTCCCGATCGGAAGCGTGAAACGCCGACACGGCAGAACCGTTCCATCAGGAAGAATCGCCATACCGTCTTTCCCCACCACACAACCCGAACCTAAAACATCCGGCTCCGGGTCGGCAAAATCGATCCGTATCGCCCGGTAAGCGATCAAGTCCTCCGGCGCTGCATCAACCCCTACCTGCCCCAGGACCGTTTGCCATACCCCCAGGAATTCCGGGCCGTTCAGCATGTCCTTTGCGATGGTTTCACCCTGGCCCAAAGGGAAAAATCGTTCGATAATGATGGCATCGATCGCCAATTTTTTACCGAACTCCAGGAGATATGGGATTTCGTGGAGGTTTCGTTTCATCACCGTAAACATAATGGTAATCGGTATCCCCAAATCCTGCCAGCGGGGGATATTTCCAAGGACTTTTGCCAGGGCGCCTTTGCCCCGGATAGCGTCGTTTGTTTCTGCGGTAATCCCGTCCAGGGAGATGCGGATTTCCGTCATTTTGAAGAACCCGGTCAGTTCGTGGGCATAATCCGGCCAGACGGTTCCGTTTGTAATAATAGAGATAGTTTCAACGTTTTTGGAATTATCCAGGTGTTTAAGAAGTTTCAGAAGTTCCGGTTTAAGGAAGGGTTCGCCGCCGGTGAGGGCGACATCCAGTTTTGTATCCCAGGCGGCCATGGTATTCAAAAGATTATCTGCTGCGCTGCGCAGTTGTGGCCAATCCATTTCGCGTTCTTTGGAAAAAGTAGTCTGGTAGCAGTGAAGACAGCGGAGGTTACAGCGGTCGAGGATATGCCACTGCACATAGAAAGAGTTGCTTGAGCATGGGTTGTTCATTAGTCACCGACTTTTGCCTCCGGCGGGTCAGAACCCTTTTGAAAAAGGGTTCCGACACCTCCCAAAACTTTTGCTAACTAAAAGCTTTGGGAAGTCCAGAAACCTTTTCTCGAAAAGGTTTCTGGCTAATTCCAATTCATTAGCACCGGGGGGATCAATAGGATAAAGCTAAGGATAATCAGGATAATCATCAAGGGTAGGAACCATTTGGCCCATTTTTCCCAGGGGATTTTCGCTACGCCCAGGACGGCCATGGTAACGCCCGAAGTTGGCAGAACCGGGTTGATAAATTCGCACAGTTGAAAAGCCATGACCGCCGTTTGCCGGGTTACGCCCACCAGGTCGCTGAGCGGCGCCATAATGGGCATGGTCAATGTGGCCTGGGCCGTTCCCGAATGAATGAAAAAATTAATGACCGACTGCGTAACGAACATCATCTGCGCCACCATGATCCTGGGGAACCCGGAAATCACATTGGATGCATAAAAAAGAAGCGTGTCCATGATCTGCCCATCTTTGGCGACGGCTAAAAGGGCCCTGCCGCAGGCGATAATAAACGCCACATTCATCATATCTTTGGCCCCGGATACAAAATCCGCGGCGATTTCGCTGGCAGTCATTTTGCCCAGGAAACCGGACGCGATACCCAGCGCAAAAAACAGCGCCGCAATCGGCATAATGTACCACTTTTCCACCAGGACGCCCCAGATTAAGATCACGATGCTGACGCCGAATACAATCAGGATGGCCCGGTTTCTCCAACTCCATTTGGAAGTGTCGATTTGATTGGATTCCGTATGATGAATCCAGTGTCGGTCCAGTTCATATACCGGGCTGGATTCCGGGTTCTTTTTTATTTTCCGTGCGTAGACCATCACAAAGGTAATAATAACCACCGTGCCGATTACCCAGACCAGGAGGCGGTAAGTCAGGCCGGAATAAATCGGTAAGCCGGATAAACCCTGGGCGATGCCCACGGTAAACGGGTTAAAAAACGCCGCGGCAAACCCGGCGGCCGCGCCCAGGAAAGGAATTGCCACGCCCACGATGGAATCATAGCCCATGGAAATAGAAAGGGGAATAAAAACCAGGATAAAGGGAATAGTTTCTTCGCACATCCCGAAGATAGCGCCGGCCAGGGAGAAAACCACCATTAAAACCGGGATGACAAGGTTTTGGAGCCTGGGGCGGGCGGCGAAAGCGTCGGCCATTCGTTTGATGGCCATATCGATGGTGCCTGTTTTCTGGATCACCATAAAGGCGCCGCTAATGACAAAAAGAAAAGCAATAATCTCGGCCCCGTCCTGGAATCCCTTGATGGGAGAGAGCAGCAGCGCTTCAGGTCCTACGGTCTTTTTCTCAATGTATTTAAAGGACCCCGGCACCGGGATATTCCGGGTGGTTCCCTCGATGACCTTTTCTTCCCGCTGGAACTCACCGGAAGGAACAATCCATGATAAAGCGTAAACCAAAATCACAATGACATAGATCAAAACCAACGTATGCGGTAATTTAAACGTTTTTCTTTTTTTTTCTTTGTTCATCAGGAAATCCTTAATCGTTTTTCAGGAAAAAAACCTCGGAAAGTTTTTCGTAATTCATGAACTCCTCGATCTTCTGGAGCGCATTAAAAGCCGCGTCTTGTTCCGCCTTCCGCTTGTTTTTCCCGGTTCCGACCCCGATTTGTGTCTCATGGATGAAAACCCCGGCGGTAAAAGAAACATCCGGCGGTTTACCATCCTCGGCGATAATTTTATATATGGGCAGGAAATTATTCTTCTTCTGGATCAATTCTTGTAGTTCGGATTTATAGTCATTAATCTTAACAGCTTTCTCCGCAAATTTCTCCAGGAATTCTTTAAAAAGTGAAATCGAAATGGCGGATGTAAGTTTGTAGTTGGAATCCAGGTAAATGGCGCCCACCAATGCCTCTAAAACGGAAGCGCCGATTTTCTTATTATTGCGACCGTTATTCTTTTCTTCGCCCTTACCCAGCATCAGGAAATCGGGTAAGTCGATGCCCCGGGAAATCTTATATAAGGTGGTACTGGATACCAGGTGGGCTTTTAGTTTCGACAATTCGCCTTCTTTCAAATGGTTGTAATTCCTGAACAGGTGGTCGGTAATCACAAGGTTGATCACCGAGTCGCCCAGGAATTCGAGTTTCTCGTTGTCCGGCAGGTCTTTCTGCATACCTTCATTATAGGACTTATGGATCAACGCCGTCCTTAAGAGTTCTTTATTTTTGAATGTATAATTTAACAGTTGTTCCAGTTCTTCAATCATTTATTTCACCATTATTGTTTTACTTTCAATATAATGAATGTCAAATCATCCCGGGAGATTTCAGTTTCTGAAAATTGGATACTGAAATCCAACAGTTTTTGTTTGATTTCTTCGGCGGAGAGGTGGCTGTTCCGGCTGATGATTTTTTCCAGGTTATCCATGCCCAGCATTTTTTCCTGGTCGTTCATTATTTCGGATAAACCGTCGGAAAATAAGAACAGGATGTCGTCTTTGTGGTAGGCGATTTCGATCTCCTTGATCTTATCCCTGGAAAAATTCATCAAACCGATAGCGACACCATCCGGGTAGAGTCGTTTACATTTTCTTTCCCCGGCGTTGTAAAAGATAGCCGGAGTATGTCCGGCCCGGGCCAGTTGAAATTTTCTTTGTGGGAGGATAAACCTGGCCAGGGTGATAGTAATAAATGTAACCCGGTCAAAGGAGGCGTTTAAACTATCGTGGCATTCCGCGATGAGTGCGGCCGGGGTTAATTCCGTTTTTTGCAGGTGGTTAATCACCCCTTTCAATTCGGCCATATAAAAAGCAGCGGAGGCGCCTTTGCCCGAGACATCCGCCACCAGCATGGATAGGTACTCATTTTTTTTATAAAAATAATCGAAATAATCGCCCGCGATTTCAGCGGCCGGGATGTTAACGGCGGCGATTTCAAATTCATCGCTGGTAAAGGTATCCGGGGGCAGCAATTTCAACTGGATGCTCCTGGCAATGCGCAGTTCTTCTTCCAGACGTTGTTTTTCTTTTTCGTCGATCAGGAGGCGGTCGATGCCGGCGGCCATTTCATTGAAAGACTCGCCCAGGTCTTGCAGTTCGTCCCCGGACCGGGTTTTTATGCGGAAAGAAAAATCCCCGTTCCGGATGCGCCTGGTTCCTTTGGAAATAAGATCGATGGACCGCGTAATCACCATAACGCTGCGCAAACCGATAATGAATGAGGCGATAACGCAGATTCCAAATAGAAAAACCAGCATATAAATGCCTTTTTTCAGATCCGTTTGCACGGTGGGAGAATCGACGCCTGAAATCTTCCGGAAAATCTTATCCATATTTAAGAAAAACCAGAAATAATTAGATCTCACCGCAGGTTTCGAGTTTTTGCTTACGTTAAAATCCGTGAAGGTATATTTGAATAGCCAGGGGAAGCTGATAAACGACTCGTTGTTCATCAGTTCCGGGTCGGAAGCAACTTCAAAAGCGGCTTTGGTTTTGTCTTTATTGGGATTTTGATATTTCATGCGAAAGTCGCTGACAGCGGTAAATTTATCGAGGAATTCCTGGTTAACGGTCAGGCAGAGAAGTATGGCGCGGAGGTTATTTTTTTTCAGGCAGCCGTAGTAAAGTTTGTCTTTAAGCATGAAATAGCCGCTGAATTCTTCCGGGGGTAAGCCGGATAAATCCAAAGCCGGGGGGTATTTGAACTTATTAATTAAGGCGTTTGCTTCTACGTCGAAGAAAGCGACATTGTAGTAGCCTGGGGATACTTTTTCCCATTGGTCGGCGGAGTATAATTTCTCCAGGTTCGGTTGGGTCAGGATAAGGGGGGCCGTGTTTTCCAGTTGGGTCAATTCATCCCGCAGCAGGTTGTTCATAATCACCATGCCGTATTGGGCCATGATAATGTTCAGGATGAAGTAGAAGAAGATGGACATAAAAAACAGGGGGGTGGCAATCAGGAATAGGCCGGAAAAGATCAGCCGGTTGCGGACTTTCCAGAACAGTTTCTTTTTGATGATATACAATAAGCGAAGGACGGCGGTAATAATCAGCGCCCACAGGAAAAGTTGGAAGATGGATTTATTGAGAAAAAAATAGGATAGATTGGTCAGTACAAACAGGATGGCAATAAATATGTCTATTTTTTCCCAATGTTTAAGCATTTGTCATATTATAGTCTTAATGCATGGAAAAGGCAATAGACAAAAGCCGGGTACTTCCCCATTTTTTTATGCCGATTCCCCAAAGTTGGGATAATAAAGTCAATGGGGCCGTCACCTTTCCGGTTTCTCCCTGACATCGATTGCTTTTGTGCTTTTGCACTGGAGCAAGCCAGGGGAAAAAGCGTGTGTGCCCCTTTTTTACCCCCCCCCCCCACTGACCAATGACTATTGACCAATGACAATCCATTCAAATCCCATTTTGTACAATTTTCATATTCATGGAACGTAGTTGATATTCCCCGGGGTCAAAGTGTACAATTTTCATAGTATTTTGGAACGTGGTTGATATATTTCCAAATCGAATGATAGCATAATATAGGTGTATCATTTGACAGCACCTACGAAAGGAAATCAAATGATCGAAGGCTTTGATCGCGATTAAGGTTGAAATGAGGTACAGTTTGGATTTAAGAAATGGCGTTGGCATGGATAAGAAAAGGTGACAATATGATAGAAGTTTATCTCATCTTCTCACCTTCTCACCTTCTTAACTTCTCACCTTCTATCTTTTTTCAGTGTAACGGATGGGTTTTGAAAGTATAGCCCGGGAAAACTTTTGACAATACAATATTTAAAATAAGGAGAAAAAAATGAAAAAGATTTTGGTGGTTTTGTTTTGTATGTTGGCTTTGACAGTCGGGCTCTCAGCCCAGGACAAAGACAAGGCGACAACTACCTCGGAATCAACTCTTATGGGGGGATGGACTCCCTATAGTTGTGAGATAGGTCCGGAAGCAAGAAAGGTATTTGATACAGCTATTAAAAATTTAGAGGGAGTGAAATACATCCCTGTGGCTGTTGCGACCCAGCTTGTTTCAGGAATGAACTACAGTTTCTTTTGTAATTCAAACGTTGTTTATCCTGATGCGCCGAACGAAGCAGCAATGATCTTAATATATGCGCCACCGAATAAGCCCCCGCAAATCATTTCAATCAAACGGGTCGAGCATTAAACGTACGGCACTAAGTGAAAAAACAGGAGGCGGTGCGTGTACACGCACCGCTTCCCCGCTGCACCAATGACCAATGACCAATAAATGTGTGGTTTAGCGTTTCGGATGAGTTTTGAAAGTATGGCCCAAGAAAACTTTTGAGAATAATAATAAAGGAGAAAAAAATGGAACAAATAGAAACATATATTTATGAAGAAGGGGAAGAGCTAGTCTTTTTAGGAAGAGGTAAATTTAATGCAATGCCACGTGTAGGTGAAACCATATTTCCAATTAACGAAAAATTGGAAGGTAAAGTGACACGGATTAGTAACTGGAATTATAATAACGGCCTTACGTGGGAAGGGATAACTTGTATCTTCGTGGATTCTAAAAAAGAAGTTGACTATGAAACAATCATAAACCTTGGAAATAAAAAATAAAAATCGTGAACGATACGGCGATACGGGGACAGGCCGGGGAAAAATCCAATGACAATTCTTTTGCGGAAAAGAAGTCCTTGTTCCTTGCCTGGAAAAAGCATCTCTTGTATATTACCCTTTCCTCTGATATAATATCAACGGAAGCAGGAGAAGCAATGAGCAGAAGATTCAATATAACAGGTACTTGCATACCGGAAAGACATTATATGGTGGATATATCCGACAAGATAAACGAGATATTTAAAATGGTTGAACAGGGTGATTATTTCGTCATTAACCGCCCTCGCCAATATGGGAAAACCACCACTATCTACTTGTTAAACCGGTTACTTAAAACTACCGGCGACTATTTCCCGATCAATACAAGCTTTGAAGGCATCGGCGAAGAGGGTTTCGACAACGCGGCAGTATTTATCAAAGCATTTTTCCTTTTGTTAAACCAGGAATTCAAATCCTCAGGAAATACGGACCTTATGAAATTTTTAGAATCACGGCCGATCCCGGACCGCATCGATAGTCTGGGGGTATGGATCAGCGAACTGGTAGAAACAACCGGGAAAAAAATCGTCCTCATAATTGATGAAATCGATAAAAGCAGCAATAACCAATTATTCCTGGATTTCCTGGGCATGCTGAGAAATAAATACTTGAAACGCGACGAACCGGGACAACCGACTTTCCACAGCGTGATATTAGCGGGCGTCCATGATGTCAAAAGTTTAAAAA
>JAPKZK010000163.1 GCA_026393835.1 Candidatus Aminicenantota bacterium | reverse complement strand
TTGCCGGTGAAAGAAGATGAAAATGAAAAAGTTGCCCATTGGGATATCGGATTTTAAAGATATAGTGACAGGGAATTACTACTACGTGGATAAGACCCTGTTTATTAAAGAAATCATCGACAGCGGAGACAAAATCCTCCTAATACCCCGTCCCAGGAGATTCGGCAAAACACTCAACCTTTCCATGCTGGGATATTTTTACGACTGTTGCCCGGTCGCATGGGATCCCGACTCAAATTCGCAACCGGGCTCCCCGGCAAAGGAAACCCGGCCCCCGGGTACCTATAAGCATTTATTCGATTCCCTGGCCATTTGCGGGGCCGGCCAGGAGTACCTGGATAAAATGGGTAAACACCCGGTTATTTTTTTATCCTTCAGGCTCATCAAGGATATGGACTGGGAATCCTGCCTGGATAATGTTAAAAAGCTTATGCAGAAAGAGTATGCCCGGCATTACTACCTGCTTGAAAGTCAAAAACTGATGCCGCACGAACGGAATTATTTCCAAAAAATCATCGATCTAACTGGAAATAAAGGCGACTATGTAAACAGCCTGGAAAACCTGCTTATTTTCTTAAGCCGGTTTTACAATGAACGGGCGGTTATCCTGATCGATGAATACGACGCCCCGATCCATGCCGGTTTTAATTACGGTTATTATGATGATATCATCAACTTTATGCGCAACTTCCTGAGCGGGGGCCTGAAAGATACCGACCAATACCTGGAAAAAGGTATTTTAACCGGTATTATGCGGATTGCCAGGGAATCGATTTTTTCCGGCCTTAACAACCCCGGCGTGTATACGTTGCTCTCTGAAGATTTTAGCGATTATTTCGGGTTCACCGAAAAGGAAGTGAAAACCATGCTGGAGGATTTCCAGGTCCAGGACATGCTTGCCCAGGTGCAGTTGTGGTATAACGGTTACCTGTTCGGGGGCAAGGTTATTTATAATCCCTGGTCTATAATCAATTTCCTGCGCAGCAAAGGAAAGGAATTGTTACCTTACTGGATCAATACCTCCGACAACCGGATCGTGGAGACTTTGCTCACCAGGGGAGGAAACGAACTCAAGGAAGAATTGGAACAACTCATCCGCGGCGAGACCATTGAAAAAGCCATCGATCAAAACATTATTTTGAAAGAAGTCGACATACGGGAGGATTTATTGTGGAGTTTCCTATTAATGGGTGGATACCTAAAACCGACATCCAAAAGAAGGGACCCTGCCTCAGGAAAAATCTTTTATAAATTGTCGATTCCTAATGAAGAGGTAAAAACAACATACACCGGTATTATCGACCGCTATTTTTCCACTAAGATCGAAAATAAGAAACTGGAGATCATGCTCAAAGCATTAATCGATGGAGATGTGGGGCTTTTTGAAGAAATGCTGCAAAAGGTTGTTAATGCGGTTTATAGTTATCACGATTTCGGGGATGAATCTGAAAAAGTATATCATGCATTAGTCGCCGGGATGTTTACGTGGATTACCAATACCCATGATATAAAATCGAACCGGGAATCGGGTTACGGGAGATATGACATCATGGTCATTCCG
>JAPKZK010000167.1 GCA_026393835.1 Candidatus Aminicenantota bacterium | reverse complement strand
CCTCGAACAGTTGGTGCATGGTTTTTTCCCTGCCATAGGGGGCCGCCGTATCGTTAAAATGATAAAGCACCTGTTCCTTTTCTTCGGTTGAGAGAATGTCGTCGTTTCTTACGACGCCGTCAGGGTCCGAGATATATTTCTGTAAAATATTTAAAAAATACCCGCAGCATCGTTTCACGGTCTCGTCGCTGATGGCGCTGCGGTTGAATTTGGGGCATAATATAACCGTTCCCCGCGTAATGTTCACCTCGAAATCGAAAAGCGTATTGGTATCCTGGTGGCTTTCAACAAACGACGTTTTCCTCTCGGCGTCCGACGGCCTGGTTTTCTCTTTTTTCCCTGCCGGGTCCGCCGCGTTCGCCTCCCGTAAGATATGGAAATCCATAAAATTAAACAGGGTATCGAAAATTGGGTTCCGGTCTTTACTTTTTTCTCCAATGGCCGCGGCAATTTCAAACAGGGATAAGCGCTCATATTTTTTCACTTCCAGCATCTTTTGCTCGACCAGTTCGATGTATTCTTTCCAGGTAATGCCCCTGGGGATTTTCAACCGCACCGGCGCTGTATTTAAAAAACAACCCAATACTTTATCGCCGTCTTCTTTTTCCGTTCGAGTATTGGTAACGCATCCCACCACCACATCATCCTCATAGGAAAACATATTCATAAAACAGGCATACGCCCCAAAACAAAGATTTTTAATACTGGTACGGCTGCGCTCGGCGCTGTGATTTAACTGCTCAAGTAATTCCACTCCCGCATTATACCAGTAAGAAGTCATACCCTCCATTTCGCCCTTGCTTTTTAATGTCTCGGAAAATTCCAGGCGCGGATATTCTTCCAGTTCTTTCCGCCAGTATTCCCGGCTCAGGGGGTCCTGTTTCACGATAAGTTCCTCGATTAACGTATCTTTGTAAGTGCTCTTCAACTCACCGGGAACATAAGACAGATCGTTTTTTAATTCCAGGCAAATATTATTAAACTCGGCCACCAATGAGGCCGTACTCCAGCCGTCCAATATGGCATGATGAACTACTAAAGTAAAGTAAAGGTTTTCCTCACCCAATTGGAATACCCCTATTCGCCAAAGGGGTGGAGCAGATGCAACAAAAGGATTTTGACGGTCTTCAGCCAGGAACTCTGCGATCCGGCTCCGCTGTTCTTCCGGGGATAACTGCGACAGATCGTGGTAAGTAAAATCAGGGGGCACGTTCTTATAAACGATGCTGATGGATTCCTCGAAATCGTCCAGGTTAAAGGCCGTTCTTAATATCGGGTGTTTTTCCATCATTAAGTTTATTGCCCGTTCAAACAGTTTGACATCAAAATCTTTGAAGTAGACGGGGTAACCGAATTGATCATGGTAGATACCGGTACTCGTATGTTTCAAATAATAAAAGACCATACCTTTTTCAATATCGCTCATGGGGTAGATATCTTCGGTCATATCCGTTAGTTCCGGCTTTTGTTTAAAAACCCGCGCTTTCAGATCCTCGACTTCCGCTGTCACCTTGCCATAAAGGTACTGTCGGTCGACGGTTTCTTGCCGTTCCAGCAGGGGCGCCAATTGGCGGATAGTGCCATGGGTATATAAATCCAATATTTTTAAGTGACTGTTTAAAATGCGGTTGACAGCGCCGGTCAACCGGATAGTCTTGATGGAATCCCCACCCACGTTGAAGAAATTATCATCGATGCCCACGCGCTCCAGGTCCAACACGTCCTGCCATATTTCTGCCAGCAGCGCCTCTTCCTTGTTACGGGGCGCGATATATGCGCCTTCAAGGTTAACGCTGCCCTGCGGCAGCGGAAGCTTTTTGCGATCGACTTTGCCATTGGCCGTTAACGGGATTTCGGCTAACTGTACAAAATACGGGGGGATCATGTAAGCGGGTAATTGCCGGGAAAGGTAGTTTTGCAGGGATGGGACGTCTAACAAGGTTTCCGCTGGAAACGTGTTCGCATTAGGAACGATATAGGCGCAAAGGTAATGGTCGCCTTCCTCATCGCTCCTGTCGACCACTACTGCATCTCTTATGTGTTCATGTTTCAAAAGCAGGCTTTCGATTTCTCCCAGTTCCACCCGGAAGCCGCGAATCTGTACCTGGTGGTCGATGCGGCCCAGGTACTCCATTTGCCCAGCTTGATCTCCCGGTATTATCCGCGCTAGGTCCCCGGAACGGTAAACTCTATCACCGGTTTTGTAAGGATTCGCCACAAACTTTTCCGCCGTCAATTCGGGCCGGTTTAAATAGCCCCGCGCAACTCCTTCTCCGCCGACGCATAGCTCGCCAGACGCCCCACTGGGCATCAGTCGCCGGTTCTCATCCATGATATAGGCGCCCAGGGTCGGGATGGGTTTGCCGATGTTGCTGATACCTGCTTCGATTTCTGCCGCCCCTATTTCTTGATAGGTGACATGAACGGTGGTCTCGGTAATGCCGAACATATTCACCAGCAATGTACCGGGATATCTTTTTTGCCACTCGCTTAATTTCCCGGGCTGCAGCGCTTCCCCTCCGAAAATGACGTACCTGATATTTAACTCCTTCCAGCCTTGCTTCAACTCTTCGTACATAAGGTTGTAAAAAGCCGACGGCGTCTGGTTTAATACGGTCACTTGCTGTTGTTTCAATACCTGTAAAAATTCCCCGGGGTCCAGCGTGGTACTCCGTGGGATGATGACCAACCTACCGCCGTAAAGCAGCGCCCCGTACATCTCCCATACGGAAAAATCAAAACTATACGAATGAAAAAGACTCCATACATCCCGATCATTAAAGTCAAATTGGAATCGATTGTTAAACAGGAGGCGCACGACGTTCTTATGCTCGATC
>JAPKZK010000120.1 GCA_026393835.1 Candidatus Aminicenantota bacterium | reverse complement strand
GATATCAGGAATACCCTCGGTAAAAGCCTGCCGGATTATATGGTTCCTCTGCAATTTATCCCAATAGAAAAAATACCGGTAACACCCAATGGAAAAGTAGACAAACGGGAGCTGCTTGCAATTACATCCGATACCGGCGCCGTTTTCACCAGGGATTTTATCGCCCCCAAAAGCAATACTGAAAAAATCATTGCCCGGATCTGGAAGGAAATCCTTGAATTAGAGAAAGTAGGAGTGACCGATAATTTTTTCGAAATCGGCGGTACATCGCTGGATATCATACGCGTGACCAACCGGATGAAAGAATCCTTAAACCGGGATATCCCGATGGTTCATATATTCCAATATCCAAACATCGGCGCATTGGCAGAGTATTTCGACAGGGAAGAAAGCGAAAACGGTTTTTCCGGCGACGACCGGCTTGACGCCGTAGAAAGAGGTAAAATGGATCGAATGAGACGATTGCAGAAGAAACGCGGAGGAAACAAATGAGTAAGCAAGCCAATTTAACGGGCTTTGAAATCGCTATTATCGGTATGGCGGGGCGATTTCCCGGGGCAAAGAATGTCGGGGAATTCTGGGAAAATTTAGTAAACGGGAAGGAATCCATTTCCTTTTTTACCGATGGGGAACTCCTGGAAGCGGGCGTCGATCCGAGCGAATTGAAAAATCCCAATTATGTCAAAGCCAATGGTTTTTTAGAAGGTATCGAATATTTCGATTCACTTTTTTTCGGATATACCGACAGCGAAGCCGCGCTCATGGATCCGCAAGTGCGAATTTTCCTTGAGTGTACCTGGAATGGCCTGGAGGATGCCGGGTACGCCCCCAATACCTACAATGGATTAATAGGGCTTTTTGCCGGCGCTTCCGATCATTTTGAATGGGAGGCCATGGGATTATTTTCCAGGGAATGCAATAAGTTGGGACAAACTGCGGCCAAAGTATTGACGAATAAAGATTTTCTTAGTGGCTGGGTGGCTTATAAATTGGATTTAAAAGGCCCTAGTTTTACGCTGTCAACCGCCTGTTCCACATCTTTAGTGGCTGTTCATGCTGCCTGCCAGGCCATATTAAACGGCGAATGCGATATGTCGATCGCAGGGGGGGTGAGCGCCACTATTTTCAATAAGAGCGGTTATTTAACACAAGAGGGCTTGCCCTACTCATCGGACGGTCATGTCCGCGCCTTTGACGCGGGGCCCTACGGGATTGTCGGCGGAAATGGGGCGGCGGTAGTCGTATTGAAACGACTGGAGGATGCCATTAAGGACAGGGACCATATTTATGCCCTTATTAAAGGCTCCGCCATCAATAACGACGGTATAACTAAAGCAGGTTTTACCACCCCCGGCATCGAAGGCCAGGCCAGGGTCATCAAGGCCGCGTTGGAAATGGCGGAGGTGGACCCGGAAACCGTCGAATATATCGAAGCCCATGGCACTGCTACCGAATTGGGAGATCCCGTGGAAATCCAGGCCCTGAAGCTCGCCTTTAATACCGATAAACGGCAGTATTGCCGCATCGGGTCCGTGAAAACCAATATCGGGCACCTGGATGCGGCAGCCGGCGCAGCCGGACTGGTTAAAGCAGCATTGTGTATTTACCACGGGATTATTCCCGCCAGTTTGAATTATAAACGCCCCAATCCGAAAATCGACTTTGAAAACACCCCTTTTTATGTTAATGCGAAATTATCGGGATGGAAAAATGAAATCACCCCGCTGCGGGCAGGTGTAAGCTCATTTGGCATCGGCGGTACCAATGCCCATGTCATACTGGAAGAAGCGCCTCCGGCGCCTCCCCCCTCACAAAGTCGACCGTTTCAACTCCTATTACTCTCTGCTAAAACCGGGGATGCACTGGATAGGAATACCCAAAACCTGGCCCTTCACCTGGGAAAAAATCCCGATATTAACCTGGCCGATGCCGCTTACACCTTACAAGCCGGGAGGAAAGCTTGCCAATACCGCCGCATGCTGGTTTGCGAAAACCCGGGGCAGGCCCTCCGGCTTCTCACCCTACCCGAGCGTGAAAACCTGGAAACCCATATGACGGGCCGGGAAAAGCGTTCGTTGGTATTTGTATTTTCGGGCCAGGGCTCCCAATATGTCAACATGGGCCTGGACCTCTATAACCGGGAACCGCGATTCCGCGAGGAAATGGACCGCGCTTTTCATATCCTGGAATCGTTATGTGAAGTTAACATTAAAGAGATACTCTATCCTTCACCCGGGGGAGTCCCGGGAACAAAACAGGAAATCGCTCAATACGGCGGTCCCATTACGTTAATATTTGAGTATTCGCTGGCAAGATTATTAATGAAATGGGGACTCACCCCCCAGGCCATGATCGGTTACAGTTTCGGCGAATATACGGCCGCCTGTCTGGCCGGCGTCTTTTCCCTGGAAGATGCGTTAAAACTTTCATTACGCCGCGGCCGCATGATGCTGAACATGCCGGTGGGCTCCATGATGAGCGTCCCTCTTCCCGAAGAAGAACTCAAACACCTGTTGAACGGCGACATAGACATTGCAGCCGTTAATGGCCCGGCCTTTTGTATCGTCTCCGGTCCCCCCGCCCCCATTAAACAGTTGAGAAAAGAGTTAAAGGAAAAAGGACATGAATGTTACCGATTTTTGCTCTACAGGGCCGGGCATTCCAGGATGATGGTTCCGTTTAAAGAGGAATTTGTCAACCATTTTGAGGGAATCCGCCTGGATACCCCTAAAATTCCTTATATATCCGGGCTAACCGGCGACTGGATCACCCGGCAGCAGGCCACCTCGCCTGGATACTGGGCCCGTCACATGACGGAAACCATCCGTTTCTCAGACGGAATCGGCCGGCTGCTCCAGGAGCTTAACCCCCTCTTTGCCCAGGTGGGCGCCGACCGCGGATTGCCCCTGTATATCGGAATGCATCCCCTCAAAGGAGAAGAAAACCCGGCGTTGAATTTGGTCCGGTACACCAAAGAAGAAGGCAACGATGTCGGTTTCCTCCTGGACAAGATCGGGCGATTGTGGTTATTTGGCGCAAATGTCGACTGGGAAGGCTTTTATGCACATGAAAAGCGGGGGCGTATTGCCTTGCCGCCCTATTCCTTTGAACGTACCTCTTACCCTCCCCTGGGCGATCTACGTAAAATCATCGCCGGCCTGATGGCGGGGAAAGACATGGATACTTTACTGCCCTCTCCCCGACAAGGCGAAGGCGCTGCGGCAAAAATTGACAATGCAGACTCGCCGCCCGTTCAACATAAACGTAAAAGACCCAAATTAAAAGCAGAATATGTTCCCCCCACCGATGATATGGAACAAAAACTCGTGGACATATTTCAATCTTTCTTTGGGATTGAACCGGTGGGAATATATGATGACTTTTACGAATTGGGGGGCGATTCCATCAGGGCCGTTCAATTGATCGGCCTGATTAAAAAAACATACGGCATCAACGCATCTATCCAGCAGTTTCTATTTTATCAGAATATCCATGATATCTGCGCGGGTTTGAGAAAAGAAAGCGGGATCGACATGATGGAAAATGCCGTTGAACCCTCGCCCCCGGTAAGCGAAGAAGATAAGCCGGCGTTAAAGGACGAGGTCAGCCCGGAAGAACAGGCGCTCATGGAGAAAGAAGTAGAAGAAGTCCAGCGGCTGTCGGATTTATTGAAAATGAATAAACAATCCCGTATTTATGAAGTTTCGCCGGTACAAGCCGCATGGCTGCTCCCTCCCTTCGATGAAGTTTCAACGCAATTTGCCTATAATTTCTATGATTTTACCTATCCCATGGATGAAGAAAAAATCAGGGGTTTTGTTGAAAAATTAACTCAAAGAAATTCCTTGCTGAGATCTGTTATTATAAATAAAAAAAGAAGTTATTTCATCGAGGAATACGATTCCTTTTCCAATATCCGGTTGCCTTTTATCGATATCTCCTCTTATTCCGCTGCCTGCCGGGAAAAAATAATCGAGCAATTGATCCGTTATTTCAATAAACCGATGGAGGTATTGGATAAAGTATTGTTCCGTGCTTGTTTACTAAGGTTGGATCACACCCATCTCAGGCTTTTCCTGCAGGTTAATCACCTCATTGGCGACGGCGCCTGCGTCGGTATCCTGGATAAGCAATTATACGCCGTCAAACATGGATTGGAAGAGCCTCGCGCACCGATAACCGATTATTATGATTATGTCCGGTTCATGAAGGAGCAAAATTATGATCATATCGGTTTAGACAAATACTTAAATTTCGGGGATTACAGTCGCACCAATAAAGCGATTTTAAAAAAATACAAAATGGCCAACACGAAATATGAATCGTTTGAAGTTGATATATCAAACATAGACGAAAAGTTCAAGGGATATTATAACGAAATTGCGTTTCTGACATTTGCAAAATCCATAGGTGATTTATTTGGAGTGGATAAAGCGCCGATTGAGTATGTAACCAATGGCAGAATCTATAAAGACGGCGACTTTAATCATGTTCTCGGTGATTTTCACGACACGATCCCGGTTCTTCTTTCCCTGCATGAGGACCCCAAATCCGTGATCGACGGTTTCATCGATTACAAGCGGTTTATTAAGGAGAATAAGCTCAATTTCACGAACTATGCGTCCAAAGGGTATATTGCCGGTTCAGTTTTTAAAAATTTGAGGTCTCCTTTTTCCTTTAATGCAATAATCGGGTCTTCTGATTTTTTTAAAAGCCCGTTACATGAAGAAAGATTGGCGACAATAAAATATTCTTCACCGCATGTCGGAATGTTTTTACTGGAAGACTTCGCCGCCGAAAAATTGTGGATATCATTCATTCAAAATTCAGGCTTCGCCATTAAGGAAATATTTATGAAAAATTTTTCTCAAATAGTTGATTGTTTGAATAAAACAGATAATGTAAACGCAGATTAATATAAGGAGGACTGCAAATGAATAAAATTGAAACACAAGCATGGGTTCTTTGTGATGGTCAAAAAAGCGAAGCCTGGGAAACTTTATTTAAGAAAGAAACTATCTCTTTCGACGACATATCCGAGACGGAGATATTAGTCGAGCCGCTCTTTGGCGGCTGGGAAGCCAATATGTCTCACGCATTAGACAGAAAACCTCTCGATTTATGTCGAAAAAGAAGAGAATCGAAAGTCGTCCTGGGAAATTCCGGGATTGTTAGAGTATTAAAGACGGGGAAAAAAGTAACTCGTATTAAGGAAGGGGATTTATGTGTCTTTTTTGCCATCAGTCACTTAAATCGAAATGGTTGCCTGGATACATATTTCGCATTCGGATATGATGAACCCGGCTCGGTCGGATTGCTGGCAAAGCAGACAAAAGTGCGGGAAGAGCAATTATATCTAATCCCGGAGAATTCAAAAGTTCCCCTGCACCAATGGTCGATAATATCCCTTCGTTATATCACCGCATGGTCCAATTGGAAAGTCGCAAAAGGATGCCTTGAAATTGTGCTGTCAAGGAAAGAATGTCCTTCCCCACATGTATTCGGATGGGGCGGTGGAGTGGCTTTAGGTGAACTTTTACTGGCAAAAGAACAGGGTTTTAAAACCGCAATGATTGCTTCCACTGATGAACGACTCGAATATATTAAAAATTTAGGTATTATGCCTATCGACCGCCGTCGATTTCCCGATTTAAATTATGATCTTGAGAAATTAAAATTAGACGCCTCATATAGAAAAAAATATATTGCTTCCTTAAAGATTTTTCGCGATATCGTCAATGAAGTCACCGAACAAGAAGGCGTTTCGATATTTATCGACAATATCGGCTTACCTGTATACTCGGCAACACTTCGGGTTCTCGGTAGTCCCGCGATTATCAGCACTTCCGGGTGGAAAGAAGGTATGAATTTAGATACTATCCGGGCGCTTGAATGCCTGGATCGTCATATTCATGTGTTTACACACGCTGGAAGATTATCCGAAGGTGAAGAAGCCATCGCCCATGCGGAAGAAAATAATTGGTTACCCCAGGACAATTATCCTATTTATGATTGGGAAGATATCCCTCAATTGATACACGATTATTCCGATGGGAAAATAAGCTCGTATTATCCGACTTTCCAGGTAAACCCAATATAATTAAAAGCAAGCGCTCAATAAACCACTCCGATGGACTCCCTGAAGGGATAGGGGGCAGCCGAATTTTTAGAGAAAGTGCTTGCTTTTTAAAAAATGGGGGATTATCACCTTTTTTGGGTTGACATAAAATTAGATTTGTAGTAAAAATGGGCTGTATTATAAAATACTGGAATAACTGTGATAAGTAAATGATAAAGCAAATTGCCGAACATCCTGTACCGTTGGTATTGCGAGATATATTGCGAGAAAAGAGCCGCGGCGAATTAATCGTCAGGGGCCGTAATTTTACCAAAAACCTTTTTTTCGATGAGGGCAATTTGATATTTGCCGGCACCAATGTGATAGAGGAGCGGTTGGGTGAAATTTTATTTAAGATCGGCAAAATCGACCGCAGCCAATTCATCGGCATTCTTGAAATGCTGGAAAGAAAAACCGAAACGGAAAAGCTGGGAAAACTCCTGGTCCAGAAAAAAATATTAAGCCAGCGTGACCTCTTCTTTGCCCTCCTTTATCAATTGCGAACCATTGCCACCTCCATTTTTACACTTCCGTCAGGGGAATGGCATTTTGTAGACAAAATACCCAATATCCCCGTGGATTCACGGTTCAACGTCGATCTGGCCGGGATTATTAGCGAAGGCGTCAACAAAATTGGAAATTTCTCTTTCTTCAAAAATAGATTTTTTCGCCTGACGCCCAGGACAGGCCCTATACCCACCAACATGAGAGAGTTCTTATCCAACGCTGAAACCGACTTTCACAACGACCTGGTAGGGTTCAACAATGTACCTTGTGAACAGATCGTCCCGCAAATGAAA
Source organism: Candidatus Aminicenantota bacterium (assembly GCA_026393835.1). Taxonomy (GTDB): domain Bacteria; phylum Acidobacteriota; class Aminicenantia; order UBA2199; family UBA2199; genus JAKAGC01. The sequence continues at coordinate 28,839 of JAPKZK010000120.1, read as the reverse complement.
ATGTCCGAAGAAATATTCTGGAAGAAAATTATCCTGTTCTACCTATTAAATATTGTCGAATTCAACCAGGTCTCCGCGGAGCGGGAGAACAATAAAAACGTCGAAGAACTCTTTGCTTTATACGAACGGATAAAATCCGATAAGATCGATTTTTATGAATTGCTGGGTGTACAAAAGACCGCCGCCTATAATGAAATTAAAAACGGCTATTTCAGCTATGCCAAGAAATACCACCCGGACCGTATTTCCAATGCGCCTGACCCGGAAATTAAAGAGAAAGCCAATTTCGTTTTCGCGGAAATGAACAAAGCCTACGAAACCTTAAGCAATGACGTTAAAAAAAGAGCCTATGACAGTAGGGGGTACAAAGAGGGGGCCATCGAAGATTCAATTAAGGAAAACTTAATGGAAAGGGCCAAGATGTTGTACCGCAGGGCAAAAGCCCTTTATACCCAGAAGCAATACGGGGAGGCGGCGCCATTACTGGACGAAGCCGTTAGTCTGGACCCCAATAAACCCCCGTATTTCTTAATGCTGGGATTATGCCAGATGAATCTGCCGGCGCTGAGACGGGCAGCGGAAAAAAGCCTCCAGAAAGTCATCGACCAGGAACCATGGAATGTCGAAGCGTATATGGCCATGGGGATGCTGTTTCAATCGGAGAACCAGGTTAACCGGGCGGAAGGGTTCTTCAGGAAAGTGTTATCCCTTAATCCCGACCATACGCTGGCAAGAAAAAAACTGCAGGAACTGATTGACAGCCGTACCGATAAAAAGAAACACGGTTTTTCCCTTTTCGGAAAATCAAAAAAATAAGGCAGGCCGAAAACTACCGGCCTGCCTCTCGCCTCACATCTCCCGGCGATTCGTTTCCCCGTTTCCACTTTATTCTTTATTTAGTTTCCTTCTTTTCTTCTGTGAGTCTGAACTTCATCACCACTGTAAACTTGACGGTTTTTGCCGCGCCTTCCACCAGGTAAGGTTCGTATTGCCACTGTTTCAGCGCTTCCACTGCCGCTGCATTTAATAAATCGTGGCCTTCCATCACGGTACCGTCCTTTACCAGCCCTTTCGTATCGATAACCGCTTCCATTACCACGACGCCTTCCACATGTTCTTTTAGCGCTTCCGGGGGATACTGGGGATTAACCGTTTTGATAAGCTTCGGTTTTTGAGCGGAAGAGAGACTGATGGGCTTTTGCTCTTCTTTTTTTCTATCGAGATTAAAGTTGAGCCTCACGGTAAACTTGACGGGCATGGGCTTGCCATCGATGATAAAGGGCTCATACTGCCACTGCTTTACAGCATCCAGCGCAGCCGCGCATAATTCCCCGGGACCTTCGATAACCACCGCATCCACCACCTGCCCCCGGGTATTGGTAGTGGCCTCAATAACCACTGTACCCTGGATATGGGCCTTCAACGCCTCTTTTGGATATCCGGGATTAATAACACTTTTTTTAATCAGCTTGGGCTTCCGGGTGGAACCGATATGAACGGCCTTATCCTTTTCGGCGCCGGCGCCGGACAAAGACGGCACATCCTCTCCCCGGCGAAAGGAAAGGAAATATATCTTCCCGTCCGAATCCTCAAAACCCAGGATAGTTGTTTTCTGCTGCGGCAAATAGATTTTCGATTCCAACAGCGACCGTGACGGCTTGCCGTTTTCCAGGACCTCTAAAACCGCCACTTTGAACCGGCTCTTTTCCCCGTCGACAGCGTCCAGTTGGAGCAACAATTCACGCCCATTGAGTACGATTACCTGGAACGGCGACCCGGCGTTGTCTTTCCCCAGCACCAAACCGGCCTGGGTGATTAACTTGATATCCTTCAAGCTAAACACCCTCTTTAAAGACTCCTGCTCCTTTGAGATATCGACATCCAGGAAAACATCCTCCCCGGGGATGGGTCTCAGGTAATAAGAAGTAATCACACCGGCGGGCGCCGCGGTTATTTCTTTAAACCCCTCATATAATCGTAATTGCGCCGCCACATCCGGCGCCGGCCACAAACTGCCCGTGACAAACAAAAAAACCAACAAAATCAAGACCGCTTTTAACACCATTAAACCATGTTTCATTGTATATCCTCCTTTATTCATTTATCATTTTTTTTATTCTTTAACTTTTTAACTTTTTTTTGCCTTTATCGGCGCCTTCTCAATCCAGACAATAATCATATCGGGGTCTTTTTGATTGATGATAAAAATATCGGCCGGCATTCCTTCAACCCGGGCATCGACAAAAATCCCGTCTTCTTCGACGCCCCCTGGAGTGGCGGCGGCGACACGCTCCCGGTGAAGCAAAGAAGGGAATACCGTAACCAACAAAAGCGCCGCCACTAAAACGGATGCGGCCGCAGCCAGGGCCCCCACATAAAGGAGAGTTTTCTTTTCCGAGAGTTGTGTATGGCGCATATGAGTGGGCAGGGGCCCCGGCGTCATGGCGATTTGTTCCAGTTCTTTCATAATTGTCTCTTCCAGTTCCCCGGGAATATCCCGTTCTACTGCCTGAACCCTTTTCTTTATTTCTTTATCGATGTTTTCATGTGTCATTTTTGCGCCTCCATCATCTCTTTTACCGCCTTCCTGGCCCGGTGCAAGATGAATTTTACATTGACTGTTGTTAGGCCGGTGATGTCCACAATTTCGGGAATTTTAAATTCATTGTAATAGAAAAGGAAGAAAACTTCCCGATGCCTGGGAGTTAGGGCCGCCGCCGCCCGGTAAATATCCCGCACATCATTGGAAATGGAAACGTCCACCTGGACGGCAAATCCATCCACATCTTCCATAAACACCAGCGAACGGCTGCTTCTAAAGTAATCCTTTACCAGGTTATGGGCAATGGTAAAAAGCCACGTTTTGAAGCTCCTATCCGGGTCAAAGGAATGAAAGTAACGAAACGCTTTCAGCAGGGTTTCCTGGTAAATGTCATCCGTTTCCTGGGAAAAATTCAGGGACTTCAGGATGAAGTTGTAAAGGTGTTTCTTTACGGGCTCCAGCTCCTGGAGAAAACGTTCCGCCGCCCCATTCGGCTGCGTTTGTTCCACCCGGGAACCCCGGGCCCTGCTTACAGGATGTAATGTCATCGTATTTCCTTTCATACCCTTTATACCATTAAAGTTCTTAAAGGGATAGAATAAAATAAAAAAATATATCACATTACCACACTCACATTTTTTTTATAGATTGCCGATAAGATAATTCGTGGGGGCTTGACAAAATCTTAATTTTGTATTATAGTTTTATAACCAGAAAGGAAACCCAAAGACATGAGGTACTTGAGGTCGAATTTATTAAGGTAAAAAAATTTTAAAGGAGGTTAAAATGAAAGTTCAACCGTTAGATGAAAGGGTGTTGGTAGAACCCCTCGAGCAGGAAGAAAAAGTCGGGTCCATCATTATCCCCGACACCGCCAAAGAAAAACCCAGCATGGGTAAGGTCATTGCCGTAGGTACGGATGAAGACCTTAAGAAGATACTCAAAGCGGGAGACAAGGTACTCTTCAGCAAATACGCCGGAGAGGAGATTAAGATCGAAGGAAAGAAACACCTGATAATTAAACGAGAAGATATCCTTGCCACGGTCCAATAATTATGACTAAAGACGGGCAAGTCGATGAACAAACAAAACATGAATTTAAGTAACAAGGAGGAAACATGGCAAAAGAAATTACATTAGGAGAAGACGCCAGACAGGCCATTTTACGGGGAATCGATAAATTGGCCAATACGGTAAAAGCAACATTGGGCCCCAGGGGGCGGAACATCATCCTGGAGAAGAAATTCGGGTCCCCCACTATTACCAAAGACGGCGTAACAGTCGCTAAAGAAATAGAGTTAAAAGATCCACTGGAAAATATGGGCGCCCAAATGGTAAAGGAAGTGGCCTCCAAGACCTCGGATGTCGCTGGTGATGGAACCACCACCGCCACCGTCCTGGCCCAGAGCATTTACAAAGAAGGTTTGAAAATGGTGGCGGCCGGCGCCAATCCCACATTGATTAAAAAGGGCATCGACCTGGGAGTGGAACAGGTAAATAAGGAATTGAAAGAAATCAGCCAGCAGGTGACCGGTAAGATGATCGCCCAGGTAGGCGCGATTTCCGCCAACAATGATCTATCCATCGGCGAAATTATCGCCCAGGCAATGGAAAAAGTAGGTAAAGACGGCGTTATTACCGTCGAAGAAGGCAAATCACTCGAAACGGTGCTGGATTTCGTGGAAGGCATGCAGTTTGACCGCGGATTCCTTTCTCCCTATTTTGTCAATGACGCCGACCGCATGGTGGCGGAAATGGAAGACGCCTTTATTCTCATGTATGATAAGAAATTATCCAACTTAAGGGAAATGCTGCCGCTGTTGGAGCAAGTAGCCAAATCGGGCCGTCCCATGTTGATAATCGCGGAAGATATCGAAGGTGAAGCCCTGGCTACCCTGGTATTTAATAAGATCCGGGGAATCCTCAATATCGTAGCAGTCAAAGCCCCCGGGTTCGGCGACCGGCGCAAGGCCATGCTGGAAGACATCGCTGTCCTGACCGGCGGCCAGGTGGTTTCCGAAGAACTCGGTATGAAGCTGGAAAAAGTAACTATCGATTACCTGGGCTCCGCCAAGAAAATCGTGGTGGACAAAGATAATACCACCATCGTGGAAGGCGCAGGCAAGGATGCGGATATCAAAGCACGTATCAACCAGCTCAAAAAACAAATCGAAGACACCACTTCCGATTATGACAAGGAAAAACTACAGGAACGGCTGGCTAAATTGGCCGGCGGCGTTGCAGTGATCCGCGTCGGAGCTGCCACCGAAACCGAATTGAAAGAGAAGAAAGCCCGTGTAGAAGATGCAATGCATGCCACTAAAGCGGCCGTCGAAGAAGGCATCGTACCTGGCGGCGGTATTGCTTTGCTCAAGAGTATCACTGCGCTGAAAAAGATGAAAATGGAAGGCGATATGCAGTACGGCGTCAATATTCTCATCAAAGCCCTGGAATCTCCACTGCGCCAGATTGCTGTCAATGCCGGGTTCGAAGGGGCCACCATTATCGAAAAAGTAAGAAATGCCAAGAGCAAATATTTCGGTTTCGACGCCCTGAACGAAAAATATACCGACATGATTGCCGACGGGATTATCGATCCTACCAAAGTGGTCCGGATTGCATTGCAGAATGCGGCTTCCGTTGCCGGCCTGCTCCTGACTACCGAGGGACTGGTATCGGAAATCCATGAGGAAGAAAAACATCACGCCCCGGCTATGCCCCCGGGCGGCGGAATGTATTAAGAATAACGAATAACGAATAACCATTAAACAACGCAAATTAAACGAAAGGCAGCCGAAAGGCTGCCTTTTTTATTTCCGCTGTTGTTTGAAAAAAAAAAATCAGTATGATAGAATTTTCTAACCGATGAATAAGAATATATTTTTTTCTCGTATGAAAAGTTTGATTTCACCCGGGACATCCGCTCAAACAACAACCCGGCAAAAAAGCATGGCGAAACTGTTTTTTTACAGTTCGTTAATCGTGATCTCCATTTTATCCGTCACCTTCAGCGCCGTCTTCATATTCAACCGCTACGCCAACTTCGATGAAAACGTAAAAACCCTCGAAGAGAACTACTTCCGCGAACAACTGCAATTGGTCAACTCAAGAGTAAACGAAGTCATCGATTACATTCAATACAACAAATCCCGGACAGAAGAAATTTTAAAAGATATGATCAAAGAAAGGACTTACGAAGCCCATGCCATTGCCGCCAATATCTACAATACCTATAAAAACAGCAAAAGCGCCGCGGAAATCAAACGGTTGATCTTAAATACCCTGCGCCCCGTTCGCTTTAATAAAGGAAAGGGCTACTATTTTATCGATGACATCAACGGCACTATCGTGCTCATTCACCGAACCTATGAACCGATCTGGAAGGAAGGCGATAACATTCTTGGCGTAACGGATATCGATGGGAAATATATCATCAAGGAATTTGTCGAAATCGCCAGGACCCGGAAAGAAGGTTTTTCCTCTTACCACTGGGGGAAACTGGGCGAAGAAAGGCAGCCCATCCGGAAAAAAATATCCTATGTCAAACTCTTTGAACCCTTCGGCTGGATCATCGGGACCGGGGAATACGTGGACGACATCGAAAAAGATATCCAGGCCACCGTCTTAAACAGGATCCAGGCCATGCGTTTCGGGAAAGACCGGGACAATTATATTTTCGTGTTAAAACTGGCGGGACCCACCACTAAAACAAGCAAAGATTCTAAATGGCAGGCAATTATCCTGGTCAATCCCAACCGGCCGGATTTAGTGGGACAGGCGGCGACCGATGAATTCAAAGACGATAAAGGGAACTATTTCCTTAAAAACCTGGTAAATACAACCAGGGAAAAGGGAGAAGCCGTGACCGATTACTGGTTCAGAAAAATGGGCAGTCCGCAAATTGCCCTGAAAACCACCTATTCCCGGTTTAACAAAGATTGGAATTGGGTTATCGGCGCCGGTTTCTACCGCGACGACCTGGAAAAGCTCATCACCCTTAATAGGGAAACGCTGGGGAAAAATGTAAGACAGGAAATTATCTTTATCATTGGCATCTTCGTTTTTATATTCTTCCTGGCCATGTTGATTTCCATGTATTTTTCCCGGCAGATAAAAAATGAATTTAATATATTTTCAAATTTTTTCAATGAATCGGCCAAAAAGAATGAATTGCTGGACAAAAGCAAGTTAGAAATCTTAGAGTTCAGGGAGCTGGCCGATGCGGCCAACCACATGATCAGCGATAAAAAAACAGGGGAAGAAGCTTTATTGAAGGCCAAAGAAGCGGCAGAAGCCGCCACCCGGGCAAAATCCGAGTTCCTGGCCAATGTGAGCCATGAAATCCGCACACCCCTGAACGCCATCATCGGCATGAGCGATATCCTGGGCCAAACCCAATTGAACGACGAACAGTACGAATACCTCGAAATCATCAATACCTCCGGCAGCACCCTCCTGGTTATCATCAACGATATCCTGGACTTTTCCAAAATCGAAGCCGGCAAACTGGACCTCGAACATGTCAATTTCAGTGTGGCAGCGGCAGTCGAAGCCGTCGCCGACATGGAGGCGCCCAAAGCCCAAAAAAAAGGCCTGGAAATAGTTCCGGCCGTCGACCCCGCCATTCCCCAGGAAGTCCTGGGAGACTCCGGCCGACTCCACCAGGTGCTCCTTAATTTAGCCGATAACGCCGTCAAATTTACCGATAAAGGTGAAATCCTTATTTCGGCCCAGGTGGTGGAAAAAGGCGAAAAAGAAATCAAACTCCTCTTTACCGTTAAAGACACCGGTATCGGGATATCGGAAGAAGGCCAGAGAGATTTGTTTAAATCCTTTTCCCAATTGGATGCCTCCACCACGCGCAAGTATGGGGGGACGGGGTTGGGGCTTGCCATCTCCAAAAAATTGACCGAACTGCTGAAGGGAGAAATCGGCGTCGAAAGCCAGGAAGGCGCCGGGACTTCGTTCTGGTTTACCGCGGTGTTCGAGTTACCCATACCCGGTATACCCAAAACAGCGATTTCCTCGCTGGATTTCAATGGCCTGTGTGTGTTAATCGTCGATGATAACCGTACCAACCGTTTGATCTTGAGAAAATACCTGGAATCCTGGGGCTGTACCTGCCATGAGGCCGTAAACGCCGACGAAGCCCTAACCCGGCTGCATGAAGCGGCGGCCGGCAAGAAACCATTTCCCATTGCGCTGCTGGATTACCTGATGCCGGAAACTTCCGGCGACCAACTGGCCAGGGCCATAAAAGAAGATGAAAAAATAAAAGATACCAGGCTGGTGCTCCTGACGTCATCCATCATGTACAAATCCCAGGAAGAGCTGGATGAAATGGGCTTTGTTTCATTATTGAACAAACCTGTTAAACAGACCGTTTTGTTCAATTGCATTGCCAGGATCATGGGCTTTGTCAAACCGGAACAACAGGTGGATAAAAGATTGGTCAAAACATTTGCAAATTTAAAAATGCTGGACCGCGGCCCCCTGGATATCTTGTTGGTGGAAGACAATTACTTTAATCAGAAGGTAGCGCTTTTTAACCTGCAAAAATTCAACCACCGGGTGGATCTGGCGGAAAACGGCAAAGCCGCGGTGGATAAATTTAAAAATAGTCGTTATGACATCATTTTAATGGATGTTCAAATGCCCATCATGGACGGGTACGAAGCCACCGAAATCATCCGCCGCCTGGAAAAGGAAAACAACAAACAAAGCGGCCGGGACAGTCATACCCCGATCATTGCCATGACGGCCAACGCCATGAAAGAGGATGTGGAGAAAGCATACCGGCTAGGTATGAATGCGTATCTTGCCAAACCCTTTAATTCGGAAAAATTTCTCACGGTCATTAATGAAATCGCCGACGCATCCAGGAAATAGCATAACAATACAATACAAAAATAAAAGGAGGTATTTTATGAAATTAACAATTCAACACCAGGAACGTTACTCGCGGGGGCAGTTATTACTGCGAACCTTTTTCGGTTTCCTTTACATCGGGATTCCGCATGCGTTTTTACTGTTCTTCGTGAGTATCTGGGCGGCAATTCTTATGTTTTGCGCCTGGTGGGTAGTGCTTTTTACAGCAAAATATCCCAAAGGCATGTTTAATTTCCAGGTGAAGTTGTACAACTGGCAAACCCGTCTGAGCGCCACCCTGTACAATTTGGTGGACGGTTACCCCGCTTTCGGCGTTAACGGGAAAAGCGACAACGTTTCCCTGGAAGTGGAATACCCTGAAAAACTAAGCCGGGGCCTGCTGCTTTTGCGTACATTTTTCGGTTTCATTTATGTCATGATTCCCCACGGTTTCTGCCTCTTCTTCAGGGCAATCGGGACTTGTTTCGTGATGTTCCTGGCCTGGTGGGTGGTGCTGTTTACAGGGAAATACCCGGCAAGCTGGCACGCCTTTGTGGTGGGTTTGCTGCGCTGGGGACTGCGAATTAATCTCTACATGGCATTTATGACCGATCAATACCCGCCTTTCACCGGGAAAGAGTAAGAGTAAAACAGTCACTTTTTAATTTTTTTTAGTTGCCGTTCGGTTTCATCCGGCGGCAAGGAGATCATCGCATCGATGGAGGGGTAGACGAATGTTTTTATCGTTTGCCCCTTTTCCACCAGTGCGATGGTTTCATCGATCCACTCTTTGGGGATATGAAACATGACGGTAAGGGGTTGGTCATAGATATCGTTGGGCAGGTTATCCGAGACAGTAATGCGCAGTTCGGCGATCTTGCGGCGTATAAGTACAGGAACGATTTTCACTTCCGCATGGCGCCGTTCCCGGGTATACAGTGTAACGGCATTCATGGATGCATTCCAGAAGTTCCGTTCTTTAACGGCATAAATATTTTTTTGAAATTCAGCATATTTAAAGAATCCGTATTTTTTTTTGTTGCCGATGGCATGATAGGTCAATATTATCCAGGCTTTTTCCCGGATAGCTTCATCCAGGTAAGGAATTAATTGATCATTGTTATTTACGCACCGTTTGCAGCGGTTAAAGGCATAATCTTGCATAACCAGGGTAGGAAGTCCAAACCAGTCGTCCGGTTCGGTCTGCGAACCCGGGACGATATACGGGGCGTTCATTTTCTCGCTGAAATGCAACCTCCCGCTCAAAAAACCCGCTTCCGCCAGCGCTTTTTTCGTTTTCGCCTCTTTTCCCGCCCCACCGGGATAAGCGTAAGCCACGGGTTTAAGCCCAAGTTCCCGCATGGCGTCATAACATTGTTTGAATGATTTCAATGCCTCTTCATAGGATAACCGGTCATGGTTCGCATGTTTATGCCCGTGGCCGAAGTATCCCAGGCCGGAGGGAATCATTGTTTCAAGCAAATAATTTTTAAGCTTCGGTTTGAGGATGTAATTATAGGTAACCAGCTCGTAATCCATGGTGAGCCCGTTTTCCAGCACGAATTTATTGACGATTTCATTCATCCTGGATTTCGGTCTGCCGTCGTCATAGGTTAGCGAAATAGCGGCGGCGCAATTATTGTACCATTTGGCGATGACAGGGTCCGGGGATACGGTTTGAGCCCGGGCTGTACCCATAATCAAAACAAAAAAAACCGCGGATATTAAAAACGATGGTAATGGCATACCGGGATTGTAAGGGATATTTTCTAGTAAGTCAATATTCCCCACGGGACGCACGGAAAACGCAGAAATGAAAGTAAAATCCGAAGCACGCTTCATGAAGCACGAAATCGTTTGTACAAACAAAAAACTTCGGTGTGTTCCGTGTTTTCCCTGGGATTTCTGGATTCAGCCTGCATTTGTTTTGGATTGTGAGCTTTTGAATTTTTAATTTATTTCTAGATTCGGGTTTCATGAGGCGTGCTTCGGATTTTTTATTTTCATTTGCCCTGACTTTGTGACATATCAATGTCGCTTCTCAAGCAAGAGGGCTTATAAGAAATGTTTTATAGGAGCATCATTACTGCGATTAGCCCGTGCTATTCTGCCATTCGCCCGCGTCCTTTTGCGATCGGCGCACGCCGGTTGCACATCCGAGTGTGCTGTTTTGTCAAACGTTCCTGCTCCGGCGCGGTTAAATGAATGAAAAATAAAAGGTCCATTTTGAATGGGTTAGCGAAAAAGAAGTAAAGTCTTATAAATCTTTACATCAAATAAGAGGAATTAGTGTATAATTGTGGGGTCTAAACCAACTGGAGGAAAAAATGAGACATAAAATTAACCTGATGTTTTTGTTCGTGTTCGCGTTGGGAATCCTTTCAATGACGAGTTTCAGCTATGGCGCCGTGCCGGCATCGGAAAGGGCCGCATTGATTGCCCTTTACAATTCGACCGATGGCGATAATTGGAATAGTAACAGCGGCTGGAAAACTCCACCATTGGCCGCGGATGGTTTTTCCATGCCCGGGACTGAAGGGACATGGTACGGAATATCGGTTTCCGGGGATACTGTAACCGCAATTGCCTTTGACTTAAACGGTTTAATCGGCATCCTACCATCGGAGTTGGGGAATCTTTCTAATTTACAAACCCTAAAAATGTGGAACAATCCGTTAAGTGGCTCCATACCGGCAGCGCTTGGGAATCTTTCTCATCTGACCGAATGTGACCTGAGCGACAACCAATTAAGCGGTTCATTACCGGCAGAACTGGGAAATCTTACTAATTTGAGCATACTTGCCATTAGATACAACGAATTAAGCGGTTCCATACCGCCGCACCTGGGGAATCTTGCTAATTTGCAAACCCTGGATCTTACCGGGAACCAATTAAACGATTCCATACCGGCAGCGCTTGGGAATCTTTCGCATTTAAAAAAACTCGATCTGAGTATGAACCTATTAAGCGGTTCCATACCGGCGGCGCTGGGGGACCTCTCCAGTTTAGAAGTACTTTACCTTTTCATCAACCAATTAAGTGGTTCCATACCGCCGGAACTTGGGAATCTTTCCAGTTTGAAATGGCTTAAAATTTTCGACAACCAATTAAGCGGTTCCATACCGGCAGAATTGGGAAATCTAGCTAATCTGACAGATTTAGATTTGTCGGGAAACTTATTAACCGGTTCTATCCAGGTTGCGCTGGGGAATCTTTCTAAGATGAATGTGCTCGCCCTGGGCAGCAATCGATTGAGCGGTTCCATCCCGGCTGCGCTTGGGAATCTTCATGATTTAGCTCAACTTTACCTTGAAAACAACCTGTTGAGCGGTTCTATCCCGGCAGCGCTTGGGAATCTTTCCAACCTGGGCATACTTTACCTTTACAATAACCAATTGAGTGGTTCCATCCCGGCAGAATTTGCGAATCTTTCCAGTTTGAATTGGCTTTACCTGCACAACAATTTATTGAGCGGCGCCATACCGGCAGGGTTTGGGAATTTTCCTGATTTTTGGTATCTTAATCTTTCCAACAACCAATTAACCGGTTCCATTCCGGGGGATATTGGGAATAGTTCCAGTATGTTCTGGCTTAACCTGGGCAACAATCACTTGAGCGGTCCCATACCGTCAAACTTTCCTAATCTAACCAATTTGTCTTTTTTAGATATCGGTTATAATTGTCTTTCCGCGGCAGATTCAACGCTTAGAGCATGGTTAGATGCCAAAGATTCCGACTGGGAAGCCCACCAGGATCAGTGCACCTGGCCGCCGATAATCATATTAAACAAGTCTCACCTGTATTTTGGGGCATCTACCGACGGTACGGTGTCCGTTGCCCAAACAGTGATTATTAAAAATACAGGCGGTGGATTGTTAGCATGGACCGCGACAGGAGATAACTCCTGGCTCAAGGTTTCTCCCAATGCCGGGACCGGTCCCGGTGTAATCGCTATTACAGTAAATCCTTCCGGTCTCTCCGAAGGGATATATACCGGTACTATTACAGTCAGTGATCCTTATGCCGTAAATTCCCCGCAGGCCATCGCCGTCACTTTTGAAATATATAGTACCGGGAGTTTAACCATGCCTTTTGGCGATTTCGCCACCCCGGTTAACGGTTCCACGGTTAGCGGCAGCATCGCTGTCACGGGTTGGGCGCTGGACGATATCGAAGTTAAAAAGGTAGAAATTTTTAACGGCGAGGCTTATATCGGTGACGCTATATTCGTCGAAGGGGCGCGCCCGGATGTGGAAAGCGCTTATCAGCAATACCCTTTAAATTACAAAGCCGGTTGGGGGTATATGCTGTTAACCAATTTCCTTCCCGGCGGCGGCAACGGAACTTATACGCTTTCCGCCAGGGCTACCGATGCCGAAGGAAATCAAGTAACCCTGGGGTCGAAAACCATTACCTGTAACAATGCCCAGGCCGTAAAACCCTTCGGCGCCCTCGATACGCCAACGCAGGGTGGAATGGCATCGGGATATAATTTTCTTAACTGGGGTTGGGTATTGACGCCACAGCCCAATAGTATCCCGACCGACGGTTCCACCATCGAAATATGGATAGACGGGTTAAAAAAAGGCCACGCCAATTATAATGTTTATAGGGAAGATATCGCCTCTCTATTCCCCGGGTATGCCAACAGTAATGGGGCAGTGGGTTATATTTACCTGGACACTACTGCATATGAAGACGGGATTCATACCATATGCTGGACAGCCGCCGACAGCGCAGGCAATTCCGATGGAATCGGCAGTCGCTACTTTTCCATAGTCAATCCCGACACTTCATCCCTAGCCGCGGCCGATAAAGATACCGTCGACGCCGCCGACATTGCTCTTACTTCAATTAAGGATTTCGAATATTTACCGGGATTTACTGCCTCCGGACAACCTCTGAAAATAACGAAAGGATTTGGAAAAATTAGTGAAGCCTGCGAATCCGGACCAATCTCGGAGGAAAATGGCATAACCCGGGTTGCCATTAAAGAACTGGAACGAATCGAGATGCACTTCGGAGAAAATCTCCCCGCTGTCCACGGTTATATGATAATTGGAAACCAATTGAGACGGTTACCTATCGGTTCGACGCTGGATAAAAGAGCAGGGGCGTTTTATTGGTTGCCGGGTCCGGGGTTCTATGGAACCTATGACCTTGTGTTTTTAATCAAGGATAGCGAAGGCCAATGGTATAAAGAAATGGTTGAAATAACGATTGAACCGAGGTTCAGGGGTAATGAATGAAATGAAGCTTTTTGGCCCACGGAACACACAGAAAGACACGGAAATAGGAATGGTTGTTAATGAGGGCAATGGGTTGTAAGCCGTGTGCAAGTCCAATGTAATCGTGTGCGAAGGTCCGTAAACTGGGGCGCGGCGTCACGGGAAGGTATTTTTATAATAACTCTCTTGGTGGACCTTTGTGCCTTCGTGCCTTTGTGGCTATTTTGTTTTTCTTTTTACATCTCCACCAGGAGGCCGTTGAGTAATCGATGAACGGAAACATCTTCAAAACTTTTTTCACAAAAGGCGTCCCTATCTTTGGCTTTCAATAGTTGCAGCAAATGGTATTTGTAATAAAAAGGCTTCTCGGATGCGGCGCATTTGGAACAGGTACAGGGCACTTCTTCAAATACGTGTTCCTCTTTTTTCATGTTCATGGTTTCGTGGATGTGGTCGAAATGGCCGCGGATGGCAGCCATCAATTGGGCATTGTTGGTCCCGGCCACGGAAACACGGATACGTTTTTGCGCCGAATCGCTAACCACCAACGCGAAGGAACCGGAGAACGCCAGTTCCACACCGTTGTTCCAGTAATGGTCATCACGGATCAGTTCATGGATGCGACAAATAAACCTCGTGATAATTCCGGCCGGCATGAATTCATAGGAATAATGGAGTTGAAGATTACTGGGGGAACGGTAGGTTCCCATGTCAATGACCGGACGTTGGCTGGGCAGCAGCTCCGGTAGAATATAATCATCGGTTCCCACCATATTGAAACATAACTCGAATTTCTCTATGATGCAAAGGAGCTGCGGGTACTTTTCCGCCGAGTATTTTTTCCTGTCCCAATAGCGGTCCAGGTGGGCGCGATTAAAGCGGCCTTTATTTTGTTGAATTTCCAGGGAATCGAGCAGTGCATAGATCGCGTCCGTGGCCCATTCGGGTTTCAATATTACCGTATCGGCCAATAATGGATCCATGCGAAAGTGGAGGATGATACCCAGGTCGTGCAGGTAGTCGCTAAGAAACAGGGCCTTTTCCTTATTGATGCCGTGATTGCGGCATACGGCGAAATAATCCTCCCCGGTGATATAATCGTCTTTCCTGGCTTTCAGTTCATTACGGATATCCATCCAGCGTTTGGGCAATTTGTCCAGCAAGTGCGGCATCTGGGAGAGGGTCATGCAGATGGTTTCGGTAAGTTCGGGTAGTTGTTGGCCAGTTAAACAGCTTACCTGGAGGAATTGGACAATGTTGGGGAATTTATCTTGAAAAGAGGCTTCATCGATATGTTTGATACGGATGTCCGCTTTGTTCATCACCATGATGAGCGGGCTGTCGGCGCTGAAGAGTTTGACGGCATTGAGCCAGTAGTCGAAGGTACGGGTTTCCTCTTCTTTGCGCGGGTCCCAGACAAAAAGGTATAGGGAGCGTTTGGTGAGGAAGAACTGGTGGGTGGCGTGGAGGATATCCTGGCCGGCGAAATCCCAGAAATGTATTTTGACATCGCGGGACTGCCCGTCCGGGAAGGGGCAGGGCAGCAGCCACGGTTGGATATCGACGCCGCGGGTGGTATCTTCTCTACCCGGCTCCACTACGAAATCATTGTCTTTGAGTTTTTTCATGAGGGTGGTTTTACCCACATCGCCGCTGCCGACCAGGATGATTTTGGCTTCGAGGAAAAGAACGGACACGTGCTTTATATCGTCGAAATAGTTTTGGATAGCAGTGCTGCCCATTCTTACAATCTTCGTTGGCGGCGGATCGGGCAGCGTATGGTATATACCTTTAAATATACTTCGACCGGTGGAGTCAAAACCGGGGTTTATAGAGAGTTCAATTGGAAGTATTTCTGAATACAACCGATAACGTTCGTCTTCGTCACTGACCAGTTCCAATGCTTCCTTATAATTCTCCCAGGAAAGGAAATACGCACCCCTGTAATAATGAAGCAGCCCCAACCTTCGCTGCACCTGGTATTTCAACCCGGTATTAAGCGCTTCTAGTTCAAGGTCATTTAATAGGTCCAGCGCCCATGGTGTGAAGTTCTGCTCATGCAGCGGCCAGAATAGTTTCAATGTTAATTCGGCGGCGCTATCCCATGCCTTTGCTTCGATGTAATGACGCCGGGCTTCAATGATTCCCTCGATATAGGATACATTCCCATCACTGAAATAATTTTCAAAATACCGGCCGGCTTTTAAATGAAAACTTATTTTCGTTTGGTTGTCCAGGCTTTTTTGCAGCAAGCGAGAAACATAGTACGGGACATGCAACCGGGTATTGTCTCTATTTGCTTCGCCGGGATACGTTATGATTTCCAAAAGCAATGAATTTCCCAGGTTTCGGAATATGTCACGGTCCTCCGGGTCGATTTCATAAAAACGCAATAATTCGGGATGAACGGGCTTATGAAATATCGATAATATTTCGAGGAGATAACGCCCTGCCGGGGATAATTCTTCGACTCTTTTCTTTATTATGGCTGTGTCCGGCTCGCCGGGAATTGGATAGTTCGAAAAACCCGTCATAGGAAGGCAGGTGGATATGAGTACAAACGAATCTTTCCCTTTTAGAGATTCGCCTAATGAGTTTAAAAAAATTCTCAAACGCGGGCACTTGCATTCCCCCCCGGATGACTCAGACTGGTTTTCCTCGAAATGCATCGATAAGAGCGCGATTTTATCCCTGGATAAAAAACCTTCGCTGAAATAATTTGTTTTTTCCTGGATATCTTTAGCCCCGGTCACGATCTTCAAGGCGTTTCCATCGTTTCTTTCTTTTGCTTTAAGCGCTATATTAAAAAGGATCAGTTCCGGTGTTGTTTCGCCGTAAATGATGATGAAATCGAATCCATCGGCTTTTAATTTTCCTATTGTTTGGGAGATCAAACGGGATTTGAGGCGGCAATCTTCTCCCGTTATAACAAGAACTCCTTTTTTCCCCTTGATGGTTCTTAATATGTTTTCCGCATAAGGTACTTCACCGGCCAAAGGGTCATTGACGGGAAAAATAGGTTGAACAAAATGCCGGGGGAACAAAGGACTTTGGTCCAATTGCCTGATGGCCGTATAATATGAAACCAGGATGTAGGGATCATTCACGATTTCCTCATGACCCGCCAGGAAAGACCGGTGCAGGTCTTTCATTTTCTCGATGTCCCCCCGGTCGATATAACGGCGAAGAAGGGGAATGACGAAACCGTTGATGATTTCCTTTTCGTATTTGGACGAAGTGGGAATGCCTGCCAATTGTTTTTCCAGGTAGGATTCATCGATATCTTTATCGCCGGGATAGGGATTATAAAAGAAACTGATATCCATCCGGGGGTTGGTACTTTTGGAAGCGCCGCTGATAAGGAAATCGGGGAGATCACGCATCTGGTAAAAATCGGAAGCCCCCCGGATTATGCGCTGCAAGTTTTTTTGATCGATGATCCATACGATGGGGATATCGATTCGCTGGAAAGCGTCCCTGGACCGGTTCAGGTTATCGATGAATATCTCCCCGTATTTCTCGATCAACTCATTCAATCCACTTACGATTAAACCTTGAAGCCCGGGGTGATACGCCAGGCGATGGATCTGTTGAAATACATAATAATCCGTCTGTTTTAAGGGAAAATGAAGAACCTCCAATCCTTTTTTTTCATAGGCGTCGATAACAGGGGAAAGTATATCGGACAACAAACGTTCATCTTCAAGGACAACGAAAATATACCTGGCCCTTTTTGTGCGGAAAAAGCGAATGATTTGGCTGATTTCCCGCGGCGATCGATTTTGTTCTGTCACCTTAAATCATATTTTTTTCTTTTAATATTTCTTTGACTGCCGGGTGGACATCGTACCAGTTTTCGCTGTTATAACCCAGCACACACATGCTGTGACGCAAATCCAGCATGCCCCTGTCGTTCATGGGTTTCTTTCCTTTATCGTTGTAGCACTTGACCAGGAGGTCATAATATTCTGTTGGAGTTATCCCTGTCTTTTCATTATAGGAAATCGAGTTGTAGTAGTCGTTTTTTAATTTTGCCGCGCTGTATTTATAATCTTCCGTTTCGATTCTTTTTCTTCCATAATCCAGGGCGTTTTCCGCCGCCAGGTTTATCATGCGGAACAGGTCGCGCAGGGATCCCCCGCTCATGCGGATGAATTCTTTCAATAACTCGCTTGAGATAAGGTCCGAAACTTTATCGATTCGTTTGTCTAAGAGATTTAATATATTGTCTATCCCGGGCGTGAAGTCGTTCCACTCTTTATCATGGACTTTAATCATGGGTAAAACCAGGTTCTGGCCGAATTCGTTAATAATGAAACTGTACATGGGATTAAAGACCAATGCGATGGGGAAGGTAAAAATAAAGCTGCAGGCAATGGAAGTCAATTGTTTGGAATAATTAAAGAAGAGTTTTTCGGTAATGGCGGGATTCACCTTTTCAAGGTCATCGACGATAATGATGATATTACTCTTCCCGATGGTGTGCAACTGTTTTTTAATTTCTTCTACGATGAGGTTGCAGTGAAGGATTAAGTCTGAAAGGGATTTTTCCGTTTCAATGGAGGAGATTTCGGTAAATTTACGGCCATTTTGGAAATCGAAGCTCAGTTTCGCGAAGAAATTGAGTATTCTCCCCAAACCGGCGTTGATATCGACGCCTGCCCCGGTATGACGTTCGGCATAATTGTAAGAAATCTCTTCTGTCACGGTTTTTTCCGACCAGTTGGCCAGTTTTTTCTCCAATTCCGGGCTTAATTTCATGGTATCATGGTATTTTTGCACGTATGCCAGCAGTTCCGTGGTGATGGAAATCATTAACTCCGATATAGAGAAGTTATTGGGGTCCAGTTTTTCCAGGACAGAAAAAATGTCGATTATAAAATGATCATCCAATTCGCGTTTCAGGCGCAGGAGTTCGGTGCTTTTACCGCACCCTTTGAACCCGGCAAACAGGATTTTATAGTTTTTGGCCGTGTTATTTTTCATCTGTCGGATCAAAGTTTTTGTGGGGTTTTCGCCGCGGCCGGCGGTGGTGTCGGCATAATAAGCGTCGTAGTTAGTATCGTTTAACGGGCGAATGTCGAGAACAGAATTGAATTCTTCAAGCTTCTGGGCTTTTTTGACTGCCATTTTTCCTCCGAAAATTTCTCATATTTCATAAAAAAATTATAGCACGTCCGGAAACGATTTACAAGGAAAAGTCCGAACCAGGATTTACAGGATTGCCGGGATGATCAAGATGAGAGCTGTAAGAGCTTCGCCGCAGGCGTTTAAAAAATGCCCGAAGGGCGTCGACCACTTCATCATTCATCACTCCTTTACATCTCCATCCTGAGGTTTCCCAGTTCTTTGGGGGGCAGCAATCCTTCGAGTAACCCGTGAACAGAAACATCTTCGGAACTTTTTTCACATAAGGCATCCCTATTTTTTGATTTCAAAATTTGCAGCAAATTGAATTTATAAGAAAAAGGTTTTTCGGATATGGCGCATTTGGAACAGATGCAGGGCACCTCTTCAAATACATGTTCTTCCTTTTTCATGTTGAGGGTTTCGTGGATGTGGTCAAAATGACTGCGGATGACGGCCATTAACTCGGTATTGTTAGTCCCGGAAACGGAAATACGGATGCGTTTCTGCGCCGAATCGCTAACGATCAATGCGGAAGAACCTGAGGATTCCAGTTCCACGCCATTGTTCCAGTAATGGTCATCGCGGATCCGTTTATGGAGGCGACAGATAAACCTCGTGATAATGCCGGCCGGCATGAAGTCATAGGTATAATGGAGATGAAGATTGTCGACAGAACGGTACGTTTCAATATTGATGGCCGGACGCTGGCTGGGCAGGAGTTCCGGCAGGATATAATTATCGGTGCCCACGATATTGAAACATAATTCGAATTTCTCAATGAGGCGCAGGAGCTGGGGATACTTTGCTTCCGGGTATTTTTCCTTGTCCCAATAACGGTGCAGGTAGGCGCGGTTAAAGCGGCCTTTACTTTGTTGGATTTCCAGGGAATCGATGAGGGCATAGACCGCCCCGGTGGCCCATTCGGGTTTCAATATGACCGTTCCGGATAATATCGGGTCCTGATTAAAGTGCAGGATGATGCCCAGGTCATGGAGATAATCGCTGAGAAACAGGGCTTTTTCGTTATCCATGCCGTGGGTGAGACATACGGCGAAATAGTCCTCCCGGGTAATATAGTCGTCCGGCTTGGCTTTGAGTTCAGCGCGGATTTCCATCCAGCGTTTGGGAAGTTTGTCCAGTAGGTGCGGCATCCCGGAGAGGGAATTGCGGATGCTTTCGGTAAGTTCGGAAATATGATGACCTGAGATGCAGCTTACTTGATGGAATTGGGCGATGTTGGGGAATTTATCTTGAAAGGAGGCTTCATCGATGTGTTTGATACGCATGTCTGCTTTGTTCATGACCATAATGAGCGGACTGCCGGCGCCGAAGAGCTTGACGGCATTGAGCCAGTAGTCGAAACTGCGGGTTTCTTCTTCTTTTCTGGGGTCCCAGACGAAGAGGTAGAGGGAGCGTTTGGTGAGAAAGAATTGGTGGGTGGCGTGGAGGATGTCCTGGCCGCCGAAATCCCAGAAATGAATTTTTACATCGCGTGATAGGCCGTCTGGAAAGATGCAGGAGAGCTGCCAGGATTGGATATCGATGCCGCGGGTGGTGTCTTCTTTACCCGGCGCCACCACAAAATCGATGTTTTTGAGTTTTTTCATGAGGGTGGTTTTACCCACATCGCCGCTGCCGACGAGGAGGAGTTTGGATTCCAGGAAAAGCACGGAAGCCTGCTGGATTTCGGTGAAATAGTTTTCGATAGCGGCTTTCCCCTGTCTAACGATCTCTATGGGGGGATCCGTGAAGGGGTTGCCATAGAAATTCAAACCTACATAATACGAAGTATACTCCCACTTCATTTCCATGTCTGGCCACCAGGTGGTGATATCGGGAGGAAGTTTTTGGATACGGTTATCTCTTACATTCAATGTTTTTAAATGCTTCAATTCCCTCAGCGGCCTGAGGTCTGTGATTTGATTGCTACCTAAATAAATTTCTTCCAAATTCGGCAGGGCGCTCAGCGGTGTGAGGTCCGTGATTCGATTTCTATTTAACCAAAGCGCCGTCAGGTTCGTGAGGGCGCTCAGCGGTGTGAGGTCTGTGATTTGATTGTCACTTAATGAAAGATGGATTAACCCGCTTAAATCCTTTAGAAACGAAATATCTTTAATAAATCTGTTATACAAGTTCAACCCCTTCACCTGCCCCATATTATCCATGAAATAGCCATTATTTCTCCATATTTCCTCAAGCAGGTGGGGCCATAATTTTCCCCCGGTTCGTTTCTCGATCTGTTGTATAACATCGGGTGAGGCTTTTTCTCCTCCAAATATATTCGCTATAAAGTCTTTTAAAGCGGCCATACGGTCTCCTCTTTTCAAAAATTACAATTTACAAACCACAAATTACGAACAAATTCCAAAGTACAATGTTCAATCATACCATAGACGGGGGAAAAAAAGAAGGTAAGAGGGTGAGAAGGTGAGAAAAAACTAGGAAGAGCGGAGGAAAAGATAGAATGATGAATGATGAATGATGAAGAAAAAACCGTTAATTAAGAGCAGAAAAAATAAGAGCAGAAAAGAAATGGGTTGAAATATTCCTCTTTTTGTGTTACATATTCAAGCATGACAACTACATTTAAACAAATAGCTGACTCAGCGTTGGAGCTTTCGGTGCAAGAACGTGCGGAACTCGCTCACGTCATCATTGCCAGTATCGATGAGGATCGACATGACCTGTATCCAGCCTGGGATATAGAGTTGAAAAAACGGGTCGGGGATATTCGGCAAGGTAAGGTAAAAGGCATACCGGCAGAAGAAGTTTTCGCGAAGCTCGAGGAAAAATACTGGGAAAACAGGATCAATGAATTCCCGGGTCAAAGATAACCTGTCCGGGGGGAAAAAAGAAGAGAGATTCAGGGGTCAGGATTCAGGATTCA
The DNA here is from genome assembly GCA_026393835.1 of Candidatus Aminicenantota bacterium. Lineage (GTDB taxonomy): Bacteria > Acidobacteriota > Aminicenantia > UBA2199 > UBA2199 > JAKAGC01. The sequence goes on along the minus strand of JAPKZK010000120.1, from coordinate 7,184 downwards.
GGGGGCAGGGGAAAGAGGAAGATCGGAAGAGTGGAAAAAGATGAGTTTCGTAGGGGCGAACTCCCATGTTCGCCCGTTTATTTGGCCCGGACCCCTGGCCCTTTTCTTTCGTGTGTTTCGCGTGTTTCGGGGGCCTGGTTTTTTTTCATATCCGGCAAAAGTCTTTCTTCTTTTTTTGGAAAATGGTAAAATAGAGTCCTAAAATTAATGTAGGATTACGATGACTCAAATGGAACAACGTGAAGAAATAGCTTCGATCAAACGGGAATTCGAAAGGGAAACTATCTCCGTCGGCGATCTCTATAAAAAATTCCAAAAAAAAGACATCGATTATAAGATATACCTGGTCCGCGAAAACCCCTACGGCCAGGACGAAATTTTCGAGCTGGTGGGCATCCTGGGCACGGGAAGGTCCTGCTTTGTATTCCTGGCCCTGATCGACAAAAAACTTGTCTCCCTCCGCATGAGCTACGAAAAAGCCGACTTCAAAGATAAATTCGATTCGGTCCGCGTGGAAATGGAAAATAGCTACGATGAATATTTCCTCAATATCCTCTACCCCTCCATCCCCGTGGATTACCTCTGCGTGGGCAGCGTCCTGAAAAAAAACAAACTCTTTTTCGACCAACCGGTCTATACAAGCTTCTGGGAAAAAGCCGAAGCTACCCTGAATATGAAACTGACGGCCAGTACGGAAAGTAAAATTAAATGGTTCCGGGAATTCCTCAAAGGCCTACGCATCATCCACGCCCGCGGCCGCGCCCACTTCGATATTAAACTGGGCAACCTCTTCCTGGTGGAAAATCGCTTGAAAATCGGCGATTTTGAATACTACCTGAAAATAGATGACTTTATCCGCTCGAAAATCTACTACTGCGGCACCCCGGGACACATCGCACCGGAAATGTTCTACGATAAGGAAAACGTCACTGAACGCATCGATATCTTTTCCGCCGGCGTGGCATTTACCAGGCTCTTCACCTGCGTCGAACCCGGCGAAGAATCCGGCGGCGGCTTTTCCATGGAAGGCGAGGCCGCCTTAACACCGGAAGAAGAAAAAGAATTCTCAACCTTGTTTGAACCATACCTCCACCGCCTGCCCTTTAAAAAAATCCTGGATGCTTTTAAAAATAATTTCAAACTGTTTAACTTCTACAAGAGCTTTTTGAACAAAGAGCTGGAAAACACGGGCTTACCGGCTGAAATACGGAAGATTTATTTCCTCCTCCTGGATATGATGAACGTCAACCCCACGGCCAGGCCCACCGCCGATTCGGTCATCCGCCGCCTCGACGACAGCCTGGGGAAAAGCGAAGAAGAAGTGAAACGCACCGATAAAAATATCGAAACCCCCGTGTTTAAAATCAGCCACTCCCCCATCGCCGTGGTTAACTTAAACAAGAAACCCGCAATCGAAATCGGCAGCATCAAACGTAAACAAAACCCGGAAGACGGCAGCGTTAACGATATCAATTTACGTTTCGTGGATATCTCCCGGAAACACCTGCAATTAACTTACAAGCCGGACACGGAGAAAATCGAAATCCGCGACCTCAACAGCAAACACGGCGTTTTCTTAAATAATGAACCACTGGACCCGGGAAAACCCGGGACATTGTCCGACGGCGACATTATCCAGTTGGGAAGCCTCATCTCTTTCAAATTCATGAAAACGGAAGGTTTCTATGTACTGAAGAATGTGACCCACGAGAATAAAAAAGGCAACCTGCTCTGGCTGGATAAAAACCAGGTCAAGGAACTCCCGGATAAACAAGCGGTGATTATTTTGTTAAAGTCCTCGGTATCCCTGGCGCCCTTCGGCGCCGGCGAAGACGCCGCGTTAATCGCTACTGAAAATGGAAATATAGAAGTGAAAGGGCGCTCGATAAAAATGCCTGTTAACGGGGAGGTCATCCTATGATAACCGGGAGACCGACGTATATTCCCGAAGCCCTGGTGGGCCGCACACTGGGAAAATTTCATGTGCAGGAAATCATCGGCCGCGGCGGCATGGGGGTGGTGTTCAAAGTTTGGGATACGCTGGAAGATCGGCCTAAAGCGATTAAAATGGTGCCCCCGGAACTGGCCACTTCGCCGTTGGCTTTCGAAGACCTTAAACGGGAAATTTCCCTGGCTTCGGGCATCATTCACCCCAATGTGGTAAAAGTGTTAAGCCTTGAAGCGCAGGACGGCCAATACTTTATCGTCATGGAGTTCATCGAAGGGGAAAGCCTGGAAAAGAAAATGGCCTGGACCAAAGAAAGGCGCTTAAAAGAAGCGGACGTGATCCGGATCATGAAAAAAACCGCGGATGGTGTTGTGGAGGCCCATGCCAGGATGATCATTCATAGGGATTTAAAACCCCGCAATATCATGGAAGCGAAAAACGGGGAAGTGAAAGTCCTTGATTTCGGCATCTCTCACCGTATGGGCCGCTCCATGACCGAGCTCACCGGCGTGAATAACACCGGCACCTGGCCCTATATGGCCCCTGAACAATTGAGCAATAATTTCGGCAGGGAAGATCAACAGGTGGATATCTGGGCCATGGGCGTTACCATGTACCAACTGCTGTCGGGCGATATTCCTTTCAGGAACCGGGAACAGATTATCGACCTGAAGGAAAAACCTTTTCCCCTGAAGCACGTCTCCAGGAAAACTTCCTTGATCGTCCTGAAATGCCTGGAGAAAGACAGGAAAAAAAGATACCAACACATGGTGGAGGTTTTAAGGGACCTGGAAGCATTGGAAAAAGTTCTCGGCGACGCCGAAGAGAAAGAGCAGCGGCCGTCGCTGTCGGAACTACTGGAATGGCCCCGCGCCGTCGCGGCGGCGGTTTTAATCCTGGCGGTGGTATTTCTTTATTATTCCTTGAAAATGAACCGCACTTTCCGCTACGACATGGATTTGAAAACTGCGGCTGTTCTTCCCATGAGCGAAGCCAGGCAGGAATATGAGAATTATATAAAAGAGGCCGAAGCCGCCGCCGGTCGCGGGGATTTTCCCACGGCGATTTCTTTCCTGGATAAGGCCAAAAACACAGCCGCTACCCCCCGGCTGGTAAAACGGTCCCGGGAGTTCACGGCGCGGGTTCAGAACCAGGATATAAAAAACGATTCCCGGGAGTTGACGGCTTTCCTTGAGGGCCCGGCGACGCAGGGGGAAAAAATAGAAAAATCACGCTTATTCCTGGAAAAGTACAAAAGCTTATCCGACGCGGACACGGAAACCCAGGCGTTGATTTCACAAATCCAGGCCGGCCTTGACCAATTGCAGTTAAAATCCGTGCCCATGACCGATGTGGCCGGGGAAATCGTAACCGGTTATTACAACAAAATACGGCGCGTCGAAGTCCCGGGCCTGCCGGAAGGCATCCGGGTCCTGGGCATTCTTCGACTCAAGCTCCAGGTGTCGGCAAAAGGGACTATCTCTGTGCAAACCATTGATGATACTGCTTTAAAAATAACCGATCAAAACCAGGCGGCGGCAATCAAACAGATGATCGTAAGAAAATTAAACACGGTTTCCCTGGCGTCCCCCAGGGATAAAAACAACGCCCCCGTCAAAGTGAAAGATTGGCCGGTTACCTTTAAAGTAGGCACCTTTCAAAGTAAAATAATTTTACTCAATGAGGGATAACATGATTAAAAAAATCGGGATGAAACCACCCGCAATTTTTATATTGATATTATTTACCTGGTTTACGGTGTTGCCGCAGGACCAGGCGGCGCCCACCGGGGATACCCAGGTGGATAAACTTAAAGCAGGCAAAGAGAGCTATGAAGTCGGCGATTATGAAAACTCCATCAAGCTTTTGGAAGGGTATATCGCAGACCCCCATACGCCCAGAGAAAAGCGGGCCGAAGCGTATTATTTCCTGGCCAAGAATTACTATGCCGTGGACCCGGTGAAAGTGAAATATATGCTGTTGAGGGCGTTTGAAACGGATTGGTTTCTCAGCGGCGATGAAAAGGATGCTTATTTCAAGAAGATGTCCGAAGAGGCCCGGCAGGAATTTATCGATAAAATACCGGTGGACAAATATCTCCAGCAAGCGGAAAACGCTTTTGAACAGGGGAAATATGATTTCGCCGGATACCTTTACCGGTTGGTTAGCCAGAAGCTTCCCACCAAGACTTTTGACCGGCAAATAAAAAATTGCGCGGAAGCGCAGGCCAAAAGGCGGCAGGGGTTGCAGCTTTACCGGGAGACTCAATATTCCGCGGCTTATGCCATCTTGAAGGAATTAAGCAAATCGAGCCCGGACGATGAAGATGTGAAGGCGGCCGTAATCCTGGTAGAAACCCAGGAAATTCAGCCCATGGTGGAAGCCGGCAATAAGCATTTTAATGAAAAGAATTACAAAGAGGCCATTCCTTTTTTCGAGGGGTTGTTGATTTATATTCCCGGGGACAAGGAGATACAGGGGAAATTAACCGCCTGCCGGGAGATGCTGGAAAAAGAAAAGGCCGCCGCAGAGGGAAATACGCCGATATCCAAAGAGGGGAAAAAATTAAAAAAGAAATTCCCCATTATCCCGGTTTTGTTGGGGGCAGTGGGCGTAGCCGTAGTGGCCTATCTCCTCTTTAAAAAGAAATCGTCTAAAACCGGGAGTATTAACGTGACTTCTAATCCTGACAAAGCCGCCATCTGGTTGGACAATGTTAACACCGGAAAAGTAACAAATACTGAATTAAAAGGGATTACACCCGGTTCACATACCGTAAAATTAGTATTAGCCGGGTACCAGGACTTCATTAAAACTGTCACTGTCGAACGTGGGAAAGTGGCCCAGGTAGAAGCCACATTAATAAATACCCCAGCGTTTGTCACAACTACCGACAATGTCCAGGTTCCTGAAGGTGGGAGGAATACATTCGAGGTATGGCTTTCCGTAAATCCGTCTTCTGATGTGACGGTCACTGTAAGCTGGGAAAGCGGCGATACAGACATTACAGTCGTATCCGGTAGTTCGTTAGTGTTTTTGACCACCAATGGGACACAACGCCAAGTGGTAACTTTAGGCGCGGCATGGGATGAGGATGCGGAAAATGGTACGGCGGTTATCAAAATACATGCTGAAGGGAATACGGGCATCCAGGACAAAACCATTACCGCGGTGGAACAAGATTTAGGCAACCAGGGCGCGCTGACGGTAACACCGGCGGATAAGTTTTTTTCCACAGGCAAACAGGCCGGTCCTTTCTTGCCTGCCAGTAAAACCTATCTCTTGCAAAACACCGGTAGAGGGAGTATTAATTGGACGGCGACAAAATTATCCAATTGGATCACCCTGTCCGGCGCCAGTGGCACTCTGACGACCAATGCGACTGCGACAGTGATTGTCGCCCTGAATGAAAATGTGAATTTATTACAGCAGGGAAATTACAGCGATACGGTTTCCTTCGTTAATAATACCAATGGGGCGGGAACCACGACGCGGGTGGTGGAATTGCAGGTTACCGCGCCCACGGATACTCCCCCGACTGTTTCCATCCAGTCGCCGGCCAATGGGGCTGTCGTTTATGGTACGATTCCGATCCAGGCCACCGCCTCCGACGATCACGGGGTCAGCAAGGTCGAAATCTACATCGATGGAGCATTTTCCACCAGCCTCATTAACTCCCCCTATACATACCAGTGGAATACCGTCGGTGTGTCCAACGGTAATCACACGGTTACTGCCAAAGCCTACGATACCATCAATCAAACCAATGAGGTCCAGGTAACCGTCGCCGTGAACAACAGCAGTTTGGTGGTGGATCCTACGGATGGTTTTTTCTCCAGTGGATATGTTGGCGGACCTTTTTCGCCCCTGTTGATCAGCTATACACTTTCCAACCAGGGGCCACATCCCATCCAGTGGACATTAGCCAACACCAAGAACTGGCTTACCCTTTCTTCCGGCGGCGGTGCGCTGGCGGCAGGCGAGTCGGCCATTATTTCCGCTGTGATAAACGAAAATGCCAACACCCTGGTTCCCGGTACATATAATGACGTGCTCACTTTCGTCAATGTTACCAACGGGAACGGCAACACGACCCGTGGGGTAACATTGCAGGTGGCGGATAGTCTCCCTACCGTATCGATCCAGTCGCCTACAGTGGGCGCGGTCGTCTATGGTACGATAAACATCCAGGTGCAGGCCGCGGATAACATTGCGGTCAGCAAAGTGGAAATTTACATCGATAATATAATAACTGCGACGTTAACGGTTGCCCCTTACAATTACTCGTGGAATACAGCGGCTGTAACGGATGGCGCCCACACCATTAAAGCGGTTGCGTATGATAATCTCAATCAAACCAATGAGGCCCTGGTGGGGGTTACTGTGAACAACAGCAGTATGGGGGCGACGCCGGCGGATAATTTTTCTTCCAGTGGTACGGCGGGTGGGCCGTTTTCGCCCGCTTCGATCGACTATACGATTTCCAATACCGGTTCCGGTTCGATTCATTGGACGATTACAAAAACAAGCAATTGGCTTACGTTTTCGTCTGCCAGTGGTACGTTAGCGGGGGGAGGATCGGTGGTAATCGCGGTTACGGTTAACGCCAATGCCAATAGTTTAGGGGCGGGTACTTACAATGACACGCTCACATTCACCAACACCACCAACGGGTTGGGCAACACGACGCGGAGCGCGGCGCTGACTATAAACTAAACAAAAATTTTGGGAGGGTCCAGGGGACCCTTTTATAAAAGGGTCCCCTGGTCGCCGAAGGTAATAGCCGAATCCCTTTGTTGACAAAACCGGTAAATTTTGAGTATAGTATTAATCGTGGAGTTTAAGATGTTAATGAAAACCTTGAGAATAGAAGACAGTATTATTTCGATGCCGGAGTTGGGTAAATACAAAGGCAAGCTTGTAGAGATTGTTGTTAGAGAGAAAAAGAAAATTAAGAAGAAAAAATTGAACAAATTTTTTTCTCTTTGTGGGAAAGTGTCGTTTGATGGTTCCGAGGTTGAAAGGTTGAGAGAAGAAAGTTATATCTAATGCACATACAGCAATTCTCATTTTGAATAATCTTAGGGCGACCACGGGGGGGCGCCGCGACGCTTCTACATAAATTAATTGAAATCCTGGATGGTCACGAGTTTTCGATTTTGTAGGGGCGTTACCGGCGGCCCCCGTGTCTACCCAAATTAAAATTTCTATTTTATAGTTCCGGGCGCTGGGGTAA